>NZ_JACHNZ010000041.1 GCF_014199685.1 Sphingosinicella soli | reverse complement strand
GAAAACCAGGCCGCTGCCTAAACCATCGAAATGAGGGGTCCCTATTGGACGCCGATCACCCCGCTAACGGGGTCCCTTTTGCACGCCGGTCCACAAGCCAGCGGATTTTCGCCAGCGCGGGGCTTGAAAGGCCTTCGCGTTCGTTCTTGAGGTACCATTCCTCGGCAATCGCCCGGAACGTGTTGCTGGCGGCAAGCTCCGCACGCATCTGCTCCAGCTTCCGCTCCTCGGACGGGTCGAGCCCGGCCGCGAGGGTGCGACGGGCTTCGTCGCGCTTCACGCGGGCTTCGGCGAGGCTGAGCAACGGCCACTCACCAAAGGAGAGTGTCTTCTGCCGCCCCATGTATGCGTAGTTCATCCGCCAGAGGCGGGTGCCGCTCGGCTTTACGAGCAGATAGAGGCCGTGCCCGTCGCCGAGCTTGTAGGGTGTGTCACGCGGTTTCGCGTTGCGGATCGCCAGCGCCGAGAGTCGCATGGTACCTCCTTCCGGAGGGCAACTCGATACCACGAATAATACCATGGTATCGTCATGGTATCGGGTGAATTTGCCCGATTAAGTGCGGACACCATAGCAAAAATAATATAGGAAAACCAGTCACTTGACGGACGGAAATGGACGTCCACGGACGGTCTCTGGTGCCCCCGGTCGGACTCGAACCGACACTTCTTGCGAAACTCGATTTTGAGTCGAGCGCGTCTACCAATTCCGCCACAGGGGCACGGCGGCATGCCACTAGCGGAAAGTGGCGGGCTTGCCAATTCCCTGCTTCCGGTTCAGTTGGGCAGCATGTCGAAACCTCCTACCCGTTCCGGGCCGCCCCGCCGTCCATCGAAAGCCGGCGGCCCTGCCCGCCCGCCGCGCGACGGCGCTCCCCGGCGTCCGCGCCCTCCTTCGGACAGCCGCGCTGATGAGCGTGCAATCGACGGCCCGCGCGCCGGGGAGCGTGCCGGCGAGCGCCGCGCCGCGCGCCCGGATCGTGAGAGGCCGCCCCGGGAACGGACACCCCGCGAACGCCCCCCCCGGGAGCGGACGCCCCGCGAGCGGACCGCCGATGAACGCCCCGGTAAACCCGTGGGTGAACGCCGGCCGTATCCGGGCCGCCGACCCGACGGTGACGAACGCCCTTCCCGCCGCGCAGACGGCCGCCCCTCGCGCCGTACCGACGAGCGCCCGGCACGGTCCGACGAGCGTCCGGCGCGGCGCGCCGAAAGCTCCGTAGCGCCCGCAACGCATCGCACGGGCGCGCCGCAGCGCATCGCCAAGCTGCTGGCGCGCGCGGGTGTCGGCTCGCGCCGTGATATCGAGCGCATGATCGAGGAGGGTCGCATCGCCGTTTCCGGCACGGTCCTCACCTCGCCCGCGCTCAACCTGACATCGCTTGCCGCAGTCACGGTGGACGGCAATCCCGTCGCGGTCACGAGCGCCACGCGGCTTTACCGCTTCTACAAGCCTACGGGCTGCCTGACGACCGCGCGCGACCCCAAGGGCCGCGCGACGATCTACGACCTGTTGCCCAAAGACCTGCCGCGTCTCGTCACCATCGGCCGCCTCGACATGAATACCGAGGGCCTGCTGCTGCTCACCAACGACGGCGAGCTCAAGCGTGCGATGGAACTGCCCGCAAACGCCCTGGTGCGGCGCTATCGCGTACGCGTGTTCGGCAATGTGAACGCGCGTTCGCTGGAGGCGCTGGCGGAAGGCGTGACCATCGAAGGCGTGCGCTACGGCTCCATCAATGCCGATATCGAGCACAAATCCGGTGCCTATGCGTGGCTCGTCATCAACATCACCGAGGGCAAGAACCGCGAGGTCCGCAAGGTTATGGAACATATCGGCCTTCAGGTCGCGCGGCTCATCCGCGTCGGCTACGGCCCCTTCGAACTGGAAGATTTGCCCGTTCGCGGTGTCGAACAGGTGCCCGACGATCTTGTCTCGCGGCTGCGGAGCCGCCTTCCCGCCAAATGAGGATCATTGCCGGGGCGTGGCGCGGACGGCCACTGGTGGCGCCTGAGGGCGCCGAAACGCGGCCGACCGCCGACCGCGCGCGCGAAACGCTGTTTTCGATGCTGACGAGCCGCCTCGGCACGTTCGAGGGATTGAACGTGGCCGACCTGTTCGCGGGAACGGGCGCGCTCGGACTCGAAGCCTTGTCGCGCGGGGCAGCGCACGCGATATTCGTGGAGACCGACCGCTCGGCGCTCGCCGCGATCAAGACCAACATCGCGAAACTGGGCGCGACGGACAAAACGATCGTGCTTTCCCGCAGCGCTGAAACGCCCGGCACCACGCCGATGGCGTGCGATCTCGTTCTGCTCGATCCGCCCTACGGCAAGGGTCTCGGCGACCGCGCGCTCGCCGGGCTGCGCAGTGGCGGCTGGCTAGCGCCCGGCGCGTGGATCAGCGTGGAAACGGTGCGAGGCGAAACGCTTGCGCCCGAAGGCTATACCGTGGACGCCGTGCGCGACGTGGGGAAGGCGCGACTGCATCTTCTGCGGCCCGTATAAGCCCTGATCCTACTCCTCCTCGGCGGGCTTTTTCTTCCCGAACAGCTTGCCGAGCCCCTTGCCGAGCGCGGTGCCCAGTTCGTCTTCGACGCTCTTCTGCGGCGCGGCTTCCGCTGGCGTTTCACCGTCCGCCACGGCGGCTGCCGGCTTCTTGCCGCCGATCAGGCTGCCGAGATCGAGCTTGTCGCCGCCGACCGCCGCCTTGATGCCGACAAGCGCGATACGCTTGCCGAACCAGGCCTGCAGCGGGCCGAGCGAGTATTTGACCTCCGGCACGGGGAGCGGCCCCTTGATGGTGGCAGGGATCGCGGGCGCATCCTTGTGGCTGCCGAGGCGGATGGTGGCAACGCTGTCCGCATACCAGGCGCCCATGTCCACATAGCCTTTCGCGGTCACACTGCCGCCGTCCATGTCGCTCGTCACCTTGTCGATGTTGAAGCGGCCGCCTTTGCCCGTCGCGTCGATCGCAAGCGTGCGATACTGCGTCTCGCCGCCTTTCAGCGCGGTGCCCGCGAACCTTACGAAGCTGTCGAGCGAACGCAGATCGTTCAGTTCTTCGTCGAGCGCCTTCAGGTTCACCTTGCGGATCACGCCGTTCGTTGCCGCCATACGCACCGGCCCGGCAAGCGACGACATCAGGGCTTTCTGCGAACGGCCGCGCGCGGAGATGCTCGCGGTCATGTCGAACGTGCCGGTCGCTGGCGTACTTGCCATCGCCGCTTTCAGGAACGGCTCGACCGGTACGCCGCTCAGCGCGATCTTGAGCGCCATGCCCTGCGCGTCGCCGGAGGTCAGAGCGCCGGACGCCGTGAAGGTTCCGCCGTAAAGCCCCCCCTTCAAGCCTTCGATATCGAGTGTTCCGCCCTTGCTGACGAGTGCCAGCGCCGGCTTTTCCAGTACGTAGGCATCGTAGATCGCGCGCTCCGCCGTCAGCGCGATCCGGCCGTTGAAATTGCGGATCCAGTCGAACGAGAGCGGCTCGGAAGACCAGCGCGCGCCCTTTCCGGCCGCCGCCTCGGCAGCGCCGGTGCCGTCGTCGCCCATCAGCGCCAATACCGGCACGACGCCCGCCTTCAGCACGGCGTTCACCACCGGCACCGATCCGCCGGTGTTCACGGACGCATCGCCGGAAAGCGTCATGTTGCCGATCTTGCCGGCGATGCCGGTGATCTTGGCGGTATCGCCGGCACCCGTAATCTGCATACCGAGATCGAGCGGGCCGAGCTTTGCAGCGCGCGGCTCGTCCTGAAGCCTCGCCAGCACGGCGCCCGCTTCGGGGGCCCTGGCGGTTGCCGCGAGCTGGTATGCAACGTCCGGCTCGGTTCGCACCCAGCCGTTCAGGCCGATCTCGGCGCCCGCATAATTCACCGCGCCGCCGATATCGAGCTTGGCCATCGGTCCTTTCACGGTGATGGCGCCTTTCACGCCTTCGCCGGCAAGGCCGAGCGCGAGGTCTGCGGCACGCGCGGCGGAGAGCTTGTCGATGCTGCCTTTCGCGGTCACGCCGAAGCCCATCGCCTCCTGCACCACGGCCTGCGCAAGCGTCACCTTGTCGGCCCCGTAGCTTCCCTTCGCGGTGATGCCGCCGTAGCGGCTCCCGCTCATCAGCAGTTCGCCGAGCCGCACGTCGAAGTTCACCGTCCGCGCGAACGGCTCGCCGGATGCAGCGGTGGACTCTTTCGAAACCACGCGGTCCCAGTTCAGCCCCTGCAGGCCAAGCGTGACGTCGATCGGCAGCGCTTCGTCCATCGGATAATGAACCTTGCCGCCGACGGCCTTCCCATCGAGCGTTCCGCGGAGGTCGCCGAGCGTCACGGTATCGTCGCAGTATTCGATCGTGCCGCCGAGCGTCGCGGGCGGCAGCGACGTGTAACCGTCCGTCCCGAACGCCGCGAGCGTCTGCGCCGGGCGCGGCAGGCTGGTGCCGAAGCGTCCGCGAAAACGCGGTTTGCCGTCCGCCGCATCGAGCAGCCCGCGCACGACGGCGCTGCCCCCGCCCGCAAGCGCAAGCCGCGTATCGCCCAGCGTCACCACTCTGTTCGCCAGCTTCACGGGCGCATTCACCGCCCCGAGCTGCATCTCGCCGTAGCGCGCATCGTTCACGCGAACGAACACGTCGGCGTCGATGGTCTCGGGAAGTTCGAACGGTTCGTTATCCTCGCTCGCCGCGTCGGACATCCAGTCCGCCGCATTGATCGCATCGACGACCAGTCGGCCGCTGATCGCGGTGCGCGCGCCGCGTTCCACATCGAAAGCGCCGCCGAATTTCGATCCCGCGACCGTACCGGAGATATCCGCGATGCGAAGCGCCTCCATCGTCCCGTCGACGGTCGCCTTGAGCTGCACGGGCTTGGCGTAAGCGAGCGCCTTTGAAGCCTCGCCGCCGCTAAGCGCGGCAAGCAGGTCGCCGAGCTTTTCACCGCTGAGCGTGAGCCTGCCTGAAACGGGTGTGGCGGCATCGCCTTCCGCTTCGCCGATCCGTCCCGCGAAGGCCACTGTCCCGGCGTCGGCAAGCGTCGCGTCCAGCTTTACGCCGCCCTGCTCGTAGCCGGCCTTCAGCGTCACCGGCATGGTGCCGTAGCGCAGCGAACCCTCCACCGTGTACGGCCCCGCAGCGCTCGCGATGGCCACGTTCATGTCGATATCGTCGATGCGCGTCGGCTCGCCCTGCGGCGACTGCAGGATGAACGTGCCCTTCTCGACCCGGAAGTCCTCGATCGAAAGTTCACCGCCCGAAGATCCCGTCTCCGCCTTCGCGGGATCGGACCAGTTGCTCGTGCCATCGGCATAGCTGATGAGACGCACGACAGGCGTTTCGAGCGCAATGTATTTCACTTCGGCACGCTTGGAGAGAAGCGGCAGGAACGCGACTGCGGCGGAGAGCTTTTCCGCTTTCACCAGCGGCTCGCGGCTCGATCCGAACCCCGTAACGGTCAACCCTTCAGCGGAAAGGCGCGGGCTGGGCAACAGCGAAAACCCGATGTCGCCCGACACATCCACGTCGAAGCCCGTCGCTTCTTCCACGGCCGAAACAAGCTGCGGCTTGAACCAGTTCCAGTCTATGAAATAGGGCACGATCGCAACGACCGCCGCCGTTCCCGTCACCGCACCGAACCCGATCCATGTCTTCCGCATCTTGCTTCCGTTCACAAAATGTTCTTCACGCTGGCCAAGACAGCATCATAGAGACTATCACAGCATATCATGAGTGTATCCGTTCCCATGACCCGAGGCGATGAACCCCCCTATCTCCAGGGACTGAACGCGCCGCAGCGCGATGCCGTGCTCACGACCGAAGGCCCCGTGCTGATGCTGGCGGGTGCCGGCACGGGCAAAACGCGCGCGCTGACCTCGCGGCTTGCGCACATCATCTACACGCAGCGCGCGTGGCCCTCCGAAATCCTTGCGGTCACCTTCACCAACAAGGCGGCGCGCGAGATGCGCGAGCGGATGCACAGCGTCATCGGCGATGTGTCGGAGGGGCTGGGCTGGCTCGGCACCTTTCACGCCGTCGCCGCGAAGATGCTCCGCCGCCACGCCGAGCTTGTGGGGCTGAAATCGAACTTCTCGATCCTCGATACCGACGATCAGATCCGCCTGCTGAAGCAGATCATCACCGCCGCCGATCTCGACGAGAAACGCTGGCCCGCGCGGCAGTTCGCGGGCGTCATCGACAAGTGGAAGAATCGCGGCTGGACGCCGGAGACCTTGCCCAAGGACGAGGTGTGGGCGTTCGCGGACGGCAAGGCGGGCACGCTCTACGCCGCCTATCAGGCGCGGCTCGTGGCGCTGAACGCCACCGACTTCGGCGACCTGCTGCTGCACATGCTGACGATCTTCGCCAAGCACCGCGACGTGCTGGAACAGTATCAGACGCGCTTCCGCTACATCCTCGTCGACGAGTATCAGGATACCAACGTCTCGCAGTATCTGTGGCTGCGCCTGCTCGCACAAAAGCACAAGAACATCTGCTGCGTGGGCGACGACGACCAGTCGATCTATTCGTGGCGCGGGGCCGAAGTCGCCAACATCCTGCGCTTCGAGAAGGATTTTCCCGGCGCCAAGGTGATCCGCCTCGAACAGAATTACCGCTCCACCGGCCACATTCTCGGCGCAGCGGGCGGCCTCATCGCGCAGAATGCGGACCGCCTCGGCAAGACGCTGTGGACCGAGGCCGACAGCGGCGAAAAAATCCGCGTGCTCGGCGTGTGGGACGGCCCCGAAGAAGCCCGCCGCGTCGGCGAGGAGATCGAAAACCTCCAGCGCCGCGGTGTTTCCGCCGACCACGTCGCCATCCTCGTGCGCGCGCAATATCAGATGCTGGAGTTCGAAGAACGCTTCGTGCGCGTCGGCATTCCGTTCCGCATCATCGGCGGGCCGCGCTTCTTCGCCCGCCTCGAAATCCGCGACGCCCTCGCCTACTTCCGCGTCGTCGCCCAGCCCGCCGACGATCTTGCCTTCGAGCGCATCGTCAACACGCCCAAGCGCGGCCTCGGCGACAAGAGCCTGCAGCGCCTCCACCAGTTCGCCGCCGCCACGGGCGCACCGCTCTCGGTCGCCGCGTCGGACATTGCAGGCACCAACGAAATCCCGCCCGCCGCGCGCAAGGCGCTCGCACAGCTTTCGGAGGATTTCCGCCGCTGGCGCGGGCACCACGCGGACAAGATGCCCCACCCGGAGCTTGCCCGCATCATCATCGAGGAATCGGGCTATCTCGCCATGTGGCAGGCCGACCGCTCCACCGAAGCGCAGGGCCGCGTCGAAAACCTGCTCGAACTCACCCGCGCGATGGAAGAGTTCGAATCGATGGAGGCGTTCCTCGAACACGTCAGCCTCGTGATGGACAACGAGGAATCCCGCGACGAACCCAAGGTCACGATCATGACGCTGCACGGCGCGAAGGGGCTGGAGTTCGACCATGTCTTCCTCGTCGGCTGGGAGGAAGGCGTCTTCCCCTCGCAGCGCTCGCTCGACGAAGGCGGGCTCAAGAGCCTGGAGGAAGAACGCCGCCTCGCCTACGTCGGCATCACGCGCGCCAAGCAGGAAGCAACGATCCTCCACGCCGCGAACCGCCGCGTCTACGGCCAGTGGACCTCGTCCATCCCCTCACGCTTCGTCAACGAGCTGCCCCGCGAGCACATCGAAGCCGAAACCTCGCTCTCCGGCGGCGCCTCGCTGTGGCGCGCCGCGCTCGACGAACGCGATCCCTTCGCCGATGTAAGCCGCGCCACGCAGCGCGGCCACGGCCCCGGCTGGCAGCGCGCCCAGACCTACGGCCGCCCCACCCGCACGGCGACACAGATCGACGCGAAACCGGTTTCGGTCACCGTCGGCGCCCCGCCCCGCCGCGACCTTTCCATCGGCATGCGCGTCTTCCACCAGAAGTTCGGCGGCGGCACGATCAAGGCGATCGAAGGCAACAAGCTGGAAGTCGCGTTCGACCACGCGGGCGAAAAGCGGGTTCTGGACAGTTTCGTCGAGGTGCAGGCGTAACCCGCCTTGCCTCGGTTCAGGAATCTTTAGCTCGACGGGGACACGCGTGACTGCGGTACAGTGTTCCGCCCAGATCATGACTCTGGCAGCGCTGTCCAGATAGGTAAGCGGAGAGGCTTCCCGATATCGGGCGATAGTGTTCCCGACATAGGGGGAGCCCAAAAGGCCAGCTTGGCCCTCTATCGCCGCACGACTTCCAATTGCGCAATGAGCTTATCGCGCTTCGCGGCAGCAACTTGGGCCTGCGCCGCCCGCACATGGCCGTAGCCCCGGATCGATTGGGGCAGCGACGCGAGCTGTGTGACGGTCTCCAGGGTTTCGGGGCCAAGATCGGCCAGCGCAGCGCCAAGATCGGCTTCGTACCGGGCGAGGAGCTGGCGATCGAGGACGCGATCGGACGTGTTGCGAAACGGATCGAGCCAGCTTCCACGCAGGCCCCGCAGGCGCGCCATCACCTTCATGGCCTGCAGCACCCAGGCTCCGGCCTCACCCTTGATGGGCTTGCCGCTGTTCGGGTCTTTCTTGGCGAACGGCCAGACGCCCAGTTGAATGCGCAGCCGGATCGGTCCTTCGAACTCCGCCTCCAGCGCCGCACGGAAGTCGGGGTGCGAATAGAGACGCGCGACCTCCCATTCGTCCTTCACCGCCAGCAGGCGGTGGTAATTGTGCGCCACCGCTTTGGTGAGCGCATCGCCGCCTGTGAGGCCGGCTTCGAGCGTCCGCACCTTTTCGACCAGCGCGGTGTACGCGGGCACATGGGTCTCGCCGCTGTGCGCCCGCAAATGTTCGACACGATGCGCGACGATCTGGTCGAGCCCTTGAGTCTGGCGCGGCACGAATGGGATAACCCTGGCCGGCTGCCGGTCGTGCAGATACGCCTCCACCGCCGACAGATCGTGGGCGGCGCGGCGCCCCCAGAGAAACGCCTCCTTGTTCATGGGCACGGCCGCGCCGTTGAGCTCGATGGCCCGCTCGATCGCCGCCCTGCCCAAAGGAACGAGCCCGCATTGCCAGGCCGCGCCCAGCATGAACATATTCACCCCGATCGGATCGCCGACCAACGCAGTGGCCAGACGCTGGCCATTCATCAACACAAGACCGGCCTTGCCCACCGCAGCCTCGATCCGCGCAATGAGTGCCTTCGGATCGACCTGCCAATCGGGGTTGCGCGCGAAATCACTGGTGGGCACGAGTTCCGTCGATACAACCGCGCGTCCGTGACCGGCCGGCAGGCTCGCGAGCGCTTCGTCCGACGCCGCGACAATAAGATCGCAGCCGATCAAGGCATCCGCCTCACCAACGCCAATGCGCGTGGCGTGGAGCATCTGGGGATCGGGCGCAAAGCGCACGTGGGAGGTCACGGCCCCGTATTTCTGGGAGAAGCCGGTTACATCGAGATTGGAGCTGTAGCGCCCTTCGAGATGCGCTGCCACGGCCAGGGTCTGGCCGATGGTGACAACGCCCGTCCCGCCGATACCGCCGATCAACACACTGTGCACGCGTTCGAGCGGCGCGATGTCAGGCTCGGGCAGGGCGTGCGGATAGGGGCGAGAGGGGGCGCCTGTATCGACACGCGCAGCTGCCCGTCGCAGCCTGCCGCCCTCGACGGTGACGAAGCTGGGGCAGAACCCTTCCACGCAGGAATAGTCCTTGTTGCAGGTGCCCTGGTTGATCCGGCGCTTGCGGCCGAGTTCGGTCTCGAGCGGCTCGATCGACATGCAGTTTGAAACCGCGCCGCAATCGCCGCAGCCTTCGCAGACGGCTGCGTTGATGAACGCGCGCTTGTCGGGGTCAGGCAGCTTGCCTCGCTTGCGTAACCGCCGCCTTTCCGCCGCGCACGCCTGATCGTACAGGATCACCGACACGTTTGAATATTCGCGGAACTCGCGCTGCACGGCGTCCATCGCGGTGCGGTGATGCACGCTGACGCCCTCGGGCAGAGACACTCCGGCATAGCGATCCGGCTCGTCGGTGACGACCGCCATCTTGCGGATGCCCTCTGCCGCGAAGCCCGCGAGGATCTGCTGCGGGCTGAGGTTGCCCTCGACAGGCTGTCCCCCCGTCATGGACACGAAGCCGTTGTACAGCACCTTGTAGGTGATCGGCACCTGCGCCGCGACGGCCTGGCGGATCGCAAGATATCCTGAGTGCGCCAGCGTGCCATCGCCGATGTTGGCGAACACGTGGCGCTCGGCGGTGAACGGCTGCTGGCCGAGCCACATCACGCCTTCGGCGCCCATATGCGACCAGGTGGTGGTTTGCTGCGGGTTCACCAGCAGCGCCATGCTGTGGCAGCCGATGCCGGCCAGCGCGCGGCTGCCTGCTGGCACCTTTGTCGAGCGATTGTGTGGGCAGCCTGAGCAGAAGCCGGCCACACGCGTCGGGCCCGGCACCTTCGCGGACGGGCTGACGGGCTGCGCGGCCACCGGCGCATCGTGACCCAGCACACGGGCCAGCACGTCGGCCACCATCGTGGGGGAAATCTCGCTGGCGTTCGGAAACGCGACGTCGGCGCGGCCCGGCTCGAACGGCCCGGCCTCGAAACTCTTGCCCACCAGACGCGGTGCGTCGGCGCGGCCATAGAGGATGGTGCGCACCTGGTCTTCCAGCACGGGCCGCTTTTCTTCGACCACCACGATGGTGTGCAGCCCCTGCGCAAATTCGCGCACGATCTGCGGATCCAGCGGCCAGACCAAACCGATTTTCAACAGCTTGAGATCGGCGAACCGGCTTTGCTCGCCACCCGCCGCCTCACTGTTGCGCCCCAGCGCCTGCAGAACGTCTTGCCACGCCTTGCCCGCCGCAATGACGCCGACACCGGCCCCGTGCGGCGCTGCGACGATGCGGTTGAGCTGATTGGCCCGCGCATAAGCGAGCACCGCGGCATGCTTGTGGTTGTACAGCCGATCTTCCTGCGGAAGCGGCATGTCGAAGCCGCGAATGTTATAGCCCGCGCCGAACGGGTCTCTGGGCTGGCTCGGCGGTTCGGGCATGGTGATTGCGGGAGCGTCCGCGCCCACGTACACCGATCCGCCGCCTTCGACGACGTCGGTCACCACCTTCATGCCCACCCAGCAACCCGAAAAGCGGCTCATGGCGATGCCATGAAGGCCGTAGTCCAGCAATTCCTGCGTGTTGGACGGGTAGAGCACGGGAATGCCAACGGCCATGAGGATGGTATCGGAGAAGTTGGCGACCGAGGAGCTTTTCGCCCCGTGGTCGTCCCCCGCCAGGCACAACACGCCGCCCTTCGGCGATGTGCCGGCCTGGTTGGCATGGCGCAGGACATCGCCCGAACGATCGACGCCCGGGCCCTTGCCGTACCAGATGCCGAAGACGCCCTCGACCTTGGCACCCGGGAAGGTGCCAACGTACTGCGCGCCCCAAATCGCAGTGGCGGCGAGGTCTTCGTTCAGGCCGGCGCGGAACACGATGTTCGCGTCCTTGAGCGCCTTGTCGGCGGCCCAGAGTTCCATGTCATAACGGCCCAGTGGCGACCCGCGGTAGCCCGAGATGTAGCCGCCCGTATTCCATCCGGCCGCATCATCGCGCGCGCGCTGCTGCAGCGGCAGGCGCACCAGCGCCTGTATGCCTGTCATGTAGACCCAGCCGTCCTTGACCCGGTAACGGTCGTCCAGCGTCTCGACGTCGCGGGCCAAAGCGGTTTCCAAGATCGTTCTCCTAATCGCGTATCAGTGCTGAGCCGCCGGCGCGTCGCTGCCGCTCTTGCCCACCAGAAATTGCAGATCGCAGCCCTCATGGGCCTGGTTGACGGTATCGACGTACAACTTGACGTATCCCCGCGTGACCACAGGGTCGGGGGCTTGCCATGCTGCCAGCCGTTCCTGCAATTCCTGCTCCGAAATGAGCAGTTCAAGCCGCCGCGCGGCAACGTCGAGCTCGATCAAGTCGCCATCGCGCACCACGGCAAGCGCTCCGCCCACGGCCGCCTCGGGCGAAACGTGCAACACCACAGCCCCGAACGACGTTCCGCTCATGCGGGCGTCCGAGATGCGCACCATGTCCGTCACGCCCTGTTTCAGAAGCTTAGCCGGAATCGGCAGCATTCCCAGCTCCGGCATGCCCGGAAAGCCTTTTGGACCACAGTTCTTCAGGACCATCACCGAATCGGGGTCGATATCGAGATCCGGGTCGTCGACCCGCCGCATGAGGTCTTCCTGGTTTTCGAAAACCACTGCGCGCCCCGTGTGCTTGAGCAGTCGCCCTTCGGCAGCCGATGGCTTGATGACGGCGCCGTCGGGGCAAAGATTGCCGCGCAGGATCGCGACCCCCGAATCGGCCATGAAAGGCTTTGCCACGCTATGGATCACCTCCGGATTCCGGCAGATGGCGTCCGCATTGTTCTCGGCCAGCGTCCTGCCGGTCACGGTGAGGGCATCGCCATGCAGGATTCCTGACGCGCACAGGTCGCGGATGATCACCGGCAACCCGCCTGCCTCGTGGAAGTCCTGCATCATGTAGCTGCCGGACGGCTGGAGGTTGAGCAGCGTGGGCACGCCGCGCCCGACCTTGTGCCAATCCTCGATATCCAGCTGCACCTCCATCCGCCGCGCAACCGCCGTCAGATGGATGACGGCATTGGTCGAGCCGCCGATCGCCGCGTTAACCTTTATGGCATTCTCGAACGCTTCGCGGGTGAGCAGTTTGTCGAGCGTCAGATCCTCGCGCACCATGTCGACGATGCGGCGGCCGGCCATGCGCGCCATCACCCTCCGCCGGGCATCCATCGCGGGAATCGAGGCGTTGTCCGGCAGCCCGACGCCCAGCACCTCGACCATAGAGGCCATCGTCGAGGCCGTGCCCATCACGTTGCAGACCCCCACCGTGCGGGTAAGGCAACTCTCCGCCTCCTCGAAATCTGCGTTGGTCGCCCGTCCGGCGCGCATGTCCGCCGCCATTTCCCACGCGTCTTTGATGCCGAAGGGCTTGCCGCGAAAGCTTCCGTTGAACATCGGGCCCGCCGACAGACCGATGGTGGGCAGATTGACGCTGGCAGCACCCATCAGCAGCGCCGGGGTCGTCTTGTCGCAGCCCATGAGCAGAACCACGCCATCCAGCGGATTGCCGCGGAGCGTTTCCTCGACGTCCATGCTGCACAGATTGCGCAGCAGCATGGCTGTCGGCCGGGTGAGCATTTCGCCGGGCGAGGTGACCGGAAACTCCATGGGCACGCCGCCCGCCTCGAGAATGCCTTCGCGGACATATTGCGCCAGGTCGCGGAAGTGCGAGTTGCAAGGGGTCAGCTCCGACCAGGTGTTGCAGATCCCCACCACGGGGCGCCCGTCGAAGTGGTCCATCGGTACGCCGCGACTGCGGACCCAGCTGCGGTTCGCGAAGTTCTGCGCACCGCGCCCTGCGAACCAGGACTGCGACCGCAGCACGCGTTTTCCTTCATTCGGCACAGGCTCGCCTCCGATCGACGGCGGTGGAGCGGACAGCGCGGCAACGCGAACCGCGATGTGTGACTGCGCGCGCCCGGGTCATTCGCACTTTGGCTCGGCTCGGGGCAGGCATGGACAAAGTCTAAGTTTTGCCCGTTCGAAAAGCTTGCGCGTATTGGCTGATCCGCGCCGGCGAGAGACCCGCAAAGCCATCACGCATCGCTCGGCGAAAGCATTCGCCGCTCCAGGACCGCAAGCGCCGGCGCCAGTGCGGCCACCAGCAGGAGCGGTACAGCAGCCACGGACATGGCGACCTGCAGGCCCAGTTGCTGTGACAGCAATGCCGCAGCGATAAGGGGGGCCGCGCTGCTGCCGAGCCGCGAGGCGCCGCCCTTCCAGCCGACCGCTGCGCTGCGCAATGCGGCCGGATAGACGATGGGGGTGAGGATGTTGAGCGACTGATACGTGCCCACCGCGAAGAAGCCGGCGCAGATGATGGCGGCAACGAAGCCCGCGCTTCCGAACGGAAAGACCCCCATCCCGACCAGCGAAAGCGTGCCGATGAGCGCGTAGACCGCGATCACGCGGTAGCGCCCGAAGCGGTCCAGCACGAAACCGGTCGACAGGCTTGCGACGATGGCGGCGAGGCCTCCGACCGAGGCATAAGCGGCGTAGCTTGTGAGCGGTACGGCTCCGAATTCATGGAAGAAGATCGCGCCGAGCGTAAACAGATGCACGCTGATCTGGCCGCAGATGCAGGTCAGCCAGAGCACCAGCGTGAAACCGGCGCGACGGTCGCGAAAGACCTCGATGATCGAAATGCGGCTACCGGTCCGCACTGGCGGCTCGCGGAAGCGGGTGCCGGGGGGGAGCATGATGCCCAGCTTGCGCAGGGCACCGAGAATATGCGCCGGCGATGCGGATTTGCGCGCCAGGTGCAGAGGCGACTCCGGGATGAGGAACAGCACCGGCGCGATGATCAGCAGCGGTGCCAATGCCCCCATCACATACATTCCCTGCCAGCCCACGTGATCGAGCGATACGGCCACGAGCACGCTGGCGAGCACGGTGCCGACGCCGAGGCCCGAATAGACGATGCCAACCATGGCCGAACGCCGTTTGATCGGCGAGATATCGGCAACCAGGCTTGCAACTGCCGGCAGCAACCCGCCGCCCAGCATGCCGGCGACGAAGCGGGTTGCCGCGAATTCGGCAACGCTGCTCACGAACACGCTGAGCAGGGTGACCGCCGATAATAGCGCCAGAAGCACCATCAGCGTGCGCTTGCGACCGTAGGCGTCAACCAGCGGTGACAGGAGCACCCCGCCCAGCGCCTGACCAATGGGCTGCATGGCGAAGGCCCCGGTGAGGCTGGCAGTGGTCACGCCGAGCGTGGCGGCGATCGCGGGCAGGATTTGCCCGGTCACCGCGAGGTCGAACCCGTCGATCAGCAGAACGCAAAGCAGCACGGCCGTCGTGACGATGTGGCCGCGCCGCACCGGCGCCGCGTCGAGCAGAGCACCGAGATCGGCCTTCTCTTTGCGCGTCTCGTCGTCAGGCTCGATTGCGGCGGGGGTGACTTCAGGCATTCAGAGACTTTCGAATTCGAGGATGCAGCTCAGCGCTGCCAATTGTTCGCAACGAGATCGCGCGTACGCCGCAGATGCTCGGTGAGCAGACCCACGGCCTTGTCTTCGTTTCGCGCAATCGCCGCTTCAGCGATCGCCATGTGCTCCTCCTCATCGCCGCGTTGACCGGCGATCGCGCTTCGCGAGATGGCGCGATAGCGCGCTGCCGCGTCGGAGGTCTTCTGGCAGAACGCCTGCATCCAGGATGAGCCGCAGGCGCCGATCAGCGCATTGTGAAACTCGTCGTGGGCGCTTTCCCATTGCTCGCCGCGCAGTCCGGTCTCGACTTCGACAAGACGCGGCGCCCTGCGAAGGCGGTGCAGCATGAGGATAAGGCGCTCTTCCCACTCCTGACCGCCGCGCTGGATCGAGGCCCGAAGCGCGGCTTCGTTCGCCCAGCAGCGCGCGTCGGTCAGATCGTCGAGGTCAGAGAGATCGAGCGACGCCACCCGGAATCCACGCTGGTCCTGCAGCGAGACAAGGCCGTCGCTGACAAGACGGTTCAGCGCTTCCCGAATGGGGCTGGGGCCGATCTTGAGCTCGCTGGCCAGATCATGAACGTGGAGCCGGGCGCCCGGCTGATACCGCCCGACGATGATCGCCTCCCGGATGCGAAGATACGCGGTCGACGCGCGCGTGTTGATCACAGCTTCAACCATGGGCGACGCTCCTGCGAGACTGCACGTCCGATCCGAAGAAAGGCATCCGCATCGGCGTGCGCAAAAGTGAGTTTATCGAGCGCGTCCGGGCGATCCTACCCAGGCGATAGTCCTCCTGCGACTTCTCGATGCGGTCCAGGCGGTAGCGGTAATTGACCATCTGGCCGTAGCTTTCCTCGAGCCCGCTGTCGGAGAGATTCGCGCCCCAGTTGATCCGCTCGACCCGCGCGCCATTGGAGAGATGAAAGTGCGCCACCGGATCTGCCGCGCGGCCTTCCGACGCGCACGTCAGATAACGCGCCGCCGCCCGCCTAAGCGGCAATTCGAGGGCCTTGAAGCTCTCCGGGCTGTCCCACCACCGCGGCATCTCGAGCAACGCTTTGTCTCCATCGGACAAGCCGGTTTTCTCTTCGCCGCTGCGTTCAAGCCAGCGCCTGAAGCCAGGGATTGGCGACAGGGTGGAAAAGGTGGTGAGGCTCGGCAGCTCTTTGTGCAATGCCGTAACGACGCGCTTGATCAGGAGGTTGCCGAAAGGGATGCCGTTCAGGCCTCTCTGGCAGTTGCTGATCGAGTAGAAGATCGCCGTGGTCGGCGCCTGATCCTCGGCGACAGGCGCCTCCAGGATCGCGCTTATGCAGGGGCTTATCTCGCGCGTGAGGGCAACCTGCACGAAGATCAACGGCTCATCGGGCAGGGCGGGATGGAAGAATCCGAAGCAGCGACGATCGGCGGCGAGACGCCGGCGCATGTTTGGCCAGCTCGTGATCGGATGCACCGCCTCGTACTTCATGAGCCGTTCGAGCAGGCTTGCGGGACTGTCCCAATCGATGCGGCGGAGCGTCAGGAAGCCGCCATTGAACCAGGATGTCAGGATCTTTTGCAATTCACGTTCGAGCTGCGCCAGCTCCGGCCGGGATTTCGCGAGCGCCAGCAGTCTGCGCCGAAGGTCGACGAGCAATGCCGTCCCGCGCTCCGCGAGGTTGAGCTGATGGATGACAGTCTGCCATTCCGCGCGCAGTTCGTTCGCGACGACGGCGAAATATTCACCGAGCCTGCCATCGTCGAGCCCGCTCAATTCGGCGGCGAGGGCGTTGGCGACATGCGGGCCGGCCGCATCCCCGCTCCCCCTGGCCAACTGGCGGGTGAGAGCGATTGCCGACGGCGAGGCCGGTGACAGCGAGCGCTTCAGCAGTGCCTGGAAGTCTGGAAGGTGCATCACGCCGCTACCGATGCGAACAGGGCGGCATGCGCATTGCGGAGCGCCGCCTTTTCAACCTTTCCCATCGTGTTGCGCGGCAGATCGTCGGTGAACACGACCGCCTTGGGCACCTTGAACGCGGCCAGTTCCCCCTTGAGCGCGCGGATGACAGCCTCCGCGTCGCCGCGTTCGCCCGGCTGCAAGCGGACGACCGCCACCACCGCTTCCCCGAAGTCCGCGTGAGGAACACCGATAACGGCGCTCTCATCAACGCCGGCGAGCGCATCGATGGCCGCCTCGACCTCACTCGGGTAGACGTTGAGGCCGCCGCTGATCACCATGTCCTTCGCACGACCGACGAGATGCAGGTAGCCCTCGCCGTCGACCCGCCCGAGGTCGCCGGTGATGAAGAAGCCGTCCGGCCGAAACTCGGCCCGCGTCTTCTCCGGCATCCGCCAGTAGCCGCAGAACACGCCCGGCCCTCGCACCTCCACCGAACCGATCGTGTTCGCAGGCAGTGCCGATCCGTCGTCACCTGCGATCCGCATGTCGACACCCGGCAGGGGCAGGCCGACCGCGCCGCGGCGAATTCCGGCGCCGGGAAGGTTGGAGGCGATGACCCCGCATTCCGACATCCCGTAACGCTCGAGCAGCGCCCTGCCGGTCCTCTCCTCGAACGCATCGAATGTTTCGAGCAGCAGCGGCGCCGATCCGGAAATGCAAAGCCGAAGACCCTTCGTCGCCTCCCGTTCGAAGCGGGCCTCGCCGAGAAGGCGGACATAATAGGTCGGCACACCCATGAAGACCGTTGCGCCGGGCAATGCGTCGAGGACCAGCGTTATGTCGAAGCGCGGCAGCAGCCGTATGCACGTGCCGGCGAGCAAAGCCGTGTTCAGGGAGATGAACAGCCCGTGGATGTGGAACAGCGGCAGCGCGTGGACCAGCACATCGCTTCGCGACATGTCCCAGATCCGGCCGAGCGCAAGCGCATTGCTGAGCAGATTGGCCTGGCTGAGCATCGCGCCCTTGGATCGCCCGGTGGTGCCGGACGTGTAGATCATGGCGGCGAGAGCGTGGTCCTCGACCAGGGCGGCATCAACAGTGGCCTTGATGCCGCTCGCCTGATCCGAGAATGTGCCTTCGCCGTTGGCATCCAGCGTCAGCAGCTGCGCGCCTGCGCCATGAACCATCGGCGCATATTCGTCCGCGGCGGACGGATCGCAGATAACGAGCCCGGGCGATGCGTCATCGAGAAAGTATGCGAATTCCTTCGTGCGATAGCCCGTGTTGAGGGGCACAAACACCGCGCCCTGTCGGAGCACGGCAAGATAGAGGAATACCGCCTCCAGGGATTTCTCGACCTGGACGAGGACACGGTCCCCGGCGCCCACCCCTGATGCTGCGAGCACGCCTGCGGCTGCCTCGGCCCCCGCGATGACATCACCGCCATGCAGGGCACGCCCAGCCCATTCGATGATCGTCGCGTCGCCAGCACGGCACAGCGCTTCCTCCAACGCTGCATACACTCCCGCCATCCAATATCCTCCGAAAGGGGGTTGCGTCCTTTCATAATATCGATATTTTTGAACTTCAATCAGTTTTATCGTTATCCTAGGGGGCTGCGTGCGGTTCATCTTATTTCTCGACTGCGAAGATGTGCGGAGCGGTGTGGTCGTCGACGGCGATGTCGTCGATCTCGCCGCGCTGGGAATACCGGGTACGGCCAGCCTTCTCGACGTGCTTCGCGGCGGGCCCGACGCGCTGGTCGCGATCAGGTCGGCGCTTTCCCGAACCGTGCCGCCCAGGCCGCTGAACGGCCTGAAGCTGCTCGCGCCGGTCCCGGCGTCGGGAAAGAACATATTCTGCGTCGGCCGTAACTACCTCGGCCATGTGGAGGAGGGGTATCGCGCACGCGGACTGGCGATCGACGTCCCGCAGGCGCCGCAGATCTTCACGAAGCCGCGCACGGCGCTTGCCGCCGCCGGCGAAGCGCTGAGTTTCGAGAAGCGCGTCAGCGATCGCATGGACTATGAAGGCGAACTCGGCATCATCATCGGCAAGGGCGGCCGCGATATCGCGCCGGAACACGCGATGGATCACGTGTTCGGATACACTGTCATCAATGACATCACCGCCCGCGACCTGCAGCGCAGGCACGACCAATGGTTCAAGGGGAAGAGCCTGGACCAGTCCTGCCCGATGGGGCCCTGGATCGTCACCCGCGACGAGGTGACGGATATCGGTTCGGTTGAGATCCGCACCACCGTGAACGGCGAGACTCGCCAGTGTGCCAGGGTGTCGCAGATGATCTTCGACATCCCGACCATTCTGGCCGAACTTTCGAAAGGCATGACACTTGAGCCCGGCGACATCATCGCCTCCGGTACGCCCGAAGGCGTCGGCTATGCGATGGCCACGCCTCAATTCCTCGCCGACGGCGATATCGTGACTGTCACGATCAGCGGCATCGGCGAACTCTCAAATCGCATCGCATTGCGCTGACCATGGCGGCGCCATCATCCCCAGGGGTCAACACGATGCCCGCAACAGCGCCTCACAGAGTCGATCATCGAATGGAAGAGACAATTTAATCATGCGCATCCTGGACATACGCGAGGCGGCGCTGCCGATGCGAAGCGACCTTCGCAATTCGGTCTTCTCGTTCGCCGAGATGACCGTATCGGTCGTGGCGGTGCTGACCGACCGCGTCGTCGACGGCGCACCGGTCGTAGGATACGCCTTCAACTCGATCGGGCGCTATGCGTGCGGCGACACGATGCGGGCTAGGTTCATACCAAGACTGCTGTGCACACCGCCCGACGACCTCCTCGACCGGGATGGCTTTATCGATCCGGCCAGGGCGGTGCGATCGATGCTGGTCGGCGAGAAGCCGGGCGGCGATGCTGCGCGGGCGGTCCCGATCGGCACGATAGAAACCGCCTTGTGGGACGCCGTGGCCAAGGCGCGGCGCGTTCCGCTGGCGGAGCTCATCTCGCAAACGTGGCGACAACGCCCGATGGAAGCACGGGTGCCCTGCTACGTGGGTGGAGGATGGTACAAACCAGACAGCAAGCCCGGCGATGTGACCGACGAACTCCAGCGCCACCTGGACGCCGGCTATACGCACATGAAAATCAAGGTCGGCGGCTTGTCGCTGGCGGAGGACGTCGGCCGTGTCGAGGAGGGGCTGAAGCTCCTCGGTGATCCGCAGCGCCTGTCTGTCGATGCCAACGGTCGATTCTCGGTCGAAGAGGCGCTCGATTACGCCCGCGCTCTCGCGCCGTTCGCATTGCGCTGGTTCGAGGAGCCTTGCCATCCGAACGACTTCTCCGCCTCGGCCGCCGTGGCGGACGCGTATTCGGGCGCGCTTGCCGGCGGGGAGAACCTGTTCAGCCCACACGAGGTGTGGAACCAGGTCCGCTTCGGCGGATGGCGCAGTGACCGCGACTATCTGCAGATGGACCCGCCCCAGTTCTACGGCGTCGGCAC
Organism: Sphingosinicella soli; assembly: GCF_014199685.1. GTDB lineage: Bacteria > Pseudomonadota > Alphaproteobacteria > Sphingomonadales > Sphingomonadaceae > Sphingosinicella > Sphingosinicella soli. The sequence continues at coordinate 13,440 of NZ_JACHNZ010000041.1, read as the reverse complement.
CTATGCCGACCTCGTGAGGGATCTCGCGGCGGAGGGATGGGACGTCAGCCGGCACTTCCCGCACGGCGGCAACCAGATGTCGCTGGCGCTGGTGGCGGGCCTAGGGCTCGGCGGCTGCGAGGCCTATCCCGGATTCTTCGGGGCATTCGGCGGCTATGCGGACGACTGTGAGGTGTCCGACGGTTCGATGCCCTCCCCGCAGCGCCCAGGCATCGGCTTCGAGGGGCAGAGCCGCCTCTACGCCCTGATGCGCGGGGTGGCGACCGGCTGGGTTTGAGACATGCGCGCCGACGGAAAATCTGAACCTTGAGGGAGTATTTCAATGAGTGACGTTAGTGCGAACAACTCCAGCACCGACTCCGCGCTGTCCGATGAAATGCCCGAGGCGGTCCACGCGGACGGCATGCGCATCATCTGGGACGCGCCGATCCCGATGCGTGACGGCGTCGTCGTGCGCGCCGACATCTTCCTTCCCGAGGCGCCGGGCCAGTATGCCGCGCTGATTTCCTACGGTGCATACGGCAAGGGCGTGCCGATGCAGGTGGGATACAAGAGCGCCTATGACCGCATGGTGAGCGCGTATCCCGACATCACAGAAGGATCGACGAACAAATACATGAACTGGGAAGTCGTCGACCCCGAAAAGTGGGTGCCGGACGATTTCATCTGCATCCGCGTCGACAGCCGCGGGGCGGGGCGCTCGCCAGGCCTGCTTGACCCCACGTCCGAGCAGGAAACCCTGGACATCTGCGATTGCATTGAATGGGTCGCAGCGCAGCCGTGGAGCAACGGCAAGGTCGGGATGAACGGCATCTCGTATTACGCAACCAACCAATTCAAGGTCGCAGCGCTGCGACCTCCCCACCTTGCCGCCATCTGCGTTTGGGAAGGGTTCGTAGACGCCTATCGGGACGCTGCGCGGCACGGCGGAATATTGTCGCAGTTCGGGGCCGGCTGGTTTGATCGCCAGGTGCTGAAGATTCAGCATGGGTACGGTAATCGGGGCATTCGCAATCCCAACAACGGCGAGTTGGTCAGCGGACCAGAGACGCTGTCGGAGGAAGAACTCGCGGCGAATCGTGCCGTACCGATGACCGATCCGGTCCTCAATCATCCTCTCGATGACGACTTCTATGCCCCGATGAAACCCGATGTCAGCCGGATCGAAGTCCCGCTGTTGTCCGCAGCCAATTGGGGTGGGATGGGCGTTCATCCGCGCGGGAACTTCGAAGGCTATCTCGATGCCGGTTCCCGTCAGAAGTGGCTCGAGGTGCATGGCGACACCCACTTCAGCCCATTCTATCGTGCGGAGGGCGTAGCGCTGCAGAAGCGCTTCCTCGGGCACTTCCTGCAGGGCAAGGATACAGGCTGGGATCGTCAGCCGCCGGTGCAGTTGCAGATACGTCGGCCAGGGGAACATTTCACCATTCGCGACGAGCAGGAATGGCCGCTCGCGCGGACGCAGTGGACCAAATATTATCTCGATCCTGCCACGCGCAACCTGACCACCGCGCCGAGCGCCGGCGGCAGCGTCTCGTACAGCACCACGGATGACGGGATCACCTTTACCCTGCCGCCGGCTGACGAGGAGCTGGAGATCACCGGCCCCGTGGCCGCCAGATTGGTGGTGTCGTCACAAACCGTGGATGCCGACATCTTTCTGGCGTTGCGGCTGTTTGCGCCGGACGGGAAGGAAGTTCTGTTCATCGGTTCGAACGATCCGCGCGTTCCCATCGGTTTGGGCTGGCTGCGCGCGTCGCATCGCAAGCTGGATGAGGCCAAGTCGCTGCCCTATCGCCCCTATCATACGCACGACGAGTTGCAGCCTCTCGAGCCGGGCAAGCCTGTCGTGCTCGACATCGAAATCCTGCCCACCAGCATCGTGGTGCCTGCGGGCTACACTCTGGCGTTGAACATCCGCGGCTGCGACTATGACCACGGTCTGGGCGACGCCGGTTTCCCCGGCCAGCCCTATCCGATGACCGGCGTCGGCCCGTTTCGTCATGCCGATCCCCGGGACCGACCGCCGGAAATCTTCAATGGGGAAAACACGCTGCATTTCGAGCAGGGTCGAGAACCCTACCTCCTTCTGCCCATCATTCCGTCGAAGGAGGCCTGAGCCGGCGTCGGCCAGCTGGCCCCTGCCCTCCGCGGGCGGGTTGCCGGATCGTAACACGAGGGGGACGCTGAAGGTGATCCCGCCGTATTTTTGGGGAGATGTTCCATGGCAGCAGCCAGTTCGTTTGTTCCGCAGCGCTTCACGGCCGCCGACCGCGTCATGTGGATCACGCCGGATCGGGTCTTCTATGCCGGACTGCTCGGCGAACCCTCCATGCATTCGCGGGGCGCCCTCATCGCCTATGTCGCAATCGATGGCCGGCTGCGGGTGCGGATTGATGGAGGTGAATGGCAGTCGGCCGAAGTCGCGATCATCCAGCCTTATGTTCCTCACGAGGTCGCGTGCGAGGCCCGCCACGTCCTCAACGTGTCGATCGAACCCGAAACGGTCGATATGGATCAACTCCCGTCTCTGCTTCGCGGTTGCGGTGCGGCGCATGCTCCCGAATTTGCCGCGCATGTTCGCAACGTGCATCGGCGATTGGTCGCCCCGGGCGGGGCGCTGGATCTGCAGCCGTCCGATTTTGATCCGGCCTTCTTCGGCGAGGCGCTGCCTCCACGCGCGCTCGACCGGCGCATCACGACGGTGCTGGAGAACATCAGGAACAACCCTTCGGGGCCCGGCGCCGCAGCAGAGTGCGCGTCGATGGTGAACCTTTCGTTCTCGCGTTTCCTCCATCTGTTCAAGGAGGAGGTCGGCATTCCGTTCCGCAACGTGCGCACCTGGAAACGCGCCCGCAGCCTGCTGCACCACGTCCACTCCAACAGCAATTTACTGCACGTTGCGCTGGACATAGGCTACCCTGATTCAACACACTTCAGCCACTCGATCCGCCAAGTCTATGGCCTGAAACCCAAGGACATCATCGCGGGCTCCCGCAAACTCCGCATCATCGCGCACGCACCGGCGCATTAGTCACCGTGCACAGTCCTCATCCGAGCACTCCAGCCAATCTGCGCAAGACGCGCATCTTCGCTCCGGGCGAGGCTGCGATCAAGTGTGCAGCCCGAACTCCAGACACATTCCTGCCCGACGTCCTGAAGATCAGCGGCCAAGGCGCAGCACCAAGCAAGAGCGACTGAGTCATGATCGAAACACGTCCCATGCCCCACTATTTCAGTGCTGAACACGAACAGTACCGGTCGTCCCTTCGCGACTTTGTCGACCGGGAGATCGCCCCGTTCGTCAACGACTGGGACGAGTCCGAAACATTTCCTCGAGACCTCTATCGAAAATTCGGCGAACTGGGGGCGCTGGGCATCGGCTACGCCGAAGACCTTGGCGGCACGCCTGCGGACATCTTCTATCACCTCATCACGTCGGAAGAGGTGGCGCGCGCGGGTTGCGGCGGATTGTCTGCCTCTCTCCTGTCCCACACCATCGGCCTGCCGCCCGTGGCTGCGTACGGGAGCGAAGCGCTCAAACGGCGGGTGGTGCCGCCCGTGCTCGCCGGCGAAAAGATTTCGGCATTGGCAGTGACCGAGCCGGGCGGCGGGTCCGATGTCGCCTCGCTCAAGTGCACGGCAGTGCGCGATGGCGAGCATTATGTGCTGAGCGGCGAGAAGACGTTCATCACATCCGGCATGCGCGCCGACTTCATCACCGTCGCGGTGCGGACAGGCCCGGGATCAAAGGGCGCCGGCGGCGTGTCGGCCCTCCTTGTGGATGCGGATACGCCTGGCCTGACCCGCACGGCGCTGAAGAAGATGGGCTGGTGGTGCTCCGACACAGCCCATCTGCACTTCGAGAATGTTCGCGTGCCGGTCGGTAATCTTCTGGGAACCGAGCACGAGGGCTTCAAGGTTTTCATGAAGAACTTCAACAGCGAGCGGCTGTCGATGTCGGTCGCCGCCTGCGCCTACGCGCAGGTTTGCCTGGACGAGGCGCTGGCATGGGCGCGTGACCGGGTGACGTTCGGGCAGCCGCTGTCCCACCGGCAGGTTATCCGCCACAAGCTTGTGGACATGGCGCTGAAGGTCGATGCGGCCCGCACGTTCGTCTACGAGCTGGCGTGGCAACTCGAGCATAGGCACGGCGACCCGGAGCATCTCGTTGCCCGGGCATGCATGGCGAAGATTCTCTCGACGCAGGCCATGCAGTTCTGCGCCGACCAGGCGGTCCAGATCCTCGGCGGCATGGGCTATATGCGCGGCACGCGCTCCGAGCGTATCTACCGCGAGGCGAAGGTGATGATCATCGGTGGCGGCTCCGAAGAAATCCTCAAAGACCTGACAGCCCGGCAGCTGGGCATCTGAAGGGCCTCTCATGAAAGACCTTACTGCCGACCTGATGACGGAATATCGCCAGCTGGCGGACCTGTGTGCAACCCTGTCTCCCGAGCAATGGCAGCAGCGCACGGACTTCTATGGCTGGACGCCATGGGACGAGATCGCGCACCTGCTGTTCTTCGATGAAGCCGCATTGCAAGCGGCGAACGACCCGGCGCGCTTCGCAGCCAACACCGCCGCTCTCGCACGGGAGCTTGCCACGGGAGAGGAGCTGAGCGCCATAACCCGCCGCCGCTTCAGCCATCTGGAAGGCGCAGCCCTTTTGGCGCTTTGGCGCGAGCGGCATGTAGCGGTGGTGGCGACGCTCGCCGGCATGGACGCCAAAGCGCGCATCCCCTGGTACGGCCCGACGATGAGCGCCCGGTCGTTCGCAACCGCGCGCGTGATGGAAACCTGGGCGCACGGTCAGGACATCTGGGACATGCTGGGGCGAGAGCGGGAGCCGGGCCCCGGTCTGAGGCATATCGCGCATCTGGGCGCGACGACCTATGGCTGGACGTTCGTCAATCGAAATCTGCCCATCCCCCAATCCACGCCCTACCTGGAACTTCAGGCGCCCGGTGGGAACCAATGGGTGTGGGGCGAGCCCTCGGAAGAGAACTATGTGCGCGGCCCGGCGCTCGACTTCGCCCTGCTCGTGACACAGCGGCGCAATCGCGCCGACACCGGACTGACGTGGGCCGGGGAAGCGGCCGACCAATGGACCCGGTTTGCCCAGTGCTTCGCCGGCGAACCTGCCGATGGCCCGCTACCCGGTGCGCGCACCTCGCGACGCTGAGCCGCGCGTGGCAGGCTCCGACGGCGTCGAACTGACCCTGGCGCTCGCGCCGCGGATCGCGCCCTCGCTGGCCCGGCGCAGAGAAGGCCTGGCCGAGCGCACACCGGCCGATCTCACCTTCGGCAACCTCTGGCTGTTTCGCGGCGCGCACCAGTGGCGCTGGCACGACGGGCCGTGGCCATGCATCAGCGGCGTGACCTACGACGGTCAACGGTCGGCGTTGCCGCTGTTCGACCTGCGGACTGTGCCGAGGGACGTCCTGCATTCTCTCGCGGCCCGGCATGGCGCCCTCTTCCCTTTATGCGAGCGCGAGGCCGGAGCTGTTCGCACGGCGGGCTTCGAACTGGCGAGCCATCGCGACGACGCGGACTACGTTTACCGGGCGGAGGCGTTTCGCAGCTATCAGGGGCGCGCACTGCGGAAGAAGGCCAATCTCATGGCGCAGCTGCTGGCAGCGCACGTCGTGGACGTCGAACCTTACGGCCCCCACGTGCGCGATGTCGCCCAAGGCGTGCTCGGCGGCTGGATGCAGGACAAGGGCAAGGCGCCGGGGGACGCGGACGAAGCCGCCTGTCGCGATGCCCTGGGTTTCGCGCCGGAGCTGCGACTGCAGGGTTTCCTGTATCGCGCAGACGGACAGCCGGCCGGCTTCCTGCTGGCCGAGCCGCTGCAGGACGGCGTCTGGGCGATCCGGTTTGCAAAGGGGTTGGCGCGTTTCAAGGGCATCGCCCAGTACATGTTCCACCATTTCGCGTGCCATGGCGGTTGCGGTGGAAACCCTGCGGTCGACTGGCTCAATTTCGAGCAGGATCTGGGCCTCGCCAACTTCCGGCGAACGAAGATGAGCTATCGGCCGGCGTTTCTGCTTCCCAAATGGCGTCTCCTGCCGCCCACGGCATAGCGCAGCGCGCTATCTATCGACCACTTCGCACAAGACCGCATCGAGCAGCGAACCTACGCTTGGCGATATTGCCCAAAGCCGAGACCGAACCAAGCAGCCATGCCTCAAATCGAATCCACGATCTCCACGTCGTCTGCGATCTACACGACCAATCGCGACCACATGCTCGCGCTGATCGAAAGGGTGCGCGTTTACGAAGGCAGGACGCAGTCGAAGTCTGCCGCCTCTCGCGAACGCTTCGAAAAGCGAGAGCAGCTGTTGCCGCGCGAACGCCTCTCGCTGTTGCTCGATCCGGGCGCCCCCTTTCTGGAATTATCGACGCTCGCAGGCCTAGGCCTCGACATTCCCGATCTTAGCGCGAGCGTTCCCGATCTTAGCGCGAGCGTTCCCGGTGGCGGCGTGATTGCAGGCATAGGCTTCGTGAGCGGCATCCGATGCATGGTGTGCGCCAGCGATTCGGGCATCGACGCGGGCGCGCTGCAGCCGATGGGTCTGGAGAAGCAGCTTCGCATCCAGGAAATCGCGCTGGAGAACAAGCTGCCCTACGTCCAGCTGGTGGAAAGCGCCGGCGCCAACCTCATGCAGTACCGCGTCGAGGCGTTCGTGCACGCCGGCAATGTCTTCCGCAACCTCGCGCGCCTGTCGGCGGCGGGCTTGCCGGTGGTGACCGTCACGCACGGATCGTCCACCGCCGGCGGCGCATATCAAACCGGCCTGTCGGACTACATCATCTTGGTTCGGGGGCGCTCGCGGGCGTTCCTTGCAGGCCCGCCGCTGCTCAAGGCGGCCACGGGCGAGATCGCGACCGAAGAGGAACTGGGCGGCGCGGTAATGCACGCATCCGTGTCGGGGCTCGGCGATTACCTGGCGGAGGACGATCGTGACGGCTTGCGCATCGCGCGTGAGATCATCGCGCAGATCGACTGGAACCGCAGCCTTCCCAAGGAGCCTCCACGGCCACACAAGCTGCCGCGCTACGACGCCGAAGAGCTTCTGGGAATCATGCCGGCGGATCACAAGCGACCGGTGGACATGCGGCAGGTGATCGCACGCATTGCTGACGATTCCGAGTTCCTGGAATTCGGGGCCGACTATGGCAGCGCCACCGTCTGCGGGCATTTCAAGATCGAAGGCTATTCCGTCGGCGTGATCACCAACAACGGACCGATCGATACCGCCGGCTCGTCGAAGGCCACGCATTTCATCCAGGCCTGCTGCCAATCCCGCACACCGATCCTGTATCTGAACAACATCACCGGTTTCATGGTGGGCCGCTCCCACGAGGAGGCGGGGATCATCAAGCACGGTTCCAAGATGATCCAGGCGGTGACCAGCGCAACGGTGCCGCAGATCACGATCTACTGCGGCGCGTCTTACGGCGCAGGCAACTACGCCATGTGTGGCCGTGGTTTCCATCCGCGCTTCTGCTTCAGCTGGCCCAACGCCAAGACGGCGGTGATGGGCGGCGAGCAAGCCGCGCAGACGATGCGCATCGTCAGCGAAGCCGGCATGCGTCGCAAGGGACAGGTGGACGAGGCCAGGCTGGATGCGATGTCGGCGCGCATCGTCGATCTGTTCGACAGTCAGATGAGCGTATTCACCACCAGCGCCCATTTGCTGGACGACGGCGTTATCGATCCGCGCGACACGCGCGCCGTGCTGGCCAACGTGCTCGCGGTCTGCCGCGAGGCCGAGGTGCGCAACCCGCAGGCCATGCAGTTCTCGGTCGCCCGCCCGTGACCGAATCCAAGACAAATCAGGCCAGTTCCATGACCGCTTCGACGCCGTTTTCCAAGGTTCTGATCGCCAATCGCGGCGAGATCGCACTGCGCGTGATCCGCACTGCGCGGGCGCTCGGCTATCGAACCGTAGCCGTATACTCCACGGCGGACGCGCAGGCCGCTCACGTCACCGCCGCAGACCATGCGGTATGTATCGGTGATCCGCTGCCAGCGCAGTCCTATCTGTGCATTTCCGCCCTCATCGATGCGGCGCGGGTCAGCCGGGCTGACGCGGTGCATCCAGGCTACGGCTTCCTGGCGGAGAACGAAGAGTTTGCGGCGGCCTGTCGCGCGGCAGGTCTGGTCTTCATCGGCCCTTCGCCCGAGGCGATCCGCGCCATGGGCGACAAGGCCGGCGGCAAGGAATTGATGATCGCGGCCGGTGTCCCGTGCATTCCCGGCTATCAGGGCGAGGGCCAGAGCGAAGAGCGCCTGTCTGACGAGGCTGCCCGCATCGGCTACCCGGTCATGATAAAAGCGACATCCGGCGGCGGCGGCCGCGGCATGCGGCTGGTGCCTTCGGGCGCTGAATTCACGGACCTGCTTCGAAGTGCCCAGTCCGAAGCCAGGAATGCGTTCGGCGATGCGACCGTCATCCTGGAGCGCGCGATCGTCGAGCCGCGCCACGTCGAGATCCAGGTCTTTGCCGATCGGTATGGCAACGCGGTGCATCTGGGCGAGCGGGACTGTTCCGTGCAGCGGCGCCACCAGAAAGTGATCGAGGAAGCGCCGTCCCCGGCGGTGGATGCGGAACTGCGCGCGCGCATGGGGGCCGCCGCCGTTACCGCCGCCAAGGCGATTGCCTACGAAGGCGCGGGAACGCTGGAGTTCCTGCTGGACCGTGACGGCAATTACTATTTCATGGAAATGAACACGCGGCTGCAGGTTGAGCATCCCGTGACGGAAGCCATCACCGGTCTGGATCTGGTCGAGTGGCAGCTGCGCGTGGCGGCGGGCGAAACGCTTCCGCTTGCCCAGGACGAGATTCGCTTTTCCGGCCACGCCATAGAGGTGCGCCTGTGTGCTGAGGACGTGCGCGCCGGATTCATGCCCCAGAGCGGCACGATGCGGAGGTGGGATGTGCCCGGCGGATTGCGGGTGGACCATGGCCTGCGCTCGGGGACGTCGATCCCGCCATTCTACGATTCCATGATCGCCAAGCTGATTGCGCACGGCAAGACACGCGAGGAAGCGCGCCGGCGCTTGATCCGCGGCATTGAAGATACCGTGGCGCTCGGCGTGCAAACGAACCAGGAATTCCTGGCGCGCTGCCTGTCGCATCCCGTCTTCGCGGCCGGCGAAGCGACCACGGCGTTCATCGCCCAGCACGAGGCAGACCTGATTCCACCGGACGAAATGGCGGCGGAAAAGGCCATCGTGGTCGGTGCCTGGCTGCTCCAGGAAACAGGGCCGCATGCGCACCATGGAGCGAGCGGCCGCAGCCTGGCCCACACGTTGCTGCTGGGCATGCGTTTCGCGCTTGATGGCGCGCAGCGTGTGGTGAGCATTGCTCAGCTACAGCCGCAGCTTTTCAAGGTCGCGGCGGACGGGAAAGACTACGCACTCGAATCCGTTTCGATCGACAATGGCGAGGCGCGATTCATCCTCGACGGCGTAATGGAGAGCGTCGCGTATGACCGGGATGGCTCCAGTCTGTGGTTTCGCCTTGGGGGCCGGCCTCACGTTCTGGATGACCACACCCGCGCTGCGGCTTCGCGCAAGGACGAAGGGGATGGCGATGGGCGCGTGCGCGCGTCGATGACCGGACGGGTTCTGGCCGTCTTCGCGGCAGCAGGCGACACGGTGCAGTCTGGCCAGCCTCTGCTGACTCTCGAAGCGATGAAGATGGAACATGTCCATACCGCGCCGGTGCAAGGCGTCATCACGGAGATACTGGTCGCCATCGGCGATCAGGTGCAGGCGCAGCGCGTGGTCGTCGAGATCCTGCCGGATAAAGCACAAGGAGCAGGGACGTGAGCGACTGGTCCCGCCCCGAGGCGGACGTCGTTCACGAAAAACGCGAACGATCCTTCTGGATCACCATCAACCGCCCGGACAAGCGAAACGCCCTTAATGCAGGCATCATTTGCGGCATACGAGACGGCTTGCGCTTCGCCCACGCCGATCCCGAGGTACGGGTGATCGTCATGACCGCCGCCGGCGAAAAGGCGTTCTGCGCCGGTGCCGACCTGCAACAGGGCAAGGGATTCGCGTTCGATTTCTCGCGCCCCAACACGGACTACGCCGACCTGCTGCGGGAGGCGCAGAATGCCACCTTGCCGATCGTAGCCCGGGTAAACGGCACCTGCATGGCCGGAGGCATGGGGCTGCTCTGCATGGCCGACGTTGCGGTGGCGGCCGACCATGCGCTGTTCGGTCTGCCCGAAGTGAAGGTCGGTGTGTTTCCAATGCAAGTGCTCAGCCTGCTGCAAGGCCTGGTTCCGATGCGGACCGTGCGCGAATGGGCACTCACCGGCGAGCCGTTTTCAGCTGAAGACGCGCGCCAGGCCGGACTGGTCAATCACGTCGTTCCCCAATCGGAGCTGGACATCAAGACACAGTGGCTGGTCGACCGACTTGTCGACAAGTCGCCCACGGCGATCCGGTGGGGCAAGTCCGCAATGCGTGCGATCTCGGCCATGTCGTTCGACCAGGCGATTGCCTACACCGAAAGCCAGATTGCGCTGTTGCCCATGACGGAAGATGCACGCGAAGGCATCGCTGCTTTCCAGGAGAAGCGCAGTCCGAATTGGACAGGGCGTTGAGCCCGCGGCGCGGCCTGTTTCCGCGCCTGCATCGCCTTTGGTTTCGCGGGTTCCCGAATGCGCTGAAGTAACCTTCGGCACCTGCCGGGAGAATGACGATGGATTTTTTGGAACAGATTCGCGCCGTCGTCGGTGATGGCGGCCTTATAACCGGGGAGGATGTGGCCGCCCGCCCGGCGGACTGGCTTGGACGCAGCTGTGTCGAGGCCAAGGCGATCGTCCGACCGCGTTCGACACAGGAAGTGTCGGAGGTGATGAAGCTCTGCTATGCGGCGAAGCAGACCATTGTACCGGCAGGCGGCCTCACCGGTCTCGTCCACGGCCAGCTTTCGCGACCCGAAGATATTCAGGTCTCGTTCGAACGCATGCGCGCGATCGAATCGATCGATCCGGTCGGCCGAACGATCACGGTCCAATCGGGCGTGCCGCTGCAGGCGGTGCACGAAGCGGTGGCCGAACATGGACTGATCTATGGCGTTGACCTGGGTGCGCGCGGATCATGCACGATCGGCGGCAACATCTCGACCAACGCGGGGGGCAACAGCGTCCTTCGCTACGGCATGACGCGCGACAATGTTCTCGGCCTCGAAGCGGTGCTCGCTGACGGAACGATCATTTCGTCGATGAACACGCTCCTCAAGAACAACACTGCTTACGATCTCAAGCAACTGTTCATCGGCAGCGAAGGCACGCTGGGCCTCGTCACCCGCGCCGTCCTGCGTCTCCACCCCGCCCCGGCCAGCGAGGCGACCGCAATCGTCGCTCTCGACAGTTTCGAACAGCTCAAGAACTTTTTTGCTCTGGCCGGTGCCCGCCTCGGCAGCCTGTTGCGCTCGTTCGAAGCGATGTGGGACAGCTATTATAATCTGATCGGTATCCAGAGCGGTCGCCACCAACCCCCGCTTCCAACCGGGCACGCGATGTACGTCGTCATCGAGATCGCCGGCACCGATCCGCAGCGCGACGACGCGCTGTTCACCGAAATGCTTGGCGACGCGCTCAAGCAGGGCATCCTGGCCGATGCGGTGATCGCTTTGTCGAAGGCGCAACGCGATGCGATCTGGGCGATCCGGGAGGATGTTGAAGGCCAGATTCACATGATGACACCCGGCGTCACTTTCGACGTCAGCCTGCCGATCAAGAAGATGCAGGATTATATCGATGGGCTGAAGGCCACGCTCCGCGAAACCTGCGGCAAAGAGGCGCTGATGGTCGTTTTTGGCCACATTGGCGACAACAACCTTCACATCAACGTTTCACCCCGCCCGTGGAACGAACATGCAAAACATGCGGCCGAGGCGATGGTCTATCGCCCGCTTGCCGCATTTGGCGGATCGATCTCGGCCGAACACGGCATCGGCATCGACAAACGCGAGTGGCTGCCGTTGTCGCGCAACCCGGCCGAGCTGACCATGATGCGCCAGATCAAGGCGACGCTCGATCCGCTGAATCTCATCAATCCCGGCAAAGTGCTCGGCTAGAATCTGACGCCGGTCGCGCGCGCTGGGTCTTTGTTGCCGCACCGTTGTTCATGCAGTATCAGCGCCCACTTTTCCGCACGATGCTCCAGTCGCGACGACCATTCTGTAAAATCAAAAAAACACCAGCGATCCGAAGACCGCTGGTGCGTTTCATCATCCTGAGTTGATGGGATTAATACTTCCAGCGCAGCGTCGCACCATAGGTGCGCGGTGTGTTGAATGCACCAAAGATTACCCCGCTAAAGTCGGTTTGAAACGTACGGGTCCGTTCATTGGTCAAGTTCTTACCCCACACGGAAAAACTCCAGCGCTTGTCCGCCGTGGTGAATACGGCCCGCGCATCCACGAAATGAGTGGGATCTCGGGTTTGACGCGGGTTGTTGTTGAAGTCGTCGAAAATTCTGCTCTCGTAAGCATAATCAGCAGAGAAATCCAATTCTGCACCAGAGGCCAATGCCATTGTATAGGATGGCGAAATTGTGAGTTTGTGGGCAGGAATACTTCTCAAACGGTTGCCCGCATAGCTGACAGGTACACCTGATTCCAGAGTATCGAACCTGGTCAGCCGGTCATGCGTGTACGCATAGACTGCGCCGAGTACAAAACCGCCGCCGACACGCCACGTCAGTTCAGATTCAAGGCCCCAGATTTCCGCCTGCGCGCTCTCCGCACGGACGCCGGTTCCGGTTGGAAGGCGAACCTGCAGATCCTTGTACTTTATAAAGTAGAGCGAGTTGTTGAAGATCACGCGGCGGTCAAAGAGCGTGGCGCGCTGACCGATTTCGAAGTTGGTTGCGTATTCCGGGTTGAACGAGATTGCCGCGTCGATCGCGTCAGTTGGCGTATCCTGGAAACCGCCGCTCTTGTAGCCCTTCGATGCCGATGCATAGAGCATGATATCGCTGTTAAGGTGCCAGTCCGCACCTAAGCGCCAGGTAAGCGCTTTCCATTTATCCCGACCCGTTCCGACAAAGGATCCGGTTGGATCTTCAATGAAGAATGTGCCTGGAGCGTTGGTGTTTCCAATGGTCACCACCCGCTTTTTGTCAATCGTATACCGCAGACCGCCGAAGATATTGATGGCATCATTCACAGGAACCGTCACATCGCCATAGGCAGCATAGCTGTCGGCGTCCGCATGCTGGTCAATCAGATCCGTAAAGGTAGGCGGTTCGCCAAGAAAAACGGAAAGTTCGGCCAAGTTGTCGCGGCGGGTGTCGATATGGTAATTATAGCCCGTCTTATTCACCGGGAGCATGGGATGGGGTTGGCGGACGTGGTGTAAGTTACTGATCTGGAATAGAGAACGGGTGCTTACGCCATCCCT
>NZ_JACHNZ010000040.1 GCF_014199685.1 Sphingosinicella soli | reverse complement strand
GCACGGCGATAGGTGTCTTCGTCATCCGTCCTCTCCTCAGTTTCCGACACCATCATAGTGCCGGAGCATAAGGGGCGGGCCATTCCATAAAAACGCGGGCGAAACCGAAGTCCGCCCGCGCCTTTTTCGTGTGCCTGCTAGAACTTGAAGCCGGCACCCACGCCGTAGCGGCGCGGTTCCAGTGTGAAGATGTTGGTGAAAAGGCCCGACGAGGCGTCGGTGACGTAAAGGCCCGTGGTGGCGCTGTTATCCAGAAGGTTCTGGACGAAACCCCGGATGTACCAGCGATCGTTTGCCCCGTTCAGCTGCAGCTGGGCGTTGATCTGGGCGTAGCCCGAGATCTTGTTGACCTGCCCGTTGAAGATGCTGCCGTAGCTTTCCCCGGTGTAGGTGAGATCGACGCGCGGGACGAGCGACATGCCGTTGTCGAAGTCCGCCGTGTACTGCGCGCCCACCGAGAACTTGTAGTTCGGCGCCTGCGGCAGCTGGTTGCCCTTCAGGTTGACCTCCACGCCGGAGGGCGCGACGGTCACGCCGCCGAACAGCGAACCGGCCGAGGCGGCGGCTGCGGTAAGCACGCTGCAGATGCTGAACGCGCCCGTCGCGTCGATCCCGCTGCCCGACGGGAACGGCGTCGTGCCGCCGAGCGGCGCCTCGTTCGGCTGCGATCCCGTTCTGGGGACGAGCCCCCCCGTGGTGACGATGCTCGGGTTGATGACGTTCGCGTTCACGTAGTTCACGAACGCATTGGCGCCTGCGGCATTTCCGGGGGTGGTGGGCACCACGGCGCAGTTCGATGCGTTGGTGATGTCCTTGATGATGACCGTGTCGGAACGTCCCCCGGAAGGGTCGCGCGGGTTGGACAGGAACTTGTTGCTCGCGACCTTGGTGTGCAGGTAGCTGAAGCCCACATTGAACAGCAGGCCGCGCGTCGGGCTGAGGATGGCATCACCCTCGACGCCGTAGATGTCGGCATCGACGTTGTCGTTCACCGAGGTGCGGGCGACGATGCGGCTCAGCTGCAGGCCCTTGTACTTGTAGTAAAAGGCCGTGAGGTTGAGCTGCAGCGTCCCGTCGAGGAAGGTGTTCTTGGAGCCGATCTCGAAGGAGTCGATGAATTCCGGTTCAAAGCTGTCGGAGACCGCGAAGATCGGCGAGAGAGGCGGGTTGATACCGCCCGATTTGTACCCGCGCGAGTAGGATGCATAGAGCAGGTTGTCGTCGGTGATCTTGAAGTCGAACACGGCGCGGCCGGTCCACTCCTTGAACGAGACCCGGCGCTCCTGAATGATCTGGTTGCCCGGAAGGCCCGGGTCGGCATCGTAGAGGCCGACGAAGGGGGAATCGAAAGCCTCGTCGATCCCGTGCGGGGCGAGGAAGTTCGCAAGCGTCGTGCGCGCCCGCACCAGTTTCTTGTCGTTGTTGTAGCGAATGCCGAGCGTCAGCTTCGCGCGGTCGCTGAACTCGTAATAGGCCTCGCCGAAAATGCCGTAGGACTTCAGGCGGAAGTAATCGGTGTTGTTGCGGTACGAGGGCGTCGCGAGGAAGCTTGCGGGCAGGCCGTTGCTGTAGGAGTTGAAAGCCCCCAGAACGCCGGCCGCATAATCGAGGCCGAAGGCGTTCACATAATAGCTGTTCTCGGTCAGTTTCAGGTCCGCGTAGATACCGCCGATCAGGAAGTTGAGCGGGCCGTCGAAGTTGCTGGTGAGAATGCCTTCGATCGACCAGTCGCTGCTGGTCTGGACGGACCGGTCGAAGTCCTGGGGCGTCATGGCGCAGACGACGTGGCCGCCGTAGCTGCCCGTACCGCTCGGCTCGGCGGCCGATGTGCAAAGTTCTCCGCCCGGACCGCCGGGGATGAGGGCCGATGCGACCGGGGCGAGATAGCTCGACAGGCCCGGCGGCAGGGGAATCAGGCCGTTGGCGCCGGCGTAGAGCGCCGACAGGCCCGGCGTGAACCCGGCGCGGTTCTGCACCGACAGATTGTAATCCTGCTGCGAATCGACGCGGCTGCGGTGGTAGAGGCCGGTCAGCCGCGCTGTGAAGGCGCCGATGTCCTGCGTGATGCGGGCCTGATACTGTTCCTCGTCCGTGAAGTAGGTGGGCGTGAAGTCGGTGTTCACCTTGCGCACGTCGGCGGGGTTGGTGAACCCGGCGTAGACGTCGGTGCCGTAGAGGCTGCCGAGCGCGAAGGCGGCCGGCAATCCTTGTGCCGTGAAGAATTCGCGCGACGTCAGGATCGAGGCGACCGTCGCGTTGCCGTTCAGCGTCTCGAATTTCAGATCGCCGGGAAGACAGCCCAGAATGCCGGTCGGGTCGCGCTGGCACTTCTGTTTCTGGATGCGTGCGCGGTTGTCGTCCTCGCGGAAATAGTAGCCCATCAGGTCGATCGTCGTGGAATCCGTCGGTTCCCACCGCAGCGAGCCGCGAATGGCATACATGTCGCGATCGTCGATATCGTTGCCGTCGTAGAGGTTCTGCGTGTAGCCGTCGCGCTTCTGGTAGAAGCCGGCGAGGCGGATGCCGAGCGTGTCGGTGAGCGGCAGATTGATCATGCCCTTCAGCTTGTAGGCGTTGAAATTGCCGTATTCGGCATCCCCGGCGGCGCTTATGCCCGAAAGGTCGGGCTTGGCGGTCACGAGGTTGACGACGCCCGAGGTGGCGTTGCGCCCGAACAGCGTGCCTTGCGGGCCGCGCAGCACCTCGATGCGTTCAAGGTCGAAGAATTCGGTTTCGAACAGCCGGGTCTGCAGCAGCGGGGTGTCGTTGACGTGGACGGCCGTGGCCGAATCGCAGGTGACGCCGACACAAAGGTCGCCGATGCCGCGGATCGTGAAGCTGGATGCGGTGAAGTTGCCCTTGCTGAACGTCACGTTCGGCAGGGAAAGTTGAAGGTCGCTTGAATTCTCGATCTGCTGGCGATCCATCGCCTCGGCTGAAAACGCGCTGACGGCGATCGGCACGTCCTGCAGGGATTCCGCCTGCCGCTGGGCGGTGACGATGATGGTTTCGATGCCGGAGTCGGTCTGTTCGCTGACCTGCGCGAGCGCAGGCGAGGCGGCGAGGACGGCAAATGCGGAGGCGCTGGAAATAAAGACACTACGGGCGCTGAAACGAGACTGCATGACGAGTACCCTCCCAAGGTTACCGTTGCATCCGCACGCCTGTTCTGGTGTGGCGTGTCGGACGGCGGAGGGAGACTCGGCCCATTACAGCGATAGCCTCCCCTATACCGCTCGAACCACATAGAAACCCGGATTCAAGGGCTTGTCCAGCGATGCCGCGCCACCCCCCGGTTTTGAACAGGGTTATTGACACCGCTGACAGCAAACCGTTGCCGGATTGCAACGCTTGTGGCGTTCCGGACTATCGGTTTTTGCAGGGTAAGCATCGCGAAGCGTTGCGGCTTTCGCAAGCGAGGCGTTTCGCCTAAAGCGGGCGCCGCTATGGCAACACACCCGAAATCCTCTGCTCTCGATCTCCTCCGCGAGGCCGCCGGCCCCGGCGGCTGGTCCGATGATCCCGAGCGTCTTGCACCCAAGCTCACCGACTGGCGCGGCCAGAAGACGGGCGTTTCCCCGCTGCTGCTGCTGCCGCGCGATACGGAAACGCTCGCGCGGATCGTCCGGGTCGCGAACGAAACCGGCACGCCGCTCGTGCCGCAGGGGGGCAATACGGGCCTGGTCGGTGCGGGGATCCCGGAAGACGACGGCGCCGCCGTTCTCGTCTCGATGGACCGCATGAACCGTATCCGGGCGCTCGACGCGCCGGGTTTCACCGTCGTGGCCGAGGCGGGCGTGATCCTTGAGGTGCTGCACAAGGCCGCCGAAGAGGCGGACTGCATGTTCCCGCTCTCGCTCGGCGCGAAGGGATCGGCGACGATCGGCGGTCTCATTTCCACGAATGCGGGCGGCACGCAGGTGCTCCGCTTCGGCAATATGCGCGCGCAGGTGATCGGGCTCGAGGCGGTGCTGCCCGACGGCAGCATCCTCGATCAGCTCACCCCGCTGCGGAAGGACAATACCGGCTACGACATCAAGCAGCTGCTGATCGGCGCGGAGGGCACGCTCGGCTTCGTCACCGCCGCGTCGCTGCGGCTGGTGCCTGCCCCGCGCGAAGTGGCGACGGCGTTCGTCGCGCTCGCCGATCCGCACGCGGCGCTCACGCTGCTCGGCGGCCTCAAGAAGGCCACGGGCGACAACATCGATTCCTTCGAGCTGATTCCCCGTCTCGGAATGGACCTCGTGTTGCAGCACATCCCCGGCGTGCGCGATCCCCTGGCGGAGGTCTATCCGTGGTACGTGCTCGTCGAAGCGACGTCGGCGATGGCCGGGGATACGCAGCGGCAGGCGCTGGAGGCGGGGCTCGCCGCCGCCTTCGAGGATGGGCTGGTGCTTGATGCCGCGCTCGCCGAGAACCGCACGCAGGGCCTCGATTTCTGGCGCCTGCGCGAAGATCTGCCGGAAGCCGAGCGTGTCGACGGGCCCTCGGTGAAGCACGATGTGTCGGTCCCGGTGTCGGATATGCCGCGTTTCATGGAAGAGGCGACGCGGATCATCACGGCGGATTGGCCGGGCACAGAGGTGCTGGCGTTCGGGCACCTGGGCGACGGCAACGTCCACTACAACGTCAGAACGCCCGATCCCGGCCCGCGCACCGCGCTGATGGCGCAACGCAACGAACTCAGCGAACAGGTCTACGACATCGTCGCGCGTTACGGCGGCTCGATCAGTGCCGAGCACGGCATCGGCACGGCGAAAGCCAAAACGCTCGCCCGCCTCGGCAATCCCGCGAAACTCGCCGCAATGCGTGCGGTAAAGGCCGCGCTCGACCCGAACAACATCATGAACCCGGGCAAGATCTTCGTCTGAAGACTCAGGCGGGAACCCCGAACAGGTCCGTCTCGTCGGCATCCTCGATGCGCACGCGCACGATGTCCCCTGGCGCGGCACTCGTGTCGCGCAGCAGTACCTGACCGTCGATCTCGGGCGCGTCCCATTGTGAGCGTCCGGTCGCGCCGCCCTCGCCGTCGGCCTCGTCGATGATCACGTCGATCTCGCGGCCGATGCGGCACTGCAGGCGCGCGGCTGAAATCCGCGCCTGCGCCGCCATGAAGCGGTGCCAGCGCTCTTCCTTCACCTCTTCGGGAACGGCGCCGTCCAGCGCATTGGCGGCCGCGCCTTCGACGGCTTCGTACTTGAAGCACCCAGCGCGATCGATTCCGGCCTCTTCCAGCCAGTCGAGCAGGTAACGGAAATCGTCCTCCGTCTCGCCCGGAAACCCGACGATGAAGGTGGAGCGGATGGCGAGATCGGGCACGATTGATCGCCAGGACCGAATCCGCTCCAGCACCTTCGCCTCGTTCGCGGGCCGCGCCATGCGGCGCAGCACCGCCGGGCTCGCGTGCTGGAAGGGAATGTCGAGATAGGGCAGCACCAGCCCCTCCGCCATCAGCGGCATCAGCTGATCGACGTGCGGGTAGGGGTAGATGTAGTGCATCCGCACCCACGCGCCGAGCTTGCCCAGATCACGCGCCAGATCGGTGATGTGGGCGCGATATTCGCGCCCCTCCCACTTCGACGCGGCGTGGCGGATGTCGACGCCGTAGGCCGACGTGTCCTGGCTGATGACCAGCAGTTCCTTGGTGCCCGCCTCCACCAGCTTCGCCGCCTCGCGCACCACGGCGGCGGCGGGGCGGCTGACGAGATCGCCCCGCAGGCTGGGGATGATGCAGAACTTGCAGCGGTGGTTGCAGCCTTCGGAAATCTTCAGATACGAATAGTGGCGCGGGGTGAGTTTAAGCCCCGCCTCGGGCACCAGATCGACGAACGGGGAGGGCACCGGCGGCGCGGCCGCGTGCACGGCTTCGACGACAGCCTCGTACTGATGCGAGCCCGTTACCGCGAGCACATCGGGAAAGCGCGCGCGGATCACGTCGGCCTCGTTCCCCATGCACCCGGTCACGATCACGCGGCCATTCTCGGCGATCGCCTCGCCGATCGCGGCAAGGCTCTCTGCCTTCGCGGAATCCAGGAACCCGCAGGTGTTCACCAGCACTACGTCCGCGCCCGCATAGTCCGGGCTCATCGCATAGCCGTCCGACCGCAGCTTGGTCAGAATCCGCTCGCTGTCGACCAGCGCCTTCGGGCAGCCGAGCGACACCATGCCGACCTTCGGCGGCTGAGGAAGCGTTTTCACGGTCATGAGACGCGCGCCACTGAAGCAAGACGCGACGAAAGGCAAGTGGGCGTCACGTTCTATCCGGCCCTCTCCGTCACCCCGGCGCAGGCCGGGGCCCATACAACCCCACTCATGGATCCCGGCCTACGCCGGGATGACGGAAAGGGCGTGAGGACGGCGTCGGAGGTAAAACAGCCGCAACCTCACCCCACCCCCGGCAGATGCGGCAGCGGGTCGACAGGTTTCTTGCCCTGACGGATTTCGAAGTGAAGCTGCGGTTCGTCGACCGAGCCGGTCTTGCCGACGCGGGCGATGGGGTCGCCCTGGCGTACCGTGTCGCCGCGGATCACGAGCAGGTCTTCGGCGTGGGCGTACGCCGTCACCCAGCCGCCCTCGTGCTTCAGCAGCACGAGGTTGCCGAAGCCCTCCACGGCGTTTCCTGCGTAGGCGACGACGCCGCTTGCCGCCGCGCGGATCGGGGTGCCGGCGGGTGCGCGCAGGTTGATGCCGTCGTTGTAGAGGCCGCCGGATTTCGCGCCGAAGCGGCTGATGAGCCTGCCGTCCACCGGGGCCATGAAACGTCCGTTGAAGGCGGGTGCGGCCGGCAGCGCGGCTGCAGCCTGCGGCGGTGCCGTCTCGCCCGCCGGGTGCGCGGCGGCGGCGGCTTCGGTCGCCGCCGGTTCGCTGCCGGTGATGAGATCGTCGATGTCGAGCGTGAAGGCGGCGGCGCGCTCGGCGAGCGTCATCTCGCGCACCTGCGCTTTCGTCGGCAGGCGCAGCCGCTGGCCGACGCGCAGCGTGTAGGGCGCCTTCAGCGCGTTGGTGGAGACGACCTGCTCCCAGTCCGCGCCGTACGCGCGGGCGATGGTGATCCCGGTCTCGCCCGTCTTCACCGTGTGGTAGCGCCCGGCCGGAATCTTCAGCACCTGCCCCACCTCGATCGTGTAGGGCGGCAAAATGGCGTTCGCCTGCGCGATCGCCTGCACCGAAGAGCCGGTGCGTTCGCCGATCTGCGACAGCGTGTCGCCGCGCGCCACCGTCACCGTCTGTGCCGGTACGTCGACAGCGTCCGCGATCACTTTCGCCGGTTTCCACGGCGCGCGCCGGGGCTGAACGGGCGCGGGCGTCGGCGCCGCCGAGATCGGTTTTTTCGGCGTTGGCGTGGGAAACTGCGGCCGCGACGGCGCCGAACAGGCGGCGAGCGTCAGCGCGAACAGGACAGCGAAGCGGAACATGGCAATGTCTCTAACCTACCGACTCGCGGATTTGAATCGCAGATGCGCTTCAGCCCAGATGCTTCATCGCATCCCTGAGCGCATTCATCGTCTCGTAGTGCGTCAGGTCGAGGTGCAGCGGTGTCACCGAAATCAGCCCTTCGTGCGTCGCCTGCAGATCGGTCAGGTGCCCGGCTTCGGATGCCTCGCGGCCCAGGCCGAACCAGTAATAGGAGAAGCCGCGCGGATCGACGCGCTTTTCGATGGCGGTGGCGCCGTAGTCGCGCAGGCCCTGCTCGGTCACGCGCACGCCCTTCACCGCGTCTGGCGCGACGGCGGGGAAGTTCACGTTCATCAGCACGCCCTTCGGCCACGTCTTCGCGGCAAGCGCCCGCACTACGGTGGCGCCCCACTTTGTAGCCGTTTCGAACGCCTGCACGGCGGGCATCTCGCCCAGGCACTGGCTGAGCGCGATGGCGGGGACGCCGTAGAGCGTCGCTTCCATCGCCGCCGAAACCGTGCCCGAATAGGTGACGTCTTCCGCAAGATTGGCGCCGCGGTTGACCCCGGACAGCACGAGATCGGGCGGGCTGTCCTTCATCAGCAGGCCGAGCGCCATCATCACGCTGTCGGTGGGCGTGCCGCGCACGGCGAAGCGCCGCTCGCCGTGCTTCTGCAGCCGGATCGGCTGCGAGAGCGTCAGCGAATGGCCCGCGCCCGATTGTTCCTCGGCGGGCGCGACCACCCAGATGTCGTCGGTGATTTCGCGCGCGATCGCTTCGAGCACGGCCATGCCCGGCGCGTGATAGCCGTCGTCGTTGGTGAGCAGTAACCTCATGGGCGCAGCGCCTCCAGCCCGCCCATATAGGGCCGCAGCGCTTCGGGGATCGTCACCGATCCGTCCGCCTGCTGATAATTCTCCAGCACCGCGACGAGCGTGCGGCCGACCGCGAGCCCGGAGCCGTTCAGCGTGTGGACGAACGCCGTGCCCTTCTCTCCGCCTGCGCGGTGGCGCGCGTTCATGCGCCGCGCCTGGAAGTCGCCGCAGTTGGAAACGCTCGAAATCTCGCGGTAGCAGTTCTGCCCCGGCAGCCAGACCTCCAGGTCATGCGTCTTGCGCGACGCAAAGCCCATGTCGCCGGTGCACAGCAGCATCACACGATAGGGAAGCCCGAGCGCCTGCAGGATTCCTTCGGCGCATTCGGTCATGCGCCCGTGCTCGGCTTCGGACTGGTCGGGCGCGGCAATCACCACCATCTCGACCTTTTCGAACTGGTGCTGGCGGATCATGCCCTTGGTGTCCCGCCCGGCAGACCCCGCCTCGGCGCGGAAGCAGGGGGAAAGCGCGGTCAGGCGCAGCGGCAGGCTCGCGCTGTCGAGGATATCGCCCGCGACGAGGTTCGTCAGCGAGACCTCGGCAGTCGGGATCAGCCAGCGGCCGTCCGTCGTCTGGAACATGTCGTCGCCGAACTTGGGAAGCTGGCCGACGCCGTACACCGCCTCGTCGCGCACCAGCAGCGGCACGGCGGTCTCGGTGAAGCCGTTCTCCACCTGCCGGTCGAGCATGAACTGCGCGAGCGCGCGGTGCAGCCGGGCAACGCCGCCGCTCATCACCGCAAAGCGCGCGCCGGAAAGTTTCGCGGCGCGTTCGAAATCAAGGCCCAGCGGCGCGGCCACGGCGTCGTGCTCCCTGGGTTCGAACGCAAAGGCGCGGGGTTCGCCCCACGTTTTCAGAACGACGTTCGCGGTTTCGTCCGGCCCTTCCGGCACATCGGCGGCGGGCAGGTTCGGGATGCCCGAAAGCCTTGCATTCAGCGCCTCGGAAAGTTCGCGCTCCTTCGCTTCAAGGTCCGGGATGCGCGTCTTCAGTTCGCTCACCTCCGCCATCAGCGCGGCGGCGGCGGCGTCATCCTTCTGTGCCTTCGCGGCGCCGATCGCCTTCGAAGCCTCGTTGCGGCGCGTCAGCGCGGCCTGCAGCGTCGTCACCGTTTCGCGCAGCGCCGCGTCCTGGGCGATGATTTCGGCCGACAGCGGCGCAAGGCCGCGTCGCGCCAGACCCAGATCAAATTCGGCGGGGTTTTCCCGGATAGAGCGGATATCATGCATGGCGCTGGCTCTATGGAACGCCGGCCACGGCCTCGCAACCGCTTTCGACCTGCTTCGTTGATGCGTCACACAGGCAGAAAAGGAGACGCCATGATCCTCCCGCACAAGACCGAGATTTGCGTTGCCGACGGGCGCAAGCTTTTGCTCCTCGTCAATGAGGGCGACACGAAGTTCCCCGATCTCCAGGTGATCCGCGAGGAAGAGCAGGAATTGCGGCCTGATCGGGAGCTTTCGAGCGACCGGCCGGGCCGCAGTTTCCAGAGCGTGGGCGCGCGGCGCAGCAGCTACGAGGAAACCGATTTCAAGCAGCTGGCCGAAGACCGCTTCGCTGTCGAAGTCACGGAAATCCTGAAAAAACGTGCGCTTTCGGGGAAAACCGACCGCCTCGTCATCATCGCGCCCCCAGCCACGCTCGGCGAGATGCGCAAGCATTACCACAAGGAGGTTTCGGGCCGCATCGTCGGAGAGATCGCCAAGGAGGCGACCAATCTGCCGCCGGACGCGATTGCGGCGATGGTGGCGGCTGCATAAGACCCTTTGCGGCGCATGGATGTCCGCGCTATGCGAGGCATCCATGCAGCCCGCCATCGAAATCCGCGACCTCGAAAAAACCTATTCGGACGGCAAGCGCGCCCTGAAAGGCGTCAGCTTCGATGTGCCGCGCGGCCAGATCTTCGGCCTGCTCGGCCCCAACGGCGCGGGCAAGTCGACGCTC
This sequence comes from Sphingosinicella soli, assembly GCF_014199685.1. Taxonomy (GTDB): domain Bacteria; phylum Pseudomonadota; class Alphaproteobacteria; order Sphingomonadales; family Sphingomonadaceae; genus Sphingosinicella; species Sphingosinicella soli. The sequence continues at coordinate 24,680 of NZ_JACHNZ010000040.1, read as the reverse complement.
ATCAACATCCTCGCGGGCCTTGTGAACAAGACGGGCGGCGGCGCGCGCATCTGGGGCTTCGACATCGACGAGGATCGCCGGAACGCCAAGCGCGCGATCGGTATCGTGCCGCAGGAAATCCTGTTCGACGCCTTCTTCACGCCGTTCGAAACGCTGGAAATTCACGCCGGGCTCTACGCCGTGCCGAAGTCCGAGCGCCGCACGATGGAAATTCTCCGCGCGCTCCGGCTCGAAGACAAGGCGCACGCCTACGCCCGCACGCTCTCGGGCGGCATGAAGCGCCGACTGCTGATCGGCAAGGCGCTCGTCCACAATCCGCCGATCCTGATCCTCGACGAGCCCACCGCGGGCGTCGATATCGAGCTTCGCCAGCAGCTCTGGTCCTATGTGCGCCAGCTCCATGCGGCGGGCACGACAGTGGTGCTCACCACGCACTATCTCGAAGAGGCCGAGGAGCTTTGCGACCGCATCGCCATCATCAACCACGGCGAGGTGGTGGCGAACGACGAGACGCACGCGCTGCTCGCAAGTGCGAAGGAAAAATGCCTGATCGTCACGTTGGACCGCGATCTCGATAGCCCGCCCGCCGGCCTACCGGCCGAAAAGATCGAGCTGAAGGGCACCCGCCAGCTCACCCTCACCTACAACCGCAGCGTGCTTACTGCCGGAGAGCTGCTGCAGGCGATCAGCGCCACGGGCCTCGGCGTCGTGGATGTCACCACGCGCGAGGCGGATCTTGAAGACGTGTTCCTCCACCTCACCCAGCAGCGGGCCGCCTGACGTGCAGTTCGACGTCCTCGTCATCGGCTCGGGCGCCGCCGGGCTCACCTGCGCGCTCAACCTCGCGCAGCATTTCCGCGTCGGGGTGCTCTCGAAGGCGGACCTGTCGGCGGGGTCGACGGCGTGGGCGCAGGGCGGCATCGCCGCCGTGCTGGAGCCGGGCGACACGTTCGAAAGCCACATCGAAGATACGATGGTGGCGGGCGCGGGGCTCAACCAACGCGATATCGTCGAGTTCGTCGTCGAGAACGCCCCCGCCGCGATCGAGCGCCTCGCCGAGATCGGCGTGCCCTTCAACGCAGGCGGCACCGAGCGCTGGCACCTCACGCGCGAGGGCGGCCACAGTCACCGCCGCATCGTCCACGTTGATGATGCGACCGGCTGGGCGGTGCAGCAGGCGCTTGAAAAGGCCGCTGCCGCCAGCCCCAACATCACGCTGCTGCCGGACAGGGTGGGCATCGATCTCGTCACCAGCCGTCACGGGGAGCGCTATTCGGGCGACGGCCACGTCTGGGGTGTCTACGCGCTCAACCGCGCAACCGGCCGCGTCGAGACGCTGACCGCGCACGCGACCGTGCTCGCGACCGGCGGCGCGGGCCGCACCTATCTGTTCTCCACCGCGCCGCGCGGCGCCACGGGAGACGGCATCGCCATGGCGTGGCGCGCGGGCTGCCGCGTCGCCAACATGGAATTCATGCAGTTCCACCCGACCTGCCTCTACAATCTGGAGGTCAAGAACTTCCTCATCACGGAAGCCGTGCGCGGCGAGGGCGGGCATCTGAAGCTGCCCCCCGGCGTCCCCGGCGGCGGCGAGCGTTTCATGCCGCGCTTCGATCCCCGCGCCGAGCTTGCGCCGCGCGATATCGTCGCGCGCGCCATCGATCACGAGATCAAGCGCCTCGGCCTCGATTACGTGCACCTCGATATCAGCCACATGGGCGCCGATTTCGTGAAGGGCCACTTCCCGAACATCTACGAGAAGCTGCTCGGCCTCGGCATCGACATGACGAAGGCGCCGATCCCGGTCGTGCCTGCGCAGCACTACACCTGCGGCGGCGTCGTCATCGACCGCGACGGGAAGACCGACCTGCCCGGCCTCTATGCGGCGGGAGAGGTCAGCCACTCCGGCCTCCACGGCGCCAATCGCCTCGCCTCCAATTCGCTCCTCGAATGCTTCGTGTTCGGCGAAGCGGCGGCGAAACATATCACCGCGAACTGGGGCGGGCTCGCATCCCCGCCGCCGATCCGCGCATGGGACGAAAGCCGCGTCACCGATTCGGACGAAGAGGTCGTCATCAAGCAGAACTGGACGGAAATCCGCCGGTTCATGTGGAACTATGTCGGCATCGTCCGCACCACCAAGCGGCTGGAACGCGCGCAGCACCGCATCAAGCTGCTCACCGGCGAGGTCGAGGATTTCTACGGCCACTTCCGCGTCACGCCCGATCTCATCGAGCTGCGCAATCTGCTGACCGCCGCCGACCTCATCGTCCGCTCCGCGCTCCGCCGCCACGAAAGCCGCGGGCTGCATTACACACTCGATTACCCGCAGCCCTCGCCGGTCGCCGAAGACACGGTGCTGATCCCCTAACGGATCAAGCGCACCTCCACGCCGGAGGCGTCCGCGATGTCTACCCAGGCGCGGTCGGTCGTTATGGCCGGTACGCCGAGCGCCTTTGCAAGGGCAAGGCAACTTCGGTCGCCGAGTGAAAGTCCCGCCGCCCGCGTCGATGCACGCAGCGCGCCGATGGATATTGCCATCGCCGTGTCCACGTCATGAACCTCAAGCTCGAGATCGGTGAGCGTGGCGACGATCGTCTCCTGCGGTACGCCCTTGTCCGCCAGCTTGGTTGCGACTTCGGCGATATTGTTCGCACAGATCGCTGCAGCGTCGGCGACCGCCGCGACCTTTTCGCCGCCCGGCTCGCCCCAAAGCATGGCCAGCACGGCAGACGAATCGAGGACGATATCAGCCACGCCGGCCGGTTTCGTTTCTGTCCTCGGCGCGGCGTTCGCGAATCAGTTCGTCGGATATCCGCTCGCCGGTTTTGACGAACGACCTCAGCCGGCCGCGCGCGCGTTCCAGGCGCTGGGCGAAGGTCATGATACGCACCCCCTCGCTGTCCTGTTCGAAGAAAACCTTGCCCGCGCCTTCAAGGCCGAGCGCGCGGCGAACGTCGGCGGGCAGGTTCATGCGCCCGTTCGCGCCCACCGGTACGGCGCGTCCGAACCCTTCGGTATGTCTGGGTGAGGTGTTCATGATAGGAGAATAAGCAATTTAGGGAGAATTTTCAATTCTCATCTTTCATCCCGGTTCTCGCCAACGTCGCACCCGCTTGCTAAACGCTCGTCCATGACCGACGCCTCCAAGCATCTCTACCTCGTCGACGGGTCGAGCTTCATCTTCCGTGCCTACCACCGGCTGCCGCCACTCACAGACCCGGAAGGCACGCCGGTCAACGCCGTGTTCGGCTTCACGGCGATGCTGTGGAAGCTGATCGAGGAGCTGAACCGCGGCGAAAGTCCCACGCATCTGGCGGTCATCCTCGATGCCTCGAAGCGCAGCTTCCGCATGGAAATCTATCCCGAATACAAGGCGAACCGGCCCGAGCCGCCCGAAGACCTGATCCCGCAGTTCCCGCTGATCCGCGATGCCGTGCGCGCTTTCTCGGTGCCCTGCATCGAGGAGATCGGCATCGAGGCCGACGACATCATCGCCGCCTACGCCGTGAAGGCGCGCGAAGACGGCATGAAGGTCACCATCGTCTCGTCGGACAAGGATCTGATGCAGCTCGTCGGCGGCGGCATCGACATGCTCGATACGATGCGCGACCTCCGCATGGACGTGGCGCATGTCGAGGAGAAGTTCGGCGTGCCGCCCGAGAAGGTCGGCGATGTGCTGGCGCTGATGGGCGACGCGGTCGACAACATTCCCGGCGTGCGCGGCGTCGGCCCCAAGACGGCGACGCAGCTCATCCAGGAATACGGCGACGTCGAGACGCTGATCGCCCGCGCCGGCGAGATCAAGCGCGACAAATTGCGCGAGATGATCCAGTCGAGCGTCGATGACATCCGCATGTCGCGCGTGCTCGTCACGCTGAAAACCGACTGGCCGCTCGCCGAGCCCATCGAGAGCTTCGCGCTGAAGGAGCCGCCGCACGAGCCTCTCGCCGCGTTCTTCAAGAAGCACGGTTTCCGAACGCTGCTCGCGAAGCTCGGCAAGCACAGCGCGGAGGAAATGTCCGCCGGGCGCGCCGGCGCGCCGCTGCCTGCGCCCGATGCCTTCTCGCCGGCGCTGCTGCCCTTCGAGCACGACACGTACGAGACGGTGACGACGCTCGAAGCGCTCGATATCTGGATCGCGGAGGCCTTCGCGGCCGGCACCGTGGCGGTCGACACCGAAACCGACAGCCTCGATGCGATGCGCGCCAATCTTGTCGGCGTCAGCCTCGCGACCGCGCCGAACCGCGCCTGCTACATTCCGCTCGGTCATGTCGCCGTCGAGGGGCTGCTCGGCGAGACGCCCGTGCAGGTGGACCGCGCGGAGGCGCTTGCCCGGCTGAAACCGCTGCTCGCCGATCCGGCGACGCTCAAGGTCGGCCAGAACCTCAAGTACGACATGCTCGTGCTGTCGCGCCTCGGTATCACCATCGCGCCGTTCGACGACACGATGCTGATCTCCTACGCGCTCGATTCGGGCAAGGCGCAGGAAAACGCTGCGCCTGCCGGGCACGGCATGGATGCGCTTTCGGTGCGCACGCTCGGCCACACGCCGGTCGCCTTCAAGACCGTCGCGGGCACCGGCAAGGCGCAGGTCACCTTCGACAAGGTGCCGCTCGACGCCGCGACGAAATACGCCGCCGAGGACGCCGATTGCACGCTGCGTCTCTGGCAGCACCTGAAGCCGCGTCTGTGGCGGGAAAAGGTCACGCGCGTTTACGAAACCCTCGAACGCCCGCTCGTCCCCGTGCTGATGCGCATGGAACGCCGCGGCATCAAGGTGGACCGCGCCGCGCTCGCGCGGCTTTCGGCGGATTATGCGCACGGCCTCGAACGGCTGGAGGGGGAAATCCATGCGCTCGCAGGCGGTCCTTTCAACGTCGCCTCGCCGCGCCAGCTCGGCGAAATTCTTTTCGGGCAGATGGGCCTGCAGGGCGGCAAGAAATCGGGCAAGACCGGCGCGTACTCCACCGATGTCGATGTGCTCGATCGCCTCGCCGGCGAAGGTGTCCCAATCGCCCAGAAAGTGCTGGACTGGCGCCAGCTCGCCAAGCTGAAGTCCACGTACACCGATACCCTGCAGGAGCAGATCAACCCGGAAACGGGCCGCGTCCACACCAGCTACGCGCTCGCCTCCACCACCACGGGGCGGCTGTCCTCCACCGATCCCAACCTCCAGAACATCCCCGTCCGCACCGAGGAGGGGCGCAAGATCCGCGATGCCTTCGTTCCCGAGGGCGGAAACGTGCTGCTCTCGGCGGATTACAGCCAGATCGAGCTGCGGCTGCTTGCCGAGATCGCGGAGATTCCGCAGCTCAGGCAGGCCTTCGCCGACGGGCTCGACATTCACGCGATGACCGCCTCTGAAATGTTCGGCGTGCCGATGGCGGAAATGACATCGCTCGTGCGGCGTCAGGCGAAGGCGATCAATTTCGGCATCATCTACGGCATCTCGGCGTTCGGCCTCGCGCGCAATCTCGGCATCGATCGCGGCGCGGCGGGGGATTATATCAAGCGCTATTTCGAACGCTTCCCCGGCATCCGCGATTACATGGAGCGCACGAAGATGGGCGCGCGCGAGATCGGCTATGTCGAAACACTGTTCGGCCGCCGCATCCACACGCCGCTCATCAAGTCGTCGAACCAGGCCGAGCGGGCCTTCGGGGAGCGCGCCGCGATCAATGCCCCGCTGCAGGGCACGGCGGCGGACATCATCCGCCGCGCCATGATCCGCATCGAGGATGCGCTCGAGGCGGAAGGCCTCTCCGACGCGCGCATGCTGCTGCAGGTGCACGACGAACTGGTGTTCGAAGTGCCGACCGAAAAGGCTGCGGCGGCAGGCGCGATCATCAAGCGCGTGATGGAAGATGCCTGCGCCCCGGTTGTCGAACTCGCCGTTCCGCTCGTGGTCGAGGTCGGCACCGGCCAGAACTGGAACGCCGCTCACTAATCTCCCTCGCCCCATCGGGGAGAGGGCCGGGGAGAGGGCCGGGGAGAGGGGCAAACAAAGATGGTAATGCTGGTGCGCACCGCGCCGGTGTCACCAACCCGACTTTTCACTGTCACCAAATCGTCATCGAACGCGCCTAGGCGGCGTGGCATACAGAACGCCCAATTCAAGCGGAGACGTAGACCCCATGCGCATCACCAGCCTCGCCCTTGCCGGTATCGGCCTCATGGCGCTCGCCGCCTGCGATTCGTCTCCCGCGCCCACGCCCCCGGCTGGCGGCGACACGGCCGCGACCGGCGGCGTCAATGTCTCCGGCCCGGCGCTTCGTATCGTCGGCTCGTCCACCGTGTATCCGTTCACCACGGCGGTTGCCGAAAACTTCCGCCGCAAATATCCGGCGGCGGCTGCGCCGATCGTCGAATCGACCGGCACCGGCGGCGGCATCAAGCTGTTCTGCGGCGGCGTCGGCACGCAGCACCCGGACATCGCCAACGCTTCGCGCCGCATCAAGAAAAGCGAGGTCGAGCTTTGCGCGACGAACGGCGTCAAGCAGATTGTCGAGGTGCAGGTCGGGCTTGATGGCCTCGCACTCGCGCAGTCGAAAACCGATGCGGACATGGCGCTGACCACCCGGCAGGTGTTTCTTGCCCTTGCAGCGACGAAGCCCGACGGTTCGAAGAACACCGTGCAGAATTGGAACGAGGTCGATCCCAAACTCCCGAACCGCAAGATCGAGGTGCTCGGCCCTCCGCCGACGTCGGGAACGCGCGATTCGTTCAACGAGCTCATCATGGAAGTGGGCTGCAGCACCTTCCCGGAACTCAAGGCGCTCAAGGCGTCCAACGAAGAGGAATACAAGTCCCGCTGCACGCGCCTTCGCGAGGACGGCGTTTATGTCGAAGCCGGCGAGAACGACAATCTCATCGTCCAGAAACTCGTCGCCAATCCGCGCGCGATCGGCGCGTTCGGCTATTCGTATCTCGAAGAAAATCTCGACAAATTGAAGGGTGTTTCGCTCGACGGTATCGAACCGGAATACGATGTCATCGCCAGCGGCGAGTACCCCGCCTCGCGTGCGATGTTCATCTATGTGAAGGGTGAACATGCCCGCGCGAAACCCGCGCTTGCCGTGTTCCTGCAGGAATACACGAGTGAAGCGGCGTGGGGGCCGGATGGCTATCTCAAGGGGCGCGGGCTCATCGCGTCGCCCGATGCTGTCCGCAGTGCCACCGCTGCGGCCACAGCCGCGCTGACACCGCTCGACGCCGCTGCGCTCGACTAGCACGGCGCGTCTCGCGCGGCGTGCGGATTGCTGCTAGCCGGTGCGGATGAAACGCTTCCGCATCATCACCTTCGCCGCCGGAACTCTGCTCGCGGCAAGCGAGCTGGCCCGGTGGTGGGGAAGTCCGCGCCTCGTCCCGCTCGCTTTTGACGAGGTTCTGATCGGCGCGGCGCTCGCATTTGCCGCGCTGGCGACCCGGCGCCTCGGCCCCGGCGGGCTTGCAGCCGCATGGGGCGCCTTCTGCGGTCTCATGCTTTCGCTGCTCGTTCCCACGCTCGATCATCTGCTCAACGGCCCGCCGAAGCCAAGCGCGGGCTTCTACGGCGTCGTACTCACGGCGATGCTGGCGCTCGGCGTCGCGGCGCTTGCCCATGCGCTGACCCTCGGGAGGGAAGGCCGCCGCGCCCGTTGAAGCCCTTGGTGCCCACGGCCGGGATCGAACCGGCAAGGGAGAAACTCCCGAGGGATTTTAAGTCCCTTGCGTCTACCAATTCCGCCACGTGGGCCGCTGCGGTGTCGGGCGTGCCTAGCGTCTCTAGATCGCGCCGTCGAGGGGGTCGTGTCCGGCGGCGGAGAGCGCCTGCATCAGCCGCGCGGCGGCGTCGTCGAGCGCGGGCTGTTCGCGGCTGCGGATCACGAAGTTGGCGCCGATGCGCCCCTCCCGCCAGAAGGGATAGCTGCCGATCTGGATGCCCGGCTTTTCCCGCTCCACCGCGATCAGCAGTTCGGAGACGCTGCTTTCGGGCACCCACGCGCCCACCGTGCGGTCGAGCACGGGCAGCCCGCCTTCGAGCTTGCCGTCGAGCCCTGCGAGCATGCCCTGCGTGATCTTGGGCACGCCCGCCAGCATGAACACGTTGCCGATGCGAATGCCGGGCGCGCCGGAAACCGGGTTTTCGATCAGGTCGGCGCCTTCGGGCACGCGCGCCATGCGCAGCCGCGCCTCGGTGATGCGTTCGCCGTAATACTGGCGCAGCATCGCTTCGGCTGCGGGGTGCAGCACGACAGGCAGGCCCAGCGCCTCGGCGACCGCGTCGACGCTGATGTCGTCGTGGGTCGGCCCGATGCCGCCGGTGGTGAACACATAGTCGCACTCTGCGCGGCAGGCATTGACGGCGCTGACGATGGCACCCATCTGATCGGCGACGACGCGCGCCTCGGCAAGCTGTATGCCCTGAATGTTAAGCCATTTCGCGAGATAGGCGAGGTTGGCGTCCTGGGTTCGGCCGGAGAGAATCTCGTCGCCGATGACGACGAGCGCGGCGGTCCAGATGCGGGTTTCGGCCATGCGGCTATCCGTAGCCGCAGCCGCCGACAGGGTAAAGCGTGATGGCGCGGCGATGCGCGACCGTTGCCCGATCGGATCAGTTTGGGTATTCAGAGCGCGTTAGGATAGGGCCATGGATATGGAAGTTTCAGACGTCATTCTCGATGCGTCGGGCATCAAGCTGCACGGCCCCGAAGCGTTCGAAGGCATGCGCCGCGCGGGCCGGCTCGCCGCGGCGGCGCTCGATATGCTGGTGCCGCACGTCGTGCCCGGCGCCCGCACGATCGATCTCGACACGATGGTCTATGAATTCGTGCGCGAGCGCGGCGGCGTTCCCGCCACCGTGTTCTACAAGGGCTACAGCCATTCCAGCTGCATCAGCATCAACCACGTCGTCTGCCACGGCATCCCCAGCGCGAAGAAGCTGGTAAAGGGCGATATCGCCAATATCGACATCACCGTCATCGTCGACGGCTGGCACGGCGATACCAGCCGCATGTTCCTTGTCGGCGATGTGCCGCTCAAGGCGCGCCGCCTTGTCGATATCACCTATGAATGCCTGATGCGCGGTATCGCGGCGGCGAAACCCGGCAACCGCCTCGGCGACATCGGCCACGCCATCCAGTCTTACGCCGAAGAGCAGCGCTGCGGCATCGTGCGCGATTTCTGCGGGCACGGTCTCGGGCGCGTGTTCCACGACGAGCCGAGCGTCGTCCATGTCGGCAAGCCGGGGCGCGGCGTGCTGCTGAAGCCGGGCATGTTCTTCACGATCGAGCCGATGATCAATCTCGGCCGCGCCGACGTGAAGGTGCTCGACGATGGCTGGACGGCGGTCACGCGCGACCGCTCGCTTTCCGCGCAGTTCGAACATTCGATCGGCATCACCGAAACCGGCTGCGAGATCTTCACGAAGTCCCCCGGCGGCTTCGACCACCCGCCCTACGCGGCCTGACCGCCCACCTCCCAAGAACCGTCACCCTGAACTCGTTTCAGGGTCCATGCGGCGGTGCGGCGGCGCTGCCCTATGGATGCTGAAACGAGTTCAGCATGACCGAGGGCAGGATGTGGCGGTTCACAGCGCCAGCGACATGCACACGCTGTAGGGGTCTTCGCGATAATCCCCGAACGGCGGGCACAGCGTGAAACCGCGGCTCGCATAGAGCAGCCGCGCGGCGTCGAACGCGGCGGGCGTTCCGGTCTCCAGGCTCAGCCGGGCATAGCCGCGCCGCCGCGCCTCCTCGATGATGTGGTCCAGCAGAACCGTCGCGACGCCGCGCCTGCGGTGGCGCTCGTCGGTCCGCATCGATTTGATCTCGCCGTGCTTCGCGTCGAGTTCGCGCAGCGCGCCGCAGCCCAGCAGCACGCCTTCGTCCCACACCGTCCAGAAGGTGATCTCGGGCACGCGCAGCGCGTCGAGGTCCAGCGCATGAACGCTTTCGGCGGGCGAATGGCGGTGCATCTCGTCGAGATGCGCCTGCAGCATCGCGGCGATTTCGGGCCCTTGCAGATCGTCGAGGCGAATTTCCATCAGCGCAGCGCCTTCTGCAGCACTGCGATCAGCCGGTCGCAGTCGGTATCGTCGTTATAGAGATGCGGCGTCACGCGCAGCGATCGGCCGCGCAGCGACACGAAGACGTTTTCCCGGGCCAGGCGTTCGGGCAGCCCGGCGGGCACGTCTCCCGGAAAGCCGAGCGAAAGAAAATGCGGCGCCCGCGTGGCCGGATCGGGCGCCAGAAGGCCGATGCCGCGCGCCGCCTCGCCGAGCGCGAGATTTCGCGCGCCCAGCGTTTCGGCGATGTTCGCGACGCCCCAGCCGATCAGCATGTCGATCGCGGCGGCGGCGCCCATCACCTGCGGCGGGTTTGATTTCTCGCCCATGTCGAACCGGCGCGCGCCGGGCTGGAAATCGTCGCGGTAATCGACCAGCCGGGAAAAATCCTCGCTGCCGCCCCGGTTCATCCAGTTGTGCTCAATGGGTGTGCCGCCCTGATGCTTGGGCGCGACATACAGCATGGCAGTGCCGTAGGGGCCCATGCCCCACTTGTAGCAGGCCGCGACCATGAAATCGGGCTGCACGCGGCCTGCGTCGAACGGCAGCGCGCCGATCGACTGGGTAAGATCGAGCGCGAGCGCCGCCCCGGCCTTGCGGCAGGCCGCGCCCACGGCGTCCAGATCGACGAAGCCGCCGTCCGCCCAGTGGCAGTTCGGCACGGCGACGATGCCCGTGTCCGGGCCGATCGCGGCGAGCACGGCGGGCGTCCACGCCTCGCCGTCTCCGCGCGTCACCGTCACGATGCGCGCGCCCTGCGCGGTGGCGTGCTCGCGCCAGACGTAGAGGTTGGAGGGGAACTGGTCCGCCAGCACGATAATCTCCTGCCCGGGCCTCAGCGGCAGGTTCCGCGCGGCGACCGCGAGTCCGTAGCTGACGGAGGGGACGAGCGCGAAATCGTCCGGGCGGCCCCCGGCAAGCGCCGCGAACCGGGTGCGCAGCGCTTCGGTGTGCGCGAAAAAGTCCGCAGGCGTGTACGTCCAGGGTGCGGTTTTCAGCGCTGCACCTTTGTTGATCGCCTCGGTGACGTCGCGGGCGAGCGGGGACATGTAGGCGCAGTTCAGGTACGCGACATCGCGCGGGATCTCGAAGCGGTCGCGCTGGCAGGGGATGATGCTCATCTTTCTTTTAAGCCAGAACGGCCCGGCGCCCGCAAGGGACTGGCCCAGCCCCCCGGCTTGCGGCTAGTTTCGTTTCATGGCCGATATGGACCCTGATTCTTCTCCCGATGCGGGGCACCGCGCCCGCATGCGCGCCCGTATGCTGCAGGGCGGCGGCGATGCTTTTCACGATTACGAGCTGCTCGAATATATCCTCGGCCTCGCCATCCCCCGCCGCGACACCAAACCGCTGGCGAAGGCGCTGATCGCGCGGTTCAGTTCCTACGCCGCCGTCATCGCGGCGGAGCCGCGCGATCTGAAGCGCGTCCCCGGCGTCGGGGAAACGGTGATCGCCACGCTCGCCTTCGTGCGCGCCTCGGCGCTTCGCCTGCAGCGTGCCAATGTCTACGGCAAGCCCGTGCTCGCCGGCTGGCAGGCGCTGCTCGATTATCTTCACGCCGACATGGCGCACCTCGGCCGTGAACGCTTCCGCGTGCTGTTCCTCGATTCGCGCAACGTGCTGATCGCCGACGAGGCGATGTCGGACGGCACCGTGAACCAGACCTCGGTTTACGTCCGCGAAGTTATCCACCGCGCGCTCGATCTCGGCGCAACCGCGCTCATCCTTGTCCACAATCACCCCTCGGGCGACCCGAAACCGAGCCGGGACGACATCCAGCTCACCGGCCACGTCCGCGATGCGGCGCGCGTGCTCGGCATCCAGCTTCACGACCACATCGTCATCGGCCGCGAAGGGCACGCCAGCTTCAAGGCCCTCGGCCTCCTCTAGGGTGTGCGGGGGTTCAGCCCAGGACGGGCTGCAAACGGCGGCTTTCTGCGCTTCCGGTGCTCACGTACTTTTAGTACGCTCCGCTCCGGTTCTCGAAATCCACCATTTTCGCTCCGCCCTGAACTGAATCCCCGCACACCCTCATCTCCCTCTCCCCGCCGGGGAGAGGGCCGGGGAGAGGGGCGAACAAAGAAACCCAGACCACACGCTCTGGAAACCGTGTCCCCCGTCTGCTACCCGCGCGGCCCTGAACAGGAGCCCCGCGCATGATTCCACGTTACAGCCGCCCCGAGATGACATCGATCTGGGAACCCGAAACCCGTTTCCAGATCTGGTTCGAGATCGAGGCGCACGCCATGGATGCGCTCGTCGAGCTCGGCGTCGTGCCCCGCGAGGCGGCGAAGGCGGTATGGGAACGCGGCGGCTTCGACGTCGCGCGCATCGACGAGATCGAGCGCGAGGTGAAGCACGACGTCATCGCCTTCCTCACCAGCCTTGCCGAGCATGTCGGCGAGGAGGCGCGCTTCGTCCATCAGGGCATGACCAGCTCCGACGTGCTCGATACCTGCCTGAGCGTGCAGCTGGTGCGCGCGTCGGATCTCATCATCGCCGATCTCGATGCGCTGCTCGCCGCGATCAAGCGCCGCGCGTTTGAACACAAGATGACGCCGACGATGGGCCGCAGCCACGGCATCCATGCCGAGCCGACCACCTTCGGGCTCAAGCTCGCGCAGGCCTATGCCGAATTCGAACGCTGCCGCGCGCGCATGGTCGCGGCGCGTGAAGAGGTCGCCACCTGCGCCATTTCCGGCGCGGTCGGCACCTTCGCGAACATCGATCCGCGCGTCGAGGAGCATGTCGCGAAGGCGATGGGGCTCAAGCCCGAGCCGGTCTCGACGCAGGTGATCCCGCGCGACCGCCACGCGATGTATTTCGCCACGCTCGGCGTCATCGCCTCGTCGGTCGAGCGGCTGGCTGTGGAAATCCGCCACCTGCAGCGCACCGAGGTGCTGGAGGCGGAGGAGTATTTCTCGCCCGGCCAGAAGGGCTCGTCGGCGATGCCGCACAAGCGCAACCCCGTGCTCACCGAAAACCTCACCGGCCTCGCCCGTCTCGTGCGCGGCTATACGATTCCGGCGATGGAAAACGTCGCGCTCTGGCACGAGCGCGACATCTCGCACTCGTCGGTCGAGCGCATGATCGGGCCGGATGCGACGGTAACGCTCGATTTCGCGCTCGTCCGCCTCACCGGCGTGATCGACAAGCTGCTCATCTATCCGGAGCGGATGCGCAGGAATCTCGACAAGATGGGCGGCCTCATCCACTCGCAGCGCGTGCTGCTGGCGCTCACGCAGGCGGGGGTCAGCCGCGAGGATTCGTACCGGCTCGTGCAGCGAAACGCGATGAAAGTGTGGGATTCAGACGGGCAGCTCCAGCTTCTCGATCTGCTCAAGGCCGATCCCGATGTCACCGCGCAGCTTTCCGATGCGCAGCTCGAAGGGCTCTTCGATCTCGGGTATCACTTCAAGCACGTCGACACGACCTTCAAGCGCGTGTTCGGCGAATAAGTCATTGTAAAATAAGGATATTTTTCCAACCGAAATGTCAGCAGTGTCTTGGCCTCCACTTCGCCCACTTACAGCCGGTGCTGTTTGCGGTCCTGGCGCAGCTGGATGCCGGCGTCGAGCAGCGGCGTCGGCGTCCGCTCGAACTCGGCGGGCGTCATCCCGATGAAGTGCTTGAACTCGCGGGTGCGGTGCGACTGGTCGAAATAGCGCAGCGCGGCGAGATAGCTCTCGTCGGGATCGCCGAGCCCGCGCACGGCGGCGGCCATGTCGAGGAAGCGGCTGCGCCGCATCACGGTCTTGGGCGTATGCCCGAAATGCGCCGTCGACAGCCGCTCGAGCTGGCGCGACGAGATGCCGAGCTGGTCGGCGAGGTCTTCCACGCGCGTCGCGCTGTCGAGGCGCGCGACGGTTTCGAGGCGCTCCATTGCGGCGTTCACCCGTCCGGGCACAGTCAACCGGGCGGCGATCGCGTCTTCGCAGATCGAGACGATCGCATCGTCGTCGGTCAGCGTCGCAACCGCCGCGAGCCGCGCTTCGGCGTCCTCGCCCCACACGTCGGCAAGGCGGACCATGCGGTCGGCGAAGTCCGAAGCAGGGCGGTCGGAAAGCGCGCGCCAGCCGGAGGGGCGCAGCGCGATGCCGACGATGAAGAACGGCCCGCGCACCCGCACCCGAAAGGGCTTTGCGTTGGCCCCGAAGAGCAGCACGTCGCCCGGTCGCTCCCACGCCCCCTCCGACGTTTCCGCCGCCCAGTCTCCGGTGATGAGGATACGGACAAACGCCGTTTCGGCGAGCAGGCGATCCACCATCGTGAAATCGGGAGGAAGCGCCGCACGGAACACGTAATGGCGCGCCACATAGGGCGCGAGGCGAGGCGAGGGTGCATAACTGCGCGACTGCAGCATGAATGGCTCTTCCGGCTCAATTCTGTACGTCCACGCAACTGATTACGAACGCGTATTGTTCCGTTCCCGAAAGAAATTCCCGGCGGATTTACAGCAACCGGATCTCCCGAAGACGTTCGATCAGATAGGCGTTGGCCGTCAATCCCTCGGGATAGCGGTCGGGATTGTCGGGCGTGATGCAGCCCGGCAGCGTCTCGATCAGATAGTCGGGCGCGAAGTGCAGGAAGAACGGCATCGAATAGCGCGCGCGCTTCGCCGCCTCGCCGACCGGGTTCGATACACGGTGCGTTGTCGATGGCAGCACGTGATTGCTCAGGCGCTGCAGCATGTCGCCGATGTTGACGACAAGCGCGCCTTCGGGCGGTTTCACGGCAAGCCATGTCCCGTCGCGCGTCAGCAGTTCAAGCCCGGCTTCCTGCGCGCCCAGCAGCAGCGTGATGACGTTGATGTCCTCGTGCGCCGCAGCGCGGATGCCGCTCGGCGCTGCGGGCTGCGGCGGATAATGCAGGAAGCGCAGCACGCTGTTGCCCTCGCGCGTCGGGGCGGCGAAAAAATCCGCGGGCAGGTTGAGCCCGATGGCAATGGCTTCGAGCAGGCGCGCGCCCGTCGCTTCGAACGCCGCGAAGATATCGAGTGCCGCCTCGCGAAAGCCCGGAACGTCGGGCCAGACGTTCGGCGGCATGACCGCCTCGTAACGATGCCCCGCGGGAAGCGCGCGGCCGACATGCCAGAACTCCTTCTGGTCCGCCGTCGCGGCGTCCTTGGCGGCCTCGATACCGAACGGCGTATATCCGCGCGCCCCCCCGGCGCCGCGGATATGCCATTGCCGTTTCACCGCGTCCGGCAGCGCGAACAGACGGCGTGCTGCCGTCTCAGCCGCGCGTATGGTTTCGGCCGGGATGCCGTGGTCCGTCACCACGCCGAATCCGTATGTCCTGAAGTCGTGCATCAGACGCCGCGAAAACGCCGCAGGACAGGCATCGATCGAAACGGGGCTCAGTCGGTCGGCGATTGCGGTTTTCACGAGCGAAATCTTAGCGTGGAGGGAACCGCTTGTCGCGTGCGGTGTTTTCTCTTCGACTCGCGCAATATCTGCCCCCAACGTGCGCGGGTCACCCTGCCCGAAGGAGTGGGCCGCGCCGGATTATTTCGGCGCGGCCCCTTTCCATATGGGGGTTCGGACCTTTCAAAAGGACTTTTGCGAAACGAGCGGATAGTGTCGCCTCTTCGAACCGGGAGAAGCCGATGCGCCGTTTTGTTGCCGCCGCCATTTTCATGGGCCTTGCCGTGCCCGCAGCCGCCGATACACTGTCCGATGCAGTCGCGGCGGATACGCCGTATCTCGTGGCGCTCTACAAACATTTGCACGCCAATCCCGAGGTTTCGTTCCAGGAAGTGGAAACCTCTGCGCGCATGGCGGCAGAACTGAAGAAAGCCGGTTTCACGGTGACGACGGGTGTCGGCAAAACCGGCGTCGTGGCGATGCTGAAGAACGGTGATGGCCCCGTGGTGATGCTGCGCGCCGATATGGACGCGCTTCCCGTCACGGAGGAAACCGGACTTCCCTATGCCAGCAAGAAGACGATCCAGCTTGAAGGCGGGGGTTCGTCGGGTGTGATGCATGCCTGCGGGCACGACATCCACATGTCGAGCATGATCGGAACGGCCCGGCACCTCGCCGCGACGAAGGGCGAATGGGCAGGCACGCTCATCGTCATCATGCAGCCGGCGGAGGAACGCGGCGGCGGTGCGCGGGACATGCTTGCCGATGGTCTCTACGAGCGTTTTCCGAAACCCGCACACGTCATCGGCCTGCACGACAGCGCCACGTTGCCGACCGGGACGCTGGGAATATCCGACGGGTTCGTGATGGCGAACGTCGATTCGGTCGATATCGAGGTGAAGGGCAAAGGCGGTCACGGCGCCTATCCGCATACCACCAAAGACCCGGTCGTGCTGGCGAGCCGCATCGTCGGCACGCTGCAGACGCTCATCAGTCGAGAGCTTGATCCGCAGACCCCGGCGGTGGTGACGGTCGGGGCGTTCAATGCGGGTACGAAACACAACATCATTTCCGATGCCGCGCATCTGCAACTCACGGTCCGCAGCTATTCGGACGAAACGCGGCAGTTCCTGATCGACGGCATCAAGCGGATCGTACGCGGCGAGGCGATTGCGGCTGGCATGCCCGAAGATCTGATGCCGGTCGTGATCGTGGCCGACGAGTTCACGCCTGCGACCTACAACACCCCGGCGCAGACGATGACGATCAAGGCGGCGTTCACCGAGCGCTTCGGCGAAGACAAGGTGAAGCCGTATCGTCCCGAGATGGGCGGAGAGGATTTCAGCCGCTACCACCGCGCCGATAAAAGCATCGAGAGCACGCTGTTCCGCATCGGCGCCGTCAAGCAATCGACTTATGATGCGGCAGGCGGCGATCCGACGAAACTGCCCTCGCTCCACTCCTCGAAATTCGCGCCCGACCCGGAGCCGACGATCCGCACCGGCGTCGAAGCGATGGTGACGGCGGCGCGGTCGGTGCTCGGCAAGCGCTAGGCGCGGTCTTTCAGGTAGTAGCGCTCGATCTCCTTTAGATCGGCATCAAGCTCGTAAACGAGCGGCTGGCCGGTCGGGATTTCGAGCGTCGGGATCTCGTCGTCGGAAATGCCCGACAGGTGTTTCACCAGCGCACGCAGGCTGTTGCCGTGCGCTGAGATCACGACGCGCTCCCCGGCCTTCAGGCGCGGGGCGATGGCGGCATCCCAATAGGGCAGCACGCGGGCGATCGTGTCCTTCAGGCTTTCGGTGCGCGGCACTGCGATGCCCGCGTAGCGCCGGTCCTTCGAAACGTCGAACGCACTGTCCGCTTCAAGCTCGGGCGGCGGGATGTCGAAGCTGCGGCGCCAGATGTGCACCTGTTCGGCGCCCACCTTGGCGGTCATCTCCTGCTTGTTGAGCCCGGTGAGACCGCCGTAGTGGCGCTCGTTGAGCCGCCAGTCCTTGGTGACGGGAAGCCAGAGACGGCCCATTTCCTCGAGCGCGAGATTGAGCGTCTTGATCGCGCGGGTTTGCACGCTGGTGAAGCAGGTGTCGAAATCGAACCCCGCATCGGCGAGCATCTGCCCGGCGGCGCGGGCTTCGGTGACGCCAAGCTCGGTCACGTCGACATCCCACCAGCCGGTGAAGCGGTTTTCAAGGTTCCAGGCCGACTGGCCGTGGCGCAGCAGTACGAGACGGGGCATGGCGCAATATCCTGATGGTCAGCGGAGTTGGGGAAGCACGTCGAGCGTCGCCGCGAGGCAATCGCGCCCGAGTGCCTTCGATCGCGCAGGGGACCAGCCATAGACCGGATCAGGCGCGACATCGGCATCCTTGAACGGCATTTCGAGCGTCATCGACAGGCATCCGTAGCGCTCGGCGAGCGCGTTGGTGGCGACGGTGAGGTTCGCAGTGCCCGGCGCCGGTGTCCCGTAGCCGTCGACGGTCTGAAAATCCGGCGAAATGCGGTCAAGGATCGCAATGTAGGCCGCGAGGCGATCCGTCATGGCCTGCGTGATCGAGGGGATGCCCTCGAAGCCCGCGATGAAATTGTTCGGGATCGCCTCGTCGCCGTGGACGTCGAGCACGAAATCGGGCGTGTCGCGATCCATGCGCGCGAGCACCGAATGGACTTCGGGGCTGCGTTCGAGAGAGGGCGCGGCCCATTCGCGGTTGAGATTCACGCCGACGGCGTTCGTGCGCAGGTGTCCGCGCCGCGACCCGTCCGGGTTCATGTTGGGTACGATATGAAGCGTGGCCGTCGCGCGGAGTGCACGCGCCACGGGGTCGGCAGGGTCGATCAGGCGTTCGAGCGCGCCTTCCATCCACCACTCGGCCATCGTCTCGCCGGGATGCTGGCGGGCGATGAACCACAGGTTCAACGGACCCTCGCCCATTGTCAGCAGGTCCATGTCCTGCCCGTCGAGCGTCTTGCCGATCACCTCGCTCGTCACGCCCGGCGCGCTGCCGATGCGGGCGACGAGATCGTTGTGCCGCTCCATGCTGTAGGGCGCGAAATAGGCGATCCAGACGCTGTCCGCGTCCGGTGTCAGCCGGATGGTGAGCGTGCCGCCGTCCGCGGCCTTGTCGTAGCGTGAGTCGGCGCGCCGCCAATCGCTGCGGTCATAAGAGACTACGGCCCGGTAGTTCGGCCAGCCGCCCGGATAGGCGGAGGCTTCGAGGTCCACCAGACGGATCACGCAGGCCTCGCCGCGCACCCCCGACAGGCGGAAATAAAACCACTGCGCGAACTCCGACATGTGGTCGCGCGGGATGGTGAGGACGATGTCGTCCGCGCGTTCGGCGCGCGTAACGGCGATATTGCCGCCGTCGAAGGCGGCGGAAACGGTGACGGTCATGAAACTCCTGCGGGTGCGGGGTTACTCGGATTTGTACGTCACGGTTTGCCCCGATGTGCCCGGAAAGTCACGCAGAAGTGCATCGGCAAGCGCAGGCATGGCCTCCGGCAGCGGTCCGTAGCGCGCGGTGCTGCCCGCTTCGGCGACGGCGCGGCCTTCCCAAACGATGCTCTTGTCCGAGGCGCGCTCGATCTTGAGCGCAAGCATGTTGATCGCGGTTTCCTTGGACTTCTTCTCACCGATTCCGAAGCTGGTGCCGAGGCCGACGCCGACGTTCCGTCCGAACGTGCCGCCACCGATCCCGATCGTGACGGGCGAGCCCCCGCCGATGCCTTCGCGCATCGTCTGGCCGTAGGCGAGCACGCCGATATATTCGGCGGTGTCCCGGCCGGGCGCGACGCTGAAGCCATGCTCGGCAAGCTCCGCGTTCACCGCCGACGCGTAGTTCTGGAACTCCAGCGTTCCTGCCGCCGCCTTGTCGATCGGTTCCAGGTGGATGCTGCCGCGCAGCCCCGGCTGTGTCATGTGGAAGCGCGTGACATCGGCTTCGAATCGGTTGGTGGTGCAGGCGGCGAGAAGTGCGAGCGCCGTGAGCGCGAGGGCCTGTTTCTGCATAGTGGTTCCCCTGAAACGGTTGGGCGATCTTATCGCATCATCCTGACCGTTCACAGCTTTCTTATGCCTGAACGGCTTGCGGGTCTTGCCCCGTCCGCATATCGGGCATGGGCACAGACGGGAGTGGCGGGAATGGCATCGGTTCTGGTGACGGGCGGCGCGGGATACATTGGCAGCCATGCCGTGCTTGCGCTGAAGGATGCGGGCCACCGGGTGTCGGTGATCGACAATCTCGTCACCGGCTTTCGGTGGGCGGTGCCCGAAGACGTGACGTTCCATGAAGGCAATGTCGCCGACGAGGCGCTGGTTCCGCGCATCGTCGCCGAGCAGGGCATCGATGCGATCATGCACTTCGCGGGATCGGTGGTGGTGCCGGAATCGGTCAGCGATCCGCTGAAATACTACCGCAACAACACGGCGGCGAGCCGCACGCTGATCGAATCGGCGGTGCGCAGCGGCGTGAAACACTTCATCTTTTCCTCGACCGCGGCGGTGTACGGCATCCCCGACCACACGCCCGTGGACGAGGAAACGCCGCGCATGCCGATCAACCCCTACGGCACATCGAAGCTGATGACCGAGTTCATGCTCGCCGATGTCGCCGCAGCGCACCCGATCAACTATGCGGCGCTGCGCTATTTCAACGTGGCGGGCGCGGATCCGGCGGGACGCACCGGCCAATCGACGGCGGGCGCGACGCATCTCATCAAGGTTGCGGTCGAGGCGGCGAGCGGCAAGCGTTCGCATGTCTCGGTGTTCGGCACCGACTATGAAACGCCCGACGGCACCGGGGTGCGCGATTATATCCACGTCAGCGACCTTGCCGCCGCGCACGTGCTGGCGCTGGCCTGGCTCGAGGAGCGGCCGGACGAGTCGGTAACGCTCAACTGCGGCTACAATCGCGGTTTCTCGGTGCTCGAAGTGCTCGATGCCGTCGAGCGCGTCTCGGGCTGCAGGATCGAGCGGCGCATGGAGCCGCGCCGTGCGGGCGACCCCGATGCGCTGGTCGCCGATAACGCGAAGATTCTGGACACGTTCCGCTGGCAGCCGCGCCACGGCAATCTCGACACGATCGTGTCGCATGCGCTCGCGTGGGAAGAAAAGCTCGCCGCGCGCGTTTGAGCCTTCAGGTCGAGAGAAAACGCCGCGAATCGCCTTCCAGCACCATCGCGGTCAGGCGGCCGGTGGCGTAGGCGCCGGTGTCGATGCCGGTGCGATTCGCCTGCGCATCGACGTCGCGCGTGATCGAATGGCCGTGGACGACGTGGAAACCGTGGTCGCCCCGGTGTTCAAGGAAGGCCTCGCGAATCCAGATGAGATCGCGCTGGCGCTGCTCTTCCACCGGCACGCCGGGCCGGATACCGGCGTGGACGAAAAGATAGTCGCCTTCGCGGCGCATCAGGTCCAGCGAATCGAGCAGCTCGACATGGGCGCGGGGCATCACGTCCCGCAGCGCGCCGAGCGCGGCGGCTTCGTCGTCGCCGAACGCGAGCGTCGCCGGCAGGCCGTAACTCGCCAGCGTCTCGCGTCCGCCGTGCTTCAGCCATGCCGGATAGAGTGCATCGTCCTCACGCGGGCGGCCACTGACGAGGTGAGAGAGAATCGATTCGTGGTTGCCTTTCAGCAGCGTCCAGCGCCGCCCCGACGGCGCCCCCCCGGCAAGTCTTTCCAGCACGGCCGCCGATGCGTTGCCGCGATCCACGTAGTCGCCCAGAAAGATGATCTCCGAATCGCCGCTCCAGCCCTTCAGGTCGGCATCGATCTGCGTGAGAAGCGTGTCCAGAAGGTCGCTGCGGCCATGGATGTCGCCGATTGCATAAAGACGCAGGCCTTCCGCCAGGCGATCGGTACGTTTCGGGCGGGATCGGAAGCGGGACAGCATGGCGCCCATGTAATGCACGCGGCGCTGCGGGCAAGCCGGAAGCCTTGACTTCATGCGGTTTGCCCCGTAGGGACGCGCGCTCTTGAACAGCACCAAAATCAGTTTCGCAGGCGGAAAACATGAAGATCCGGAACAGCCTCAAGTCCCTCAAGGGACGCCATCGCGATTGCCGCGTCATCCGCCGCCGTGGCCGCACCTATGTGATCAACAAGACGAATCGTCGCTTCAAGGCGCGCCAGGGTTAGTCTTCGCGGCTGATCCCTCGCTGAACGCAGACGCTTTGATCGACGCCGTTATCTTCGATATCGGCGGCGTGCTTTATCACTGGCATCCGCGCTACCTCTACGAGAAGCTGATCCCCGACCGGGACCGGCTCGAATGGTTCTGCACGCATGTCGTGACGCCGGAATGGCATTTCCAGCACGATGCGGGGCGTCCCGCCGCCGAAACCACCGCCGAGCTTGTCGCCGCCTTTCCCGAGGAGCGCGCGCTCATAGAGGCTTATGTGCCGCGCTGGCTGGAAACGCTGCCCGGGCCGATCGACGGCATGATCGAACTGGTTCATGCGCTCGCCGACGGGGGCGTGCCTCTCTACGGCATCACCAATTTCTCGCACGAGTTCTGGCCGCGCTTCGCTTCAACAGAGCCCGCGTTCGCTCGCTTTCGCGATATCATCGTGTCGGGCGAGGAGCGGATGGTGAAGCCGGACCCGGCCATCTTCGCCCTGGCGCAGGCGCGCTTTCCGGTGGATCCGTCGCGCGCGCTGTTCATCGACGATCGCGACGACAATGTCGCCGCCGCGGAAGCGGCAGGTTATCGCGGTCACGTGTTCACGGATGCCGCGCGGGCAAAAGCGGCGCTGACGGCGCTGGGGCTGTCGCTCTGAGCGGGGCACGGCGCCGCCGCGACGGCGGGCGCGGTGAAGAGGATCGGCGTGGCGAACAGCGCAAGTCCGGCAGAGCCGGAGCCGAGCAGCAGAAGGTCGCCGTAAAATTTTCGCATCATGAAACGTCCCTGGAATTGTCCTGATTCGGACGGCTACGGGATGGCCGTCAGATAAGCGTCAAAACACAAACGATGATGACGGGACGTTGTTCCGGCACGAAGTCAGTGCGGCCCGGCTTGATTTGCAGAGGGCTATTTTCGGCCCTTCAGCTCGTCGCCGGTCAGCGCCGCGATGTGCAGCACATTGGTGGAGCCCGGCGTGCCGAAGGGAACGCCGGCCATGATGATGATGCGATCGCCGCCGACGGCAACGCCTGCGCGCAGCGCCATGCGCTTCGCCTTGTTCACCATCTCCTCGAAATCGCCGACATCGCGCGTGTGCACCGCGTGCACGCCCCACAGCAGGCCGAGCTGGCGCGCGGTCGCAAGTTTAGGCGTCAGCACGAGCAGCGGCACGTTGATGCGTTCGCGGCTTGCCCGCCGCGCAGTCGAGCCGGAGGTGGTGAAACAGCACACCGCGCGGGCGGATATCGTCCCGGCGATCTGCCCGGCGGCGCTGGAAAGCGCGTCGGCCGTCGTGGGTTCGAGCAGCGTTTCGGTAAAATGCACGCGCCGGGCGTGTTCGGGATCGGTTTCGACCGCGCTCGCAATCGCGTCCATCATCCGCACGGCTTCAACGGGCCATGCGCCCGCCGCCGATTCGGCCGAGAGCATCACGGCGTCGGCGCCGTCATACACGGCGTTGGCGACGTCGCTCACCTCGGCGCGCGTCGGCGTCGGGGAGGCGATCATCGATTCGAGCATCTGCGTCGCGACCACCACCGGACGCCCCGCCTTGCGCGCGGCCTGCACGATGCGCTTCTGCGCCATCGGCACGGCCTCGGGCGGCATTTCGACGCCGAGGTCGCCGCGCGCGACCATCACAGCGTCGGCGATCTCCAGAATTTCGGTCAGGCGGTCGAGCGCCTGCGGCTTTTCGATCTTGGCGAGAAGCTGCGCGCGCCCGCCGATAAGCCTCCGCGCTTCCGCCACGTCTTCAGGGCGCTGCACGAAGCTGAGCGCGATCCAGTCGACGCCCGCGTCGAGCGCGAAATCGAGATCGCGCCGATCCTTCTCCGTGAGCGCGGCGAGCGGTACGACCGTGTCGGGGACGTTGAGGCCCTTGTTGGACGAAAGGCGGCCACCCACGGCGACCTCGGTTTCGATCAGGTCCGGCGTCACGGCAAGCACGCGCAGCGCGACCTTGCCGTCGTCTATCAGCAGCCGGTGGCCCGGCTGCGTGGCGCCGAAGATTTCGGGGTGCGGCAGGAAAGCGCGCGCCATGCTCCCCGGCGTATCGTATCGATCAAGCGTGAAGCGCTCGCCGTTCCTGATCTCCACGGGCGCGTCGAAGCGGCCGATGCGGATTTTCGGACCCTGCAGATCGGCAAGGATCGTCATGGGGCGCGCCGTTTCGCGTTCCAGCGCACGGATATGGCCGACAACCTCGGTATGGCCCTCGTGCGCGCCGTGGCTCATGTTGAGCCGGAACGCATCCGCTCCGGCGAGGTAGAGCGCGCGGATCTGCTCATAGCTGCTCGAGGCCGGTCCGAGCGTTGCAAGAATGCGGACCTTGCGGCGGCGCGGCTCTATCTTCATGGAATTCCTTCGGCGGTGCGTGGCAGGCGTATCCCTAATGCGTTCCGCATGTCCGCGCAAAGACAGGAGATGGACGATGGCGATCGAAGACAGCATGCGCACAGAAATGGAAGCGGCGGCGTTCCGCAAGCTGGTCGAGCACCTTCGGCATCGCACCGATGTGCAGAACGTCGATCTGATGGGTGTGGGCGGGTTTTGTCGCAACTGCCTGGGCGACTGGCTGCGCGAGGCCGGCGCAGCGCGCGGCGTTACGCTCGGCAAGGACGATGCGCGCGCGCTCGTTTACGGAATGGACCCGGCCGACTGGAAGGAAAAATACCAGACTCCGGCAACCGAGGCGCAGATGCGCCGCATGGACGAAAGCGTCGCGAAGAACGCGCACTGAGCCGCCTTGCGGAAGCGCGCGGCGCGACTTACGAACCCGCCTCCGATTTCTTCTTTCATGATTCGAGGCAGGCATGACCGACAACGTATCCGTCGAACAACTCCGTCTTTTCATCGAGCGCATCGAGCGCCTCGAAGAAGAGAGGAAGGGCATCGCCGACGATATCAAGGACGTCTACCTGGAAGCGAAGAGCCAGGGTTTCGATCCCAAGACGATGAAAACGATCGTGCGCCTGCGCAAGATGGACAAAAGCGCGCGTCAGGAAATGGAAGCGCTGCTCGATACCTACAAGGCGGCGCTCGGCCTCGAAGACTAGGTGTTTGATCCCAGGCTTTGATGGTGCATTATTCAGCCAGCAATGGAAGGATGCGCTATGGGACAGATACTCCATGGGAGCGCCACAACGA
>NZ_JACHNZ010000039.1 GCF_014199685.1 Sphingosinicella soli | reverse complement strand
AGCGAAACTCGCGCTCAACATCAACCGATCGCCACGCCGCGGTGGGGTCCCTTTTGCACGCCGATCGGGGGTCCCTTTTGGACGCCGATTGACAGCCAGAAGCAACTGGTTCTGCGCGCCTCCCCTGCCGTCATGCCAGTCGCGGGGGTGTCGGACGCAGTTGCCTTGCGCCCTTGCGGCACACTGCGGAAACCGAACCATACGATCGGCGCCATAAGGATGGCAATCGCGGCAAGTGCAAAATAGGCCGCGCGCCCACCAGCCGCCTCGGTAACCCCCGCCACAAGCTGGGGAACCCAGAAACCCGCTAGGCCCGCACCCGTGAGTGCAAGTCCTAGCGCTAGCCCCGCTGCTTCTCGAACGCCGCCGCAATCGGCCGAACGAGCACGATGGGTGTCGATCCGACACCGAGAAGAGCAATGAGCGCATAGAGCATCCAGAAAATTTTGATGCTGCCTGCGGTGGCGACAAGAATCACCACACCCAGCGCATATGCCAACAGACTTGCCGCGCCGATGTTTGCCGCACCGTATCGGTCGCAAAGGCGCCCTGCAGCCGAGCCGGACAGGAACACGGCAAGAGTCACCACAAGCGAGATAGCGATGGAATGAAGCTGCCGAGACTGTAGAAGAGCGTCGCCGTCATGCTGGCGGACAAATCGATCGCTGCGCTGGTCAGCTGAAAACCCTTGCAGCCGACTCACCCGGCAGGGTCATGGGGCCGTCGCTATTCCATAAATGGCCCGCACCACCACGTCACTCAGCTGGTTATCTGCCCCAGCCTCCTCAATCGTTTTTACCGCGTCGAGACCACGAAGCCCGACCGGCGTTGGCTTGCCAGCCTTGACCATCACATAACGCTCATCGAGCAGATAGGCGGATGCACTCAGCCTTTCCGCTGCCGCAATTGCACTGTCCCGATCTGGCCAGATGCCGTGCAACAACGATACAAAGGTCCGACCACTCGTATCTGTCTGGTTCCATCCTGCTGGATCGCCGCTCGTCAGATCGTAGACTGCAAGATAGAGTGCCCCATCGCCAAGCTCCGCAATATCTGCATGAACATTGACGCTCGCTTCCGCAACGACAAACATCGTCTGCCCCTCGGCGTACGCGTCACCGTATATCTTGCGCGAGGCGCCTTCGCTCAGATTATAAAGGAGCGCCCGGCGGAATACGTTCTGCTCGTCGCGATAGATATGCTGGGTCACCTCGCTGTGGATGAGACCTGCACGGTCATCCTCTGACAGGTAGGTGACGATCGCAATTCCCTCAAACGGTTCGGAATCCGGATCGAGCGGCGTCACATGATGCTGGGTATAGCAGTCAAAGCCCGGTATTCGTGCCGCCATCACGCCATGCACATCCCGCCAATAACGCATGAAGAGCGATCGGGTGATGTCCGGTCGACGCTCGATGAGCGCGACGGTGCTTACGCCGACCATAACGCACCCTCGACAGGAAGAATCGCGCCAGAGACATAAGCGCCCGCGCGCGATGCGAGATAGATCACAGTTCCCCCGATATCCGCTTCGCTGCCAAGCCGCCCGGCGGGTATGCTTTCAACCATCTGCTCCTTGAGACCGGGAACAGCGGTGAAGAAGCCATCGGTCATGTCGCTTGGAAAGAAGCCCGGCGCGATGGCATTCACGTTGATCCCCTTGCGCGTAAGGTCGGAAGCCAAGGCGCGGGTCAACTGGTGGAGCCCACCCTTTGCTGCGCTGTAGGCATAGGCGCTGCTGCTTTTCGCCCATAGCGCTGCGATCGAGCCGATATTGATGACCCGGGCCGGATCACCTTCACGCGCAGCGGCACTGAGCTGAGGAAGCAGCGCTTGTACAAGGAAGAAGGGCGCGCGGAGATTAACCCCGAATTCACGGTCCCACTCCTGAGGAGTGATGGCATCCACTGGCGCTGCAGTGAAGGTGCCGGCATTGTTCACGAGGATGTGCACATGGTCCGTTTCACGCGCGATCGCAGCTGCGGCATCGGAAACCCCCTCACTGGTCGCAAGGTCATGCGCGAGGAGCACGCAGGACCCATGCGCATTCAGGGACGCGGCAAAGGCCTCATTTTCCGCGCTGCCCCGTGCCACGATGAATACGCGCGCGCCCGCAGCCACAAGCGATCGGCTGATCATGGCTCCAACGCCCTTTGCACCGCCGGTAACGACCGCAACCTTGCCGGCGAGATCGAACAGGCCGATACCCGCCGAAATGACTGCCTTGGGGTTGGTAACAAAGGACTGGCAACCCTGCAGGTCAACAAAATTGCTCTCGTCGGGTCGGACATTCGCAAGATAGGCAGGCTCTACGAAAGCCTGCGCCATCGACTCTGCGCTATGGAAATCGAGAACCGTAATGCCGTCATATTCGCCCGACATCCCAAACAGTCGCGCTATCGGACTATCGGCATCCGCAATCGCATATTGGGTATAGTTGGTGATATGGCGCATGAAATCGGTACATGATCTGATCAAGGGACCGTGCTTTTCCTGCCAGTAGGCCGTGAACGCCTCGCGGCTCATACCAGGCTTGCGTTTGATACAGACGATAAGGGTTGTCATGCCGCTACCCCCGGCTTGGCAACGTTGATGGTTTGCAACGCGAGATAGGGGTAAAGGCCTTCGATACCGCCTTCGACGCCAAAGCCCGACTGCTTGTTGGCGGGAAACGGCACCTGCGGATCGAGCGCGCAATGCTGATTAACCCAAACGCTGCCGCTCTCCAACCGCGCAGCCACCGCAGTCGCCTTGGCAAGGTCGCTGCCCCAGACCGAACCACCAAGCGCGAACGGCGATGCATTTGCGCGGACAACGGCGTCGTCGACATCGCTGTAGCGAATGATCGGCAGGATCGGCCCGAATGGCTCCTCATCGACGATCGGCGATCCATCGGAGACGTCACGCACGACGGTTAGAGGTACGAAATAACCAGGTCCTTCGGTAACCTCTCCACCGGCAATGATTTTTCCGGCGACCTTCGCCTCGGCGAGATAATGAAGCACCTTCTGATATTGCGCCTTGTTTTGTACAGGGCCGAACTCGGCGGCGGCATCGCTGCCGGGCGCAACAGTTGCGGATGCCGCCAGCCCCGCGATCGCTTCGCACATCGCGTCGTAAAGACTGTCGTGGACATAGAGCCGCTTGATGACGGCGCACACCTGGCCCGAGTTAAAGAATGCAAAAGCAAAGATCGCAGGCGCTATCGTGGCAACATCGGCATCGGGAAGCACGATCGCGGCATCGTTACCTCCAAGCTCGAGCGTTACACGCTTAAGAGTCGGTGCCGCTGAAGCCATGATCTTGCGACCTGTTTCCGTCGATCCCGTGAAGGTGATCTTCGCAACATCCTTATGCGCGACGAGCAAGGCGCCCGCATCATTGCCGCCCGAGAGAATGTTCACGACACCCGCCGGCACGACCTCTGCCCAGAGTTCGCCGAGCCGCAGCGAAGTCAGCGGGGTTGTCGGCGCCGTCTTCACAACGATGGTGTTCCCGGCTGCAAGCGCTGGCGCGATCTTGCTGCACGCGATGTAGATGGGCGCGTTCCACGGCACAATGGCTCCGACCACGCCTAGCGGCTTGCGGTGTAGTTCGACCCGGCGCGTGTCATCTTCAACGATCAGTTCGGGATGAACCTCGAGCCCGGCATAATAGTTGAGATAGCTCGTCGCGAGATGCAGAATTTCGAATTGCGCGAGTGCCATCGGTCGGCCCGTTTCCTGAACCAGAAGCGCGCAGAGTTCCTCTGCATTCTCGGTGATCTTTGCGGCCATTGCCCGTAGCACCTGCCCGCGCGACTCGGGCGCAATACGGCTCCAGGCTGGATACTCCGCTTTGGCAGCAGCCACCGCGCGTTCGACGTCACCCTCGTCCGCGTCGGGAACCTGAGTGAATGCCGCACCAGTGCAAGGATCGATGACA
This sequence comes from Sphingosinicella soli, assembly GCF_014199685.1. Taxonomy (GTDB): domain Bacteria; phylum Pseudomonadota; class Alphaproteobacteria; order Sphingomonadales; family Sphingomonadaceae; genus Sphingosinicella; species Sphingosinicella soli. The sequence continues at coordinate 32,378 of NZ_JACHNZ010000039.1, read as the reverse complement.
TCGAGAGTGCGGCTCCCCTCCACAAGTTCACCGCCAATCAACATCCGGGCCATGTCTCTCTCCCCAATCTTCAGGCGGTCGCAGCCACCCGACTTTCTTCATTTGTTTGTGGCACAGCGGCCGCATTTCGGAAGCGCTCCATAACGCTGACCTCGAGCCCGCGAACCCGTTCGACCGAAGCTTCCTTGACATGGCCATAACCCCGAATCTGCGCCGGCAGGCTTGCCGCCTCAACAGCAATCTTGTGATTCGACGGTGTCAACGCGACAGCAATGCCGCGCATACGCGCCTCATACTCGTCGATGAGCGCGCGCTCCATCCTGCGTTCATCGGTTCGACCAAAGGGATCGAAGACAGTGCCGCGCAATCTCTTGCCTTTGGCAAGAAGCGGGAACAGCTTGCCGACCCAAGGGCCAAACTCCCGTTTCAACAGATGCCCTGTATCGGGGTCGCGCTTCGAAAAGAGCGGCGGCGCAAGATTGTAGCGGATCCTCGCTCCGTCCTCGAAAGTCGCTGCCAATTCACGCTGGAAAGCCGGATCGGCGTGGAGCCGGGCGACCTCGTACTCATCCTTGTACGCCATCAGCTTGGCGAAATTGCGTGCAACCATGATCGCCAACGTGTCGCTCCCCGGCATGATCCGGGCTTCAGCGGCAGCGATCTCATCGACGAGCACGCGGTAGCGGGCTGCATAGGCCGCATTCTGATAGTCGGTCAGCAGCGCGCAGCGATGCTCCACAATCTCCCTCAGATTAGTAAGTGGCTGGAATTCCGCCGCAACTCTGGTTGCCATCACCGCCGACTCGACCTTCTGCGGATCGACAACAAGAAGTCGTCCGAGCGCGAATGCCGACTGGTTGAACGCCACCGCGACACCGTTGATCGCCACCGCGCGTGCAATCGAAGTCGGAGACACCGGGAGAAGCCCGAGTTGCGATGCATATCCCAGCATGAAGAGGTTTGCTGCAATCGTATCGCCGAACAGTGCGAGACCCAGCCCCGTCGCATCAACGCCGTGGAGCTTTGCGGATAGCTTCTGGAGGCGCCCGACGATCAGGCTTTGATCGAGTACGAGATCGGGATTGCGCTGGAACGCCGGCGTGGGTGTGATACGCGCATTAACGACTGTTGTCGTTCGATCGCTGGACAGTGTGACGACAGGCTCCTTCGAAAGCGCGGCAACAGCATCGAAAGCGAGCGCGACATCAGCCTCTCCCGTGCCAAGCTTTTGCGCCGCAAGATCAGAGTTCGCCGCAGCAATACGGACATGGCTATATACTGCCCCATTCTTCTGGCTGAGGCCCGTCATGTCGAATACGGAGCAGGCTCGACCTTCAAGATGCGCCGCCATGGCGAGAAGTGCGCCAACGGTGACGACACCCGTGCCGCCGATTCCGGACACCATGATATTGTAAGCCCCCTCCTCGACCGGAGCGAGCGTGGGTTCGGGAAGATCAGTCTGCGCCTCGCCTGCAAGTGCAGAAGCCTTGGGTTTGCGCGGCTCGGCATCGAGAACAGTCACAAAACTCGGGCAGAAGCCTTTGACGCAGCTATAATCCTTGTTACAGTTCGATTGATCGATCTGACGCTTTCTGCCGAATTCAGTCTCTTTCGGCCAGACGCTGACGCAGTTTGATTGCACAGAGCAATCGCCGCACCCTTCACAGACCGCACTGTTGATGAACATGCGCTTGGCGGGGTCCGGAAATTTACCCCGCTTGCGTCGACGACGCTTTTCTGCGGCACAGGTCTGTTCGTAGACGATGACCGTGATGCCCTTCACCTCGCGAAGTTCGCGCTGTAGCGCATCGAGCTGATCGCGATGGTGGACCGTGACCCCTTCTCCAAGGCCGCTGTTCGCGTCGTAGAGTTCGGGACGGTCGGTGACGACGATGCAGCGCTCCACGCCCTCGGCCAGAACCTGACGGGTGACATCGCCCGGCGTCAAAGGGCCATCGACCGGCTGCCCACCGGTCATCGCAACCGCGTCGTTGAACAGAATCTTGTAGGTCATGTTGACCCCTGCAGCCACCGCGCCGCGGATCGCCAGCAGACCTGAGTGATAATAGGTGCCGTCGCCGATATTCTGAAAGATGTGTGGCGTCTCGGTGAAATGGGCGAGACTGTACCAATGCGCGCCCTCGCCGCCCATTTGCGTATTCGGGAGCATTGCGGGGCCCGAGTACATCGCCATGGCGTGGCATCCGATCCCGCCGCCGGCAAGGCTGCCTTCGGGGAAGCGCGTGCCCGTGTTGTGCGGGCAACCCGAACAGAAATAGGGCGCGCGCGCCGCATCCCCCGGCTTGAGGCTTGCAACTTTGGTCATCGCGGAGCGAAGAGCGCTGACCTGCTCCACAATCGCAGACGTCTCGTTTCCAAGACGCCGCAACCGCTCCGCGATGACGAGAGCGAGTTGCAGCGGATCAAGCTGCTCGTCGCTCGGGATCATGAAGGCGCCGGTCTCGTCACACTTGCCAACGATCGGCGGCGCGCCCGGCTTGCCATAGAGGATGGCCTTCGCCTGCGCCTCGGTGAGCCCTTCCTTTTCTTCTATAAACAACAACTCCGCCTGGTCGGCGGCAAATTCCGCCAGCCCTTCGCGTTCAACCGGATACATGCATCCAAGCTGATAGAGCGACACGCCGACAGCCGCCGCATCTTTGTCCGTAAGGTTCAGCAGCTTCAGCGCCTGGCGAACATCCTGCACTGCCTTGCCAGTCGATACGATACCGAGACGGCGCATACCCGTGCCGATAAGGACTTTGTCGATCCCGTTCGCGCGAACGAACTTCTCGACAAGAGGCCAGCGGAAGCGCTTGGCGACGATCTCCGACTGGACACGGTCGAGATGGGTCGGGAAATTGTGAAAACCGTTTGCTGGCGCCGTCCCGCGCTCGGGTAGGACAGGACCATTGTCGAGCGTGGGCAACTCGACAGTCATCGTCTGTTCGAGCACCTCGTTGCACATCTTGAATCCGGTGAATAGCCCGGTGTAACGCGACATCGCCCAACCGAGCAGGCCGAACTCCAGCACATCCTGAACATCCGAAGGCGCTAGGATCGGCATCCCCGCGTGCATCAGCGCCATTTCACTCTGGTGAGCGACCGTGGACGATTTGCCGCTATGGTCGTCACCCGCGACGATCAGAACGCCGCCGTTGGCGTGCGAGCCTGCCATGTTGCCGTGCTTGAACGGATCGCCCGAGCGATCCACCCCGGGCCCCTTGCCATACCAGATCGCGAAAACGCCGTCCTTCGTCGCGCCCGGAATCCCTGCGAGCATCTGCGTTCCCCAGACCGCAGTCGCCGCCAGATCCTCGTTCACGCCCGGCTGGAACAGGATGTCCATGCTTTGCAGCAGATCCTTCGCGCGCCACAGTTCCTGATCGTAACTACCGAGAGGAGAACCACGATAACCCGATATGAACCCGCCAGTATTCAAGCCCACACGCGTATCGCGGTCTTTCTGGAGCATGGGAAGACGGACGAGCGCGTGTGTGCCGGTCATCAGCACGGTGCCCTCGTCGATCGTATATTTGTCGGTCAGCTTGACATCACGCATCGGATACGAGCCTCAACGGTTCATCGGCACGATAAGCAGCGCCGTGATCCGCCAGATAGGTTGCGAAACTCTTGTGAAAATCAGCCATCACCTCTCGTGTGGCTGGCCGCGATTCCATGCTCGCCCACCAGCCTTCCAGCCCACCGATCTCTTCGATAATCGAGCGATCGTAGACGAAGCGGGTGACCCGCTCAGCGATGCCAAGATTGTAGAAAGCGAAAATATCCGCCTGCCCCGGACGTTCACCAAGCAGAAAGGGCGCGGGATGAAGGCGCTGCGTCAAGGCAGCCGTGGCCCTGTCAAGCATGCCCCTTACAGATGCCTCAGTCTCGGGCAGATTCCTGCCCCCCATGAAAACGCCGGCAAAAAGCTGGCGGACCTGCGCTTCCACGTAGAGCTGTATGATATTGATCGTCTGACGCGACCGGGCACGCTCGAAAGGAGCATCCGGTCGAAGCGATATCGCGGGAAAGGCATCGTCGAGATAGTCGAGGACCGCAACTGTTTCGGCCAGCGGCCCTTCGCCGGTTTCAAGCACCGGAATTTTTCCGAGCGGACTGAGTTCACGAAAAGATGCATCCTGTGATGCGCGCGTTATCACAAACTCAAAAGGCAGTTGCTTCTCGATGAGGGCAGCGCGCACGATATTGACGTAGTTGCTCACCGGATAGCCGAGGAGACGAAGCTGCGTCATGGATGCAAGTCCATGATCTTTCCGGGATTGAGAATGTTGCCGGGATCGAGCAGCCGCTTGATTTCCGACATGAGCCCGCACTCCTCCGCTGTCCGCGACACATCGAGCCATGACTTCTTTTCAAGGCCGATTCCGTGTTCGGCCGAAATCGATCCACCGATCGGACGCAGCGGCTCGTACACACATTCTTCGACAGCGTGGCGGTCATCCGGTCCGCCAGCACCGATTGCGATGTGAAGATTACCATCACCCATATGCCCCAGGAATGCGATCTTGCCTTCCGGCCAGCGAGCCTTCAACCGGGACGTGACTTCTGAAATATAGCGTTCCATATCGCCGACCGGCAGCGAAACGTCGAACGCGTAGAACGGCTGAAACTCGCGTACGACGTGTTCAAGATCCTCGCGAATAGACCAGATCTGCTGTCGCTGCGCTTCCGAACTCGCCAGTACGGCATCGTCGAAATACCCAAGCTCCGCCGCCTTCCCGAGAACCGTCTCGAACATTTCGGCATCGCGCTCCTGGTTCGACCCCAGCATTTCTATGATCGCGTAATAGGGACGATCCCCGGGCAGAGGCGCCGCATGGCTGCCGTTGCCTGTGTTGACCACGAAAAAGCTATTGTCGATCAGCTCGTACGCACTGAGCATACCGCCGAAACCCTGATCCACATGTCGCAGCAGGCTTACCATCTGGTCGAAACGCTGCGCGCAGACGATCGCGGTGTTGCAGCTGGTGGGTCGTTCACGCAGCCTGAGTACGAGACGTGTGATGACCCCGAGCGTTCCTTCTGACCCAATGAACAGCTGCTTCAGATCATAACCCGTATTGTTCTTGATCATCTGGTTGAGCGACGAGATGATCCGTCCATCGGCAAGGACGGCTTCCACGCCCAGCACCTGATCTCGCATCATGCCGTATCTGATGACACGCATTCCGCCCGCATTGGTGGACGCGTTTCCGCCAAGCTGACAGGATCCCCGGCCACCCAGATCGAGTGGGAAGGTTAAGCCATGATCGGCCAGCGCGTTCTCCAGCGTATCGAGAACAACTCCGGCCTGAACCGTCGCGGTGCGGTTGACCGGATCGATGGCTTCAATGGCAGCCATGCGCTCCAAAGAGATGACGATGTCGCCCGGTTTCGTCTGCGTGGCGCGCACCCAGCCCGACATCCCGCCCTGAACGACGACGGGCTGGCCGGCGGCATTGCACAGCTTCAGGATCCCAGCCACTTCCTCCGTCGTTCGCGGGCGGATGATCGCGTCGGCCTCGATACGATCCATGAAATAGCCCGGATACCGCGATGACACCGTCTCGCCGGTCAAAACGCCGCCATCGCCGACGAGAGCCCGAAGCGTCTCGATCAGCTCATTTCCAGCATTCGAGATGGTGCTCGCCTCCGTCACAGCGTCACCAGTACATCGTCGCCCACAACCCGCGCCGGAAAGCGCTGGAGAACAATCGAATCGTCCTCACCACAAAGGCCGGTTTTCAGGTTAAAGGTCCAGCCATGCCAGGGGCACGTCAGGATGCATTTTTCGACTTCACCCTCATGGAGCGGGCCTTCGGCATGCGGACATTGCCCCTGCGTCGCCACGACTTCGCCTTCACAGAGGAACAGCGCGACTTCAACGCCACCGATCTCGGTAATAACCGGTTCGCCGGCTTCAAGCGCCGCGAGCGAACCAGCGCGATATTCCGTTTGGCTCATCGCGCTTTGAACCTAACCGGAAGGGTTTTCGGGCCGCGTGCGAAATAACTGTCCATCCACTGGACCTCGTCACTGATCGGAAGCAGCTCTTCGAAACGCGCAAGCAGAATCTGGAGCGCCGTCCTTGCCTCCATCCGTGACAGGAAGGAGCCAAGGCAGAAATGAGGTCCTTGACCGAAAGACATGATTTCCTTGGGATCACGATCCCAGCGAAAGCTCTCTGAATTCTCGAACTTTCGCTCGTCATGATTGGCGGAGCCAAGCAGCGGCAGGACGAGCGACCCTTGGGGTATCGCAGTGCCGGCAAGCTCGGTGTCACGCATCGTATGACGAAACAGCATCTGGACTGGACCGTCGAACCGCAGCACCTCCTCCAGAACAGTCGGAATCCGCTCCGGATTTTCGCGCACAGCCGCCAATGCGTCAGGGTTGCGTTTAAAATGAACGAAGGTGATGCCTAGAAGGTTTGTGGTGGTTTCGACGCCCCCGATAAGCAGAAGGATCGCTAGATTCAGCACCTCGCTGCGCGTCAGCTTTTCACCATTGACCTCGGCCTGTATGAAGCCGCTGATCAGGTCCTCGCGCGGCTCAGCAAGGCGCTGGTCGTAAATATCCTCGAAATAGGCACGGATCGCCTTGGAACTGCGCTCGATTTCCGCCAACCGTTCCGGGCCGTAAGCTGCACGGTTTCCGGCCGAAAGCAGATCATCGACCCAATGCTTGAAGTCGACACGCCGCTCAAGGTTTACACCAATAACATCCGCCACGACGGAAACCGGAAAGAGTGCCGAAAATTCCCAAACGAAATCGAATTCACCTGATTTTCCATGTTTTTCAAAGATCACGTCGATAAGCTCATTGGCCACCGACACGATTTTTTCCTGCAGCGCGCCGACGCGACTCGGCACAAACGCACTGTTGGCGAGCTTCCGGATTCGCATGTGACCGGGCGGGTCGAGCGATATCATCGGCGGCACCTCGGGTACCGGATCATACTCACCCAGGAGAGCGGGCCAGAATCGCGAAGACGAGTAGGTCTTGCCATCCTTCAGCACCGCTGTGACATCATCCCAGCGAGACACCACGAATCCCTGCATCGAGTCGAGCCAGTGGACCGGTGCATCGGCACGCAGCTGGGCATAATGCGGATAGGGATTCGCCGTTACCTTGGGGTCAAGGGGGTCATAGGTGACGGGAGGCCTGTCAACTCCAAGAGGTTGATTCATTGTACTGCCTCTGCGGCCGGAAGTGCACCGAGCTGTTGAAACACCGGTATCGCGTCCCAGATGCTTCGCTCCAGGATGATTTTGCCCTGTTCGTTCCAGCCCATGACAGTGATGCCGCGGGTCTTCGTGATCTTCCCGGCGGCCGACAGGCCGAGAAAATCGGCCGCATGCTTCGTTTCCCAAGTCCACTGGAAGGAGCCGAGCCGGTTGTCGCCTACATAATCGAATACATCGAACTTGTTATAACTTGCGGCTGGATCTTCGATGATGAAGCCCTCGAAGAATTTACGGAGCGCAACGAGGTCCCCATTGATCTGCAAACCGAAATTGACATCCTCGAACTGGATGCCGGGATCGTACAGCGTCATCAGCTCATCGGTTTTGTCTGCGAACAGGCCAATCCAATATTGAGCCCATTTGAGATTCATCATCACCCTCCAAGGTTCCACCCCGATATGGCTCGGGTGTTCGGATTGTTCTCATTGCGAGAGAACCTGACAAGAGCCAGCGCCTCCTCGCAACGTCTATTCGGCAAATCTAAAGCGACCTCGCCCGCCCCGCTATGTCCGCACGGAACATTGCGTGCCTTTTCGTGCCAAAAATATCGATATCTGCCACTCGCATGCCCAGTGCTTCAACGCAACAAAGCCAAAAATCCGGCATCCGCCAGCGAATCATTTGTCTCGCTAGGGTAATCGTTGTCACGCACGGGCATTTCAATATCGCCGCATTGCTGGTCTTAAGGGGCGCAATAGAAGACCATCGCCGGGACACACGCTCCGGACACAAGATGGACCTATCGGGAGAGGATTGACATGATAAGGACCATTTTTCTGCGCGCATCTTCGGCCGTATCACTGGCCATTCCATTCTTTGCCGCGCCTGCGGTGGCGCAGACGGCGCCAGCCACTGACAGCAGCACTGGCATCGAGGAAATCATCGTGACCGCTACCAAGCGTGACGAGAATCTCGTGCAGGTACCGATTTCGGTCAACGTTGTCACCGAACTGGCTATCGCGGAGCGCGGCATCACCCGCCCTGCAGACTTTCTGGGCACGACGCCCAATGTCACCTTCATTGAAGACAACGCAGGTGAAGCCTACATCAACATCCGCGGCCAGACCTCCGTGCGCAACTCCGACCCCAACGTTGCGATTGTTATCGACGGTGTCACCCTGTCGAGCGTGAAGCCTTTCAATCAGGATTTGTTCGGCATTCAGCAGATCGAGGTTCTGAAGGGGCCGCAGAGCGCTCTCTACGGCCGTAACGCCGCGGCTGGTGCAATCGTCATTACGACCAAAAAGCCCAGCGACGAGTTCGAAGGCAACGTTGTCGCGGCCTATGGCAATTTTGACACCAAGCGAATCAGCTCAACCATCAGCGGGCCGCTCACTGAAGGTCTCGGATTCACACTTGCCGGCTCGTTCCGCGACACGGATGGTCCTTTCACAAACGTTGTAACCGGTGAGAAGGTTCATCGTTTCACCAGCTACAATGGTCGTGGACGTCTTCTTTATGACAATGGCGACGGACTCACTATCGACTTGAAGCTAGGTGGGCACAAATCACGTGGCGGCGGTAGCGCCTACAACGCGCAGATTGCCGGTACAGGGATTGGAGGACTTCCCGCCAATCCGCCGGTTCTCGACGCCAACTATGCCAATATGGATTTCGTATCGAATGTGCGGGGCGTGTTCCGTGAGAACTTCTTCGACGCCACGCTCAAGATAGATTACGATTTCGACTGGGCGACACTCACCTCAATTTCGGCCTATAACCGTCTCAATCAATATTTCGCCAGCGATTCACCGCCTTACGTTCCCGACACTGGAACAGTCGGCGCCAACGTGCAACAATACACATATCTCGATAAGAACTATTCACAGGAAGTCCGCCTCACCTCGGGAACGGGTGGCCCTCTGCAGTGGCAGGTCGGCTTCTACTATTTGCGCTTTACCCGTGACCAGACCAGCAAGATCAGCATCGACAGCGACGGCTTGTTGCCTGACGACCCCCGGGTCATCGATCCTGCCGGCTCCCCCCGTCCAACATTGTCGTTCAGCAATCCGCTCTATCGGACAACGAGCTATGCGCCGTTTGCGAGCGTTCAGTTCAATGTCACCGATCAGCTGCGCATCAATCTCGCGGGTCGCTATGACACTGAGAAGCGCACAATTTCCGAGGCCGCTTCCGCTGCGATCAACCCGCTCACCGGGGTCAGTTACAATAATTGTATTGCACTGACGGGAAAGCCGATTGACGAGTGCGATGCGGACCGCACGTTCAAGCAGTTCGAGCCGAAGGCGAGCGTTTCGTACGAAATCTCGAGTGACGCCAGTGTCTATGCGAGCTACGGCAAGGGCTTCAAGTCCGGCGGTTTCAACCCCATCGGCTCCCGCGAGGCGCTGATCGCCGCCGCAGAAGATGCCGGGCTTCCTGCGAGTTCGGTCTATGTGCAGGATGGGTTCGACAAGGAAATTTCGACCTCATACGAGATCGGTGCAAAAGCGCGCCTCCTCGACCGTCGCCTCTCGGTCAACGCCGCCGTGTTCAAGACCAACATTTCTGGCGCTCAGCAGTTTGAATTCTATCCAACCGTTGGTCTTCAGACCACGATCGGTATCGACAAGGTGAAGCTGAAAGGCTTCGATATCGATTTCGACTTGCAACTCCCGACCGGTACGCGCCTGTTCGGCGGTTACGGCTATACTCACGGGCGAGTCAGTGATTTTGCGGGCAACCCGGCGTTCAATGGCAATGTCGCGCCTGGCGCGTTCAAATCCACACTCAACCTTGGCGCGAGCCAGACAATCGAGCTTGGCGGGGACCTCAGCCTGGTCCCGCGTGTCGAATACAACCACTATGGCTCGATCTGGTGGGACGTCGCGAACACGCCGGGAACGCGCCGAAAGCCACTTAGCCTCCTGAAAGCACGTCTCTCGCTTAAGAGCGGAGATCGCTGGGAAATCTCTGCCTACGGCGACAATCTCACAAACGAGAAATACTTTCAGGAAGTCGTGCCGCTGCTGGGCTTCTTCACAGTCAACTACCGAGGCCCGACACGCTCGTACGGCATGGAAGCCCGCTTGAATTTCTGATTGAACGAACGGCGCCCGGACTACGATCCGGGCGCCGCTTATTGCAGGCCTGCTGCCATGACATATGATGTCATCGACAAAGACCGCCCAACTGCTGAATGGATTGAACGTCTCAGTCAAAGGTTTCCGGTCGAACGCGAGATCGATCGTGTGCTCCGGCGCAAACTCGAACTTCGTCCCGGACCATCCTTCGGTGGTGCAAATCTCGAACGGCTTGTTGAAGGTGTTCGGGCACTCATTGCCACAATTCATTCAGGCGATTTTTCCATTGTCGATCCGCATTGGCTGACAGGCGGCGCTTCAAAGCTGCAGATGGCGTTTACGCTGGACTGGATTCCGCCCGACGGATCGCCATCGCTGACAAGGCTGGTTCTACGGATGGAACCGGCCGCATCGGTGTGTGAGACAAGCAGGCTAAGGGAGCATCAAATGCTATCCCTGTTCGAAGGCATCGTGCCGGTGCCAAAGGCATATTGGGTCGATCCGGACGCGACATTTCTACCCTATCCCGCCCTCATTTACGGGTTCAGCGAAGGCGTTACCAAACCATCGCGTTCAACCAGCAACGTCACGGGCCTCGGCATCAATCTCGGCATTGAGCTGCGCGAGCGGCTCACTCCACATTTTCTATCGCAGCTGGCTCTCATCCATAAAGCGCCGATCGATCACCCTGCCCTGACGGCGTTCGACAAACCCGATACACCTTACCGCGCAGCAGAATGGGCGCTCAATTGGTGGGAACGCGTGTGGGAAGAGGATGCCGGCGAGGACATCCCTTTGATGCGCTTTGCTGCCGGATGGATGCGGCACAATCTGCCCAGGGCCGATCGGCATTCGATCATCCATGCCGACTATCGGACAGGTAATTTTCTGTTCGATGAAGAGAGTGCGAGGATCACGGCTTGGCTCGATTGGGAACTCGCGCACATCGGCGACCGGCACGAGGACCTTGCCTGGACAATGAGTCCAGCCTTTGGCCACTATTCCGAAGGCGGCGATTTTCTGACCTGCGGGCTTCTTCCTGAAACCCAGTTCCTGGCTCGCTACGAAGAAGCTTCCGGCCTGCCGGCGATTCCGGCAACCTTGCATTTTTACCGTGTTCTTTCTGCTTACAAGGCGATCGTCATTGTCCTTGGCGCGGGCTTTCGAAACGCACGCAATGGCAAATCTCACCAGGATGTTCTGCTTGTCTGGCTCATGGGCCTCGCTTATCCGCTCCTCGAAGAATTGCGTTCCCGCCTTGAGGAGGCGATTTGATGCAAATCCGCCCCGAACTTGCACTGCAAGCGGTATTAAAATCGCTCACCGAAGTGATTGCACCGTCGGTCGATCCACACGACAAGATGGCGCAGGAACAGGTCTCAATCGTGATCGGGCTTCTCACGCTCATTTCCGATAGGCTACCGCACACCCATGCTTATGACTGTGACGAATTGGGCCGGCTCGTCTACCTCGCGCAGGACATTGCGCAAGCCGCAGATTCCGAAGCGCTCAGCTTTACACTTGATCGTGGCATTGTCGTTCTCGAGCGCGCGAAGGCGTCCCCTGGGGATATTGTCGCCGCCATCGCTGCGCTTCGCAGTGCAATTGGCGAAATCGCAGCTGGCCTCGCTTCGCGTAAGGATGCTATCGGAAGGGCCGCCGTCCGCGCACTTCTTGACGCCTCATCGACCCAGCTGCTTCGCGAGCGGAGTTGGGTGCTGATGCAGGGCTGGGAAAATGATCCCTCCACCGTACCGGAGATAGAAGCGCTTATCGCTGGAACGGGAGAGTGAGGTTGATGTCATGATCAAACCCGAAGATGTGGAGTTCCACGCGGTACCGGAAGCACATCGTGAAAGCTGGGCCGAAACAAACTATTTCCCCTTCTGGATTCCGGAAGTTGGAATATCAGGCGCGGCTTACACCGTATTCCGCCCCGGTCTCGGCGTCTGCCTCAGCGATATCACCATTTTCGATCACTGCGCTTTCAGTTGGGAAGGCCTAGCCTACACCGACAATCAACAGCACATCCCCTGCCCTGCGAGTCTATCTCACTATTCACTTCGCAATGGTCTCGAGGTGAAGGTGCTCAATGCCCCGCGGGACTACCGCATCGATTATCTGGGCATCGATGACACGGAGCTGCACTTCACCTTCCATGGGCTGATGCGTCCACAGGATTTCAACGATCCCGATCAAGACCCTCTTGCCCGGAGGAAAGGTTTAGGTGGAGCCTGGGACAAAGCGTTCGCTGGTCATTTCGATATGACAGGGAAAGTCGATGGCGCACTCAAGCTTCGCGGTGTCACACATCGGTTTACCTGCCTTGCAACGATGGACCATAGCTGGGGGCCCCGTCTCGAACGCGACAACGGCAGCGCAGTGTTCATTCAGGCCCATTTCGGCGACGACCTCTCGGTCAACGCCTTGATGGCGCTTGATCCGTCGGACATGTCACGTTTCGGTCCAGTGCTGCATGGATATGTGATGCGCAGTGGCAATGTCAGAGCCCTTGTCGCGGGTGAAGGGCGTACGGAACGCAGTAGCCTGCGCCCCGACAGGTTCGCGCTGACCGTTGAGGACGAGGACGGCGCACACTTTGCACTTTCCGGGCATTTCGAGACGTGGGCACCTTGGGCGCCCTATGTCAGCGTTCTTTACTATCAAGGCATGGTGCAGTGGCTGCATGATGGCCGCATCGGAACCGGAGCCTTTCAGGAGGTTGTCAGCCGGGCCAGCATCGCGCGTTTTACGCTCGCACGACAAGGCATTATTGGGAGATCGATATGAATCTCGCATGGGAACAGAACTGGCTCGAACTTTTCGACAATCAGCTCGAGGCACTCATGGCCAACTATCCGGAAAAATTTGAATATGAGGACATGAACTTCGGCGTTCGTATCGACAATGACCGCGAAGCGCTGCGCCGTTGGTTCAAGACCTTCGAAAACACCGATCCCAATGCTTCGCACCATGTCTTCCAGGCGGCACGATACCATGGTGACGAACGGGGCGGCTGCCTCGAATGGACTTGGGAGATCGATCACCGCACGAACTTTCTAGGCTTGCCGGCAGCAGGAAAAAAGACCTCCGTTCGTGGGATGACAATCCACGCATTTTCCGATGGAAAGATCACGCTCGAACGCAGCCTCTGGGATACCGCCGCGCTAATGCGGCAGCTAGGGTTGCAGGCTCCTCAAGAACTGGAGTTCTCCTGATGTTTGATCTTACCGGCAAGGTGGCGATCGTGACGGGCGGTGGGTCTGGCATCGGCTCCGCGATTGCGCAGCGCCTGCAACGTGCGGGCGCTCGGGTCGTCATCGCCGATATCCACGATCATGAGGCGCAGGCCGCAAGCTGGGGCTGTGAATTTCGCAGGACCGACTGCGCGCAGCCCGATGAGGTTACCGCCCTGTGCGAAGCAGCGGTCGAACGATTTGGTAAGCTCGACATACTCGTCAACAATGCGGGTATCGCTCAAGGCGCGCTCCTCGCGAACTCCGAACCCGCACGCTCCGAGCGGTTCTGGCGCCTCCACATTCTGGGCGTACAAACGGGAATTCGTGAAGCTGCGAAACGGATGACGCGAGGCGGCGCGATTGTGAACATATCTTCCATCACGGCTGTTCGCGGCTTTGTGCAATGGGGCGAGTATGCCGCAACGAAGGCAGGTATCATCTCGCTCACCCAGACCGCCGCCGTCGAATATGGACCTGCCGGCATCCGCGTGAACTGCGTCGCCCCCGGCATCATCGATACGCCGCTCGCAATGAACGAGGCGCCCGACATGGTGGCGCGCAACGCAAATGTCTTCACCCTGCTCGGCCGTATCGGCAGGCCCGAGGAACTCGCAGCCGTCGTTCATTTCATGGTGAGCGACGACGCAAGTTACGTTACCGGACAAACCCTTCTCGTTGACGGCGGCTGGAGCGCCGGCCCATCCATCAAGGGCATTGAGCTTGCGCTCTCTACGACCGACTAATCCAGAAGTTCGCCATTGGCACCCAGGCGGGGCCGACCGTCGCGCCATTCGCTTGGCCGCTGCCCTGTCCAGCGGACAAAGGCACGCGAAAAGGCGCTGCTGCTCGAAAAGCCAAGCAGATAGGCGATCTTCTCCATCGTAAGATCGTCGCGGCGTAGATAATCAAACGCCAATTTTTCGCGCAGTCGGTCAAGCAGCTCCTGAAAGGTAGTATTCTCATCGCGCAGCCGACGAAGCAAGGTGCGCTCCGTCATACCAAGGAGGCGCGCGGTTTCCTGCTTGCTCGGCTCCCCGTTCGGTAACTGGCCAACAAGAGCATCACGGACCTTGAGCGAAAAATGGCTGGTGAAACGATAGGCAAGGTGACGAGCTGCCATTTCATCCAGCAGCATTGCAAGCTCCTCATTTGCCGACGGAACGGGCTGCTCAAGGTCGGAACCCCGGAAGAGAATGCTGTTTTCCTTCTGCCCATAGCGGATCGGGCAGCGGAAAATCCGGAGGTAGTCGCTTTCATCCTGAGGTTTGCGGTGCCGGAACTTGACTTCCAAGGGTACGACAGGTGCGCTCTGGATCCATTCGCAGAGTATGAGGAAGCCCGCTAGTATGGTATCGATCGTTTGGTAAATAGGCTGGCGTCCACCTGTATGAAGGTCGACCTTCAAGAGATAGTCGTCGCCAATCTTCGAGAAATCGACAACAGCAGCATCTGAAATGAGCCGGGCAGAGTGTGCAAAACGCTCGGCCGCTCTCTTCAAGCTAGAACTGCAAGACATTGCATAGCCCACGACGTGAAAAGTCGATGGCCGTATGTGGCGTGCGACCTTCAGCCCAAAATTGCTGTCTCCCGTCGCCTCGACAGCCGCGATCCACAGGCTGGTAACTCGTTCCTGCGAATAGCGATGCTGAAGGTCACCAACCTTCTCGGGCGCCATACCAATCCCGCGCAGCAGCTGCGCGGTATCGATAGCAGCGTCCTCAAGCGCCCGAACAATCGCAAATACCCACGCGGAAAGACCGGTCTGCACAATCCCATCACCTTTCGAGCGCAATCATCCAAAAACGATTCTCGCCTCATACACACTAACCATCGCACTATAGAACAAGAAGCCTCTGCAATGCATTGGGGCTTGAGATAATAGGGTCCGGACTCACTACAGCCACCAGATGACGGCAGCGGCGAGGCTGATGGCGCCCATGAAGTTTTTGATGTTGCGATCAAAGCGGGTGGCGATGCGCCGCCAGTCTTTGAAGCGGCAGAACATGCGCTTGACGACATTGCGCTGCTTGTAGATCGCGCGGTCGTAATCATACTGGATTTTGCGGTTCTTGCGGGGTGGGATGACGGGCTCGGTGCCGCGCGCGACGAGCAATTCCCGCAACGCCTGGCTGTCGTAGCCCTTGTCGGCGACCAGTTCAGCAGACGGCGGCATCGCCTCGATGCAGAGCTGCGCAATCTTGCAATCGTGAACGTTTCCGGGCGTCAGGAGCAGGACGCAGGGACGGCCCTTCGTGTCGCAGACGGCGTGGAGTTTGGTGTTTCGTCCACCTTTCGTGCGGCCGATACCATGAGCCAAGCCCCCCCTTTTCCGCCGCCTGCGCAGCGGTGAACCTTGATGCAACTGCTGTCGATGAACAGCCGGTCCGGTGCGTCGAAGGGTTTCGGGCGCCGACAGGCGTACTAAACCCGGACAGGTACGACCCGCGGATCGGGGTGCCAAGCTATGGGGATTTCGGATTCGGTGGGATCTGCGGTGCCGACGGAGTGCTACCTGATGGCGGCACGGACCGCATCAACCACGCGTATTTTCGGTGACGGGACCACGTATATGATCGTCGTTTTGGCGCCCCATCGCAGCATTTGCGATTGGCGTCGGCGACGGATGTGAGAGTTTGCGTTTCCAGCGAGGCCATGGCCGCTGGATTGGGTGGTCGCAGGCCATGCCGGGTCATGGCGCGAGTTCCCGGTCGCGGGTGACCGGTGCTGGCGGTGCCCGTGGCTGCTGCCACCGCTCGAAGGTCTCGATCACGATCATGTGACCGCCGCAGCATGGGCACGGCGGGCGATGGTCGACAGGTTCGTCGGTGTTGTCGTTGGCCGGTTCGGGCGCAACCTCGAGCAACTGGCGGGCAAGCGCCAGGCTAGCCCGGCGAGCAGAGCCAGCCAACAGACCGTAATGGCGGATGCGGTGGAACCCGCGCGGCAGGACGTGGAGCAGGAACCGCTGGATGAACGCGTCGGTGGCGAGTGTCATGACCCGCTGCCGCTCGGGGCCGTCGCGCCGATAATCCTTGTAGCGGAAGGTGACGCCGTTGCCGTCGAACGCGATCAGCCGCCGGTTCGAGATCGCGATCCGGTGGGTGTAACGCGACAGATAGGCGAGCACCGCCTGTGGTCCCGCGAACGGCGGCTTGGCATAGACCACCCAGCGTTTCTTCCGCACGGGCGACAGGAAGCGCAGGAACGCCCGCCGTTCGGCGAGTGGCGCGATGCCTCCGCCCAAGAAGAGCCCTCCGGCGTCGTACAAGGCCAGCAGCCGGGTCAGGAACAGCCGCCGGAACAGCGTGCCGAGCACGCGCACCGGTAGGAGAAAGGCAGGCCGCGACGATATCCAGCGCTGCCCGTCACGCGATATCCCGCCGCCCGGCACGATCATGTGCACGTGCGGGTGGTGCGTCATCGCCGAGCCCCAGGTGTGGAGCACGGCGGTGATGCCGATCCGCGCGCCGAGATGCTTCGGATCGGCGGCGATGGTCAGCATCGTCTCCGATGCCGCGCGGAACAGCAGGTCGTAGAGCGCGGCCTTGTTCTGGAACGCGATGTTGGCGATCTCGGCGGGCAGCGTGAACACGACGTGGAAGTAACCGACCGGGAGCAGGTCCGCCTTGCGTTCGGCGAGCCAGGTGCGCGCGGCGGCGCCCTGGCACTTCGGGCAGTGCCGGTTACGGCAGCTGTTGTAGGCGATCCGCTGATGCCGCAGTCTTCGCAGCCCTCAACGTGACCGCCAAGGGCAGCGGTGCGGCAGTTCTCGATCGCCGTCATCACCTTGAGCTGGACGAGGTTCAGGTGCCCGGCACGGGCGGCCCGGTAGCCGGGCCCGGCAGTGCGGAAGATGTCGGCGACCTCGAGTGAGGCGCGCATCGGCTCAACCGGGCGGCGATCCTTGCGTGTCCGGGAACATGCCCAGGCGGTCGAGCGGGCTGACCACTGCCTTCACTGTGCGCGTTGCCACCCGGGTGTACAGCGTCGTGGTCTGCAATTGGGAATGCCCCAGCAGCACCTGGATGATGCGGACATCGACGCCGTCTTCGAGCAGGTGGGTGGCGAAGCTGTGGCGCAATGTATGCGGCCCAACTCGCTTGGTGATCCCAGCGGCATGGGCGGCTTCGGCGGCAATGCGGTGCACTTGCCGGGTGCTGATGGGTTTGAGGTAATGCATGCCTGGGAACAACCAGCCATCGGGATGCATCACCCCCTCTTTGCGTCCGATCTTCCACCATTCCCGCAGGAGAACGAGCAAGTCATGAGCGAGCATGGCATTGCGATGCCCGCCGCCCTTGCCGCACTCAACACGGAGCAGCATGCGTTCGCTGTCGATATCACGGACCCTGAGGCGGGACACTTCCCCGGAGCGCTGACACGGCGGTGTTCATGGCCGGGGCGCCGAACCCCATCTCCGACTGCTCGATCTGGTAGCGGCGCAAATCTTCATCGGTGGCCGTGTCAGGTGGCCGTCCGAGCCAGATCGCGAACCGCTCGACATCGCGTAAGTAGTTGCGCTGTGTCGTCCGACAAAGACGCTGCAGCTTCATGTCCTCGATCATCCGCTCACGCAGCGTCGTGGCAGGGGCTGTGATAATGGTACCGGTCATTGCTCGACTCCTCGGTTGAAGGAGTCGCAAAGGTCTGCCTCCAGCCTGGGAGGCTCAACCCGATCGCGCGTTTATCCGGGCTCTCACAAGATCAGTCATTGCGCCATTCCCGCGCCAGCGGGTTCGTACCTGTCTCTGGCTCCTGCCAGCGCGCTGAAGATACCTTCCCAGATGCCGCGCTCGGACCAGCGAACGAACCGGTTGTATAGCGTCTTTTTCGGGCCGTAGACGTCAGCGCAGTCAGCCCAACGGCCACCGCTGCGAAGCGCATGGACAATCCCACTCAGCACCCGACGATCATCCACGCGAGGCTTACCTCGCACATCGGTCGGAAGCAGGAGCTCGATCCGAGCCCACTGCGTATCGGAAAACCAAAAGAAATCAGCCATCTCACAGCCTCCTCGATCAGGCAGTGAATCACGATCAAGCTGGCAGCGAAACCCCGTTATTGGGTCCGAACCCTAGGCCTGTGCAATGTCCTCCCGCTCAACGACCTCCTGAAGGAAAGCGAACTGTTCTTCGGCGCTCTCCGCAAGATCCTGCGTCGCGGGCAGGTTTTCCATGATGTAGTACTGGAAAGTGGTGCTTTCGCCCACGCGTTCGCCCGGGATCACCTGCGAGATCATCACCCCGCGTCCGCCGCCACCGAACGACGCAATTGAGATGCACGGAAACACCGTCCACACGCCGTAGGACAGTGTTTCGAGATCCCACTCGTCTTCCGGGCGATCAGCGATCGCGGCCATGTAGCCAAGGGTTTCCGTCGCGACGTGACCCGGCGTCATGGCAGGCGTTTTGATGTGCTGATGCGGACCCCAGGTGAAATAAACTCCCCGGTTGGTCATATCGCGGCCGAAGGTTTCACCATGCAGGACAGGCACGTGATAATATCCGAGATAGCCATCGTAAGACAGCTTCCAGTTCGGCCCCTTGAACTGCCGCTTCGAAAAGAACTTCCAGTCCTTGAACCCGAAGGTTGAAAGCACTTCGTCGTAGCCCTTGAGGAAAGGCTCGATCTCAAGCTGCGTATCGGGATTGACGATGGCCCAGATCAGCCCCGCACGTTCGATCACCGGGAACTGCCGCAGGCCATAGTCGGCCTTGTCGATATCCCCGAATCCTCTCGTGCCGAAATGCCAATAAGGCTGCCGTCCACTCCGAATGTCCAGCCATGGAACGGGCAGGTAAAACGCGCGCGATTGCCGCAGGCTTCCTGCTCCAACTTCACACTCCGGTGGCGGCAGGCCATTGACACGCGCGCGCACACGCATAGTTATGCTGCACCGCAACAGGAGGTTGGGCTGAAGATCGCGATCGTCGATGAAAACGCTGCGCGGGCTGCTGTTATCGAACAGGGGCTGCGGGAGGCGGGTCTTGACGATGTCGCGGTTCTTGCGGAACGGGTCGGCCTCGTCGCGCGGCTTGAAGCGCTTGCGCCGGATGTGGTGTTGATGAGCCTCGGCAATCCGGGCCGTGACCAGTTGGAGGAGAGCTTTTCCCTCTCGCGCGCGCTTGCCCGCCCGATCGCCATGTTCGTCGATCAATCCGATGAGCGCGCGATCGCGGAAGCCATTGATGCGGGCATCTCTGCCTATGTCGTGGATGGTATGCGGAAGGATCGCATCAAGCCGATCCTTGAGCTCGCGGTGCGGCGCTTCAATGCGTTCTCGCGGTTGCAGATGGAGCTGGCCGAGGCGAAATCGGCGCTCGCCGAACGCAAGGTGATCGATCGCGCCAAGGTGCTTCTCATGAAGCGGCGCGGCATCGACGAGCCCGCAGCATACGCCCTGCTGCGCAAGCAGGCGATGGACAGCGGCCGCCGCATTGCCGAGATCGCCGAGGCGCTGGTCACGGCTGAGGCGTTGCTGGGAGACGGATCATGAGTCTTTTCAAGATCGGCTTCCTGCCGCTTGTCGATGCGGTTCTGCCCGTCGTCGCGCATGAATTCGGCCTCGCAAAGGCCGAAGGCATCTCCATTGAAATGGTTCGCGATGCGAGCTGGGCGACGGTCCGCGACCGGCTGATCTACGGACAGACGGACGCCGCGCACCTCCTCGCCCCGCTCGCCATTGCGACATCGATGGGGCTGGACCGCCCTGCCGTGCCGCTGGCGGCGCCTTTCATGCTCGGGCTGAACGGCAATGCGGTGACGGTAACGCCGCATCTCGCCGCGAAACTGGCGGGCAACGCCGAGATTGCCGCCACCGGCCGAAGACTTGCGACTTTGGCGCGTGCGCAGGCAGAGAACGGGAGAAAACTGCGCTTCGCCGTCGTCCATCGCTATTCGAGCCACAATTACATGCTGCGCTACTGGCTTGCCGCTTCGGGCTGCGATCCGGACCGGGATGTCGAGATCGTCGTGGTCCCTCCCCCCTTCGTCGCGGAGGCGCTTGGTAGCGGCGAGATCGATGGATCGTGCGTCGGCGAGCCCTGGAGCAGCGTCGCCGTGGAACGGGGCGTTGGCGTCATTATCGCCGCAACCACGCATATCTGGCGCCGGGGCGTCGAGAAACTGCTGGCGCTGCGCACGTCAACGCTCGACGAGCGGCGCGATGACGTGGCGGCGCTCATCCGGGCGCTTCATACCGCCGGCAAGGTGGTGATCGATCCCGCGCAGCGCACGGCGGTTGCCACCCTTCTCGCGCGCCCTGACTATATCGGGCAGCCCCCGGAAATCATCGAACGCGCGCTTTCCAACCGGCTTGCGCGCGAACAGGGCGCCCCTCCATCAGAGGTTGATGACTTCCTCGTGTTGCACCGCGAAGCCGCCAACTTCCCATGGCGCAGTCAGGCGATGTGGCTTTATTCGCAAATGGTGAGATGGGGCCACGCCCCCTTCTCGCAGGACGGGTTTGATGCCGCCGCCGCCGTGTTCAGGCCGGATATCTACCGGGCTGCGCTCGCGGGAACAGACGCAATTCTGCCGGGTGCGAGCGCAAAGGTTGAAGGCGCGATCGCGGAGCCGACAGGTGCCGGAAGCGTCAGCGGACGGCTTATTCTCGGCCCCGACCGCTTCTTCGACGGGCGGCCTTTCGATCCCGACCGCGCCGCCGCCTATCTGGGTTTCCATGAGGGATCGGCATAAAAATGCTGCACATGCGAAAAACCATCTTGCGGCGTAGGCGAATCCGTGACAGCTTTTCGAAATCCGGGCGACGAGGTTCGGATACGAGATAGACGGCAGCGCCCAACGACGGACGCAGCCACGGCTTTCCGGTCAATCCGGCAGGCTCGAAACGGCAACGACGCCGCCCGGAACGCTCCCGCGATGGACCGCTTCCGAGGCGGCTTTTTTCATGCCCGAACGACGCGCGCTGCAAGGCGCGCAGACGGAACGGCAGCGGAGGGACGATATGAACAAGGGGAACACGGGGTTCTGGTCGGCCGGGCATCGGCCGACGCTGTTTGCTGCATTTCTGTATTTCGATCTTGCCTTCATGGTGTGGGTCATCCTTGGGCCGCTGGCACCGGATATCGCCGAGGATCTTGGCCTCAACGCCGCAGAAAAAGGGCTTATGGTCGCCGTGCCGACGCTCGCGGGGGCGGTGCTCCGGCTCGTCAACGGCCTCCTCGTCGATCGCATCGGGCCGAAGCTGACCGGCGCCATCGGTCAGCTTATCGTGATCGCGGGCCTGCTCGTGGCGTGGGGGCTCGGCGTCAACAGTTTCGGCGGAATCCTCGCGGTCGGCGTCGTACTCGGTTTTGCCGGCGCCAGCTTCGCGGTGGCCCTGCCCCTCGCCAGCCGCTGGTATCCCCCGGAACACCAGGGCACGGCGCTCGGCATCGCGGGCATGGGTAATTCGGGGACCGTTTTCGCAGCCCTGTTCGCACCCGGCCTCGCCGCGCTGTTCGGCTGGAACGCCGTTCTCGGCCTCGCCGTCATCCCGCTTGCGGTCACGTTCGTGATCTACATGGCGCTTGCCAAGGACGCGCCGGACGCTCCCGCGCCCAAGCCGATCTCGGCCTACCTCGAACCGCTCCGCAACCGCGACGCATGGTGGTTCATGCTGTTCTACGGCGTCACCTTCGGCGGCTTTGTCGGCCTGTCGGCGTCGCTCGGCATCTACTTCACCGACCAGTACGGTTTGACGCCCGTGATCGCGGGTTACTGCACCGCCGCCTGCGTTTTCGCGGGATCGTTGGTAAGGCCGATCGGCGGCGCCCTCGCGGACCGCATAGGTGGCACACGAACACTTTCAGTCGTTTACGCGGTGGCGGCTGCGGCACTCGCAGCGATCAGCACAGGCCCCGCGACCGTAGGACTTGCACTCGGCCTGTTCGTGATCGCCATGCTCGCGCTCGGCGCAGGGAACGGCGCGGTATTCCAGCTGGTGCCGCAGCGTTTCCGCGCGGAGATGGGCGTCATGACCGGCCTTGTCGGCTTCGCGGGCGGCGTGGGCGGCTTCTACCTTGCATCGTCGCTCGGCATTGCGAAGCAGCTCACGGGCAGCCCGCAACTCGGCTTCCTGATCTTCGCGGCGCTGGCGCTGGTTGCGCTCGGCGGGCTGACCACGGTGAAGACGCGCTGGCGGTCGACCTGGGGCGCTTCGCTGCAGGGCGCGCGGATCTGATGCGCACCCTGGCTCCACTCCTGCTGGCGGGATGCGCGCTCGCCTTCGATGCAAAGGCGGAAACGCGCTTCCAGCCGATCCTCGATGCAAGGCTCCGCTACGAAACCGTCGATCAGGACGGTCTACGCGATGCCGATGCAGTCACGGCGCGGCTTCGAACGGGTTTCGAGATTGCAAGGGGCGATTTCGCCGTGCTCGCAGAAAGCGAGGCGACCCTTGCGCTCGTCGGGAATTACAACAGCACGACCAACGGGCGGACAGGTTTTCCCGTCGTCGCCGATCCTGAAAACATCGAGCTGAATCGCGCCCAGCTTCAGTATCGCGGCCTGCCTAAAACCATCGTCACGCTCGGACGCCAGCGTATCGCGCTCGACGATCAGCGTTTCGTCGGCAATGTCGGCTGGCGGCAGAACGAACAGACGTTCGACGCGGTGCGCATCGAAAGCGGCGCGCTCGGCCCTGTCACGCTCGATCTCGCCTATGCATGGTCGGACCGCACGATCTTCGGCGTGGACAGCGCGCTCCAGTCGATCGGCGGCGACAATGTCTTCGCAGGCGCGGGTGTGCAATTCGGCACGCTGAAGATGAAGGCTTTCGCCTATCTCGTCGATCAGGACGAAGCGGGCCGCCGGCAATTTTCAAGCCAGACCTACGGCGTGCGCGCCAGCGGCACGCTGCCGCTGCATGACTTCACGCTCGGCATGACGGGAAGCTACGCGCGCCAGTCCGACTGGCAATCGAGCCCGCTCGATTACAGCGCGGATTACTGGCTTGGCGAAGTGTCGCTCAAACGGAAGGCGCTCACGCTCACGGGGGGATATGAAGTGCTCGGGGCATCCGGCGCCGGTGCATTCCAGACGCCGCTCGCCACCGGCCACAAGTTCCAGGGCTGGGCCGATCTGTTCCTCGTCACCCCCGCGAACGGCATCCGCGATCTTTATGCCAGCGCTGCCTACGCGGGTCCGGTCTCGCTGCTGCTGGTGTGGCACCGGTTCGAAAGCGATCGACAGGGACTCCGCTACGGCACCGAATGGAACGCCCAGGTCGGTTTCAAACCCTCGAAGCCGCTTGGGCTGACGCTGAAGTACGCCGATTACGATGCAGATCAATTCGGCGCCGATCGCCGCAAGCTCTGGCTTCAACTCGATTATGTTCTGTGAGGCGCCAATGAAGACCAGTGGACGCGAGCATCTCGTCGTCATCGGCAACGGCATGGCGGGATGCCGCGCCGTGGAGGAAATTCTGGCCCGCGATGCCGCGCGGTATCGCATCACCATCATCGGCGCGGAACCGCGGGTGAATTACAACCGGATCATGCTTTCGCCGCTGCTCGCCGGGGAAAAGCACTTCGATGACATCGTCATCAACCCCATGGGCTGGTACGAAGACAACGGGATCGATCTCCTCTCGGGCGATCCGGTCGAGGCGATCGAGCGGGATACGCGAACCGTCATCACGCGCACCGGCCGCCGCATCGGTTACGACCGCTTGCTGATCGCGACGGGTTCCGATCCTTTCATCATTCCCGTGCCGGGCAAGGATCTGCCGGGCGTCGTCAGCTTCCGCGACATAGACGATGTAGACGCGATGCTGCGCGCGGCGGCGTCGGGCGGTGATGCGGTGGTGATCGGCGGCGGCCTGCTCGGGCTGGAGGCGGCGCACGGCCTGTCGCTGCGGGGCATGACGGTCACCGTGATCCACCTGATGGAAACGCTGATGGAACGCCAGCTCGACGAGGCTGCCGGGTGGCTGCTGAAGTCGGCGCTCGAAGCGCGCGGACAGATGATCCTCACGGGCGCGGACACGGCCGAAATCTATGGCGAGGGCAAAGTCGAAGGCGTACGCCTGAAGGACGGCCGCGAAATTCCGGCAAGCCTTGTCGTGATGGCCGTCGGCATCCGGCCGAATGTGGCGCTGGCACGAAACGCCGGGATCGAGGTCGGCCGCGGCATCAAGGTCGATGACCACATGGCCACTTCCGATCCGGCTGTTCTCGCTGTCGGCGAATGCGTGGAGCACGACGGAAACGTCTACGGCCTCGTGGCGCCGCTGTGGGAGATGTGCCGCGCGCTGGCCGACGGTCTCACCGCGCGGCCCACCGGGTATCGCGGTTCCATCACCTCCACCAAGCTCAAGGTCGCGGGGCTCGACGTGTTTTCGGCGGGCGATTTTTCGGGCGGCGGCGGCACCGAGGACATCGTGCTGCGCGATGCCGCGCGCGGCGTTTACAAACGCCTCGTGCTGAAGGACGAGCGCATCGTCGGCGCGGTTCTCTACGGCGATACGTCTGACGGCAACTGGTATTTCGATCTGCTGAAAAAAGCGGACAGCATCGCTGAAATCCGCGACGCGCTTATCTTCGGCCAGGCCTTTGCACAGGGAGACCGCGCGGACCCTAGCGCGGCCGTTGCAGTCCTTCCAGACGACACGGAAATCTGCGGCTGCAACGGCGTTTCCAAAGGCAAGGTCGTGGCCTCCATCGAAAGCGGCGCGGAAACACTCGATGCAGTGCGCGCGACCTGCAAGGCGTCGGCATCGTGCGGTTCCTGCACGGGTCTTGTCGAAACCCTGCTCGCGCTTACGCTCGGCGATGATTATTCCGGCGAGCGCACCACGAAAACCATGTGCAAATGCATCAGCTTCGGCCACGACGACGTGCGCCGTGAAATCTCCGTGCAGGCGATGAAATCGATTCCCGAGATCATGCAGAAATTGCACTGGTCGACGCCCGATGGCTGCGCATCCTGCCGCCCCGCGCTCAACTATTATCTGCTCTGCGCATGGCCGGGTGAATATTCGGACGATCAGCAGAGCCGTTTCGTCAACGAGCGGATGCACGCGAATATCCAGAAGGACGGCACCTATTCCGTCGTGCCGCGCATGTGGGGCGGGCTCACCACGCCGCAGGAACTGCGCGCGATCGCCGATGTCGTCGAGAAATACAACGCACCGATGGTGAAGGTCACCGGCGGCCAGCGGCTCGATATCTTCGGCATTCGCAAGGAGGATCTTCCCGCCGTATGGGCCGATCTCGGTGCGGCGGGCATGGTTTCGGGCCACGCCTACGGCAAGGCGCTGCGCACGGTGAAAACATGTGTCGGCTCCGAATGGTGCCGCTTCGGCACGCAGGATTCCACGGGTCTCGGCGTGAAGCTGGAACGCGGTTTCTGGGGAAGCTGGATGCCGCACAAGTTCAAGATGGCGGTGAGCGGCTGCCCGCGGAATTGCGCCGAAGCCACGATCAAGGACTTCGGCGTTGTCTGCGTCGAGAGCGGTTACGAATTGCACGTCGGCGGCAACGGCGGCATCAAGGTGCGCGCGACCGACCTGCTCGTGAAAGTGGAGACGGAAGCCGAAGCGATCCACTACGCCGCCGCCTTCGTCCAGCTCTACCGCGAGGACGCGCGCTATCTCGAACGCACCGCACCGTGGATCGAACGCAAGGGCATCGACTGGCTGAAGGCGCAGATCGTGGACGACGCCGAAAACCGCGACACGCTCGCCGCGCGCTTCTGGCACAGCCAGCAATATATGCAGGATGATCCGTGGGCCGAGCGCGCATCCGGCTGTGCGCGCGACCTGCTGCACCGCCCGCTGGCCGAGGTGCGACCCATCAGGATCATGGAAGGCGCGGACGCATGACCCCCGAATGGCTCGATATCGGTGCGGCAGTCGATATTCCGCTGCGCGGCGCGCGGACGGTGCCAGTCGAAGGCGGCGAGGAGATCGCGGTGTTCCGCACGGGATCGAACCGTATCTACGCGCTCGTCAACCGCTGCCCGCACAAGAAAGGCCCGCTCAGCCAGGGCATCGTGCACGGCGACAGTGTCGCCTGTCCGCTGCACAACTGGGTCATCTCGCTTGCCACGGGTGAAGCGACGGGCGCGGATGTCGGCTGCACGCCGACGATACCCGTGCAGGTGATAAGCGGCCGGGTGCTCATCTGCCGCTCGTCGATGCTGGAAAGGGCCGCCTGA
The DNA here is from genome assembly GCF_014199685.1 of Sphingosinicella soli. Lineage (GTDB taxonomy): Bacteria > Pseudomonadota > Alphaproteobacteria > Sphingomonadales > Sphingomonadaceae > Sphingosinicella > Sphingosinicella soli. Next base: position 5,705 of record NZ_JACHNZ010000039.1, on the reverse strand, counting down.
GATGAGCGCCATCCGCACCACCTGCGCCTATTGCGGCGTCGGCTGCGGAATATCCGGCACGCCGAACGGCGAACGCGACGCCGAAATCATGGGCGATGCCGAGCATCCGGCGAACTTCGGCCGACTGTGCTCCAAGGGCACGCATCTGGGAGAAACCGTCAGCCTCGAAGGTCGCCTGCTTCACCCGATGATCGGCAATGCGCGCGCGAGCTGGGACAAGGCGCTCGGCCTCGTCGCACGGCGCTTCTCGGAAGCGATCGCGCGGCATGGCCCGGACAGCGTCGCCTTCTACGTCTCGGGCCAGCTGCTCACCGAAGACTATTACGTCGCGAACAAGCTGATGAAGGGCTTCATCGGCTCGGCGAACATCGACACCAATTCGCGGCTCTGCATGTCGAGCGCAGTCGCCGGGCACATCCGCGCCTTCGGCGAGGACATCGTGCCCGCGCAGTATGAGGATCTCGAACAGGCCGATCTCGTCGTCCTCGTCGGCTCCAACACCGCATGGTGCCATCCCGTTCTCTACCAGCGGATTCAGGCGGCGCGCGCGGCTCGCGGCACCAAGCTGGTGGTGATCGATCCCAGACGCACCGAAACGTGCGAGGATGCGGACCTGCATCTGCCGCTGCGGCCCGGCAGCGATGTGGCGCTTATGAACGGGCTTCTGGCGCATTGCCGCCGTGCGGGCCTCGTCGACGAGGCTTTTCTCGCAGCGAGTGTCGATGTGCCTGAGGGCTTCTGGGATGCGCTGGAACAGGGCAGCGATCTCTGGTCTACCGCGCGCACGTGCGATCTCGCACCCGCTGATCTCAAACGCTTCTTCGAGCTGTTCGCGGCGCACCCCCGCACGGTCACGCTGTTCAGCCAGGGCGTGAACCAGTCGATCCGGGGCACCGATCAGGTGAACGCCATCGTGAACGTCCACCTTGCCACGGGACGTATCGGCAAGCCCGGCGCGGTGCCCTTCTCGATCACCGGCCAACCGAACGCGATGGGCGGCCGCGAGGTCGGGGGGCTTGCCTCCACGCTGGCGGCGCATATGGATTTCTTGCCCGAAAACGTCGCACGTGTTGCACGCTTCTGGGGCACGCCCCACGTTGCCGCGAAGCCCGGCCTGAAAGCTGTCGATCTGTTCCGCGCGGTGCGCGACGGGCGCATCAAGGCGCTGTGGATCATGGCGACCAATCCTGCGGTCAGCATGCCCGATGCGGGCATGGTCCGCGAGGCGCTGGCCGCGTGCCCGTTCGTGGTCGTTTCCGATTGTATCGCGGATACAGACACCAGCGCACTGGCCCATGTCCGGCTGCCCGCGGCGGGATGGGGCGAGAAAGACGGCACCGTCACCAATTCGGAACGCAGGATCAGCCGCCAGCGCGCGCTGTTCGCCTGCCCCGGCGACGTGCGCCCGGATTGGTGGATCATCACCGAAGTCGCGGCGCGAATGGGCTGGAAGGGCGCGTTCCACTATGCGCGCCCGGCGGACATCTACCGCGAGCATGCCCGCCTCTCGACATATCAGAACGGCGGCACGCGCCTTTTCGATATCGGCCACCACGCAGCCATCGGCAACGGCGCCTACGACGCGATGGAGCCGTGGTGCTGGGGCGGCACGCCGTTCGCCGACGGGCGCTTCCCCACGCCAAGTGGCCGCGCCCGCATGATCGCCGTTTCGCAGATGGAGCTTCAGGCGCCGCTGCCGAACTGGCCGATAACGCTCAACACCGGCCGCTACCGCGACCAGTGGCACACGATGACGCGAACCGGCCTCTCGCCGAAACTTGCACGGCACCGGCAGGAGCCGCTCGTCGAGCTGCATCCCGAAGATTGCGCAGCGCTCGGCCTTGCGGACGGCGATCTCGCCCGCGTCGCCACCCCGCAGGGCGAAAGCGTGTTCCGTGTCGAGCGCACGGATACGCAGCGGCGCGGAGAGGCTTTCGTTCCCATCCACTGGACGGATCGCCAATCAACCGGCGGCCGCGCGGGCCTGCTGCCGCGCACGCTCGTCGATCCGAATTCGGGCCAGCCCGGGTTCAAGTCCACTCCCGCGCGGATCGAAAAGCTCGTTACCGCATGGCGTGGTTTCCTCATCGCCCGCGACGGCCCGGGCCGGATCGATGCGCTCTATGCAACCCGCGTGCGCCTGGCCGCCGGCTGGCTCGTCGAATTCGCCGGCGAAGGCGACGTGATGGCGTTCGCGAAACGTCTGTTGCCGCAGGGAGAGCGCGTCGAAGTCACCGATGCCGCGCGTGGCAACGCGCGCGTCGCCGTGATGGCGCATGGCCGGCTCGCGGCCGCGTTTTATGCCGCGCGCGGCGGCGGCCTTCCCGATCGCGAATGGCTGATCGGGCAGCTCACGGCAAGCGAGGCAGCAGCCTCGGCCGCACTGCTCGCAGGACGGCCCGCCGCCCCTCCGCCTGATCGCGGCGCCATCATCTGTGCGTGCTTTGACGTTGGCCTGAAGACGATCTCAACCGCGATCACCGATCAGGCACTGACCTCGGTGGAGGCCGTGGGCGCCGCGCTCGCCGCAGGGACGAACTGCGGCTCGTGCCGGCCCGCAATCCGGAGGCTGATCGGCGAAGCAGAGGCGCGCGCGCATGGCTGAACCCATTGCTCCCGGGGAGGTCTGGCTTGTCGGCGCCGGTCCCGGCGATCCGGAACTGCTGACCCGCAAGGCGGAGAAATTGATAGGCGCGGCAAGCGTGATCTTCTTCGACGCACTCGTCAGCCGAGACATTCTCGCGCTCGCACCCGCCGAGGCCCGGTGCATTCCCGTCGGCAAGCGTTCGGGCAGGCATTCGAAAACACAGAAGGAGATCAATCGCCTGCTCGTTTCGGCGGCGCTCGCGGGCGAACGCGTGGTGCGGCTCAAGGGCGGCGATCCTTCGATCTTCGGCCGTTCCGCCGAAGAGGTCGCGGCGCTCGCGGCCGCAGGTATTTCCGCGCGCATCTGCCCCGGCATCACGGCCGCCAGCGCCGCTGCGGCCGGCGCGGGGATTTCGCTCACGCTTCGCGGTGTCGCCCAGCGCTTTCAATGCGTGACCGCACATGCGCGCGCAGGCGAGCCGCTCTCGCTCGACTGGAAAGCCCTGGCAGACCCGGCCGCAACGCTCGCCATCTACATGGGACGCGGCGCAGCACCGGAGATCGCAGCGCGCTTGATGCACAACGGCCTCGCATCTGATACGTCGGTTCTGGTCGCGGCGAACGTCAGCCTCCCGAACGCGATTCTGATCAGAACAAGGCTGGACCTGCTGCCCCTGACGGTCAAATCCATCGATCACGACGCGCCCGTCTTGCTGCTCATCGGCAGCGCCACCGCCTTGCATGCGGAGTTGCCCTGTGCCGGGCCTCTGATACGCTCAACGCCTACCTATCAAAATCCCGTAATATCGTTCGCCTGAAACAGCAGGAATAGTTGGCGTCGAGCCCTCGGCCTGGCCCGGCGGATCAAGCCGAAATATCGATGCGCCTCATCGCTGGGGAAGTTATCAGAGAGGGCATCCAGAGGGGCCGGCTTGCAACGAGCGTGCTCGACAGGCGCATCGATTGGAGCACGTGTGTACGTGCAGCGTGGAGCTGATCGCGCAGAATTGCATGTATCAGAGGCGAGCAATATGATCGCCCCGCCTGTTCAGCGACGCTCCGCGCCTTCTTTCTGGCGACACTTGCCCGGAAAGCCGGGATGCGCTATCTTACCTGCGTCTTACTTTGAGGAGATTCGCCGTGGCTGCGGCTCAGGAACGGCTCACCACCACGATTTCGACCAAGGGTCAGGTCATCCTGCCCAAGGCGGTTCGTGACCTGCGGCACTGGCCTGCCGGCACCCGGCTGGCCGTCGAGAATACGGCCGAGGGAGTGCTGCTGAAGCTGGCCCCGGTGTTCCCGCCGTCAAGCATCGACCAGGTATTCGGCTCGCTGAAGCACAAGGGAGCGGCGCTGTCGGTCGAGGGCATGGAAACCGCCGTGGCAGCCGAGGCGAAGCGGCGTGCGCGGGATTGACACCAATGTTGTCGTCCGGTTCCTGACGAACGACGACAAGCGGCAGGCGAAAGCTGCACGCGCCGCGATTGAAGCGGGCGATATCTTCATCACGACAACAGTGATGCTAGAGAGCGAATGGGTACTTCGAAGCGGCTACGGCTTCACTCCCGAAAGGATCGTCACTGGTTTACGCGGCCTCGCAGGCTTACCCGGTATTACGGTCGAGGAGCCCGCACGGACTGCGCAGGCATTGGACTGGACGACTGGCGGCATGGACTTCGCCGATGCATTGCATCTTGCGGGCTCAAATGCCTGCGACGGCTTCCTCAGCTTCGACCGGAAGCTGATCAGAGCGGCCAGGGGCAAACCGGCGATTCCAGTCACCGCGCCTTGAGTAGCGGGAACATCCCTTTTTAGACGCCTGCAAAGGCCAGCGCGGTGGGATCCCTGCGGGGCTATCGAAGGGAAGCGCGAGGTCACTCACGCTGTGGCCAGCTTTCCCAATAGCGCGATCTCATCTGCAAAGACGTGCGTCACGCTCACGTCGAACGCTACGCCAGTACGAAATGAGTCCGTCAGGAGCGCTCTAAGCATACCCGCCCACGCCGGCACGGGGTTGTTCGGCGGCGTCCCTCCGATGCGAGAGCCATCCATACAGATAACCGGGAGTCATCCTATTGCTCCCATCTGTTGATCAGCGGCTTTGTTGAAGCAGCGCGTGTTTCGCGGCCAGATAGCCAAAACGTCATGCGCGGATTCGGCTTGTGGTCCGGGTCACCGTTTGCAATATCGTAGACACTTTCCCCGCGCCCGAATTCCGGATCCTTGCCCTGAACCGCATGTTCGTTGAACCGCTGCACAGTCCTTTCGAGACCCTCGGGGCCGATACCGCCCATGGCGGCAAGCGCAAGAATGCTGTCTGCCCGCTTCAGATAACCGGATCGCAAAGGACCGCCGTGGGGAAGTGGGCTGGGCGGCGCTTCACAAAGCCCGTATCTGGCCAGAGACCGGCTGTCGCACACGAACCACGCAAATCGTTTCAGCCTCGGCGCGCGTTGCTTTCACCAATGCCGCGCCCCAATCATGGTAGGATGCGCCTTCACTCACGAAGCGTTCGCCACGCCGGGTCGCGCAGATCTGCCCCGGCACCGCACGATTGATACAGACAGCGCCGTCCTCCGCCCCTTGCCATCACCAGAAGGCAATCATGACCGACCAGCAGTTTTCTAAAGCGCAGTTGTCTAAAAACCGCTGGTGCCCCGGTTGTGCCCCGGTTTTTTTGATTCCCGACATCGCATATGCTAAAGACAGGGAAGCCGCAGAGGTCTGTGGTTTTCGGATGTGTGGAAGCTAGTAGAAACGGGCGGCTCTTTTGTTTGCTAAACCGCCGTACGGGGTAACCCGTACCGAGGGTTCGAATCCCTCCGTCTCCGCCAATTCATATCATAAGTATATAATTTTCAAGAATTTTTGGAAGAATATCTGTTGCTGGCCCCACTTTGGGCCCTACTTACCTATGGTGCAGCTTGACGCCTCTTAGCGGCTTCGTGCCAATGAGATTTGTTGTGCGACAATGGATCCTGGCGAAGGCGAGGAACCATAATCACAACTTTATCGACACTCGCCTTCGCGGGGACACCTTTGTTATAGTTCGTTGACGATAGTAATCTGAGCCTGCTGGGTACAGGCTCAGATTGTATTGACACCGACCACCGCGCCTG
>NZ_JACHNZ010000038.1 GCF_014199685.1 Sphingosinicella soli | reverse complement strand
TCGTTGTGGCGCTCCCATGGAGTATCTGTCCCATAGCGCATCCTTCCATTGCTGGCTGAATAATGCACCATCAAAGCCTGGGATCAAACAGCTAGGCGTGCTCGCGGTGGAGCATTTCGGAGCGATCGGCCATGCGGATTGGATGGTTCCAGCGCTGCTTTTCCGTTTTCACGATCAGGAGTTTCAGCATCTCGACCTGATCAACGAACGCCTCCTGGCGGGTGAGGCACACGAACCCGATGCTGAAAAAGAGAAGCGGCCAGGCCGGACGGGCGACGATGGACTGGCGTTCCGTATAGACGCCAATGGAGTGATTACCGATATTCTGACGCTCGAAGCCAAATGCCTCACCGTCAGCAATACCGGCATCATGAAAGATGCCCACGAGAAACTTATGGTCGGTGGCAACCGACCCAGCGGCGTGCGCGAACTGATCAATCTTCTGACGGAATATGACACGCCCGAAGCTCAAGCCTGGCAACAGGCGCTGCTTCAGTTCTACAGGGACGGTTTCCGCACGGCAGCTCGCCACGATGGGCTCGCTTATGCTGTCGGTCATTCGCCCAAGCAACCCGCTGACCGGATTGCCTGGCTCCCTCCCGAAGCGCCTCACCCCGCCTATACTATACAGCGCAACCTCGAAGCTATGGAGTTTCAATTCGAGAACTTGGATGCTGTAGTCGATATATTGTACCGGGCCGCTTGAGATGGCCAACGCAGCTACCCTCGCCATTGCCCGCGAAATTCGGGAGAATCTGGCGGGCCAAGCCCTGACGGCGCGCCAAGCCAAACTCTACAGCCAACGGTTGCGGCGCGACATGGGCCGTGATGGGTTGGCGAGTTTCGGATCAGGAGACGTCGCCGGATATCTCGACGAAGCGATGTTGCTGTTGGAAAGTGGGTGGCTGGAGCGAAGTGCGGATATTAGCTCGCCATGGCGCACGGCGATCAAGCGCGCGGCAGAGATCATCGAATGGCTTTCGCAATCCCAGTTGAAGCCGCCGGGCGCGCCGCTGCATCTGCTGGCTGCCGCCGCCTATCAGTTAGCCGATTATCCGGCGATGGCGTTAGGACATCTACGGCGGCTACCGGAGGGCGAACCGCTTTCCGAGCTTCTCCGCCAGTTCGTTCGGGCAGACTTCCCGGCTGCTTTCCAGGCGGCGCAGACATTCTGGAGCAATTATCGCGGGCTGCGAACCGATGGTCGCATTGATCCCAATGATCTCGAAGTCGCGTCCGTCCAGCATATAGTTATGTGCGTCGGGACGATCTGCGCGTTTCTTAGAACGGGCGGCGATGCTCCCGTCGAGCGCGCGGTGGTGAAGCTGGAAGCGCTCGCCTCGGGATTTCTCCATAGCCGCGATCCCTATTCCTACCTGCTGGCGCGGCTGACCGCTGCCAGCGCGCGACGCTTTATCGAAACCTGCCTATGGCCGCAGATCGACGGGCTCCGCCTCACGTCGAGCGGCCCGGCCGGTGACGCTCTCACGCAGTTTGCGCGGTCGGCGTTTGCCAACAAGCGGGCGCTTGTCTGGCCGGCGCAGGCGGCTGGCATCGCGAAGCTGCGCGATAACAGCTCGTTCGTGCTGTGTACGCCAACAGGCTCAGGGAAAACCACGGTCGCTACCCTTGGTGCGGTCCAGGGTCTGTTCGCTGATCCCCCGGTCGGAGGCACAGCCGGCAATCTCGTGCTCTACCTCGTGCCATCCCGCGCGCTCGCGGCCGAGGTAGAGGGCCGTCTTGCCGAGGATCTTCGCGGGATCGCGGCGGAGCCGGTTGTCGTCACGGGCCTGTATGGCGGTGTGGATTGGGGCCCAACCGACGCCTGGATTCAAACCGATCAGCCAACTGTGGTCATCTGCACGTTCGAGAAGGCCGATGCGCTCCTGCGCTATCTGGGCGTCCTGTTCCTCAGCCGGGTTCGCACGGTCATCATCGACGAAGCCCATATGGTGGAGCAAGACGAGGCCCGGCTGACTGGACTGGGTGACGGGACATCGCGTGCCTTCCGGCTCGAACAACTCGGCACCCGCCTGATGCGCGCACGGGAAGATCACGATTTCCGCATTGTCGCGCTGTCTGCGGTCGCGGCACGGGCGGCGCCTGCGTTGGCCCGTTGGGTCTCCGATGCGCCCGATGCGATACCGACAAGTTCGGCCTATCGCAGCACACGGCAGATGCTGGGTCGTCTCGAGGTACGCCCCACCGGCCAGTTCGCGATCCGTTACAGCCTGATGGATGGGCATTCACTGAAGTTTGACGACGAGCGACGGGACGACTCGCCGTTCGTACCCGACCCATTCCCCGCCGTTCCGGGGGGTATGAATCCGGAGGATGGACCTGAGGTTCGGATGCGCGCGCCAACGCTATGGGCCGCGCTTAACCTGGCGGCAAAACGCCCGGACGGCTCAACGCCTTCAGTCCTGATTTCGCTCACACAGAATATCGACACGTTTGCCGCGACGTGCGCCGATCTCCTGGACAATTGGCAGGCTATCGCACTTCCCGACTATTGGTCGATTGAGGAGGGTAACGAGATTTGGGCACGATGCCTGGCGACCGCCATCGACTATTTTACAGCGGAGTCCGTCGAGTATCGGCTGCTGGCGCGCGGTATCGTGGTGCATCACGGCAAGATGCCGGGCCTCCTCGCCCGGCGGCTGAAGACCGTTATTGATCATGGCTATGTTCGAGTCATCATCGCCACATCGACCCTGTCGGAGGGGGTCAACATTCCAGTCAACTTCCTGCTGATCCCCAGCGTCTTCAGAAGTAACGGCGAACTGCCGTTGCAGGAGTTCAGCAATCTGATCGGGCGCGCGGGGCGCCCCGGTGTTGCGACAGAAGGCAGCGCACTCGTCGTTCTGCCCGAGCGCACCTACGAGAACCGGTTCGGCCAGATCGTGCCAACTTATAACCGACAGTGGAACGGCTACGAGAGCCTGGTCGCCCAACTAGAGGCTGCGACCGCAGCGGTGGGCGATCTAATCCCGGACGATCAGGCGTCGAGTCCGCTGGCCCACCTGCTTCGCGAACTGGAGCGTGCGTGGAGAGCGGTGGTGGGCGGGGGAACCGAGGCTGAATTCATCGCCTGGCTTGAGCAAACGGCTGTCACTGAGCAGGCTGCATACCCGCCATCCAGCCATGATTATCTCGATTCACTGGACGCATTTCTGATCGCGGCGATCCAGGAGGTCGAGGAACTCAAGGGTATCGAACTCGACGCTGCCGAGCTCGAAGCGGAATTGGCCAAGATTTGGCGACGCACCTATGCCCATGCGGCTTCGCATGGTGAGGCGCATCTGGCGACGGTCTGGCTGGCGCGTGGCAGAGCGATCAAGGCCCAGTATCCCGATGCCGATGCGCGCCGACGTCTATATAAGACGAGCCTGACGCCCCGATCTGCAAAGCTGTTGCTGGACCGAGCGGAGGCAATCCGCGTCAAGCTTTCGCAAGGCGCCGATTATGCGCGGTGGACCGTCGAGGAGCAATTCGTCTTCATCCGCGACGTGCTGGCATTCCTGTCCGAAATTCCGGTTTTTGCGATCGAATCGAAACTTGGTCGGAAGAAAAATTTCGACGACTGGCCCATGCTGCTGCGGTGGTGGCTGGCCAAATCGACGCTGGCGCGACAGCCCCGCCCCAATGAGATTACGAACTGGTATGCCTTTGTAGCGAATAACTTCATCTATCGCGGCACTTGGGGACTCGGCAGTGTCATCGGCCTGTTGCTGGATACGACGGATGACGGACAGCCCATTCGCGCGCTGGAAATAGCCGACTGGCCAATGAGCGGTTTGCCGTGGATCGGGTTCTGGCTGAAAGAGCTTATCAGTTGGGGCACACTCGATCCGGTAGCGGCTTTCCTGCTCGCGCGCGGTGATGCGGTTGATCGTCCGCAGGCGGAGCTGGATGCGAAAGCCTATTACGAAGGTCGTCCGGCGGGCGAAGATGCCAACGCGCTTCTCGACCCTCGGACAATCCGTGCATGGGTGGAAGCTAGGCAACCCGTTCGCGCAGGGCGTACAGGCACAGCAACAATCGCGATCGAAGTGGAGTGCGTTCGTCCCATCGAGGCGTATCGGCAGCAGCGACTGGTTGTATTGCCGCTTGTGGAGGTGGACGCGATCGTCTGGCTCGACCCCGCCGGTTATGAGGTGGCGCGGAGCGTAAAGCCAAGTGACTGGACCGAGAAACCCGCCTTGTTCCAATTTGAGCTTCTGGTGGCCGTATCGGTCGTCATCGGCGAGCCGTATCTGCCCCACCGTTGATTACTGACCTCGGATCGCCTTCAGGACGCGCTTCGTCTCGACCAGCAGAAGCAGTTCGTCGTCCCTCGTGATGAGACGGGCGTGCATGGTCGTAATGCGGACAGGGAACAGGCGCTGGAAGGATTCCCGCACATCCTCTGCGCGTCCGAACACCGGCTTGAATACCGCGTTCCAGTTGTCCTTACGTTCGATGATCGCCCGATAGTCGGTGAAATCCGCATAGTCGATTAGCGGTTGCTCGGAATATCCGGCCTTCACTGCTTTATCTCGCTTATCGATCCAAGCGTCGAGCATGTTGGCGGGCAGCTGCCGCTTCATCCAATCGTCGCCAAAAGCGGCCTGCATCACACGTTCGATGAAGCGACGGAGCGCGACTTCGAAGCGTTGCAGTTGATCGAACGCCTCCTTGGCACGGACGAAGCCATCCTCCTGCTCGTCGGGGGCCTCGGTCGCCTCTGGTTCCCGCAGACCAGCGATCCGCAGGCTTTCATCGAAAGCCGTAGGCGTGAAATCGGTAAGATCGGGATCGAAGCCCCGCTCCACATAGAAACCGGAACGCAGCACGGGGTCGATCAACTGCTCGGGTGTCGGCGTCAGCAGGTCGCGCCAATCGCCGAGCCCAGGCCGCAGCGCTGAGGCAAAAATATGATCGAACGCGGGGCGACTCTCGATACCGCGGCCCATCGCTACGATCTCGGAGAACGCCTTGGCCGACACCAGGCTTTCCTCGATCTGGAGCCAGGGTGACCGCATGGACGCCATAGCCGCTTGCAGTCGATCCTCAGTTCCGAGCACAATGCGCGCGAGGCTGGCCCGCTCCATAGTCTCGTGGGCGATCCGGCCGAGTTCCATGGTCTCTGGAAGCCTGAACAAGCGTTCATAGGCCTGCTGCGCTTCCATAGTTGCGCTGATAGATTTACGGATATCCGAGTTAGGATCGAACAAGCCCAAGCGTCTTGCCTCTTCGACCGGCCCTTCAAGCAGCTTGCGCTGTCGCTCGAAGTCTTGGGTGATCTTGGCGACGCCGCCGACATCCGCGAGATCGGCAAGCATTTTGCGGCGTTCTTCTTCCTGTCGGATGAAGTCCATTGTTGCCGAACCGATTCCTAGCCCATTGTAGGCATCGTGCAGCGGATCGATATGTCGCCGCAGGTCGCCCAAAGGGTCCATCATTCGACGCAGCGCTTCTTGTTGCTCCCAAAGACGGCGGAAATCATCGGTCATTGCAGCCTCGCTTGCTGGTTGTGCGCCCAACGTACCTCACGCTGCAATCGCTCTCAGCGCCTTCTCAAGCGAGAAGTTACCAGTCGTCCCATCTTCGAAAGTCACGCCATAGCATCGGGTTGTGTAACCCGGACCGCGATCATGCGTGGGATAGAAGGACACCGGAGACGATGGTAATACCCAGCCGGTCTTGGCGCAGTAGTCCTCGTAAATGGCGCAGATGTCAGCCAGATCGTCCCCGGCAAATGCCTGCTTCAGCTCTTGGCCGTTCAGGATGAGCGTAAAATGCTCTTTGGCGGCTGTGACGGTTCCGAAGACTCGTCCGGTTTTGAGTGACACTGACCTCGGCATGACAAATCTCCGTATGGCCTCGCTATCCGGCGAGCGGCGGCATCCACCAACCAGGATCAGACGCGCGGCGTAATGCGTGCAGCGGTCCGGATGTCGGCGATTTGCGTGCCGAGCGCCTGCAGGTTTTGACGCATATCAGTGAACACCGGCTGTTCGGCGTCGGGGTCGCTGATGGTGACGATCGCCGTGAACGGCACGCCCTCCTCCGGCATGACCTCCCCGGCCCGGGTCAAATAATCGACGAACAGGCGCCAGTTCGAGGACGGGCCGACCCCTTTAGGGAACGTCTTGGCCAGAACCTTGACCGGGCTCCATTTCAGATCGTGTTCGATGCGCTCCGCTTCGATAGCTGGACCTTCCCGCTTTGAGGGGAGGTAGAGCGGCTCAAGCTGGCCCTTCCATCCGCCACCCGCCTGCTCCTGCTGCAAGGTGGCGTTGATGTTCACCCGCACGAACTCCGAACCGAACCGGGCATCGAGGGGCGGCGTGGAGACAAGGGTGATCTTCGCCCGGCCCCGGCACTTGCCACCTGGTCCCACCAGCGACGCCGGCCACGCAAAGCGGAAGTTGATCTGCTGATCGCGCCGGATACGCGAAGCAAAGACGAGCGTGATGGCGTGGTCGCCGGTTTCAAGAATTCGGTCGGCGGACGGCGGCATGCCGAAGCCGACCATATGCCGCGCGATCGGCGCGAGCGCCTTGGATTGCAAGGGCGCCGGCATCTCGGCGTGATGGACCAGCAAGCCGATCAGGGTCTCTCGCGAGACCTCTCCCTCGATGGCGTGGTCCAGAACGGCGGCGGTCTTCGCGGCGAGAGGCGAGGCGTAGCTGGTGCCGCAGCCATCGATGATCGTTCCATCGGGCAGGATCGAGAACAGCACGTGTCCGAGGACGGGATGCTGGGAGCCCGCGCCGCCGATATGCGCCAAATCCGGTTTAACCCCGGCGCGCAGGCCAGGACCACGGCGACTGTACCGCGTGGGGGCGAAGGGTAGGCACCCGTCATGCCCTGGCGGATTAAGCGCGGCGACAGCGACATTGCGGGCGCTTTCGGCCGGCGTCAGCAAGCCGTCGTTGCGAGCGTTCACGAGATTGGCGAGCGCGGTGGTCGCGTCGGCGGGCCATTCGGCGCGGAGATCCTGGGGCTGGATATTGCCCGCCGAAATGAACACGACCGCATTGTTGGTTTCAGCAATCTGATCGAGCCGCGCGGCGTGGGGGCTATACCGATCCGGCGCCGCCGGTTGCAGGATGTTGAGGCTCATGTTGAACACCCGCACGCCGTGCCGGGCGCGGGCGTCGGAAACGGCAGTTTCCATTTCGTCGAAGAACTGCGGCAAGCCCTCGGGATAATAGGAGGCGAAGGCGCCGGCCTTGCGCTCATTGGGGAAGACGGCGACGTCGACCAGCTCCGCGCCATCGGGCTCAGGGCAGGTTTCCGCGCCGTTCAAAGCGCCGCCGACCGCGGCCAGGCCGCCGATAAAGGTGCCATGCGCGAGGTCGGCGTCTTCGTCGGCGAGAATGTCCCACCGATCGATCACCCAGTCCGAGAGCGCTTCGCTGATGCCGCCGTCAATGATGCCGAGCCGAGGATGGGTGCGGCGGCTGTCGCGAATAGGAATGGTGACGTTGATCGGCCGCGTGCGCGGCGCGGGCGTGGTCGCGCCTGTCGCCCGGACGACGATGCCGGGCAGTTCGATTCGCCGCACAAGCGGATGGCTGTCGAGGAAGGCGAGCAGGCGGGCGTGGCGTTTTACGTCGGGATTGAACACCGCCAATTCGCGACGGCGCTCGCTGAGCGAGGCTTCATTCAGCCGCAAGACGGGCTGATCGCTGGATTGGTCGAGCCGGACGGAGAGGATCGGCTGCTTGTGGCGGTGATTTGGCAGCCGCTCGACCGCGAGCCCGTGATCGAGAGCATTGAAGCCCGCGATGAAACTCTCGGCGAGGCGCCGATGGCCTGCGTCGAGGAGATCCCATTCCGAACGGGGCGGCGGGCTATCGAACAGCTCGACCTGGTAGCTGCTGCCGGTCATCGGGTTTGAAAGCCATGCGACGGCTTCCTCCACCGAGAAGCTGCGGCGGTCGGCAGGGCCGTAGAGTTCGATCCGGTCGATGGCGCCGGTTTCGCTCTTTCGGGCGGACGGGTGAGGCTCATCCTTCTGCTTCTGTTCGTTGAAGCGCATCTCCGTATGGGTCTCGGCCTTGGCGATCTCGGCCGCGACCTGGCGGAGGGTGCCCGGGCGAGCTTCGATGATCATTACGCCGAGATCGCCGCCGCCGACGACCGGGGTGCGATCGTTGCGGAACAGGCTCGCAACCGGACGGTGACTTTTCGCCCATGCTTCGCGGCGCAGAATGACCTTCACAAAGCCGACGTCGCCTTGCGACTGCGCGCTGAGAACGCCGGAGATGGTGTCGATCTGGCTCGTGAGGGCCGCGCGATGCTTGGCGAACTCGGCGTCGCGGTGGGCGAAGAAGTCCTTTCGGCCGCCGCCGCCGCCAGCTTCGCGCGCTTCCTCATAGTTTTCCGGATTGAGGACGATCTGGATCGGACTAGCCATTCAGCACCTCGCCTTCGCCGGACTTGGCGGATCGGCCGAGCTGCCGGCTGACTGTCGATTTATCCTTGCCCGCGATCTCGCCGATGTCGGCCATCGAGAAGCCAAGGATCGGATCATCCCGCATGGCCCGAAACAGATTGCTCGAATCGTCGAACAGCAGCGCGCGACGTTCGCTTTGAACCCGGGCGGCGTTCAGCGTGGCGAATTGGCGGAGCGTATCGAGCAGCCCACGCTTGTCCTCCTCTCGAACGGTGGTGGCCTTCTTGTACGTGCGGACGAGGGACTCGATCTCGGCGCCGGTCGAACCCTCGGTAAACCATGCGATCAGCCGCAAATGGATGTCCGGGGCCTTCACGGGCGGCATGAAATGAGCGGCGATCGCCTTCCGCATCTCGAAGTCCGGCTTGGGAATCTCAAGCTGAACCTCGAAGCGCCGCCAGACGGCAGTGTCCAAGAGCTTCGGGTGATTGGTGATCCCGATTGTGAAGCCGATATCGCGGCGAACATCGAGGTTCTGCAAAAGCGCATTCACGACGCGCTTGATCTCTCCGACTTCCTGCGGGTCGTCTCGGACTTTCGCGATGGCGTCGAACTCGTCGAGCAGAAGGATGCAGCGATGGCGGTTCGCGAACGTGAACAAATTTCCGATGTTGCGCGCGGTAGTGCCCAGGAACGACGACACGAGACCGTCCAACTTCACCAGGACCACGGGAAGGCCGAGCTGCTGCGCGATCCAAAGCGCCAAGCGGGTCTTGCCCGTTCCGGGCGCCCCGTAGATGAGGCAAGTCTTCGACGGCCGGATGTCGATCTCGGACAGGGCTTCGAAATTTGCCCATTCTTCGATGATGGTTTCGATGGCTTGGCTGACCGTCGCGTTGAACAGCGGCGCAGTCGGTTGGATGTCCGCCGGAAAGATGATGTCTGCCAGCGCCGCCGCCGTTTCGCGATCGACAGGCACGGGCGTGTTGCGCGTCAAAACTTCGCCGGGATTCTGCGCCTTGGAACGCTCGATACGACTCGGTGAAAGCTCCTTCGTCCGATCCGCGGTCGTCAGGATGCTGGTCAAGGCGGCGGACTGCTTCGCATCTCCATCCTTGGCCAGCGCATCGCGCAGGCGCTCGATCTGCTTGCGCAGGGCCGGCGACGCATCGGCCATTGCCGCGCGACAGAGAGCTTGGATGATCGAGAAATGGTCCATAAGCGATTCCCAGTGGCGCGTTGCACGATCGCGCCGGTATGATGCATGTATATGGCTTCTCGTTGCGTATCAATAGGTGTATGGTGCAAATGTTAGCCGTGGCGGTGCGTGGCGCCGAACGGCAGTTGCAAGGAGGCGTCGATATGGCACCGGCAGAACACGTCAGGATCGGGCGACCGGTCGCTGCTGGGTCTACAAGCAGATCCCCGCGATCGTGCGGCGCGCGCCTGGCGACTCCTTATCTCCGCGAGTTCGCCGATTGCCGGGATCACGGTCGTCGATCCGTGGGGCGAAGCATGACGCCCGCCGCAACGCGCGCCTATCTGCGCTACGCCGCGACAGAGGCTTTGCACGCGGCGCGCTCGCGACGCAGCGTGCCGGGATGGCCCTTCCGCGCAAGCTCCGCCGCCGCACGCCTCGTCGCTGGGCCGAATGCCCGGATGACCTGCTCGATTACACCAATCGCGCCGCGCCGCGCCGGGCTTCGCGCCGGTCGCGCGAGAATGACGAGCCAATCGTCGTCACCGATGACTGGCCGGAGCAGGTTCCGATCGGCGACGCCGAGTTGCGCGCAATCGAAGGCCATATGCGGCAAGAGCTGGACAAGCTGTTCGGACCGCTGCCGTGAAGTGAGGAGTGAAGCGTCATGACCAGCGCCGCCCTGCGACGAGATGAGGATGAGGCGCCGGTCGTGGCGACCGCCCGCGCCGCGCTCTACCTGCGCGTCTCGACTGGCCGGCAGGCCGAGAGCGACCTGTCGATTCCCGACCAGCGCCGCCAGATCGAAGGCTATTGCCTGTCGCGCGGCTGGGAGGTCGCGGCCGAGTTCGTCGAGCCGGGTAACACCGCGACCGACGATCGCCGGCCTGCCTTTCAAACCATGATCGACGCGGCGATGACCAAGCCGCCGACGTTCACCGTCATCGTCGTCCACAGCTTCTCGCGGTTCTTCCGCGACCAGTTCCAGTTCGAGTTCTACGTCCGCAAGCTGGCGAAGAACGGGGTGAAGCTCGTCTCGATCACCCAAGACCTGGGCGACGATCCGATGAGCATCATGATGCGTCAGATCATGACGCTGTTCGACGAGTATCAGTCGAAAGAGAACGGCAAGCACACGCTGCGCGCGATGAAGGAGAATGCTCGGCAAGGCTTCTGGAACGGGGCGCGGGCGCCGATCGGCTACCGCGTGGTTGCGGCCGGGGAGCGCGGCGCGAAGATCAAGAAGAAGCTGGAGATTGACCCGATCCAGGCGGAGACGGTGCGGCGCATCTACCGCATGGCTTTGAATGGTGTCGGTGACCGGGGGCCGATGGGGCTCAAGTCAATCGCGACGTGGCTCAACGAGAACAACATCCGCACGCGCGATGGCGGGCGATGGGGTCTCGGCGCGGTGCATATGGTGCTGACACGCACGACCTATATCGGCCAGCACCGCTTCAACACGCGCGATCACAAGACCAGGACGCCCAAGCCCGAGGCCGAGCACGCCGTCATGGAAGTGCCGGCGATCGTCTCGGAAGCGGAGTTCGAGGCGGTCCAGCGCTCGCTCAAGGCGCGCAGCCCGAAGATGATGGCGCCGATGGCGGTGGGTGGGCCGACGCTGCTAACTGGCATTTGCTTCTGCGCGTGCTGCGGCGGCGCGATGACGCTGCGCACAGGCACCAGCAGCGCCGGCCGGGAATATCGCTATTACACCTGCTCGACGAAGGCGCGGCAGGGCGCGACCGGCTGTCCCGGCATCACCGTGCCGATGGACCTGCTCAACAAGGCCGTGGTCGACCACCTCGAAGCGCGGCTGCTCGACCCGGCGCGGCTCGAAGCTCTGATGGATCAGATCCTCGAGCGGCGCGACGAGTGGGTGAACCAGCGCCGCCAGCATGTCGCCGATCTTGAGCGGCGTGCGACCGAGGCGGAAGTGAAGCTCAAGCGCCTCTATGACGCGATCGAAAACGGCGTCATCGACGTGAGCGACCCGTCGCTGAAAGATCGCATCGCCGAGCTGACTGCGATGCGTCACCAAGCCAAGGGCGACTCCGAGCGCGCCTTGGCGCATATCGTGAAGATTGGCCCGGAGATCACGCCGGAGAGTCTGCGCGCGTTTGCGTCTGCCCTCCGCAAGAAGCTGCGCAACGGAGACGGCACGTTCGCCCGCGATCAAGTTCGGGCGGTCGCCCAGCGGGTAGAAGTGGTGAGCCGGAATGAGGTTCGTATCCGTGGACTGCGGAGCGAACTGCTCCGAACGCTAACCGCCGCCTCTGGCGTAGAGGCGGCAGTGCTAGGCGTTCGTGGTTTTGAACCGAAATGGCGCGCCCGGCAGGATTCGAACCTGCGACCCCAAGCTTAGAAGGCTCGTGCTCTATCCGACTGAGCTACGGGCGCCCGCGAGGGGCTTTAGCGCAGTTGCGCGCTATTTGAAATTGTCGGCGTAGGTCTGGATTTTCAGGCGGTGCGTGCGCGGCGGCAGCACGGTGTAGGCAAAGCCTTCCCGCTCCGCATAGGCCTGCGCGGCTTCCGCGCTGTCGAAACACAGCGTCAGCTGGCGGCGCGTGTCGGCGGAGCCTGCCCAGCCGGTGAGGGGATCGGGGCGCTGCGGGTCCGCGCGCTCGAACTCCAGCACCCATTCCTGCGTGCGCGCCCTGCCGCTCTGCATTGCGTTCTTCGGGCGCTGGTAAATCCGGGCTGCCATCTGTCCTCGTCCTTGAAACCTCTTGGCAACGCCAATGGCGCAGCCGCCCTTGGTGCGTCAAGCGTTCAGAACGCGCGCGCGATCGCGAAACGCACGGTTTCCATCAGCGCCGTCTTGGCGCTGCCGGGCGGCATGTCGGCGATCGCATCGATGGCGAGTTCGCCGTAGTGCCGCGCCCGCGCCAGCGTATCGGCGACCGACCCCGAGCTTTTCAGCCGCTCGATCGCTTCGGCGAGGTCGTCGTCGGACGTGCGGCGGCCTTCCATGGCATCGCGCCAGAAGCGCCGCGCCTCTTCGTCGCCGCGCCGGTAGGCCAGTATCACGGGCAGCGTCAGCTTGCCTTCGCGAAAATCGTCGCCCTGCCCCTTCCCCATCGTTTCGGCATCGGACATGTAATCGATGGCATCGTCGACAAGCTGAAAGGCGATGCCGAGATTGCGGCCATAGCTTTCAAGGGCCGCTTCGCAGGCCTCGCCGCGTTCCGCCACCACGCCCGCGATCTGGCAGGCGGCGGCGAACAGCACCGCGGTCTTCGCGGTGATGACCTGCAGGTATTTTTCCTCGCTCGTCTCGATCTGGCGCGCGACCATTAACTGATCGACCTCGCCCTGCGCGATCACGGCGGAAGCGTTCGACAGGATCTTGAGGACGCGCAGCGAGCCGTCCTCCACCATCAGTTCAAAGGCGCGGCTGAACAGGAAATCGCCGACGAGCACGGTCGCCTGGTTGCCCCAGATCAGGTTCGCGGCCTTCTTGCCGCGCCGCAGGTCGGAGCCGTCCACCACGTCGTCGTGCAGCAATGTTGCGGTGTGGATGAACTCTACGCTGGCGGAAAGTTTGTGATGCCGCTCGCCCGAATAATCGAGCAGGCGCGCGCAGGCGAGCGTCAGCATGGGCCGCAGCCGCTTGCCGCCGCCCGAAATCAGGTGCCCCGCGAGCGCCGGGATCACCGCCACCGGGCTTTGCATCCGGTCCAGGATGATCTGGTTCACCGCATTCAGTTCAGGCGCCACAAGCTGCATCAGCCCGTCGATGGACGGCGCGGGCTCTCCCGGATTCAACCTGTGTATGGTGGCGCTCACGACTCTGGCTTGTCCCTTGCCTGTCTTGTCTCTTGGCGTTTGCGGGGTTACCCCGCTGTCATGCGTCCATGCTACATCCACGGCGCTTTGTCACCGCGCCACATCGACGCGCCGACGTTTTGGGGAGCCAGATGACCGACGACCGCCCGGATGACCGTCTCGCCGCCTATCGCAGCAGCATTGACAATATCGACGCCGCGCTCATCCACATGCTCGCCGAACGCTTCAAGATCACGCAGGCGGTGGGCGAATACAAGGCCACCGCGGGGCTACCGCCCGCCGATCCGGATCGCGAAGCCCGCCAGATCGCGCGCCTGCGCAAGCTCGCCGCCGATGCGCGGCTGGACGAGGAAATGGCCGAAAAGTTCCTGCGCTTCATCATCGAAGAGGTGATCCGCCACCACGAACGGATTAAGAAAGCGCAGGCCTGAGGGCGATTTGGGACGCTACGGAAACCCCGTTGCATAGGCCGTGGCGCGTCGGTATAGAGCCCCGTCCGGAGCGGGGCTGTAGCTCAGATGGGAGAGCGCTGCAATCGCACTGCAGAGGTCAGGGGTTCGATTCCCCTCAGCTCCACCATCCGGTTTCCCGTTTTGCCATCAATCGACGTAGTGCGGCTCCGGCCGTGCGCGCAGCTGTTCGTAGTGGACGAGCGCCGGCTGCGTGCCGAGCGGAACAGGCTTGCCGCCCCGAAACGCCCACTCGCCCCGGTCGCAATCGGCGGCGCGCACGTAGCCGTTGATGTAGAAGCGCCGGTGGTGATCGGCGTGGTTCGCGCCTGAGCCGTGCACGAGATAGGGGCTCCAGAGCGCAAGGTCGCCGGGTTCGAGTTCAAGGTCGATGAGCCCCGAAGGATCGAGGCCGAGCGCGACGAGCGCGTCTTCGGCGGCGGCATTGTCCATCACCGCCCCTGCCATTTCCATATCCAGCGCACCGAGCCGGTGACTGCCGGGCAGGATGCGCATTCCGCCCGAACGCGGAGTGTGCGGATCGATCGCAAGGCCGGTCTGCACGTAGCTCGCGCCGAGATTGCGGTATGCGTCCGCAGGGCGGCGGAAGCGGGAGTCCTGATGGAAGGCGAAGTCGCCCTTCCCGCCCGGTCGCTTCCAGTGGATCTGGTTGATGATCTGTTTGATGTCGCCGCCGATCATTTCGTGCAGCAGCGCGGCGAAACGCGGATCGGTTCGCGCCGCATCCAGAACGTCGCTCTGCCAGGATGGCCACTGCGCCATGCGCACATCGCCGTCCGCGATCTTGTAGAAGAGATTGCCGTGGCGGAAACTGCGCCCGTGCGCGGCGGCTTCCGCGTGAACGAAATCGATCGCCGCGCCGATGCGCGCGATGTCGGCGGGCAGAAGGAACCGCCGGACTATGGCGTAACCATCGCGCATGTAATCTTCGATCAAAGTCATTTCAGAGTTTCCGCAGCACCACATCGATGCGCTTCAGGATGCGCCAGCTTGCGTAAAGAAGAAGTAAGGTTACCGCGAGAAGCGAGACCGCGACGATCCCCGCGAGCACCGGATCGACGAGCGTGAGCGTGAGCCCGCCGATGGCGAGCACATCTTCCACACCCGAAACGATCACGTTCGAAAACGGTTCCGGACTGGCGTTCACCACCGCACGTCCGCTCGCCTTCGCACTGTGGCTGACGAACGCCGCGCCGCCGCCGAGCAGGAATGCCGCCACCTGCCATGCCGGATCGCCCGCATCGATCACCGCAAGCGCGATGAGCGCGCCGCCGAGCGGACGGATCGCGGTGTGGATCGCATCCCAGATGCTGTCGAGCCAGGCGATCTTGTCGGCGAAGAATTCCACCACGAGCCCGATCGCGGCAATGCCGATCACCCAGGGGCTGGCGAAAACATCCAGGCTCTGGAGATGCTGGGGCAGATCGAGGATGCCGAAACGCATCGCAACGCCTGCGGCGAACACCGTGGCATAGAGCCGCCATCCCGCAAGCAGACTGAGGCTGGCGGCGACGCCGAGCAGTTCGATCGGGCCCATGCGCGAGAAAATGATAGGCATTGCCCCGCTTGGCAAGCGCGCATTGCGGGTCCACATACGCCGCATGTCTACACCGCACTCCGAAGCTATGCCTGCCGCGACGCTGATCCTGTTGCGCGACGCCTCCGGCACGCCCGAAATCTTCATGCAGACGCGCGCGCAGACGATGGGTTTCGCTGCGGGCATGATCGCCTTCCCCGGCGGCAAGGTCGACGCGCACGACATGGAACTCGCCGCATCGCGGTTCGTTACCGGGCGTCACGATCTCGATCTCGAAGAGATTGCCGCGCGTGTCGCTGCGGTGCGGGAGAGCTTCGAGGAAGCCGGGGTGCTGCTCACGCACGGGCCGGATATCGCCCCGCGCGCATTCATCGAAGCGCAGCCTGCGATTGCGTCTCGCGCGCTCGCCTTCTCCGATTTTCTTGCGCGCCACGATCATCACATCGATCTCGATGTGCTCGTGCCGTTCGCGCGCTGGGTTCCGCCGCCCGGGTTGCACGGCAAGCGATACGACACGCGCTTCTATATCGCGCGCCTGCCCGAAGGCGCGAATGCGGGCCACGACGGCAACGAGGCGACGACGTCGTGGTGGATCACGCCTGCCGAAGCCATCGCGCGGGTGGACCGCAACGAATGCGAAGTGATGTTCCCGACGCGCCGCAATCTCGAACGCCTCGCGCAGCACGCAAGCATCGACGCGCTCCTCGCGCACGCGATGGAAACGCCCATCATCACCGTGCAGCCGGAGGTGCGCATGTGCGACGACGGCCTCCATCTCTGCATCCCCGAAGGGATCGGCTATCCGGTGACGCGCGAACCTCTGGAAACCGCGCGGCGCGCGTAATCGCGCTTCAGAACTCCAGAATCGTCGCGACCTCGCCGCCCGGATAGGACACGAGAAGATCGCTGCCCGGCACCGCTTCCAGATCGGCATCGCCTTCCACCAGCAGCGTCTCTCCCGATCGCGCATCGCCCGCGCGCCCGTCGATCACGGTGATCCAGACCGGGCGCTGGGGTGGCGGCCGCAGGTGCAGGCGCGCGCCGGTGCGCCAGCGTTCGACGACGAATTTGCCGCCCGACGAGAGCAATGTTCGCCCCCGGCTCAGATCGTGGCGCTCGTCTGAAACGAAGAACGGATGCGCATTGGAAACCGCGACGCCTTCTTCGAGATGCAGTTCGCGCAGTCGCCCGTAGTCATACAGACGGTATGTCAGGTCGACGTTCTGCTGAACCTCGATGATGGTGACGCCTGCGCCGATCGCATGGACCGTCCCTGCCGGCGAATAGATGAAATCGCCTGCCTTCACCGCCTTCCAGTCGATTAGCTGTTCGATGGAACCGTCGATCGCCGCCTCGCGCAATTCTTCGGGCGACAGCGGCCGCACCGTACCGAGCCCGACTGTTCCGTGAGGCTCGGCCGCGAGCACGAGCCACGCTTCGTCCTTGCCCCGCGAATAGCCCGCGGCGCGCGCCGCGTCGTCGTCGGGATGAACCTGCACCGAGAGCCTTTCGCTCGTGAACAGATACTTGATGAGAAGTTCCGCATCGTGCCCGTCAGGTGTTTCGAACCAGATCTCGCCGATCTTTTCATCGCCCTCCGGAACATCATCGAAGAACGGCGACAGTTGCCTTCTCCCCCACGGCTTCTCGATGCGGCGCGCTGCAAGTTTGGTGACCGTCATCGTTTTATTGCCTTCCGCCAGTCCTGTTCCGGTTGCGTCTGCGAAGGCGGATCGCTTGCCGGAAAACTTTCGTCGAGTTCGATATCGAGCTTCGCATCGGGATCTCCAGGATCGATTTTCAGTCTTTTATCATCCTCCGCAGTCCGTGCAGGTCGAATTTCCTGAAATCCCGCCTTGCGTTTTGCCATGACTGATCCCATCAACAATATCGCAATTATTATGAATTAGCTGCGCTTTGGTAGTTTTCAAAATTTACGGACATGTTAGCGTCCTCCATCCGTCAATGGGAGATCATGATGGCGAAGAAAAAAGAGACAGTAGCGAAGGCGAAAAAACCGAAAAAGGCGATCCCTGCCAAGCCGGCAGTGAAGACGCAGTCGGGGGGTCCGGATTTCGGCGAACAAATCGCAGCCGCCGGCGCCCAGTTGCAGGCGCGTGCCGAAGCGGTGTTCGGCCAGTGGCTCGACCAGGCATCACTGACGCTCCGCAAGAGCGGCGTGAAGACGATCGTCGACGACATCAAGACGGCCGGCAAGCGCACCGGTTTTGAAAAGGTCGCCAAGGAACTCGCGAACACCGTTGCAAACGAGATCACGAAATTTGCCGCTTCAACGGCGATCGGTGCGAAGATCGCGCCGAAGGCGAAGCCGGGTCCGAAGCCCAAGGGCAAACCCGGTCCCAAGCCGAAGGCCGCTGCTGCGAAACCCGCAGTCGCAGCGCCTGCGAAACCCAAGGGCAAGCCTGGCCCCAAGCCGAAGGCTCCCGCAGTAAAAGCCGCAGCGAAACCGGCTGCCAAACCCGTCGTGAAGGCGCCTGCCAAGGCAAAGGGCAAGCCGGGTCCGAAGCCCAAAGCCGCAGCGGCCAAGCCTGCTGTTTCGGCGCCCGCGAAGCCCAAGGGTAAGCCGGGTCCGAAGCCGAAGGCGGTTGCGAAACCCGCTGCGAAACCTGCCGCTGCGCCTGCAGTTGCAGCGCCTGCCAAGGCGAAAGGCAAGCCTGGTCCCAAGCCCAAAGCCGCCGCTGCCAAGCCTGCTGTTTCGGCGCCCGCGAAGCCCAAGGGCAAGCCGGGTCCGAAGCCCAAGGCCGCTGCGAAACCCGCTGCGAAACCTGCCGCAGCGCCTGCGGTTGCAGCGCCCGCCAAGGCGAAAGGCAAACCCGGTCCCAAGCCCAAAGCTGCCGCTGCCAAGCCGGCGGTGAAGGCGCCCGCGAAAGCGAAGCCGGGTCCGAAGCCCAAGGCGGCAACTCCCGCTGCTGCGAAACCTGCTGCTCCGGCAGCGGCTGCTCCGGCAGCGGCTGCACCGGCAAAGGCCAAGCCTGGTCCGAAGCCGAAAGCGGCAGCGCCCGCACCGGCGGCAGCGCCCGCCAAGCCTGCGGGTCTCACGCCGCGCCGTCGCGGACCGCGTCCGTCGTCGCGGCCTGTGCCGAAGAAGTAAAAGTTAACAGAAAAATGGCCCGGCGCGTTTCGTACCCACGACGCGCCGGGCTTTTCTTTTGCGGGATGTTTTCCTGCCAAGCGGCCACACGCTTCGACGAAGGGCGCGCCTGCCCCCGCGAAATCCCTGCGGCAATGCGCTATCATCAAAGCCAATGAACAGGTCGTTGCTCCGTGGAGCGCTCGCTGAAGATTCGGCGCGCACAGCCGTCCAGTCGATCTTCGGCTTCTGGATTTTCTATTTTCTCGTCGTAACCCTGCGCGCGCTGGCCCTGGGTTTCGATGACATGATCGCGCTTGCCGGGCGGCGTTCGGTTGTCACCATCATCGGCATGACGATCAGCTGGGCGCTCTATCTGGCGCTGGCCCCTCTCGAAAAGGCGCCCGTTCGCAAGCGCGCGCTGATGATGTTCCTGCTCTGCGTCCCTGCCGCCGCGCTGTTCACCACGTTCAATTTCTACACCTTCTATGTCTATGAACCGCTGCCGCTCGTTGCAGAGGATCTCGCGCACAAGGATCGCTCGCTCGCGATGCTGCTGGCGATCATCTTCGAAGGCACGGTGACGTGGTTCTTCTTCTTCGCGGCATGGGCAGCGTTTCATCTGGCGCTCGGCTATGCCGCCGATGCCGCGCATGCGGAGCGCCGCGCCGCCGCCTTCCGCGAGGAGGCCCAGGCCGCGCAGCTTCGCGCGCTGCGGTATCAGATCAACCCGCATTTCCTGTTCAACACGCTCAATTCGCTGTCCTCGCTGGTGCTGACCAATCGCAACGAAGAGGCGGAGCGGATGATCCTGAACCTCGCGACCTTCTTCCGCGCCAGCCTCACCAGCGACCCGACGGAGGATATTCCGCTCGCCGACGAACTCGAACAGCAGCGCCTCTATCTGGAGGTCGAGCGCGCCCGCTTCGGCGACCGTCTCGAATTCGCTTTTGATATCGATCCCGATGCCGCACGGCAGCGGGTGCCGAGCCTGATCCTCCAGCCGCTTGTCGAGAATGCCGTGAAATATGCGGTGTCGCCTTCGAACGCGCCGGTCTGCATCCGCGTAAAGGCCAGCCTGCACGATGCGATGCTGCATATCGTTGTGGAAGACGATGGCGCGTTCGCCGCCTCGCAGGCGCACGTCGACGGCACCGGCACCGGCCTCAACAACGTCCGCGATCGCCTGCGCGCACGCTTCGGCGACGCGGCGGCATTCAAGGCGGGTCCGTGGCCGGGCGGCGGTTTCCGGATCGATATTGCAATTCCCGTCAAGCGCGCATTGCCGAGGCCGGTATCCCGATATGACTGACAGTCCGCTCCGCACACTCGTCGTCGATGATGAAGCGATGGCGATCGAACGCATGCAGGTGCTCCTGTCGCGTTTCGAAGACGTCAACCTTGTGGGCACGGCCGGCACCGGCGGACAGGCGCTGCGCCTGATCGAGGCGCTGACGCCCGATCTTCTGCTGCTCGACATTTCGATGCCGGGGCTCGACGGCATCGGCGTCGCGCAGGCTGTCCAGCGTCTGCCGCAGCGTCCCACGATCGTGTTCGTCACGGCGTTCGATCAATATGCCGTCACCGCCTTCGATGTCGCTGCCGCCGATTATCTGCTCAAGCCGGTCGATCCCGCGCGTCTCGGCCAGGCGCTCGCGCGCG
Source organism: Sphingosinicella soli (assembly GCF_014199685.1). GTDB lineage: Bacteria > Pseudomonadota > Alphaproteobacteria > Sphingomonadales > Sphingomonadaceae > Sphingosinicella > Sphingosinicella soli. Next base: position 17,254 of record NZ_JACHNZ010000038.1, on the reverse strand, counting down.
TGCGGGAACTGCGCAGCAACGCGCCTGCTGCGCCCGCCGAAGAAGACGGCTACGTCAAGGAATTCTGGGTTCCGCACCGTTCGGAAATCATCCGCGTCGATGTCGATGCCATCGACATGATCGAGGCCGAGCGCGATTATATGCGGCTGCACACCGCCGACCGATCATTCCTTCTGCACCAGACAATCAAGGAACTGGAACGCAGGCTCGATCCGGAGCTGTTCATTCGCATCCACCGTTCAAAAATTCTTCGGCGAGACCGCATCAAGGGCCTCGTCCATCTCGGCTACGGCGTGTGGTCGGTCGATCTCGGCGACGGCGGCGATCACCGCATCGGCCGCACCTACCTCTCCGACGTAAAGCGCATCACCGGCAAATAACGGCCACGAACGATCAAAAGAAAAGGCGGGCACCGGGGACATGGTGCCCGCCTTCATGACGGCAACTGGGATTACCGCCTGTTATCGCGATGCGATCGTGATCGTCGCGTCGCTGCCTGCCGCAACCTGCGTTCCGGCATTGGCGATGGCTGCGGTGATCTGGGGCGCGGCGCTGCGGATCGCGGTGTCGCGGCAGGCGAAGCCGGCCGATTGACGGCGCAGGTCCAGATATCCGTTTTCAAAGCACATCGCCTTGGCGGCGCGGTTTACGCGGCTGTGCAGCTGCTTCACGCCCGCATCGCTGGCAAGGTTCAGGTCGCCGAATTTCACATGGGCGACGGCGCGCACGGTATTCGCTTTCACGACTGTTTCTTCCATCGCCTGCGCCGCAGGAGCGAAAACAGCGGCGGTCATTGCAGCGGCGAACGCAATGGCGCTGATCTTCACGAGGGTCATCAAAACGGTCCTTCCAGTGTCGCCTTTCAGTGGCGAAGAATTTCGGGCTGCGAACCGGGAACGCCGGACTTTTTGGGACTGTGGGGTCCGACGCTCCCGATCCGCATTTCGGAACTACCCCGCCCCGTGCGTCTGCGCTGCAAGGGTTCGATCGTCTGCGAAGGCCCATCGACGAACGTCCGTCGCCATCGACGAACGGCCGATCGCCGCAGACGAAAGGCACGAAGCGCGCCATCCGAACACATCCCGGAAAATGCTGTACCCCCCGATTTTTCGGGTGCGTCAGAAATACGATATGGTATCGAGTATTGGGAAAATCTGTTCAGGGAGTGTGCGGGCATGGCGATCGCGAGAAAGACCATCCTCGGTTATGCGGTCGGCTCCCTGGGCACCGGCGTCTATCTGACGGTGCCCAGCGTATTGCTGCTTTTTTTCATGACGGACACGCTCGGCATCTCCGCCGCGCTGGCCGGGGTCGCGATCGTCGCGCCCAAAGTGCTCGGCGCGGTGCTCGATCCCATCGTCGGCTGGCTGTCGGACCGCACGCGCAGTCGCTGGGGGCGGCGCAGGCCGTGGATGCTGGTCGGCGCGCTCGGCCTCGGCTGCACCTTCATGGTGCTGTTTCACGTGCCGGATTTCGCGACGGCGGACGCGCGCTTCCTCTATGTGCTGCTCGTCTTCCTCGCCAGCGCGGTGTGCTACTCGCTGTTTGCCACGCCCTACATCGCGATGCCCGCAGAGATGAGCCCGCAGTCGCAGGAGCGCACGCGGATCATGGCGTGGCGCATGACGATGGTGCTCACCGGCGTCATCATCGGATCAGCGGTCGCGCCGATGCTGGTTTCCGCATTCGGCGGCGGACGGCAGGGTTACGGCGTGATGTCGCTCTTCATCGGCGCGGCCTGTGTCGCCGCGATGCTGACGTCGGTGGTGGCCACGCGGTCGCCGTCCAGCGCGGGCACGGAAACCGGCGGCGTGGAACGAGCGCCGTTCACGAGCACCCTGCTCGGCGTTGTCCGCAATCCGGCATTCGTGCGGCTCTCGGCGGTGTTCCTTGTCCAGACGAGCATCTTCGGGCTTACAGGCGCCCTGCTGCCCTACGTCGTCAGCCGGATTCTGGGCGGCGACGAGGCGCTCGTCGGCGCGCTGCTGCTCGCCCTGCTGGTCACCGCCATCGCCTGCATGGGCTTCTGGGCGTGGGCATCAAAGCGGTGGGGGCATTGTCGCTGCCTGATCGGCGCGTCGATCGGCCATGCCGTCGTCTCATTGACACTGTTTGAGATCGGACCGGGATATCCGCTTCCCCTCGTCTTCCTTCAGTTTGCGCTTGTCGGCATCTTCTACGCGGCGCTTCTCTTGTTGCCCTTCGCGATGCTGACCGACGTGATCGCGAAGGACCAGTTGGAAAGCCACGCGCGAGAGGGCGCCTATACCGGGGTGTGGACCGCCGTGGAAAAGATCGGCCTCGCAACCGGCCCCGCTCTGGCGGCGCTGCTGCTGTCGCTTAGCGACTATAATCCGGGCGACGGAGCGGACGCGCCCGCGCTCGACATGATCCGCTGGGCGATTGCGTTTGGGCCCGCAGCGGCTCAGGCGCTGGCTGTCATGCTTTTGTTCGGCTATCCGGCTCTGCACTCGGAGCGTCGCGCCGCTGCATGACCGGCGGCAGATAATTGGCGAGATAGCTTCGCGCCGCGCGCTTGCCTTCCTCCCGCATGAACGGCGTCACCTGGCTGTGCATCTCCAGGGAGGTGACGAGCGCTGCATCGATCAGGCGGAATGCAAAGGCGAACACGGCCATCTCGTTTTCGATCGGCGAGCGGACGAACTGCCTGTCGATCGCCTTGGCGAAACGCTCGGCGGCTTCCTGAAAGGCCGCATCGTGCGCAGGATAGACCGATCGCGGTATCTTCCACGCCGAAAACAGCTGCGCGAACGCCAGATCCGTATTGTAGTGGTCCGCCAGCACGTCGACGAGCCGGTCGAGGATATCGGTCCAGCTCTCCGCATGCGGCTTCAGCGCCAGTAGCGAGACGTCGGTGAACCATGGCCCGACATTGTCGATCAGGGCCGCCAGCAATTCCATCTTGCCGGGAAAGAAGTGGTAGCAGGACGCCAGAGGAATGCCCGCATGACGCGCGATTTCCTGATACGTGATATCTTCCACATGACGCTCGCGCAGAAGCGCAAGCGCGGTATCGAACAGCAGCTTGCGCCGGGCTTCTCCCCGCGCCTGCGTGAACTGTCGCGTCGCGGGGCGCAGATCGCGCGTTTCCGATGCAGCCGCCATTATCACCTTTGTCCGGGTCGCCGTGGTCGATACGTTGCCTCGCGGTCTTCTACGCTTTCAACGCGCGAACTCAAGCGACAGCTTCGCCCTCGAGCGGCAAGGAGAAGGCGTTGGTGACGCCGGCGATCATCGAAAAATAGCCCGCCGTCACCACGAGCCCCATGGTGTGTTCGCGGCCGAGAGCTTCGATCAGGCGGGCCTGCAGGGCGGGTTCCAGCGCTGCACGATGCACAACCGCGTCGGCCAGCGCGAGGACGTCGCGCTCGACGGCGTTCACGTCGGCCGCCTCCTCCGCTGCCGCCGCGACGAGACGCTCGGGCATGCCGATCAGCTCCGCAACGCGAAGATGCTGACCCCGCACATAAGCGGCGCCCGCCCGGTGGGCGACACGCAGCGCCACCAGCTCCCGCAATATCGGATCGATGGTCCCGTCCATCACCGCGCCGCCCAGCCCGGCAATGCGTTTCGCGAGCGGCGGCGCATGGACGAGCAGGCGGAACAGGTTGATCGGCGGCGTCACCGCCAGAACAGCGGCCTGCGCCGGTGTCGCCGTGGCCGGATCGATCGGTTGGATCAGCACGGGCCGGCGTCCGCGCGAAACACCGGCGGCGTCACGGGAAAGCTGCACACGGCTTCGATAAGACGCCCGACCGCCAGGACTTTCGCCTCCTCGAAATGACGCGCGGAAACCTGCAGCGACAGCGGCATCCCGTTTGCCGCGACGCCGCTCGGCACCGCGAGCGCGGGCTGTCCGGTGATGCTGCAAAGCCGCGTGAACCCGACGGTCGCCGTACCGCTGTCGATCATGCGATCGCCGCACGCGATACGGTCGCTGCGCGCCTCGTCAAAGGTGAAGGCCGTGATCGGGGTGGTCGGTGTAAGCAGCACGTCGACGCTTTCCATCGCCGCTTCGACAGCGCGGCGCAGTTCGAATGCCGCGCGGCGTGCCCGAACATGGGCGACCCCATCGAGCGCCTTGAGCTGATCGAGGATCGCCAAGGGCGCCGGGCCATAGGCGTCGCGCTGCGTTCTCAGGCTCGGCTCGTGCCATTCAAGCGCTTCAGGCGCGGCGATTGCGGCCCAGAGTTCGGTCAGGTGATCGAGCGGCGGCAGGCTGATCGAACGAATACGAACGCCTATGTCTTCAAGTTTATTCAACACGGTACGCAGGTTTTCTTCGGTTTCACTGCAACGCAGATCCGGGAACCAGGCGTCCGGCACGCCGATCACGAACGGGCCCGGCGCACGCACCAGATAATCATCCACGGGTCGTTCGGCGGATCGAGGATCGGCGGGATCGTGTGCGGCCAGAACCTGAATCGCCAGCGCGCAATCCTCGACCGATCGCGCCATCGGGCCGACCGTATCCATGCTCGACGAAAGCACGCCCACGCCGCGCAGCGAGACGCGCCCGTGTGTGGGTTTCAGACCCGCGATGCCGCAATAGGCGGCCGGATTGCGGATCGACCCCGAGGTGTCGCTGCCGAGCGCCATCGAACAGAGGCCCGCCGAAACCGCCGTCGCCGATCCGTTGCTCGATCCGCCCGCGACGCGATACCGATCCCACGGATTGCGCGATTCCCGGTGCAGCGGGCTCGGCATCGCCAGCGCGAACTCGAAGGTGTTCGTCTTGCCGAGTATCACGCCTCCGGCCTGCCGGAGACGCGCGACGGCGCCGGCATCTTCGTTCGCTATGTTCTCGGCGAATGCGCGCGATCCGTATGTCGTCGGCATGCCCTCAACGTCGATCACGTCCTTGACGCCGAAGACCAGACCCAGAACCGGGCTTCGCTCCCCGGCCTGCAAGCGCCGGTCGGCGTCTTCCGCCTGCTTGAGCGCAGCGGCCGCGTCTACATGGACGAACCCGCGCAGAGTGCCGTCGACCGCATCGATCCGATCGAGATAGCTGCGGGTCAAGTCGATCGCGCGGAGTTCGCCGCGATCGAGCGCGGCGCGCTGCGCGGTGGCGCTGCCCAGCAGCACGGCATCGGAAACGGTCATCGCAAGTCCTCTCTCGATCGTATGCAGCGGCAGTGCCCCAAGGGTCAGGCGGCGGCGGCGCGCGCGCGCAGCCCGGCCTTGTCGATCTTTCCGTTGGGCAGAAGCGGCAGTTCCGCCATGAACTCGATCGAACGCGGCACCTTGTAACCGGCGAGCAGTGTCCGCGCATGCGCGAGCAGCGCCTCGGTCGTCAGCGCAGTGTTGGTAGCCACGACGAAGGCATGGCCGACCTCGCCGTACAGCGGATGCGGCACGGGAACGACTGCCGCGAAGCGAACCGCGGGGTTCTGTTCAAGCGCCTGCTCTACTTCGCGCGGATAGACGTTGAAGCCACCCGATTTGAACGCCTCGATGCGCCGACCCGAAAGCATGATGTAGCCATCGGCGCGCAGCACGCCCATGTCGCCGGTCCTCAGCCAGCCGTCTTCGGTGAACGCCTCGCGCGTGGCTTCGGGGCGCCGCCAGTATCCGATCATGTTGGTCGATGCGCGAAACTGGATTTCCCCGGCTTCGCCGGTATCGCATTCGGTGCCGTCCTCGCGCGCGATGCGGCAGGGGAATTCGGGCACAGCGCGGCCGATCGAGCCCGCCAGCGTCTCGACATCGGCGCCCTGAACGCTCCAGCACACATTCGCCGTGGTTTCGGTCAATCCGTAAACCACGCCGACCGTCTCACCGAGCGCGCCCAGGCGTTCGATCGTCTCGCGCGGCATCGCCGCCCCGCCCCAGCCTGTGAGTTTCACCGAGCTGACGTCGAATTGCGCGAAATCGGGATCGTTCAAAACCATCTGGACCATGGCGGGAATGCCGCCCCACAGGTTGATCCGTTCCCGCTCGATGATCTCCAGCTGCTCGCGCGGTACGAAGCGTTCGGTCAGCACGATCGTGCCCCCGACCATCAGGTTGGACGCGCATGTATCGCCGACACAGGCGATGTGGTTGATCGGCAGCGAACAGATTTCGCGCGGCGTGATACCCAGATAGCGGCCTCCCTGCCGCCGGTTGCCCGTCACCATGCCGTGATGCGACAGCACGGCGCCCTTGGGTTTTCCCGTGGTGCCGGAGGTGTAGACGATCAGCGCGGGATCAGCGGGCGCAATACGCGCGGCGGCGGTTGCCACCGCGTCGCCGGTCTTGTCACCGGCCGCCAACCAGTCTTCGAAGCGCGTGCCGACATCGTGCGCGCCGCCGCCCAGCACGATCAGTTCACGCACCGACGGCATCCTCGCCAATTCGGCGAGGTCGCTGCGATAATCGCGCTTCTCGAAGTTCGCGATGCCGAAAAGCAGCACGGGCTCCGCGTCCGCGACGACATGCCGAAGCTCTTCAAGCGTGTTGCGGATCCCCAGTCCCAGCCAGATCGCGCCGATCGCGGTCGTCGCAAGGAAATGCACCCAGAATTCGAGCCGCGACGTCGACAACAGCGCGACGCGATCTCCCGGCTGCACGCCGCTTGCCAGCAACGCCGCCGCCATCTGGTCGACAGCCTCGCCAAGCTCCGCATAGGTCAGGCGCCGGGCTTCGAAGATCACGGCTTCACGGTCCGGATGCGCGGCGATCGCAGCGCGCAGGGCGGCATACAGCGTATCGGGGTGCGCTGCCGTCACGCCGTGCCATCCCTGCGAAAGCCCTGCAGCGTCACGTCGGTTTCGGGGATGAGGATCATCGAAAGCCACCGCGTCGACAGCGCGGGCCGCTCCTTCCCCTCGATCTCCACGACAAGGTCGATCGTGCGGCGCAGACGGTCGGGCCCGACCTTGTCGATCTCGACAACCTGGCCGCGCGCCCGGATGCGCGATCCGATCTGCACCGGCTCGATGAAGCGCAGCCGATCGCAGCCGTAATTGATGCCGATCATCGCGACGTCATCGACGCCCTCATATCCGCCGCCGTCGATGCCGCCGGCCATCTCGTGCTGAAAGGCCGTAATCATGGACAAGGTCCAGAAGCCGAACGCGATCGTCCCGCCGAAAGGGCTGTTCTTCGCCGCCCATTCAGGGTCGACGTGCATCGGGTCGGGATCGTGCGTCGATATGCCGAACGCGTTCATGTCCTCCTGCGTGACATCGCGCCACCGGGTCGGACCCATCTCTTTGCCGATGCGCGCCTGTTCGCGCTCGCGGATGATGTCGATAAGCCTCACGCATGTTCCCCAAAGCAAGTGATTCAGTTTATAGTCGATATTGTATCGAGTTTTTGCGCGGCCTGTCCAGACCTAGATATCGAAGCCCGCGATTGCACTTTGCAAAGCCCCCGGCGCACCGGCATCATGCGGCCATGACCACGAACCGCACCCGACGCACCCAGGCCGAACGGCTTGCGAGTACGCGCAGGATATTGGTCGAGGCGGCGATCGCCGAGATCGGAGAGGTCGGCTACGCCAACGCGACGGGCACACTGATCTGCTCGCGCGCAGGCCTCACGCGAGGGGCGCTGAACCATCATTTCCGCGATCGCATGGATCTGATGGTCGCTGTCTGCGAATATGTTTACGCCTCGTTCGCCGCCACGCTCCGCGTCGAGGCGTCGGTCGACATGCCGCTGCCCGAGCGGCTCGAAAGGGTCGTGCGCGCCGCCTGGTCGCAACTGGAAGCCGGCAACAACCGCGCCCTTGTCGAAATCATCGTCGCCACGCGCCACGATCCCGCGCTGCTGGAGCGGCTACGGCCCTTCGTGCAGCGCATGGACCATCATTCGCTGGCGGAATGGCTGCAACTGTTCAGCGATCTCGCCGTGCCGCGCAGGCTTCTCGAAGGCCTGCGCGACCAGTGCTATTCGTCGCTGTACGGCATGTGCCTGATGACCTCCTTCGAATGGACGAAGGAGTACGAGAATTATCAGTTGCGCCTGTTCGTCGAAATGGCGCTCGCCAGATTGTCGGCGGCGCAGCAGAAGCGCCGGAAATCATAGAGCCCCGCGCCCGGTTACTGCGGCACCGTGAAACGAAAATTCCGGCGGAGATCCTCGACGCAGCTCTGGTCGAGCGGTGCCTGCGGATCCACGATGAAACCCGTCAGGATGGTCTGGCCGCACATCGTTTCGGTCAGACCATGGCCGAGCCCCGGAAAGTTGACCAGCCGCCCGTTCGGCAGCCCCTTGAGCGCGATTTCGCCGAGCACCGGCGGCGTCACCGGATCATAGGCCCCGGCCAGGATCAGCGTCGGAATATCGCTGTGCACCCGCGCATGCAGCGCGGCGGGCGCCGAGGCGACCTTCCACGTCGCGCAGTCGGGGCGATCGTAGGCATATTTGAACGCCGCGAACACAGGGCGGGGCCAGTCCCCGGCCGGTCGGCGATGGCCCTTTGCCCATTCCTGCTCATCGTTGCACTGGATCGACAGTTGCATCCCCGCAGCGAACCCTCCGGGCACGCGCTTTTGCTCGTCTCCGCCTGCATCGCGTGTGCCGTCCAGCCGGTCGAAGAAGGCGGCATATTCGCCCTTCGCCAGCGCATCGAGCGCCGCCGGGATACGCGGCAACGCACCGTGGCTGTACATCGCCCGCCGAAGATTATCGAGCACCAGCCGCGCGCTGACCGTCGCCTCGCGCGATGCGCCGGTACGATTGCTGGTTAGCACCGCGCGGGCGGGCGTCTCCGTCAGGCCGGAAAGCCGTTCGATCAGACGGCTGCGCAGATCGGGATACGCCGCGCTGCAAACCGCTTCCGCCGCGCAGTCCGCCAGCACGAGGTCGAGCTGCTCGAAGAACATCGCCGGCTTGTCGTCGAACCCGTTCACCTCCGGCGGATAGGGCGAATCGAGCACGACGGCGCGCAGCCCCTCCGGCTTCAGGCGCATGACCGACAGGCCGAGCCGCGTGCCGTAGGAAACGCCCAGGATGTTCCAGCGATCATAGCCGAGCGCACGGGCGACATCGATCACATCGGCGGCGTTTTCCGCCGTGGAGAACGCCGAAAGATCGGCGATCTTCGCATTGGCCTCGCTGCAGGCCCTGACCGAATCCCGTCGCTCGGACTCGCTTTCAAACCCGTCGAGCCGCTCGTCCCGCGTCGGCTCCGGGCAGGTGAGCGCCGGGCGCGACAGGCCCACGCCGCGCTGGTCGAGCAGCACGATATCGCGGTCCCGCAGCCCCGCCGCCCTGGAAACCGCAGCGGCCTTGTCCGTCAGGATGATCCCCGGCCCGCCCCCGAGGAAGAGGATCGGATCGGCCTGGCGCGGCGAACGGTCGGCAAGAACGATCTGCACTTCGAGCGCGATGGTTCGGGTCGATCGCCCGTCCCGCCGTTCGGGCACGATCACTTGGCCGCAGCGCATCTCCACGCCTTCTGCGGGGAGCTTGCAGGCGCCTTCGACAAAGCGCGGCGCCGCCGACGCATCCACCGCGAGCGCGGGCGACGCCGCCATCATCAATCCCGACAAAACTGCGTGGATCACGCGCGCCCTCCCATTTTGAAAAATTACGCACAGCGACTTGCAACAAACCTATATTTGTTCGTGTATGTATGTTAGTTGAATCGGGTACGCAAGCGGAGTGGAACATGGTCGAATTGCAGGATGCCATACCGATCGCGCGGCGCACATTCCTTGCCGGAGCGGCGGCGATCGGCGCCTATCCCGCGATTGCCGCAGCGCCCGGCGTTCAGCCGCTGGAAGATGCCCTGCGCGACGACCTCGGCAGATTGTCTGCACTTTACGCGACACCGGGCATCGCGGTCGCACTGCTCCAGCGCGGCCAACCCACCCGCTTTCTGTCGACCGGATCGAAGCCAGGCGTGTCCGAGCGCACCGTGTTTCAGGTCGGCTCCATCTCGAAGCTGGCGGCGGCGATTATAACCCTGCGCCTTGTCGATGCGGGGCGGATCGGTTTTCATGAGCCGGTGGCGCGCTATCTGCGCCGCTGGCAGCTGCCGCCGAGCGCGTTTCGCGCCGAAAGCGTCACGATCGCGCGGCTCCTCAGCCATAGTGCGGGCATTTCGGTTCGCGGCTATTTTCCCGGCAGCCTCTACCCCGGCCCTGTGCCCAGCCTTGTCGATTCGATGGAAGGCCGCGCGGCACCGGCCGAGCGTGTCTTCATCAACGCCGCCCCCGGCAGCACCTATGCCTATTCGGGCGGCGGCTATTCGATCCTGCAGGTCGCACTTGAAGATCTGACCGGCCTCCCCTTCAACGATCTCGCGCACCGCGAACTCTTCGCGCCGCTCGGCATGGAGGCAAGCAGCTTCGGCTACGACGGCGTCGTGCGACCCGGCGGCACGCGGCCCCATGACCTTGCGGGCCGCGCGATGCCCGTGCGCGTGTTTCCGAACATGGCCGCCGCCGGCCTCTCGTCCACAGCCGCCGACCTCGCCATTCTGCTGGATGCCGTTTTCGGAGACACGAAAGATCGTCCGGCGTTGCTGTCGCCCGCATCGAGGGCGCTGCTTGCAACGGCCACGGCGCCGCTTTCGCCGCCGGCCGCCCAGCCCGGCTTCAGCCAGATGATGCTCGCGCCCGAAACGGTGCGAGACCCTGCCGCCTTTCGCTACGGCCCCGGCGCAGCCATCGCGCAGCGCGCCGACGGACGCCTGATCGTCGGGCACGGCGGCAGCAAAGCAGGGTGGAAGGCGACCGCGCAATACGCCCCTGAGGGCTCGGGCATCGTCGTGCTGACGAACGGCGAGGCGGGCAACGGCGTCATCCTGTCGGCGGTCTCGCGCTGGCGGGACTGGCTGGACACGGCGGCGGGCGCACCGCCTGTCGGGAAGGCGCTCGATCATGCCCCAATGGCAGCGGCCGCTGCCTTCGCGCGGAACGGAGCGGCCGCCGCCGCCGACGTTATCCGCAACGCCGCAAACGCCCCCGGCGCATGGTTCGTCAGCGACCGCTCGGCGGCCGAAGCCTACGGACAGATCAGCAGTTTCGCCGCGCTGCAGGGCTGGTCGGCATCCGATGTCAAAGCGGCGGCAACAGCGCTTACACACGCGGGGGCGACCAGCTTTCCGCAGTCCGCGTTCGCGCAGGCCGCGTATGCGCTGGCGCTTGCCCAATCGGGTTCCGCGGAAGCCCGGCAGCAGCTCGCGCTTGCGGAATCTCTCGACGCAGACAGCGACAGTCGTCAATTGCTCGCCCAGACGCGGCAGGCGCTGGGAGACGCAAAGTGACCGTCTGGGCGCGCCTGTGCGTCACCGTCCTCGCCGCGTTCTGGACAGTCGCCGCGCACGCCGGCGACCTTGCAGACCGCACCGCCGCCTTTCGCGCCGCGCTGGAGGATGCGCGCATTGAAATCGGCTTCCCCGGTGCGACCGCCGGCTTCGTCGCGCGCGATGGCACCGCAGTCAGCGTTGCCGTGGGTGTCGCCGACACGGCCACGCGCCGGCCGATGCCCACAGAGGCACGCATGATGTCGGGCAGCACCGGCAAAACCTACGTCGCCGCAGTGACGCTGGCGCTCGCGCGAAACGGCGACCTCGATCTCGATGCGCCCATCACCCGCTATCTCGGAACGCCCGACTGGCTGGCCGCGCTGCCCAACATCGATCGCATCACGCTGCGCCAGCTGCTCATGCACCGTTCGGGCCTGCGCGATCACGTCGATGCCCCCGAATTCGGGCAGACGCTGATAAGGCTGGCAATGACCGATCCCGAGGCGGCCTTGACGCCGCAGCAGTGCATCGCGTTTCTCGCGGGTCAGTCGGCGCTGTTCGAACCGGGTCGGGGCTATGCGTATTCAGACACCGGCTATCTGCTCGCCGGTCTGGCGATCGAGGCCGCGACCGGGCGGCGATTCTATGATCTCGCCGACGCGCTGTTTATCGATCCCCTGAACCTTCATTCCACCACGCCCGCTGCCGCGCGCCGCCAGAAAGACCTTGTGCAGGCCTATCCCGCGTGGCCCGAAGGCGCGCAATTGCCGCAAACGATATTGGAAGCGCCCGGCCTGCTGCGCTGGAATCCGGCGTCCGAATGGACAGGCGGCGGCTTTGTCACCACTGCGCGTGACGCTGCGGTCTGGGCCCATGCGCTCTACGGCGGCAGCGCGATGCGCGGGCGCTATCTGCCGGAACCGCTCCGCTCCGAACCGATCGCGGACGGCAGCGAAACGCGCTAGGGCCTCGGCGTCTCGATCGCGCCCTCACCCTGGGGGCCGCTTTACGGCCACAGCGGCTATTATCCGGGCTACCGTTCCGATCTTGCCTATTTCCCGGACCTCGGAATTGCCGTCGCTTTCCAGATCAATACGGAAACAGGTGTGCGTTCAGGCAAGGTTCTGGACCGCATCCGCAACGCGCTCGTGGCATCCCTCACCACACCGCCCGCGCGGTGAAAGCCGCCATTTCCCGCGATACTGTGGCTGGAATGCCGCATCGTCGCAGGTTTCGACAATCACGGGCGGCAACAGAATGCGACAGGACGCATGCAACGCGAGAAACGCTCTTGCGGCAAGAAATTCGATATCATATCGTGTTTGAGTCGGGAGCCGATCAGGAGGCGTCGACAGACTGGGGGGTTATTATGAACATGTCTCGTTGCACGATCTTGGCAGGCATCGCCGCTTCGGCGCTCATGGCGGATCTCGCCCAGGCGCAAACCACACCGGCGGCGGGTGCGCCCGTGGTCGTTTTCACCGACGAAATTCTCGTCACGGCGCGGCGCCGCGAGGAATCGCTGCTGGATGTCGCCAGTTCGGTCGCGGTCATCAGCGCGGATACGATCACGGCCTCCGGGTCGGCGACCTTCAGCGATCTCGGCTTTTCCGCCGCCAACGTCGTCTTCAACAATTCGGTCAACGTCTCGGGTTTTCGCGGCGTCTCGATCCGCGGCATCCAGGGCCGCACCGGCATTTACGTGGATGATATTCTGCTCGGCAACGAAGCCAGCGCGAACGTCGCCGTGAACGATGTCGAGCGTGTCGAAATCCTGCGCGGCCCGCAGGGTACGACATTCGGCCGCAACACGCTGGCGGGCGCGGTCAACACGATCACGCGTCGACCCTCGTTCGATTGGACGGGGTCGGCAAAGGGCGCTTACGGCAACTATGGCCGGCGGGGGCTCGATGCCTATGTCTCGGGTCCGCTCGTCGATGATGTGCTGGCGTTCAAGGCGTCGGCAGTCCGTTTGAAGACCGACGGCTATGAAGTCGATGCCGACGGAAACGACGTGATGACGCAGGATCTGTGGGCAGCGCGCGGCACGTTTTTGTTCACGCCTGCGGAAAATCTTCGGTTCCTGGTCGGCGGCGACTACCAATACGACGATCCGATCGTGAACGCCTATCACCTCGTCACCGGGCCGGGCACGACCTACGTGGAAAACACGATCGCCACGTCGTTCCAGAACAAGAACAGCCGTGAAAATTACGGCGCTTTCTTTCGCGGTGAATTCGAAGCGTCGGACGCACTCAAGCTGGTGTCGATCACCGCGCTGCGCAAAACGCGTTCCGATTTCTATCTCGATTACGATTTCCTGTCGGCAGACATCTTCTACGAAAAGGGTCCGCGCAACGTCGACGAGTTCAGCCACGAATTCCGGGCGTCGGGCGATGTCGGCATCGTCAGCTGGCTGGCAGGCATCTATTATTACGACTCCAAATATATCGACCGCAACAGCAGCTTCCTCGGGGTAGACTATGGAGGGCCGGCAACCGGTGGGCTCACGCTCGGCCAGCTCGGTCTTCCCGGGGCGATTTCCACCCAGTATCTGCGCCGCGACAACTCCAGCCTCGCCGGCTACGGATCGGTCGATATCCGCGTCACGCCGCAGCTGAAAGTCGTGCTCGGCGCGCGCTACTCGCACGACACGGTGCGCGAGGAGACCTTCACCGGCAACCTCACCAGCCGCTTCGTGATCGGGGCAGTGACGCCCCAGGTTCATCCCATCGTCGCGTACCCGAAGATCACGTCCAACCGCTTCACGCCGTCGGGCAGCATCTCGTACGAACCGAACGACGACATGAACCTCTATGCCACGATCGGAACCGGCTATCAGACCGGAGGCTTCAACGCGTCCGCCTGCAACGGCTCCACGACGCTCGCCAGCTGCGAATACAAACCCGAGACGCTGACCAGCTACGAAATCGGCTACAAGGCCCGGCTGTTCGATCGCAAACTGCAGTTCAACCTGGCGGCCTTCTACCTCGATTACCGCAATCTTCAGCGCAACCAGCGCTTCTTCTATCAGGTCGATGGATCGACGGTTCAGATCGACACCACGACCAATGCGGCGCGCGCCTCCGGCCGCGGTGTGGAGCTGGAATTCCAGGCCCGTCCGATGGAGGCGCTCAGCTTCGACGGCAGCGTCGGCTATCAGGACTCCCACTACAACAGCTACCCCAATGCGCCGGTGCGCGTCGCATTGTCGGGTGCGCCGCAGCTGCGTGATCTCAGCGGCGATGCCCTGCCCTACGCGCCCAAATGGACGGGCAGTGTCGCGGCGAACGTCACCGGCAATCACGCGCTTGGTGAATTCCGTCTGCGCGCGGAACTCCAGTACCGCGATCCCTACAAGACCGCCGACGGCCCCTTCTACATCTACCAGATCAAATCGCAGACAAACCTCAACCTCTCGGCCGAAACCGAAATTGCAAAAGGCGTGTCCATCGCGGTTCGCGCCCGCAATGTGCTCAACAAGCAGTACATCATCAATCAGAGCTACGATGCCAGTTTCACCGGCCAGTTCTACGTCGCACGCAGCGAGCCGCGCTACGTGTGGGCCGAGGTCCGCTTCGACTTCTGAACCTTCGCAACAAGATGACGCGCAGCAGGCGATCCGATTTTATCGGGTCGCCTGTTTCAATTGTGGATTTGTGATGATTTCCGAACCATTGCATGCTCTCAAATCGCTTTAACCGACGGGTGAGACAATGAAGATCGTTACCGAAGCACAGGCGCGTGAAGCCGTTACCCTGGTTGAAGCGATCGCGTTGATGGAGCAGGTCTTCATCGCCCTGCATCGCGGCGAGGCGGAGATTTTTCCGGTCGTGCTCGGCCACGGGTCCGATCCGAGCAGCCGGTTCAGCATGAAGGGCGGGCTGATCCGGCCCCTGCATGCGGTCGGCCTGAAGGTCGGCACCTATTGGCCCGCGAACCGGGCGCGCGGTCTGGAAAGCCACGGATCGACGACGCTGCTGCTCGATGACGAAACCGGCGCGCCAAGAGCGATGGTCGGCGCAACGCACCTGACCGCGCTGCGCACCGCTGCGGCGGACGGCGTCGCCACGCGCGCGCTCTCCCGCCCCGAATCCGCAACGCTCGCCGTCGTCGGCGCGGGCCACCAGGCCTGGTTCGAGATGCTTGCCGTGCTCGCGGTTCGGCCGATCCGAAACGTCGCCGTCTGGAGCCGCTCGCCCGACGCCGCCGCTGCCTTTGCGGAGCGCGCAAGGCGCGAAACAGGCCTCGACGTATCCTCCGGCAGCATCGAGAACATCTGCCGATCCGCCGACATCATCATCACCGCAACCGCCGCCCGCGAGCCCCTCGTTCAAAGCGCGTGGGTTCAGCCCGGCACGCACATTTCCGCGATGGGCGCGGACTCCGAAGGCAAGCAGGAACTCGATACACGTCTCGCGGGCATGGCCCGCCTGTTCGCCGACAGCGTGGAGCAGTCGCTCAGCATCGGCGAGTTCGAAGCGGCAAGAAAAGCAGGGCTTGCAAGCTCCGCAATCACATCGCTCGGCACGGTGCTGGCCGGGGACGCACCCGGGCGAGCATCCGCAGACGACATCACGATCTTTGACAGCTCGGGCATCGCCCTGCAGGATCTCGCCATGGCGGCGCATGTTCTGCAATGCCTGGAAAACAGCGAAACCGCCGCCTGACGCAATGTGTCAAATCCGTGAAACATCGGGCGCCCATAGGGCATCTGTCGGCAACAAGGACCGGGCGGGCATTGAGCAAGATGAAGAAGAGCGGCGGCGGCCCCGCGGTGAACGACGATCTCCGCCGCGAGATCGCCGAAGCGCTGCTCGCCGGCGATGACCCCGCGCGTCTCGCGCAGCGGATCGCGAGCCGGGGCATCGGCCATGCGCTTGTCGTGTCGGAAATCGAGCGCGCGCGAAAGAGCCCCTATCTCGCCGCCGGAGAGCGCCTGCGCGCCCGCCTCCAGAAGCGCGACTGGTTCCTCGCCAATTATGCAAAGCTCGCCCCGCCCGCCTCGGGAGAGGTGCCGCGCGTCCACGCGATGCCTGCGGAAACCTTCTACGCCGATCATTACGCCGCGCACCGCCCCGTCGTCCTCACCGGCCTCGTCGATCACTGGGCGGCGCTGAAACGCTGGTCGCTCGATGATTTCGAAGCCCGCGTCGGCGATGCAGAGGTGCGCGTGCAATGGGCGCGCGATTCCGATCAGGACTACGAGCGCAATTCAGACGCACACGGCGCCGTGCGCCCGTTTCGCGAAATCATCGCCCGCCTGCGCGCCAGCGAAACCGCGCCGACGAACGATTTCTACGTCACCGCCAACAACCACACGCACAACCGCGACGCCCTCGCCCCGCTCTACGGCGACACCGGCCCCCTCCCCGGCTACCTTGCCGAACCCGGCGGCCCGGGTGGTTTTCTCTGGATCGGCCCGAAAGGCACGATCACGCCCTGGCACCACGATCTCACCAACAATCTGCTGCTCCAGATCGCGGGCCGCAAGCGCGTCCGCCTCGTCTCCAGTCACCACAGCGCGCTCATGCGCAACAGCCGCCACTGCTTCAGCGACTGGGGCGCGCAGCCCCTCGAACCCGGCCCCGGCGACGGCACCCGCCCGCCCGTGATGATCGCCGATCTCGGCCCCGGCGAAGCGCTGTTCATCCCCGTCGGCTGGTGGCACTATGTCGAAGGCCTCGACGTCACGATCGGCATGAGCTTCACGAACTTCGCACGCGACAACGATTTCTGGTCGCACTATTCGACCTACGGGGCGGTGTAGGCTCCGCGCTTCAGATGCTCCCGCAATCGCTCGGTGCGCGCCGCACTGCGAACCGATCCGCGATCCAGTCAAGTGTTTCGTCCGCAGAATCCGTAGCGCTAGTCGCGTGGCCGGAACCGTTGATTGCAATATAGCGCAGCCGCGCGCCCGACCGGCACAGCGCCTTCGCATGGGCACGCGTTACCTGTTTAGTCCCTCGTTTTGATGGTGCGGTTCTCTGATAAACCGTTTTGGCTGCTCGGACCATATTTTGCAGACATATTCATATGGGGTGA
>NZ_JACHNZ010000037.1 GCF_014199685.1 Sphingosinicella soli | reverse complement strand
CGTCAAAACCCGTCTGCTCAAGGTTCGTCTCCTTCCACGACCTTGAATCAGAACTCCAACTCAAAGGGAATCCTGTGAATGCAGACAGCTCCTAGATGACGTCGTTTCTTTTCATGTCGCTCGATGGGCTGGTTGAAGCGCCCCCACCTAGGTCCGCCCGGAGATGTTCGCGGATTTTCCGGCGCTGATCGGCCGGAAGATGTACGCGGAATGGTCGGCGTACTGGCCGACCTCCGCCGGGCAACGCAGCGCGTCAGGCGAGCGCTTCGGCGATCAGGCGACGCGTGTTGGCGACGCCGTAGAGCGCGATGAAGCTGCCCATGCGCGGGCCCTGGCTCGATCCCAGCAGCGTTTCGTAGAGCGCGGCGAACCAGTCGCGCAGGTTTTCGAAGCCGGCTTCCTTGCCGACCGCGTAGACCTCGTTCTGGATCGCTTCGGCGCTGGTGTCCGCAAGCGCCGCGAGCCGCGCGTCGAGGTCGCGCAGCGCCGCCGCTTCGCGCGCGTCGGGCTTCCGGCGGCTGAGCGTCGGGGCGACGAAATCGCGGTTGTACGCCAGCGCGTGGCCGATGAGATTGTCGACCTCCGGGTACTTGTCCGCGCTCGCGCCCGGCACATAGTTGCCGAGATAGGCCCACACCTGCGCGCGGTCCGCGTCCGCGCCCATCACGCCCACCAGGTTCAGCAGCAGCCCGAAGGTGACGGGCATCGCCGTGTCCGGCACCTTGCCGCCGTGGACATGGTGCACCGGATTGCCGAGCTTCTTGTCGAGCGGCTGATCGGCGTAGTTCGCGCGGAACTGGAAGTATTCGTCCACCGCGCGCGGGATGACGCCGACGTGGAGCTGCTTGGCGCTCTTGGGCTCGCGGTAGGCGTAGAAGCCGACGCTTTCCTGAGGCGCATACGTCAGCCAGTCTTCCAGCGCGAGGCCGTTGCCCTTCGACTTCGAGATCTTCTCGCCCTTTTCGTCGAGGAACATCTCGTAGATGAGCCCTTCCGGCTTCCGCCCGCCGAGCACCTTCGCGATACGGCCGGACTGCACGCCCGAATCCGTCAGATCCTTGCCGTACATCTCGTAATCGACATCGAGCGCCACCCAGCGCATCGCCCAGTCGACCTTCCACTGCAGCTTGGCGCCGCCCGAGAGGATGCAGTGTTCGTGCGCGGTGCCGTCTTCCTCGAAGCGGATCAGACCCGCAGCGGCATCCACAACCTCGATCGGCACCTGCAGCACCTTGCCCGAAACAGGGCTGATCGGGAGCACCGGCGAATAGGTGCGGCGGCGCTCCTCGCGCAGGGTGGGCAGCATGATGTCCATGATCGCCTGATAGTTGGCGAGCACGTTCCTCAGCTGATCGTCGAAGCGGCCCGAGGTGTAATAGTCGGTCGAGCTGGCGAATTCGTATTCGAAGCCGAAGCGATCGAGAAACATGCGCAGCATCGCGTTGTTGTGGTGCGCGAAGCTCTCGAACTTCCCGAACGGATCGGGAATGCGCGAGAGCGGCTCGCCGAGGTGCGCGGTCAGCATCGCCTGGTTCGGCACGTTGTCGGGCACCTTGCGGAGCCCGTCCATATCGTCGGAGAACGCGAGCAGCCGCGTCGGCACGTCCGACATTTCGGCGAAGGCGCGGCGGATCATGGTGGTACGCAGCACTTCGTTGAACGTGCCGATGTGCGGCAGGCCCGAGGGGCCGTAGCCGGTTTCGAAGAGCACGTGCCCCTTCGCGGGTGTCTCCCCCCGCAGGCGCGCCAGCACCTTCCGGGCTTCCTCATAGGGCCAGGCTTTGGAAACGAGGGCGGCGGCGCGGAGTTCATCTGTCATAACGGGGACACGCGCTAGCGGCACGGGGCCGCAAGGGCAAGGTTTCGCTTGCGCCGCCCATGCGGGCTGGCCGAAAACGGGATGTGACGACTGTTCCCCTCCCCTGGCCCGCGCTGCACATCGGGCTCGACGGCATCTGGCTGGCCGATGGCGACGGCGCGCGCCGCGTGGACCGGCAGGCGGCGATCCGCCTGCTCGCCGACACGCCGACGCTGCTCATCAACGCGCCGCTCGTCGCCTCGAAGCTCGGCTACCCGGAGGCGGCGGGGCTGGACGTGCTGGAGCTGTTCGCCTTCGTGCATCCGGCCCGCTTCGCGGTGCCCACCGTGCACGGCCTCGCGGCGTTCCTCGGTCTCGAATCGGCCCATGACGGCGCGGCGGAAGCGAAGCTGCTCCGCGCCGTCACCGAAACGCTGCTCGCCCAGACCGAAGGCGGCAAGTGGGACCGCGCAGGCGGCGCATGGAACACCGCGCGCGCGCTTTCGCGCCTGAAATGGCCGTGGGCGCCCGCCGTTCTCGCGGCGCTCGGCGAGCCGCAGGGCCACGACCGCTCCGTCTTCACCAGCCTGCCCAAGTGGGAGGAGGGCGCGCCGCCGGTCCCCGTCCGCGAGGTTGAGATCAGCGGCGAGGACGCCGCCGACCGTCTTGCGCAGCTCACCGGCAGCGGCGCGGAGGAACGCCCCGGCCAGCGCGCCTACACCGCCGCCGCCGCCGCCGCGTTCCGCCCCCGCGAAGTGCGCGACGCGCCCAACGTCGTGCTCGCCGAGGCGGGCACCGGCATCGGCAAGACGCTCGGCTACCTATCGCCCGCCTCGCTCTGGGCCGAGCGGTCGGGCGGCACCGTGTGGCTTTCGACCTACACGAAGGCGCTGCAGCGCCAGCTCGACCACGAGACGGAGCGGCTCTACCCCGATCCGCGCGTGAAGGCGGCGCGCGTCGTCGTCCGCAAGGGGCGCGAGAACTACCTCTGCCTGCTCAATCTCGAAGACGCGGTGCAGGGCGGTTTCGCGGGCCGCGCGGGCATGTTCGCGCAGCTCGTGCAGCGCTGGGCGATGTACAGCCGCGACGGCGACATGGTGGGCGGCGATCTTCCCGGCTGGCTCTCGGGCCTGTTCGGCAAGGCGGCGCGCGCGAGCCTCACCGACCGGCGCGGCGAATGCGTCTATGCCGGCTGTCCGCACTACCGCCGCTGCTTCATCGAGCACGCCGTGCGCGGCACGGCGGACGCCGACCTCGTCATCGCCAACCACGCGCTCGTCATGGTCAATGCCGTGCGTGGCAAGAGCGAAGGCCGCGGCCTCAAGCGCATCGTGTTCGACGAAGGCCACCACCTGTTCGATGCCGCCGACAGCGCCTTCGCGATGGCGCTGACGGGCGGCGAGGCGATCGAGATGCGCCGCTGGATCATCGGCCCGGAGAAGCGCAGCAAGGGCCGCCGCCGGGGCCTTGCCGCGCGGCTCGGCGATCTCGTCGCGTTCGACAGCGAAGGCGCGATGCTGCTTGAAGACGCGGTGCACACCGCCGCCGTGCTCCCTGCCGACGGCTGGCTCAGCCGCGTCGTCGAAGGATCGCCCGAAGGTCCGGTCGAGCGCCTGCTCGCCGCCGTTCGCGCGCAGGTCTTCGCCCGCGCCGACGCGGCGGAAACCGGCTACGGGCTCGAAACCGAAGTCGTCGCGCTCCAGCCCGCGCTCATCGATGCCGCAGACGTTGCGGCGCGCGCGCTCGAAGCCATCGCGGTGCCGCTCGCGCGACTGTCGCAGCGGCTCGAAGCCCTCGTCGAGGAAGCGCCGGACTGGCTCGACGGCGCCGGCCGCGCCCGCGTCGAGGGTGCGCTGTCCGGCCTCACATGGCGGCGCGGCATGATCGGCGGCTGGGTGCAGCTTCTCGCCCGCATGGGCGGCGCGGCGGACCCGGACTTCGTGGACTGGCTGACGCTCGAACGCATCGACGGGCGCGAGATCGACGTCGGCATTCGCCGCCACTGGCTCGATCCCACGAAGCCCTTCGCCGAGGCCGTTCTGAAACAGTCGCACGGCGCCGTCATCACCTCGGCAACGCTGCGCTCGCGCATCACCGACGATACCGCGCCCGATGCGGACTGGCGCGACAGCGAAGCGCGCACCGGCGCCTCCCACCTGCCGCTCCCGCCCGTGCGCTTTTCCGCCGACAGCCCTTTTGATTATGCGCGGCAGGCGCGCGTGCTGATCGTCACGGACGTGCAGCGCGGCAGCGTCCCTGCGCTTGCCGGGGCCTACAAAGCCTTGATTTCCGCCTCGCACGGCGGCGCGCTCGGTCTGTTCACCGCGATTTCCCGCCTGAGGGCCGTGCACGCCCGCATCGAGGAAAGCCTCGCCCGCGAAGGGCTGCCGCTCTTCGCGCAGCACATCGATCCGGTCGATGCGGGCACGCTCGTCGATATGTTCCGCGCCGATCCCGCCGCCTCGCTGCTCGGCACCGATGCCCTGCGCGACGGCGTCGACGTGCCCGGCGATTCGCTTCGTCTCGTGGTGCTCGAAGGCGTGCCGTGGCCGCGCCCCACCGTTCTGCACGCCGCGCGCCGCGCCGCGTTCGGCGGCAAGACCTACGACGATCTCATCGCCTCGGGCCGCATGGCGCAGGCGTTCGGGCGGCTCATCCGCCGCGCCAGCGACCGGGGCACGTTCGTGCTGCTCGGCGCCGCCGTACCGAGCCGCCTCTGTCAGGCGTTCCCGGACGGCGTGACGGTGGAGCGCGTGCCGCTGGAGAATGCCGTGCGCATCGTGCGCGAGATGTCTTCACCGACACGAAATCTTCCGATGACACCGGGCGCGACATCGGGCATCAGCGCCGCGACATGAAGACGATCTTCCTGCTCCGCCACGCGAAATCCAGCTGGGACGACCCTGTCGAGCGCGATTTCGACCGCCCCCTCAACGCGCGCGGTCGCCGCGCCGCAGAGACCGTCGGGCGCTACCTGCGCGATCAGGCGCTTGCCTTCGATCGCGTCATCGCCTCTCCCGCCGTGCGCGTCATCGAAACGCTGGACGGCGTCGAAGCAGGCGCCGGACGCCGCCTCGGCGCAGGCTTCGACAAGCGCATCTACATGGCGTCGGCACCGACACTGCTCGATATCGTGCACGAGACGGACGCAGAGGCGCAAACGCTCCTGCTCGTGGGCCACAACCCCGGCCTCGAAGACCTCATCTTCCTGCTGACCCCGGAAGGCAGCGGCACGCTGCGCAAGGAGGTCGATATCAAATACCCCACCGCCACGCTCGCCGAGATGCGCTTCGACGTGGACGGCTGGGAAGACATCGATGAAGCCGGGGGCACCCTCACCCGGTTCATCCGCCCGCGCGATCTGGACCCGGCGCTCGGGCCGGACGGGACATAGGTTCGTTTGGCGACACTGGAACGCCTGAGGAGCAACATTCAGCCAAACATGGCTTAGTTCGCAATGCGTTAGCCGTGAACCATTACGATCCGTCAAGGCTACCAGTAATGCTGAGATCATTAGACTTGGCGCCCTTGACGGGCCTTCTATGTTGCTTCGACCCCTGTGTAGATCACGCGACGCGATAGTGTTTTAATGAGAGCGTCGGATCGTCCTGCGATCACCGTTGAGCGGGTCGTTGTAGCCACATTCATGCGCTTGATCTGCTCATGGTCGACCGTAATAACATCGACCTTCTTAGACCTTGTACTCTGTCCAACCGCTATGTCCCACGTCACGGGAAGGAAAAGCGTTGGACGCGACATGCTGTTGTCAGGCAGACGAAAGCGCGCAGTCGCGCCCGGGATATCGCCAATAACGAAGCTCTTATTACGGTCGACGATCCTGTAGATGGCAAGGCCCATCTTGGCAAAAACTTCCAGAACCTCAGCGGATGGCTTGGCACGTTGCGCCATGATGACGGCATTCTTAACTATCCGCTCCTCGAGGTTTGCATCATCCGTTTCTCGACCTTCCTCGGCTCCGATTTTCTTGATCGTCGCGACTGCTTCATCAACCTTGACTCGGAAACCAACATGCTGTGCGAAGACAGCAATCGCGCCGGGCGTTCGTTTCAAGTGATAATAAAAGAAATGATTCCAAAAATTCCAAGCATTTTTGTCGAGATTTGGAATGCCATTCCCTCGAATTATTGTTGCAAGATCGTTAATGAACTGCGCTCCCGCCCCCTCTAGCCTTGCGAAAAATCCCTCAAGCGCCGAATTTTTTGTGCCATCGTAGTGTACAAGGGTATAGAGATCCTTTTCGACGAAAAGATTTTGAGTATTCGTCTTCTTAATATCGCCATTTTGAAAATCACGTCGCCAGAACCATAGAAGCTCGTCGTCATCGGCAAAGTGACGGAGCATCATCTGTGGAATGAAGTGATGTCTCTTAGGAGGATTATTCTGTCTAGTCATGAGTTATCACAAATCATCTGATCAGCACTTTATGGCTATTAGATTTATGTATCAAACAGCTTGGCATGGCATCGTCACCAAGATTTTACCCCCGCAGAAGGAGCGATGTTGGGTTGCAGATCGATCAGTCAGTTTGTCCAATGATCGAATAGCGGTGCACGACAGAAACGTGACACATCTTCGTTGCAACCGCTAGCATTCGAGGAAAAGCGGATATGCTCTCCCTAAATCTCCACCTGGCTCCCCAGCTCCACCACGCGGTTCGTCGGCAGCTTGAAGAACTCCATCGCCGTCGCGGCGTTGCGCAGCATCCAGGCGAAGAGTTTTTCGCGCCACAGCGCCATGCCGGGTTTGGGCGCGGCGATCAGCGTCTGGCGGGACAGGAAGAAGCTCGTCTGCATCATGTCGAACCTGGGGCCGCAGACGTTCACGGGAGACAGCGCCTTGGGAATATCGGTTTCCTGCATGAAGCCGTAGCGCAGCTTCATGCGGTAGAAGCCCTGCCCCAGATCCTGCGTCTCCACGACATCGCACGTCTCGACGTAGGGAATGTCCTCGATCGTCACGGTCAGCACGATCACGCGTTCATGCAGCACCTTGTTGTGCTTCATGTTGTGCAGCAGCGCGTGCGGCACGCCCGTGGGTTCGGACGACATGAAGATCGCCGTGCCCGGCACGCGCGTGGCGCTTCCCGCCGCCGATTTCACGAAAATCTCCATCGGCATCGCGGCTTCCTGCATGCGCTGGCGCATCAGCAGGCGGCCCTTCGACCATGTCGTCAGCATCGTGAAGGCCACGACGCCGACGAGCAGCGGGAACCAGCCGCCGTCGGGCACCTTGGTCAGGTTCGCCGCGAAATAGGCGCCGTCGACCAGGAAGAAAATGCCGAGCAGCGGCACCGCCACCCAGGGCTTCCATTTCCACAGCGAGAACAGCACGACCGCGAGCAGGCAGGTGTCGATGAACATCGCGCCCGTCACGGCGATCCCGTAGGCCGCCGCCAGGTTGCTCGAATTCTCGAACATCAGCACGAGCAGGATCACCGCCGCCATCAGCAGCCAGTTGATGACGGGGATATAGATCTGCCCCTGCGTCGAGGCGCTGGTGTGCTTGATGGTGAGCCGCGGCATGAAGCCGAGCTGGATCGCCTGGTGCGTCACTGAAAACGCGCCGGAGATCACCGCCTGGCTCGCGATGAAGGTCGCCATCGTGGCGAGGATCACCAGCGGCAGGCGCAGCGCTTCGGGCGCCAGCAGGAAGAACGGGTTGCGGATCGCCTCCTGCGCCTCGGCGACGGGCAGGCTGAGGATCATCGCGGCCTGCCCCATGTAGTTGAACAGCAGCGCGGGCATCACGAACCAGAACCACGAGATACGGAGCGGACGCCGGCCGAAATGCCCCATATCGGCATAGAGCGCTTCCGCGCCTGTCACCGCGAGCACGACCGAGCCGAGCGCCAGGAAGGCGAGCCAGCCGTCGATCATGAAGAACTGGATCGCGTACCAGGGGTTTATCATCGCCAGGATGATCTCCGGGTGGCGCACGACCTGGTTCAGCCCCAGCACCGAGATGGTCACGAAGTAGACCAGCATGATCGGCCCGAACCAGGCGCCGACCTTCGCCGTGCCGCGCGACTGGAGCATGAACAGGAAAACGAGCAGCCCGACGGCGATCGGCAGCACCAGCGGCTCCAGTTCGGAGCGCACCACGGTAAGGCCCTCGACCGCCGACAGCACCGAGATGGCGGGCGTGATCATGCTGTCCCCGTAGAACAGCGCCGTCGCGAAAACGCCCAGCAGCACGATGAGCGGCCCGATCTTGCCGCGTCCGGTGCTGCGCGAGATCAGCGCCAGCAGCGCAAGGCTTCCGCCCTGGCCCTTGTTGTCGGCGCGCATCAGGATGGTGACGTACTGGATGCTGACAACCAGCGTCATCGACCAGAAGATGAGGCTGATGACGCCGTAAACGTGGATCGCATCGAGCGCGAGCGGGTGATGCCCCGCAAACGTCTCCCGGAAGGCATAGAGCGGCGATGTGCCGATATCGCCGAACACGACGCCGATGGCGGCGACCGCCAGCTTGGCGATGCCGTCGTGGCGGTCTGACGACGGCCCGTGCGGGTTGTGGGGTCCGGTCATGGACGGATGCGGGGCATCGGTGCCGCGATCAGCGGTCCGGACCCCAGTTATCCTTGTTCTGCCGGGTCATGCGACTCATGCTTTCAGCTGTTGTGGATCCGCACCGAAATGGCGGCGGCGACTAGCATAGCGTGCCGCACTGCACAACAGGCGACGCCTCGCCGCTCATTCCCCCACGATCCTGCGGATGCTCACCTGTGTCACCAATCGCTGCACGCCGGGCAGCGCGGCGAGAAGTTCGCGGTGGACCCGCTCGAAGCTGTCGCCCTCTTTCACGAGGATTTTCAGCATGTAATCCGAATCCCCGGTAATCAGATGCCCCTCGGCGATCTCCGGCGCGCGCGCGACGGCGGTTTCGAAAGCGGCGAGCGTTTCCTTGCGCTGATCGGTGAGCGTGACGGCGACATAGACCGCCGACGGATTGCCCCGCGCCTCGGGCGACAGCACGGCGCGGTAGCCCCGGATGAGACCCGAATCCTCCAGAAGTTTCACCCTGCGGTGCGCAGCCGATGCCGAAAGTCCCACACGATTGCCCAGCTGCTCGCTCGTCAATCCCGAGTCGATTGCAAGCTGGGCGATAATATTGCGATCAATCTTGTCCAGATCGGACATTTTCCTGAAGTCCTCGTCAAAATTAGGATGTACTCCACAACGATAGCGTGCTGCGCGGTAACTTCGCAAACTTTTCCGACACGATTTCGGCTAAATTCCCCCCATTCAATCGAGGGAGAAAACTCATGCGCATCGGCGTCCCCAAGGAAATCAAGGTTCACGAATACCGCGTCGGCATGACCCCGGCCTCCGTCGCGGAACTCACGCTGGCAGGCCACGAGGTCTTCGTCGAAACCGGCGCGGGCGGCGGCATCGATTTCGGCGACGACGCCTATACGGCAGTCGGCGCGAAGATCCTCCCGACGCCGCAGGAAGTGTTCGCCGCGTCCGACATGATCGTGAAGGTGAAGGAACCGCAGCTCCACGAGATCGCGTGGCTGGAACCCCGCCACACGCTCTTCACCTACCTTCACCTCGCTGCAGACAAGCCGCAGGCCGAAGCGCTGATGAAGTCGGGCGCGACCTGCATCGCCTACGAAACCGTCACGAACGCGCACGGCCGCCTGCCGCTGTTGCAGCCGATGTCGGAGGTTGCGGGGCGCATGGCCGTGCAGGTCGGCGCGCATTATCTTGAAAAGGAACAGGGCGGCCGCGGCATCCTGCTCGGCGGCGTACCGGGCGTGGCGCCCGCCAAGGTCTCGATCTTCGGCGGCGGCGTCTCCGGCTTCAACGCCGCGCAGATGGCGGTGGGCCTCGGCGCCGACGTGACGATCTACGACGTCTCCTCCACCCGCCTCGCCGAACTCGACGCGCTCTTCCAGAACCGCATCAAGACCGTCTACGCAAGCGGCGCCGCCGTGGCGCGCGCGGTGGAGAATTCGCACCTCATCATCGGCTGCGTGCTGATCCCCGGCGCCGCCGCGCCGAAGCTCGTCACGCGCGAGATGCTGAAGACGATGAAGCGCGGTTCGGTGCTCGTCGATGTCGCCATCGATCAGGGCGGCTGCTTCGAAACCTCGCACGCGACGACGCACAGCGATCCGGTCTACACGGTCGAGGGCGTCATCCATTACTGCGTCGCCAACATGCCCGGCGCCGTCGCCCGCACGTCCACCTTCGCGCTCAACAACGCGACGCTGCCTTTTATCGTGAAGCTCGCAAAATTCGGCGCCGAGGGCGCGATGCGCGCCGACCCGCATCTCAGGAACGGCCTGAACGTCGCCGCCGGGTTCATCACCTACAAGGCGGTCGCCGACGATCTCGCGCTCGCCTACCGCGCCTGGGAATAGCGCAAAAAAGAATGGGCCGGAGGCAATGCCTCCGGCCCAACTGTTTTAGGACCGACAGTCGTTCAGAAGCGGAACGCAAGCCCCGCCAGAACCTGATCGGCCGCATAGCCGCCATCCATGTCGCGGTGGCGGTATTCGGTGCGGATGCTCGCCGACTCGTTGAGGCCGTATTCGAGACCGGCGCCATACAGCAGCCCGTCCGACCAGCCCTTTTCACTCGTGGAATCGACACCCGCGATCGTGGACACCGTCGAAACGCGCGTGCGCTCCGCGCCGTAGCCGACACGGCCGTAAACAAGCAGATTCGGCGTCGCGAGGAAGCCCGCGCGGGCGCTCACGTCGTAATTCCACTTGGGATCGATTTCTGCGGTCAGACCCGCGATCGGCGTATCGCGCAGCGTCTTGCCGCCCAGGCCGATGCCGGCCTCGACGCCGACAAGGAAATTCTGGCCGACGCCGTAATCGTAGCCGGCGAAGATGCCGTAATCGATGCCGCTCCGGCTCTTGTCGAAATCCTCAACGCCGGGCAGGCCGAAGTCGAGATCGACCGACCGTTTTCCCCAGCCGATCTGGCCGCCGACGAACGCGCCGCCGATGGCCCCCGCGTCCTGAGCAAGCGCGGACGCCGGAAGAAGGGCAGTCGCGAGCGCGGCAAGAATAAGCTTTTTCATGAACACACCTCTACAAAGATTGCACTGCCCGCGAGGCGAGAGCCTTGCGGACGGCGGCACAGGTGGTGACGAATTGCGGCCGAGAAATGGCGCGGCGGCCGTGCTTCGGCGAACGACTGCCTGAAACAGGACGAACGACAGACAGGCTTCGACAAACGACGTTCAGCGCACGTTAAACCGTCATATTGAGCGCCCAAGAGGCCGCTAAAGCGCCTCTTCGGGGATGGCGAACAAGGTCTCCGCGCCGCGCGTTGCCGGCCCGAGCAGCGCCGCGGCCTGCGGCAGGAACTGCTCGGCGAAGAAGCGCGCCGTCACGATCTTCGCATTCAGGAAGGCGGGATCACCCTCCCCCGCTGCGAGACGCTGCGCTGCTGCCGCCGCCTGCTTCGCGAGCAGCCAGCCCCCGACCGTAAGACCAAACATGCGCAGGTACGGCGTGGCGCCCGCCGCATTGTCGTCGGCCCCGCCTGCCGCACCGCCTTCGGCGAGCCACGTCGTCGCGCTTTCGAGCGCGGCGAGCGCGTCTTGGAGATAGGGAGCCAGCCCCGCCGTTTCGTCCGACGCAAGCATTGCGAAATCCGCGCGCATATCCGCGAACAGGTTCTTCCAGCGTCCCTGCGGCAGCTTGCGGCCGACGAGGTCCATCGCCTGGATGCCGTTGGTGCCCTCGTAGATCGGCGCGATGCGCGCGTCGCGGTAGTGCTGCGCCGCGCCGGTTTCCTCGATGAAGCCCATGCCGCCGAATATCTGTAGGCCGAGGCTCGCGACCTCGACGCCGATATCGGTCGAAAACGCCTTCGTCACAGGCGTCAGCAGATCGGCGAGCGCCTGCGCCTCCCGCTGCGCCAGGTCATCACTCTCCACATGCGAGCGATCGACGGCAGCGGCATTCAGATAGGTCAGCGCCCGCGCCGCCTCGGTCAGCGACCGCATCGTCATCAGCGTCCGCCGCACATCGGGGAACTCGATGATCCGCCGCCCCTGCACGCGCTCCTTCGCATAGGCGAGTGCGTGCTGATACGCGCGCTCGGCGATGGAAACGCCCTGCAAGCCGACATTGATGCGCGCATGGTTCATCATCGTGAACATCGCGCGCATGCCTGCATTCTCGTCGCCGATCATGTAGCCGACGCAGTCGTCATTATCGCCATAGCTCATCGTGCACGTCGGCGAGGCATGGATGCCGAGCTTGTGCTCGATCGAGACGCAGCGCAGATCGTTGCGCGCGCCGAGCGTACCGTCTGCCTTCACGAGGAACTTCGGCACGATAAACAGCGAGATGCCCTTGGTCCCCTTGGGTGAACCCGGTGTGCGCGCGAGGACGAGGTGGATGATATTCTCCGCCACGTCATGCTCGCCCCACGTGATGAAGATCTTGGAGCCCTTGATCCGCCACGTGCCGTCCGCAGCGGGCGTCGCGGTAGTGCGCAGCGCGCCCACGTCCGTCCCCGCCTGCGGTTCGGTGAGGTTCATCGTGCCGGTCCATTCACCCGAGATGATCCTGCCCAGATAGGCCTGCTTCTGGTCCTCGGTGCCGTGTGCCGTCAGCGCCTCGATCGCACCCTGCGACAGCATCGGGCACAGCGACAGCGCCATGTTGGCGCTCGTCAGCTGCTCCTGCACGGCGCTGGCGAGCGCGAAGGGCAACCCCTGCCCGCCCCAGGCCGGATCTGCCCCCAGCGTCATCCAGCCGCCTTCGACATAAGCCGCATAGGCTTCGCGGAATCCCGCAGGGAGCGTCACCACGCCGTTCGCCAGCGTCGCGCCCTCGGTGTCCCCGATCCGGTTCAGCGGCGCGAACAGGCCAGCCGAAAGCTTCCCCGCCTCTTCCAATATGGCGTCTACCAGATCGGGCGCCGCGCCCGCAAAGCGCGGGAACTTCGCAAGGCCGGGCAGATCGGCGATGGTTTCGAGGACAAAGCGCTGCTCATTGATCGGGGCGGAGTAGGTCATGGACGGCCATCTATCGCTTGTGAGAGGAAACGGCGCGGGTATAGCGGGGGGCTGTGAGCGGGCAACCTGATCTTTTGAGCACTGAAACCCTGGCGCCCGACGCCCCGGGTCTCGCGCGGGCTGCGGCGCTGCTGCGGGCCGGAGAGGTCGTCGCGATCCCTACCGAAACGGTTTACGGTCTTGCAGCCGATGCAACGAACGCAGATGCCGTTGCCCGTATTTACGCCGCCAAGGGGCGCCCGTCGTTCAACCCGCTCATCGCGCATGTCAGCGGCGCGGAAATGGCCGCAGCGCATGTAGACCTGTCCCCGCTCGCCCGCGCCTTGATGCGCGCGTTCTGGCCGGGGCCGCTGACGCTCGTGCTGCCGCGCCGCGCGGAAAGTACCATCGCCGCCATTGTCACTGCGGGCTTGCCGACGCTTGCAATTCGCTGTCCCGATCATCCTGTTCCGCAGGCGCTGATCGCCGCGCTCGGCCGTCCGCTCGCGGCACCGTCCGCGAATGCGTCCGGGCAGATCAGCGCGACACGGGCCGGACACGTCCTCAAAACACTCGGCGGCCGCATTCCGCTTGTCATCGAAGGCGGCCCCTGCACGGGCGGCATCGAATCCACGATCGTCGCCGTCAAGGGCGATCGTTTGCGACTGCTGCGCCCGGGCGGGATACCCCGCGAGGTGCTGGAGGCTTTCGCGCCGATAGACGCGGCCGGGGACAGCGTCGAGGCCCCCGGCATGATGGCGAGCCACTATGCGCCGTCCAAGCCGCTCCGCCTTGAAGCGCAAAGCGCGCACCCCGGCGAGTTTTTGATCGGCTACGGGGCAGTCGCGGGCGAGATCAGCCTGTCGCCGTCGGGCGATCCCGCAGAGGCGGCCGCGCGCCTGTTCGACTGTCTGCACGCGGCAGACACGAGCAGTTGCACAGCCATCGCCGTCGCACCCGTTCCCCCCGAAGGCCTTGGCGCCGCGATCAACGACAGGCTACGCCGCGCCGCCGCTCCGCGCTGATTTCGTCTGACTCCCGAATATGTTATGAGAAAACGCCGCGCATGATGCGGTCCTTCAGGGGAGGGTATGGCATGTTCGATCTCAAGAAGCTTTCAGCAGAACTCTTCGGTACATTCTGGCTTGTTCTCGGCGGCTGCGGCAGCGCCGTTCTCGCCGCTGCGTATCCCGACGTCGGCATCGGTCTTGCCGGGGTCAGCCTTGCGTTCGGTCTCACGGTGCTCACGATGGCCTTCGCGCTCGGGCCGATCTCCGGCGGACACTTCAATCCCGCCGTCACGCTCGGCCTCGCTGCGGGCGGACGCTTCGGGTGGAAGGACGCGCCGGGCTACATCGTCGCGCAGGTTATCGGTGCAACCCTCGCAGCGCTCGTGCTCTACACGATCGCGAGCGGCCAGGCGGGGTATACCGGCGGACTTGCCTCGAACGGGTTCGGCGAACATTCGCCGGGCGGCTATTCGATGATCTCGGGTCTGTGGACGGAAATCGTACTGACCTTCGGCTTCCTCATCATTATCCTCGGCGCGACCGCAAAGCGCGCATCGCCGGGGTTCGCACCCATCGCGATCGGCCTTGCGCTCACGCTGATCCACCTCATCAGCATCCCGGTTACGAACACGTCGGTAAACCCGGCGCGCTCAACGGGCCCGGCGCTTATCGAGGGCGGTATCGCGCTTCAGCAACTCTGGTTCTTCTGGGTCTATCCGATCGTGGGCGGGCTGTTGGCCGGCTTCGTGTACAAGTTTATGTGGGACGAATGATACGGTGCGGGAGGGGGGTCGCGGCTTCCCTCCCGATTTCCTTATTGCCGCAGCGCTCCGCATTAGGAGAGTTTCCGATTTCCGCGGGCTGATTTATGTTCTGCTCAAATTGGCGGAAGAGGGACCGCATGACCGAACATTTCGATATGATCGTCGTGGGCGCCGGAATTTCGGGAATCGGCGCCGGGGTCCATCTGAAAAGACACTGCCCGGATCGCAGCTACGTGATCCTCGAAGGGCGCCCGAACATCGGCGGTACCTGGGATTTGTTTCGCTATCCCGGCATCCGGTCGGACAGCGACATGTACACACTCGGGTTCAACTTCAAACCCTGGACCGAGCGGAAATCGATCGCCGACGGCCCCTCGATCCTGCGCTATCTGGATGAGACCGCGCGCGAAAACGGCGTCTACGAAAAAATCCGATTCGGCCACCAGGTCGGCGCGGCGGCGTGGGATTCGCGCACGGCGCGCTGGACGGTCACGGCGAACGCGGGCGGAAAATCCGTAGAGCTCACGGGCAACTTCCTCTACATGTGCTCGGGCTATTATCGTTACGATACGGGCTACACCCCGCCGTTCGAAGGCACGCAAACCTTCAAGGGCCGCATTGTCCACCCTCAGCACTGGCCGCAGGATCTCGATTATGCGGGCAAGCGCGTCGTGGTGATCGGTTCGGGCGCCACGGCGGTGACGCTAGTTCCGGAAATGGCGAAGACCGCGCACGTCACCATGCTGCAGCGCTCGCCCACCTACATGATTTCAAGGCCCGCCGAAGACGGCTTCGCGAACTGGCTGCAGCGCTGGCTGCCGCCGATGTTCGCCTACAATATCGTGCGCTGGCGCAATGTCGCCATGCAACAGTGGGTTTTCCGTCTGGCGCGCAGCAGGCCCGAACAGCTGAAGAAGAAGCTGCTCGGCGGCGTCCGCGACCTGCTCGGCCCCGACTACGACGTGAAGACGCATTTCACACCAACGTACAATCCTTGGGAACAGCGGCTCTGTCTCGTTCCCGACGACGACCTCTTCGATGCGATCCGCGAAGGCCGCGCCGACGTCGCGACCGACCACATCGAACGCTTCACAGAAACCGGCCTTCTTCTGAAATCGGGGAAGACGCTGGACGCGGACATCGTCGTAACCGCCACCGGCCTTGAGTTGCTGTTCATGTCCGGGATCGACGTGACGCTCGACGGCCGCAAGGTCGCGTTCCCCGAAACATACGGTTACAAGGGCATCATGTTCTCGGGCGTTCCGAACCTCGCGGTCGCGTTCGGCTACACCAACGCCTCGTGGACATTGAAAGCGGACCTCACCAGCGAATATCTGTGCCGTGTGCTCAATCACATGAAGGAAACCGGCACCGACGTCGCGACGCCCACGCTTGACGATCCGGCGATGGAATCGGAGCCGTGGATCGACTTCTCCTCGGGCTATTTCAAACGCGGTCTTCACCAGTTCCCCAAACAGGGCAAGACGGTGCCGTGGCGGCTCAACCAGAACTATGCCGGCGACGTGAAGATGTTTCGACGCGCGCCAGTGGATGACGGTGTGCTGCGCTTCAGCAAGGCGGCAGGCGCGGCGGCCGAGCCCGAAGCCATCGCAGCCGAGTAACCCGCGCACACCACTCCCCGGGACTCAATCACGGGGTTTAAGGCGATCTGCGTATTTCTCGCGAAATTTCCTCACCTTGGGCCCCACGACAAAGTTGCAATAAGACGTCGTATCCCCCGTTCGCGCGTAATATTCCTGGTGATAGTCCTCTGCCGGATACCACGTGCCGCTCTCGATCGTCGTGACCACCGGGTCCGGCCACAACGCCCCGGCCTTCACGATCGCGACTTCGGCCACCGCGCGCTGGGCATCGTCCAACGGAAAAATCGCCGAGCGGTACTGGGTGCCGACGTCATTGCCCTGCCGGTTGAGCGTCGTCGGGTCGTGGATGTGAAAGAAGATGTCGAGCAGGTCTTCATAGCTCACGACCGCCGGATCGAAGCGCACGAGGATCGCTTCGGCGTGCCCTGTGTCGCCGCCGCAGATATCCTTGTAGGTCGGGTTCGTCGTGCATCCGCCGATATATCCGGATTCGACCGCCGTAACGCCCTGAAGGTCATCGTAGATTGCTTCCACACACCAGAAGCATCCGCCCGCCAGGATCGCAGTATCGGTAGGCATTCTCACGGTTCCGTTCGTTTTGCCGCCGATTTGGTGGGGCGGCGTGTCTCAAGTCGGCGTTATAGCGGTTAACCACTCCTATTATGTATTTTTCGGGCAACAAAACACAACTTCTTGCGCCGGGTAACGGCCCGGGCGCCATCGGGACTTGTAAATGCGGGATTAATCCATAACGTAATAGTAACCACTCAACGTCCGCCGGGGTCGCATCGCGGGCGAAAGTCGAGAAGAATATCAACGGGGCCCGCCGACGCTTTGCTCGGCGAGCATAGGGCAGGTTTTTGTTATGAATATCGCTGCTGCTGGGAAGCTTGCGCTGTGTATCTGCACGGGCGCCGTGGTCGGTGCCGGTGTGAACGAGGCTCGTCACAACGCCGACAAGCCCAAGATTTCGAAGACGGCGTCGAAAAGCCCTGCCCGCAAGGTGGTCCAATTCCCGTGTGAGCCTTACATCGTGCAGGATCAGATGATGCGCGATGCCCAGATCCCGAGCGATTTCGAGGCGACCAATCTTCCCGAGTACGCCGAACTGGTTCTGCCGGGCGGCGGCGGCTCTGGTGGTGGCGGTGATGATGGAGACGACGGCGGCGATGACGGCGATGGCGGCGGCGGTATCACGCCGGTTCCCGAACCCGCAATGCTTGCGCTGTTCGGCCTGGGAGCGGCGGGTGTCTTCGCGGGACGTCGGTATCTGCTTCGTCGCAAAATCTGAACATAACTGCGATAACCGGAGGGCATGCGACTTTTCCTTGCCCTCTCGCTCTGCCTGATGCTCGGGTCCGCCGTGACGCTGGCTGCCGAACGACCCATCGTGATCGCGCATCGCGGCGCGAGCGGCTTGCTGCCTGAGCATACGATCGCGGCTTACACGAAGGCGATTGAAGACGGCGCCGATTTTATCGAACCCGACCTGGTGGCGACGCGTGACGGGGTGCTGGTGGCGCGGCATGAGAACGAGATTTCCGGGACGACCGACGTTGCCGCCCGGCCGGAGTTTGCGGATCGCGAAGTTACCAAAGTTATCGACGGCGTTGCCGTTACGGGGTGGTTCACCGAGAACTTTACACTTGCCGAGCTGAAAACCCTGCGCGCCCGCGAGCGGCTGCCGGAACTGCGCGGCACGGCGAACGACGGCAGGTTCGAAATCCCGACGCTGGACGAGATCATCGCGCTCGCGAAGGCGCGCGGGGTGGGCGTCTACCCGGAAACCAAGCACCCGTCCTACTTCGCCGCGATCGGCCTGCCGCTTGAAGCGAAGCTGGTCGCCGCGCTCGACGCTGCGGGCTGGCGAACCGCCGAAGCCCCCGTCTTCATCCAGTCGTTCGAAGTGAACAACCTGAAACAGCTGCGCAAAATGACCGGCGTGCGCCTCGTTCAGCTCGTCGCCGGTGAAGGCGCGCCTGCCGACGGCGCCGGGCGCTATGCCGAAATGCTCACGCCGGCCGGGCTCAAGGCCATCGCGGCCTATGCAGACGGCATCGGACCGGAAAAAACGTTGATTATCCCGCGCGGCCCCGACATGCGCCTGATGGAGCCGACGCGCCTTGTGGCGAACGCCCATGCCGCAGGCCTGAAGGTCCACCCCTGGACGTTTCGCGCGGAAAATCACTTCCTTCCCGCAGACCATAAGAGGGGCGACGATCCCCGCGCCCACGGCGACCTCGTCGCCGAGATCAGGGCCTATCTCGCCACGGGTGTCGACGGCATATTCAGCGACTTCACGGCCGAGGCCGTGGCGGCGCGTTAACGGTCGAAGGGGTTCTTGCCGCCGCGCAGCGTCAGGCGGATCGGGACGCCGGTGAAGCCGAGATCGTCGCGCAGCGAGTTCGCCAGATAGCGGCGATAGCTTTCGGGAAGCTCCGTCAGGCGGTTGCCGAAGATCACGAACGACGGCGGGCGCGCCTTCACCTGCGTGACGTAGCGCAGCTTCAGGCGCTTGCCGTCGGGCGCAGGCGGCGGGTTACGCTCCAGCGCGCCTTCGAACCAGCGGTTGAGGCGGCTTGTCGGCACGCGCTGGCTCCACGCCTCGCGCTGTTCGAAGGCAGCCTTGATGAGCGTATCGAGCCCCTTGCCCGTCATCCCCGAAACCGCAAGCATGGGCACGCCCTTGATCTGCGCGAGCCCCTCGTCGAGCGCCTTGCGGACACCCTGGAACAACCGCGACTGGTCCTCCGCCGCGTCCCACTTATTGAGCGCGATCACGAGCGCGCGGCCTTCCTCGATCACCATGTCGGCGATGCGCAGATCCTGCGCTTCGAGACCGAGCGTGGCATCGAGCAGCAGCACGACGACCTCGGCAAAATCGATGGCGCGGCGCGTATCGGCAACCGAGAGCTTTTCGAGCTTTTCGTGCACCTTGGCCTTTTTGCGCACGCCGGCCGTATCGATCAGCCGCACGGGCCGGTCTTCCCAGACCCATTCGATGGCGATGCTGTCGCGGGTGATGCCCGCCTCGGGGCCTGTGACCAGGCGATCCTGCCCGAGCAGCGTGTTGATGAGCGTGGACTTGCCCGCATTGGGACGCCCGACGATGGCGAGCTTGAGCGGGCCGTCTTCCTCTTCCTCGTCGCCGTGCTCGTCTGCCGCGCGCGCGACCGCCCGGTCGACGTGCGGCGCGAGCGCCTCGAACAGGTCGGCCAGGCCCTCGCCGTGTTCGGCGGAGATGCCCACCGGCTCCCCGAAGCCGAGCGCGTAGGCCTCGAGTATTCCCGAATCGCCCGAGCGACCTTCCGCCTTGTTCGCGACGAGCACGACAGGCACCTTCGCGGTGCGCAGCCAATCGGCGAAATGGCGGTCCGTCGGGGTGAGACCGGCGCGGGAATCGATCACCAGCAGCGCGGCCGACGCATCGTCGAGCGCGGCTTCCGTCTGCGCGCGCATCCGCCCGGACAGCGTTTCGGGCCCGGACTCTTCGAGACCTGCCGTATCGACCGCGATGAATTCGAGATCGAAGAGCTGCGCATCGCCCTCGCGGCGATCACGCGTCACGCCCGGCGTATCATCGACAAGCGCGAGGCGCTTGCCGACGAGCCGGTTGAACAGCGTCGACTTGCCGACATTGGGGCGCCCAATGATGACGACCTTGGGCTTTCTGCTGGTCATGATCTAGCGGTAAGCGCTCAGGCGGCCGTCTTCGGAGAGGATGTAGAGCGTGTTGTCGGCCACCGCAGGTTGAATGAAAATGTCTTTCGCCACCCCGGTCGTTGACAGCACCGTGCCGTCGGTCGGCGACACCGTGACGAGATCGCCTTCGCTGTTGACGAGATACAGCCGGTCCGAAGCCAGCACCGGCCCCTGCCACATGATCGGATTCTTGCGTTTCTCGACATTGCGCCAGCGCTGGAGCTGCGTGACCCAGCGCACGCGCCCGTCGGCGCGTTGCACCGCGACGAGTTCGCCATCCACCGTCACCGCGAAGATATATTCGCCCGCCACCCAGGGCATCGACGTGCCCGCGAGGTTGCGTTCCCAGACGCGCTGGCCGGTTGACAGATCCAGCGCCACCATGCGGCCGCCATGACCGATCGCGTAGACGCGGCCGTCGCTGATGACAGCAGGGGCATCGATGTCGCTGAGCGCCGCGAGCGATGTCGTGGAGCCGGTGCGATTGAGCGCATCCTGCCAGACGCTGCGCCCGTTTTCGATGCGCAGCGCGAGAAGCTCTCCGCTTGAGAAGCCGACAACCGCCGTGCCGAGCGCGATCGCCGGCGACGCCGTGCCGAGCAGCCCGGCAGGTTCGACCGTTGCGGCATTTTCCCACAGCGTTTCACCCGTCGCGGTGGAGAGCACCTGCAACTGATTGTCCTGCGTCATGACAAAA
This sequence comes from Sphingosinicella soli, assembly GCF_014199685.1. GTDB lineage: Bacteria > Pseudomonadota > Alphaproteobacteria > Sphingomonadales > Sphingomonadaceae > Sphingosinicella > Sphingosinicella soli. Next base: position 16,904 of record NZ_JACHNZ010000037.1, on the reverse strand, counting down.
AGCTGCGTGCCTTCAACCGACGGCGCGCCGCGCAGCGGCACGCCGATGTCCACGCGCCAGGCTTCTGCGCCCGAGGTCGCATCATAGGCCGCAACGAGGCCGTAGCCGGAGGTTGCGTAGACGCGGCCGCCGTCGGTCGCCACGCCGCCGCCGAACGCGACATTTTCGGATTCGCCTTCTTTGCGCAGCGTCGCGGACCAGAGCTGGCCGCCGTTTGCCGCGCTGAACGCGCGAACCACGGCCTGCGTATCGATCGTGTAAACGCGCCCGCCGGAAACCACCGGACCCGACGTCAGCCGTTTTGTCCGATCGCTGCCGCTGCCGATCGACACCGACCAGGCGCGCGAGGGATTGGCGCGCAGGCTGAGATGCCCGAGCGCCTTCGCCGCGCTGCCGCCCGGCTGGGTCCAGTCCGCATTGACGATCGGCGGGGGGAGCGCGACCGTGGTATTCGCAAGATCGGGGTCCGCCGTGGTCCGCGCCTCGTAATTGAGAACGGCCAGACGCTCGCCCGCGAGCTTCGATTTGTCCTTGTCTCCGCCGCCACGGAAAATTCCGCAGCTGGCAAGCGCCAGCACCAGAGGCACTGCGACGATAATCGATTTACGCATCAATTCTTTCCGGTTGTCGCGACAGGCGCCGGGACGGGATCTGCAGGCACCTCTGCATCGGGCACCTCTGCATCGGGCAGGCTGCCGAGCGAAGCCGCCAGTTGCTGCGCGCGCTGACGCAGCGACGGCGCGATGGTTTCGTCCGAGGAAATCGCGCTGAAGATCGGCCCGGCAAGCTCGGGCTTGCCCTCGTTGATATAAGCGACCGCAAGCATCTCGCCCGCAACGCCGAACCACGGCGCGCCGGGCTGCGCGAGGGGTTTCAGCCGATTGACGATCTCCGCAGGCGCCAGCGTATCGAACTCGACGCGCACGGCGGTGATCGACGCAAGGTCGCGTAGCGGCTGCGGCAGCTTCTTGTCGGCGGCGAGCGCCTGATAGGCGGCGAGCGCGGCGGCATTGTCGCCGTTTTCGACCGCGCGCGAGGCCTGGGTAAAGCGCGCAAGCGCCGTGTAGCCGCCGTAGTTGCCGGTCGCAAAGCGCTCGATTTCCTCGACCGCCTTGGCATTGCCGAGCTCAAGGCCCTGCTGCGCCGTCGAGTATTCCTCGCTGAGCACGCCGATCTTGCGGACCTGATCTTCGCGCCACCAGAGAAAGCCGGCGAGTGCGACGAGTCCGCCGCCGACGACAATGACGATCCAGCGTCCGAAGCGATTCCAGAAGCCGGCAAGCTGATCCTTGCGAACTTCCTCGTCCACCTCGCGAATGAAGGCGTCTTCGGGCGCCGTGCCCGATGGTTCCCTGGCCAATGTTATGCCTCTCAAAATGTGCGCGGGACCATAGCGATGGCCGCGCGCGCACGCAAAACCCTATTTTTCTTCGTCGGCCCGGTAGAGGTTGTCTTCCGTGGGGAAGGTTCGCGCGCGCACATCGGCCGCATAGTCCTTCACCGCGTCCGCCACCACCTTCGACATCGCCCCGTAACGCTTCACGAACTTCGGCGTGCGCTCGAACAGGCCGAGCATGTCTTCGGCAACCAGCACCTGCCCGTCGCACTGAGCCGAAGCCCCGATGCCGATGGTGGGGCATGCCACGGTCTTCGTGATCTCGATGGCGATCGGCTCCATCACGCCTTCGATCACGATCGAAAACGCGCCCGCATCGGCCATCGCCTTCGCATCAGCCACAATGGACCGGGCCTCCACGTCGCTCTTGCCGCGTACGCCGTAGCCGCCCAGAATGTTCACCGCCTGCGGCGTGAGGCCGACGTGCGCCATGACCGGGATGCCGCGCGAGGTGAGAAACTCCACCGTGGGCGCGAGCACCTTGCCGCCTTCCAGCTTCACGGCCGCAGCGCCGGTTTCCTTCAAGAGCCGCGAGGCATTGGTGAACGCCTGCTCGGGCGAGGCTTCATAGCTGCCGAACGGCATATCGACGATGACGGCGGCATGATAGCTGCCCCGAACGACGGCGGCACCGTGCGCGCACATCATCTCCATCGTGACGGCCACCGTGTGCGGCAGGCCGTAAATCACCTGCCCCAGCGAATCGCCGACGAGCAGCATGTCGCAGTGCGGATCCATGATCTGCGCCATGCGGACCGTATACGCGGTGAGCATCACGAGCGGCTCGCCGCCCTTGCGCTGACGGATGCGCGGCACCGTGAGGCGCTTCATCGGCGCCGGAGTGGGGTTGGCACGGCTCGTCGAGGTGTCGAGCGTGAGCGTGGTGGAGGTCGTAGACATGGGAGCGGCTTGTAACGCCTCCATGCAAGCGTGGGAAGCTCAGCGAAGCGCGGCGGCGTAAACCTCGGGTTTGAAACCGGCCAGACGTACCTTGCCGTTGTCGAGAACGGGGCGCTTTATCATCGAGGGCTGCGCCAGCATCAGGTTCACCGCCGTGTTCGCGTCGAGGTTCTCGCGGTCGGCATCCGGCAGCTTGCGGAACGTGGTTCCGGCGCGGTTGAGCACGGTTTCCCAGCCGAGCTCCTTCACCCACGCCTCCAGGCGGGGCCGATCGATGCCCGCCTTCTTGTAATCGTGAAACGCGTAGTCGACGCCGTGCGCTTCAAGCCAGGTGCGCGCCTTCTTCACCGTGTCGCAGTTGGGGATGCCGTAGAGCGTTATCACTGCTGGACCCTCATGATTTCACCGGAATGTCGAAGTGCAGCACGTCCTCGCGCGCGCCAAGCCCCGTATAGAGCGCGATCGCCGGATCGTCGCCGTGATCGGCCTGCACGTATATGACCCACGCGCCGCGCGCCGCTGCGACCTGCTGAAGGAACCGGATGAGCGCCGTTGCGATTCCGCGCCGCCGGTTCGCCTCCGCGACCGCAAGGTCGTAGATGTAGATTTCCGAGCGCTCCTGCTCGAACTTCTCAAGCACATACGCCGCAAGACCGCCGACGACGGCGCCGTCGTCCTCAGCCACGAGTGCGACGAAATCGTCCCTGGCCAGCAGCCGCTGGAGCCACGCATCGCCGGGCGGCTTTGCCGCATAACTCTCCGGATCGGCGAACACTTCGGCGAACAGGGCGTTCAGCGCGCGGAAGCCCGCAAGGTCCGAGGCGCCGAGCTGCCGAACCCCGATCATGCGGATCACTCCGGCTTTCTCCGCTCCGTGTTCGGATAGCGGACGCCGAGCTGCTCCATGTAGGAGCCGTAGCGGGCGGGGTTATAGTAGTGCTTCTTCAGCTCCGGCCGGAATTCGTCCATGCGTTTGCGGTTGAGCAGGATCGGCGGCGTGTCCTCCGCCGAGAGGAAGGACACGTATGTCTGCGACTTCGTCTGAACGTCGGTGAAATAGGTCTTCGCCTCGGCGAGCAGCGCAGGTTTCGTCATCAGATCGACGACCGTCATCGCCATCGCCTTGGCGCCGTTCACCACGCCCTTGTGCGCGATGGGCGTCGCCATCGCGATCGCCGAGCCCCAGTGATGCGCCGGGATGCCGGGGATGTTCGACGGATAGGTCAGCGTGATCGTGGGCACCGTCCACGAAATGTCACCGATGTCGTCGGAGCCGCCGACGTAGTTTTCTTCAGGCGGCGGGCGCAGCGCATCGACCTCCGCCTTCAGCCCCTCCTCCGGCGCGCCGAGATTGTGCTGCACCGTCTTCGCGAACGCCTGGTCGTCGGCGCTCCACGACGGCATGCCGACGGCCGCGATGTTCGCCCACGCCGCCTCGGCGAGCGGCTTGTTGAAGTGCCGGGGCGCCGCCACGCCCAGAATGCGGCGCGTGACCTTCGTGTCCGTCATCGCCGCAGCGGCATCGGCGATGCGGTTGCCGATCGCGAAATTTTCCTTGATGCGGTCGAAGGTCTGCTCGCGGAAATAATACCAGACCGACGCCTGCGGCGGGACGACGTTGGGCTGATCGCCGCCGTTCGTGATGACATAATGCGAACGCTGCTGCAGGCGCAGATGCTCGCGCCGCATGTTCCAGCCCATGTTCATCAGCTCGACCGCATCGAGCGCGCTGCGCCCGAACCAGGGCGAGACGCCCGAATGCGCGGCCTTGCCGTCGAACGTGTAGGAGGCCGAGATCATCCCCGTGCCCGCCGCTTCGCCCCAGCTCGTCGTGAAGCCGCTCGAGACATGCGCGAAGAGAACAGCGTCCACATCCTTGAACACCCCTGCGCGGACGAACCACGCCTTGCCGCTCAACAGCTCCTCGGCAACGCCGGGCCAGATCAGCAGCCGGCCGGGGATGCCTTCGCGCTGCATCACATCCCTTGCCGCCAGCGCCGCGACCACCACGAGCGGGATGCCGCTGTTGTGCCCCTCGCCGTGCCCGGGCGCGCCCGCGACGATCGGATCGTGATACGGAACGCCGGGCTTCTGCGAGGCCTGCGGCACGCCGTCGATATCGCTGCCGATCGCGATGAGCGGGCCGCCGCTGCCCCATGTCGCGGTCCAGCCCGTCGGCAGACCGGCGACGCCGCGCGTGACCTTGAAGCCGTTCTTTTCGAGGATGTCGGTGATGTAGCGGCTGGTTTCGGATTCCTCGAACCCGATCTCGCCGAAGCTGAAGATCGAATCGGTCATCTGCTGCGCGAGCTTCGCGCGCGCATCGACGGCCCTGGCGACATCGGCCTTCAGCGCCGCCGTTTCAGCGATCGCCGCCGTGCCCAGCAGCATGACACAGGCCGCCACCGCTCCGCCCAGCACTCTGCCCCGAAAATCCCGCGTCATCCCCTGCCCTCCCTGAAAGCTGCACGGCGGCGAACCTGCCACCGGTCAGGCGGGAACGCCAATGCCTATCGGGCGCTTGGGGGTCTTATTTTCCACCTGTGCGAGCCGCCCGGCGGCGAAATCGCGCGCGAGCGCGATAAAGGCCTGGAAGGCCGCGGAGGAATTGCGGCGATTGGAATAATAGAGGCACAGCGGCACGAGCGGCGGCGTCCAGTCTTCGAGAACGCGCACGAGCCGTCCCGCCGCGATGTCTTCGCGCACATCGGCTTCCATGAAATAGCCGATCCCCACGCCGTTCATCACCGCAATCCGGGTCAAAGAGGCTTCGTCGAGAGTGATCGGGCCATCGACGTCGAGCTGCAATTCCTCGCCGCCCTTCTCGAACCGCCATCGGAACAATGCGCCATTGGGTAGCCGCACGCGAACGCAGGGATAAGTGAGCAGCTCCTGCGGCACTTGGGGGATAGACCTGTTTTCGAAAAAAGCCGGGGATGCGGCAACCGCCATGCGTCGCCCCTGGCCCAGCGGTATGGCGATCGCGTCGCTTGGCACCAGATCCGCGCTGCGCACGCCCAGATCGAAGCCCGCCGCCACGACGTCGACAAGCCGCCCCTCGGTGACGAGGTCGATATGAACCTGCGGATAGCGCTGCAGATAATTCAGGACCAGCGGCGCCATGATTTCGCGCGCCGCCGTCGCGAAGGCATTGATGCGCAAGGTGCCGGACGGCGTCTCCTGCTGGGCGCGCGCCGTGTTCATCGCTTTCTGGATGTCCTCGAGCGCTGGCTTGATCTGTGCGACGAAAATTCGCCCCGCATAGGTGAGCGAGACACTGCGTGTGGTGCGATTGAACAATCGCACGGCAAGCTCCCGTTCGAGTTTGCCGACGGCATTGCTGATGGCCGTGGTCGAAATGCCGAGATCGAGCGCCGCTGCTCGAAACGAGCCGCACCGAACGATGGCAAGAACCGCCTCGAGCTCGATCAACGAATGACGACTCATTATCCCGGTTTCCGTGACACACTATGCCGATTTGTCACGATTATCAGGTGAAAAGTCCATTGCTAAATAGGCCTCGCCACCATCGAGGAGATGACCATGTCAATGGACCTACCCAAGCCGATCGCCGACTATATCGAAGCGAACGCCCGTCTCGATATTGACGGCATGTTGAAGCCCTTCCTGCGCGACGCCGTCTTCATCGACAACGGCAAGCATTTCGAGGGAGAGGCGGCGATCCGCCAGCTGTTCGAGGAAGACGTGATCCCGGTGAAGGCGATCTTCACGCCCGACACGGTTCGGGAAGACGAGGGCGATGTCGTGGTCGAAGGCCCCGCGCATGGCGACTTCCCGGGCAGTCCGCTCCGCTTCACCTATCGCTTCACGCTGGTGCACGGCGCCATCATGACCCTGGAGACCACGGTATGAGCATCAGGGCAGATCCCACCGAGTTCGCCGGCAAGCGCGTGCTCGTCAGCGGCGGCACCAAGGGCCTCGGCCGCGCCACGGTCGAGCGGTTCCTCGCCGGCGGAGCGCGCGTCATCACCGCGGCCCGCGCGATCAAGGATCCCATGGAACACGTCGACTATGTCCAGGCGGACCTGACCACGCCCGAGGGCGGCGAAACGCTGGCCAGGGCGGCGATCGAGCGGCTGGGCGGCATCGACATCCTCGCCCATGTCGTCGGGGGCTCGGCGTCGCCGGCCGGTGGCTTCGTCGCGTTGACGGACGAGCACTGGCTTGCCGAGCTGAATCTCAACTTGCTGGCGACCGTCCGGCTCGACCGCCTGCTGATCCCGCAGATGCTGGAGCGGGGCGCGGGCGTCGTGGTTCACGTGACCTCGATCCAGTCCGTCCTGCCGCTGCCCGAATCCACGACCGGCTATGCCGCTGCCAAGGCAGCGCTCCGAACCTACAGCAAGTCGATCTCGAAGGAACTCGGCCCCAAGGGCGTGCGGGTCAACGCCGTCTCGCCCGGCTGGATCATGACGGAGGCCACGGGAGACTTTCTCGGAATGCTTCAGGCCGCCAGTGGCGGCACGATCGAAGACGCGCGTCAGTCCGTGCTCGATGCCCTGGGCGGGATCTCTATCGGGCGGGGGGCCGAGCCCGAAGAGGTCGCCGACCTCATCGCCTATCTCGCCTCAGACCGCGCAGCCGCGATCCACGGCGCCGAGTTCGTCATCGATGGCGGTACGATCCAGACGGTATAAGGATGGCTTCTCGGCGTTCACGCAATGGCGAACGCGAAATAGCGAAAGCGCAAAAAATCGTCGAAACTACGCGACTGCCGCCGTTTGTATCCGTCACTCCCACTCGATCGTGCCGGGCGGCTTTGAGGTGTAGTCGTAGACGACGCGGTTGATGCCCTGCACTTCGTTCACGATGCGCGTGGCGACGCGGCTGAGGAAGGCGGCGTCGAAGGGGTAGATGTCGGCGGTCATGCCGTCGACCGAGGTGACGGCGCGAAGCGCGCAGACGCGGTCGTAGGTGCGGCCGTCGCCCATCACGCCGACGGTGCGCACGGGCAGCAGCACGGCGAACGCCTGCCAGATCGCGTCGTAGAGGCCCGCCTTGCGGATTTCCTCGAGGTAGATGCGGTCCGCCTTGCGCAGCGTGTCGCACTTTTCCTTGTCGACATCGCCGGGAATACGGATGGCAAGGCCGGGGCCGGGGAACGGATGGCGACCCACGAACGCCTCGGGAAGGCCAAGCTCGCGGCCCAGCGCGCGGACCTCGTCCTTGAAGAGTTCGCGCAAGGGTTCGACGAGCTGCATGTTCATGCGCTCGGGCAGGCCCCCGACGTTATGGTGGCTCTTGATCGTGACCGACGGCCCGCCGGTGAACGAGACGCTTTCGATGACGTCGGGATAGAGCGTGCCCTGCGCGAGGAATTCGGCGCCGCCGATTTTCTTCGCCTCGGCCTCGAACACATCGATGAAGGTCTTGCCGATGAACTTGCGCTTGGCCTCGGGATCGGAAATGCCTGCGAGGCCGGAGAGGAACAGCTCTTCCGCGTCCACGTGCACGAGCGGAATGTTGTAGGCGCCGCGGAACAGCGAGACGACTTCCTCCGCCTCCTGCGAACGCATCAGGCCGTGATCGACGAACACGCAGGTGAGCTGTTCGCCGATCGCCTCGTGGATCAGCACCGCCGCGACCGCCGAATCGACGCCGCCTGAAAGCCCGCAGATCACGCGGCCCTGCCCGACCTGCTTGCGGATGTCGGCGATCTTCGCGTCGCGGTAGCCCGCCATCGACCAGTCGCCCGAGCAGCCCGCGACATGACGCACGAAATTGGACAGCAGCTTCGCGCCGTCGGGCGTGTGAATCACCTCCGGGTGGAACTGCACGCCGTAGAAGCGGCGCACGTCGTCGGCGATCGCGGCGAAGGGCGCGCCGTCCGACTTCGCGACGACCTCGAAGCCTTCCGGGATCGCCTCGACGCGGTCGCCGTGGCTCATCCACACCTGATGCGTCTCGGCAGTGGTCCACAGCCCGTCGAACAGGTGGCAATCGCGCACGATCTCGATGAAGGCGCGGCCGAACTCGCGGTGATCGGAGGGCGTGACCTTGCCGCCAAGCTCCGCGCACATCGTCTGCTCGCCGTAGCAGATGCCGAGCACTGGCACGCCCGCCGCGAACACCGCCTGCGGCGCCTTGGGGCTGGCGCCCTCGGTGACGGAGGCCGGGCCGCCCGAGAGGATGATGCCCTTGGGTTTCAGGCGCTCCAGCGCCGCCTCGCCGCCCGAGAACGGCACGATCTCGCAGTAAACCCCCGCCTCGCGCACGCGCCGGGCGATGAGCTGCGTCACCTGGCTGCCGAAATCGAGAATGAGGATGGAATCGCCGTGGGGAACGGTCACGCGGGGCCTCGAAAAATCAGGACGTGGGATCGGGCCGGGTTAACGCTGGCGGCGGGGCGTGTCCAGCCGTGGCTTCGCCTGCCGCGCAATGCGCGCGCAGGAACGCGCCTTCCCTCTTGAGGGCGGACGCAAACCCGCCTACATACGGCATCACATCAAGAGTTGGGTTCAGGCCCAACGCCAACCTGCTTTCCGGGCAAGGTGGCGCTTCCTTCGGGAAGGATGTGGCCGATCCGGCAACCAAACGGACCAAGCCACCGCGTCTTACCCGGCAAGCGACCCGAGGATAGACGCGCCCCATGCCGATCAAGATTCCCGACGACCTGCCCGCCCGCAGCACGCTGGAGCGCGAAGGCGTGATGATCATGGGCGAGGCCGACGCCGTGCGGCAGGATATCCGCCCGCTGCGCATCGGGCTTCTGAACCTGATGCCCAACAAGATCCGCACCGAAACGCAGATCGCGCGGCTGATCGGCGCGACCCCGCTGCAGGTGGAACTGACGCTGGTGCGGATGACCGATCATGTTGCGCGCAACACGCCGGCCGATCACATCCTTTCGTTCTACCGCCCCTGGAGCGAGGTGCGAAACGCCTGTTTCGACGGCTTCATCATCACCGGCGCGCCCGTTGAGCTGCTGCCGTTCGAGGAGGTGGGCTATTGGGACGAGCTTCGCCGCGTGTTCGACTGGACGCAGACCAACGTGCACGGCAGCTTCAACATCTGCTGGGGCGCGCAGGCCGCCGTGCGCCATTTCCACGGCGTGCCCAAGCATGCGCTGGACAGGAAGGCGTTCGGCGTTTTCGATCACCACAACCTTGCCCCGGCATCCCCCTATCTGCGCGGGTTTTCCGACGATTTCGCGATCCCCGTTTCGCGCTGGACAGAGGTGCGGCGCGAAGATCTGCCCGAGGATCGCGGCATCACCGTGCTCGCCGAAAGCACCGAAACCGGCCTCTGTCTGCTCGACGACCCGCAGCACCGGTCGCTGCATATGTTCAACCATGTCGAGTATGATTCGACATCGCTCGCCGAGGAATATTTCCGCGACCGCGACGCCGGGAAGCCGATCGACGTGCCGAAGAACTATTTCCCCGGCGACGACCCGTCGGCCACGCCGCAGAACCGCTGGCGGAGCCACGCGCACCTGCTGTTCGGCAACTGGATCAACCAGATCTACCAGACGACGCCCTTCGACATGAACGATATCGGCGAGCGGTGAGCGGTGAGCGGTGAGGGGGCCCGCTACCAGCCGACGCCGGGCTGCGCGAGGTAGGCAAGCTCGTCCGTGGTCGACGCGCGATCGAGAAGGGCGTTGCGCGTGGGATAGCGGCCGAAGCGCTCGATGACCTCCGCATGATCGCGCGCGAAGCCGATCTGTTTTTCGAGGCCGGGTTCGGAGAAGCAGCGCAGCGCAAACCGCTGCACGCCGCGATCCTCCGCATGCATCAGCGGCATGTAGAAAAAGCCGCGCCGCACGGGATCGAGCGCCCGGTGCCAGCCTTCGCCGATACCAAAGAGCGTGAGATCGAGCGCGGCGGCGTCCGCCTCGAACGCGCGCGCCGTATCGCGGTAAATGTTCCGCGAAAACTGATCGAGCAGGATGATCGCGGCGAGCAGCGTTTCGACATCGCCCGTCCACGGCGCGGTATCGGCAAACACCTGATCCCGCAGCGCGCCGAAGCGGCGGGTGATTTTCACATCAAGCTCCGACGATTTCGCCCAGTGCTGCTTGGGCGTCAGTTCATCGAACCAGAAGGCGAGGACGGCAGCGGCATCTTCGGCAACGGTCAAAGGCTGGTCTCCTGCGGGAAGGGGGGGGATTGCAGAAGACCAGCCTAGCCGGAGCGGGCTCAAAGGGCCAGTCAGCGGCCCGCGTAAGCGCTTTCGAAGCGGAAGTCGGTGATGCGGTCGCCGCGCACGTAGCACGAGAAACTCTCGTCGCGGCGGCTGTCGTCCCGGCGGTCATCACGGTCGTCGCCGCGCATTTCGACGCGGCCGGAGACGCGGTACTCACCGCCCTGCCGCTCCAGCCCGCGAATGTCGTTCACCCGCGCCTCGCGGCCGTAGCGGCTGCCGAGGTCTTCGGCCTCGCGCGCGCAGGTGGAGATGGCGGCGCGTTCCTCCTGCGTGCGGTTGTTCCAGTCGCGGTCCTGCCAGCTGATATCACTGTCGCGGCCGCCATATGTGCCGTCGCGGTTCCAGTCGCCTTCCGGCTCCCAGCGCGGATCGAGCGGGCGGTCTTCTTGCTCTTTCTTCTTCTTCGAAGCGCCGGAGAGGACGGCGATGAGGCCGCCCGCGACCACGGCGCCGACGATCGCGTCGCCCAGATCGAAACCGTCGCCCCGGCGGTGATGGCGGCGCCCGTAGCGCCCGTCGGCATGCGCTTCCGACACGCCGAGCGGCGTGTTCGCGAAACCGGGAATGCCCGCCATTGAAGAGACCACGATGGCCGTGGCGACGCCGAAACCCATACCCTTGCGCATGATGCTACCCCGCGATGATCTGCCGCGAGAATGCGCCCGGCGAGCTTTATCCGCGATGAACCGAAATCGCCGCCAGCACGGCGCGAAGATCGGCGGGAAGCGGCACCGGGCGGCGGCTTTCGCGGTCCACGTAGACGTGGATGAAGAAACCCTCTGCGGCGGCTTCGGCTTCACCCTCCGCGAACAGCCCGACTTCGTAGCGGACGGACGATGTGCCGATGCGCGCGGCGCGGATGCCCGCATCGATCACCTGCGGGAACGCAAGCGGCGCGGCGTAGCGGCAGCCGGTTTCAACGACGAGGCCGATGACGGCGCCGCCGTGGATATCGAGCACGCCCGCTTCGATCAAATGCGCGTTCACCGCCGTATCGAACCAGCTGTAATAGACCACGTTGTTGACGTGGCCGTAGACGTCGTTGTCGGCCCAGCGCGTGGGGATGCTGCGGAACGCGGCATAATCTGCGCGGGCGCGGAAGGGTTCGCGACTCACAGCGCGGCCGCGTAGAGACGGCGCGCATCGGCAAGGCCGATCTCGCACGGGTTGTTGATGAGCAGACGCTGCTGCTTCATCGCCTCGCTCGCGAGCATGTCGAGGTCGGCTGCCTTGACGCCGACATCGCGCAGGCGCGAGGGCACGCCGCAATCGGCGGCGATGGCGGCGAGCGCCTCGACGAGACCCTGCGCCTGCGCCTGCCGACCGAGGGATGCCAGGCTGGAATCGAGGATCGGCGCGAGATCGGCGTAGAGCGGCAGCGCGGCGGCCATGTTGTGGCCGAGCACATGCGGCAGCATCAGCGCGTTCGAAAGACCGTGGAGGACATGGAAATGCCCGCCGAGCGGATAGGCGAGCGCATGGACACCCGCGACGGGGGCGTTGGCGAAGGCGACTCCGGCGAGGTGCGAACCGAGCAGCATGGCGCCGCGCGCGCCCGGATCAGCGGGGTCGTCGCAGGCGCGGCGGATGTTGGCGCCGAGCAGGCGAAGGGCTTCCTTCGCGAGCGCGTCCGACAGCGGGTTCTTGAGGCGCTTCGTGGTGAACGCCTCGATTGCGTGGACCATCGCGTCGATCCCGGTTGCGGCGGTGACGCCGCGCGGCAGGCCGAAGGTGAGCGCAGCGTCGAGGATCGCCCAGTCGGCATAGAGCGGCCGCGCGACGATGCCCTTCTTCTCCGCGCCGCCCACGGTGAGAATGGCGATGGGCGTGGCTTCGGACCCGGTGCCCGCCGTGGTGGGGATGAGGACGAGCGGCAAGCGCGCGCCCTTCGCCTGATCGACGCCGTAGATCGCGTCGAGGTCGTCTCCCGAGCCGAGCAGGTAGGCGACGACCTTGGCGACATCCATCGGACTGCCGCCGCCGAAGCCGACGACCGACGTGACGCCCGCCTCGCGCCCGGCTGCGACGGCGGCGAGCGCAGTGGCGGCGGAAGGATCGGGCTCGACGGCATCGAACACCACGGCGCGGTCTGCGAGCGCGGCGAGCATCGGATCGGCAAGGCCGAGACCGCGCACGCCCGTGTCGGTGACGACGAGGACGGGGCCTTCGGGAACGAGGTCGGGAACCGACGTGCTGCGGCCCGCGCCGGAGAGCACGCGGGGGCCGTAGTCGAAGCGGAAATCGGTCATGGGCGGCACCGTGGTGGGCGTATCCTCGCATTCAACGTGAGAGAAGCGGAACCGCCCCTCCCCAAACCCCTCCCCTGAAGAGGAGGGGCTTTCACCGCGCGACACTATTGGGTGCGGCGAAAAAGAAAAGGGCCGCGCCCGGAGGCGCGGCCCTGTGGTCTTCGGCGAAAGGCCCCCGATCAGGCGGCTTCGGCCTCGTCGTAGGATTCGACCGGACCGGAGTCCTGGCCCTTGGCGCTGGTGTCGCGATCGACGAACTCGATGATCGCCATCGGCGCAGCGTCGTCGCCGCGGATGCCGGCCTTCAGCACGCGGATGTAGCCGCCGGGGCGGCCTTCGTAGCGCGGGCCGAGCACGTCGAACAGTTTCTTGAGCTGCGTCTCGTCCATCAGGCGCGACTGCGCGAGACGGCGATTGGAAAGGCCGCCCTTCTTCGCGAGCGTGACCAGCTTTTCCACGTACGGGCGAAGTTCCTTCGCCTTGGGCAGCGTGGTCTTGATCTGCTCGTGCTTGATGAGCGCGGCGGCCATGTTGCGGAACAGTGCCTGACGGTGGCTCGAGGTCCGGCCGAGCTTCCGGTGTCCTACGCGGTGACGCATGATGTCTTCCTTTTCGTTTGTTCACGGAGCCGTGCAAGGTACTCCGGACCAGGCGGCAGAAACCGGGCGCCGCCCAAACCCGTTTGCAGGCAAAGGTTAGGAAAGTGAGGCCAACGACAGCGTCGCGGGCCTCTGCCGGCCTGCCTCAGCCCATGATTTCCTGTTCGAGCTTCTTGGCGAGTTCCTCGATGTTCTCCGGCGGCCAGCCGGGGATTTCCATGCCGAGGCGAAGGCCCATCTGCGACAGGACTTCCTTGATCTCGTTGAGGCTCTTGCGGCCGAAGTTCGGCGTGCGCAGCATCTCGGCCTCGGTCTTCTGAACGAGGTCGCCGATGTAGATGATGTTGTCGTTCTTCAGGCAGTTCGCGCTGCGGACCGAAAGCTCCAGCTCGTCCACCTTCTTGAGAAGGTAACGGTTGATGGCGCCTTCGTCCTCCTGCGCCGCGGCAGCGGCGGAGGGAACGGCAGCGATCGCCGTCGGCTCGTCGAAGTTGATGAACAGCGCGAGCTGATCCTGCAGGATGCGCGCCGAATAGGCGAGCGCGTCTTCCGGCGTGATGGTGCCGTCGGTTTCGACCGTCAGCGTCATCTTGTCGTAATCAAGCTCCTGCCCGACGCGGGTGTTTTCCACCTTGTAGGCGACCTGACGCACCGGCGAGTACAGCGCATCGACCGGCACAAGGCCGATCGGGGCATCAGCCGGGCGGTTCTGCGACGCGGGCGCATAGCCCTTGCCGGTCTCCACCGTCAGTTCCATGTTGAGCGTCGCGCCCTCGTCGAGCGTGCAGATGACGAGATCGGGGTTCATGATCTCGATATCGCCCGACACCGAAATCTGGCCGGCGGTGACTTCGCCCGGGCCCGACGCCGTGAGGTGCAGACGCTTGGGCATCTCGTCGAGCATCTTCACCGCGATCTGCTTCACGTTGAGCACGATGTCGGTGACATCCTCGCGCACGCCGGCGAGCGAAGAAAACTCGTGCAGCACGCCGTCGATCTTGATCGACGTGACGGCCGCGCCCTGCAGCGAGGAGAGCAGCACACGGCGAAGCGCATTGCCGAGCGTGAGGCCGAAGCCGCGCTCCAGCGGCTCGGCAACGAACGTCGCCTTCCGCGCCTTGTCCGCGCCGACCTTCACTTCAAGGCTGTTGGGTTTCTTCAGTTCCTGCCAGTTCTTTGCAATTACGGCCACTGTGTTCCCCTTCGCGGGCTGGCGGGCCGAGGCCCGCCGCATAGGATTTTCGGACGAAACGCTTCGGCGAAACGCGCGTCAGACGCGGCGGCGCTTGGGCGGACGCACGCCGTTGTGCGGGATCGGCGTCACATCGCGGATCGCGGTGATCTGGAGGCCGACCGCCTGCAGCGCGCGAAGCGCCGATTCGCGGCCCGAACCCGGACCCCGGACTTCGACTTCAAGCGTCCGCACGCCGTGCTCGGCGGCCTTCTTGCCGGCGTCTTCCGCTGCGACCTGCGCGGCGTAAGGCGTCGACTTGCGGCTGCCCTTGAAACCCATCGTACCGGCCGACGACCAGGCAATCGCATTGCCCTGCGCGTCCGTGATGGTGATCATGGTGTTGTTGAAAGAGGCGTTCACATGCGCGACGCCCGACGTGATGTTCTTGCGCTCGCGACGTTTGATGCGAGCCGGTTCCCGTGCCATTTCGAATAGCTCCCTTTTGCTCGCTTATTTCTTCTTGCCGGCGATCGGCTTGGCCTTGCCCTTGCGGGTGCGGGCATTGGTGTGCGTGCGCTGGCCGCGGACCGGAAGGCCCTTGCGGTGACGCAGGCCGCGATAGGACGCGAGATCCATCAAACGCTTGATGTTCATCGACGTCTCGCGGCGAAGATCGCCTTCAACAGTGTTGTCGCGGTCAATGATCTCGCGGATCTGGATGACTTCCTGATCGGTGAGATCCTGAACACGCCGTTCCGCCGGGAAACCCAGCGTCGAGCAAATCTTGGAAGCGGTGGTGCGGCCGATGCCATGAATATAGGTAAGGGCGATCACGACGCGCTTGTTGGTCGGGATGTTAACACCCGCAATACGTGCCACAGACAGTTCTCCTAGCTCCACAGGCCGCGTGGGCGCGCGGCCTATCTCAAAGCGTGAAACCCCAATGAACACGCAAAACCGGCGAGCACGCGTTTGCGCCGCCGGAATGCGATACCCTCGGGATGAATGGCTGATAAGTGCCGAATCGGCCCGTGTCAAGCAGGCGTCGGGGCGTCAGCGCCTTTTGGGAACGGTCCAGTAATAGACGGATCGGCCGTCGACGTCGGCAGTCTGTTCCGGCTCCCAGTCGCCCATGCGGAAGGCATGGCTGACGATCCGCGTGCCGGGCTTCAACTCTTTCAGCAGGCGCGGCATCAGCTTTTCGTTGAGCGTATCGAGCAGATAGAGCGTAACGACCGTCGCTTCGCTGAAATCCGCCTGGAACAGATCTTCCTGGCGGAAGCTGACCGCGTCGGCAACACCGGCTTCCTTCGCGTTCGCCCGCGCCTCCGCGATGCGCTCGGGATCGATGTCTATGCCGACCGCGCGCAGCTTGAAGCGCTTCGCCGCCGCGATCGGGATGCGCCCGTCGCCCGAACCCAGATCGTAAAGCACATCGCCATCCTTCACGTCCGCCATCTCCAGCATCTTGTCGACGACATCGGGCGGCGTCGGGACGTAAATGACATCGGGGGTTCGCGCTTCGGCCTGCTGCGCTTGCGCTGCGGCCGGTGCAGCCGCAAGCGGCAGGGTCGTGCCGACCAAAAGCGCGCAGGCGATTTTCCATTTCATCCGTCGGATTCCTTTCCAAGGCTGCGAAACACGATAAGCAGCACGCCGCCCGCAGCGAGCACGGCGATACCCGCAAAAGCGCCCCAGCCGGTGTAACTGACACTGGACCAGAGCAGATAGAGACAGGTGAGACAGAAAAGCGCCGGCGTCAGCGGATAAAGCGGGACGCGGAACGGGCGCGGCACATCCGGCTCGCGCACGCGCAGCACGAACAGCGCAATGCCGGTGAGCAGCAGAAAGAACCAGAACACGGGCGCGGTGTATTCGACCGCGAGGGTGAAGCCGTCGCGCGCGAAGGCGCCCGCAACCACGAGCAGGAGCGCAATCCCGCCCTGCACGACCAGCGCGTTTCCCGGCGTGTCGCGCGCGCGATCCCAGCGGCCGAGCCAGCGGAACGCGGGGAATTCCCGTCCGAGCGCGCAGCTTGTCCGCGCGCCCGTGATCGCAGTCGCATTCGCCGACGTGAGCGCTGCGACAACGATGAGCAGGCTGAGGATCGCCGCGCCGCGTTCGCCGAACGCCCGGCGCATCACATCGGCCGCAACCGCATCGCTTTCAGCCATGCCGGCAAGCCCGAGCGCATTCAGGAAGGCCAGGTTCACGAGAAGATAAAGCACGGTGACGATGCCGAGGCCGATCACCATGATGCGCCCGATGCGGCGCGGATCGCCCTTGAGTTCCGCCGAGACGTATGCCGCCTCGCTCCAGCCGCCCTAGGTGTTTGATCCCAGGCTTTGATGGTGCATTATTCAGCCAGCAATGGAAGGATGCGCTATGGGACAGATACTCCATGGGAGCGCCACAAC
>NZ_JACHNZ010000036.1 GCF_014199685.1 Sphingosinicella soli | reverse complement strand
GAGCGAAACTCGCGCTCAACATCAACCGATCGCCACGCCGCGGTGGGGTCCCTTTTGCACGCCGATCGGGGGTCCCTTTTGGACGCCGATTGACATGGTTGGCGAGCAAGTCGCGACGGTGCTGCAAGATATGAACACTTGGCACGCGATCAACCCTGAAAAAACGGTCGGGGAATATCTGAGGGAACGCCCGGCACGCGCGGCTGAAACGGCGATAGCGACGCTGGTGAATGCCGGGGCGATGGGGGCCATGCACATGGCCAGCCGGGGGTGCTAGCGATGTCGATGGCTAATCTCATCGTCCAGCCGGACGCCGCGTACCTGATGACGGATTCGGGGCTGTTCACGCCCGGCGGCACGATTCTGGCGCTGATGCCGAAGGTTCTTGCCGTTCGGTCGCAGTCGCTCGCTATTGCCACGACAGGGAGCCTGCAGGCGATTGTGCTGTCGTCTCTGGTCCGCTCGATCCCGGATTGGGAGGCGTGCGATCAGGAAGCATTCGTGCGCGCTCTGCCGGGCGTCGTGCGGGGCTTCTACGCCGATCAGGGGCTCGACCCCGATCAGCGACCGAGCGAGGTGTTTATCGCCCTGTATTCGCGTCGGCACGGGCGTCCTATGGGGCTGTCGTTCATGACGGGCTTCCCGACCCCGCTGCCAAATGTGCAACCGTGGACGCTTAGGCCCTGCCTGCAGGCGCTCAATCCCGACGTCGATCTACGGGCCGTCTATGGCCGTGAGGTGAGGTTGCGCAATCCGTCGTTCGTGCCGCTGCGCGATGCCCTGCCGCTTGTGGAGGCGCAGCGGGGCGTGCGCACGGGCTGGGGCATCATGCCCGA
This sequence comes from Sphingosinicella soli, assembly GCF_014199685.1. GTDB lineage: Bacteria > Pseudomonadota > Alphaproteobacteria > Sphingomonadales > Sphingomonadaceae > Sphingosinicella > Sphingosinicella soli. Next base: position 37,110 of record NZ_JACHNZ010000036.1, on the reverse strand, counting down.
CGGCGTGGGCGCTGTGGCCGGTGAAATCACGCTGACGACGGTTTCAGCGGCCGGAATCGAGTGCGCTGCCCTACATACCTATGGCGATATTGAGGGGGAGTTGGTTGCGGCTTAGGCAACTTGGATCATTAGGAGAAATCATGAACGCAACACCGATAGTTAAAGTGCTACTATTCGGTCTATCTATGTTCGCGCTTGGCTATCTGGTGGCGGCGCTTTTTCTGCGTCTCGTTTAATTTCACGCAACCAGGAGCAAAAGCTCAGAAGGGAAATGAAGTAAGCCACTGAGACATAAATGGCAGTTAATATATATCTGGTATATCTAATGTCTTGCTGTACTGCAGTTAGCGCTGGCCCGCTCAAAAGCGAACCGGCTGTTTCCATCCCGTCGATGTAAAAGTACAGCGCGATCACAGTGGGAGTTGCTAGCAACAGCAAGGTCCATAAAATCCAGCCGGCCATCGTTTTCTGGACTGACGGGTGATTTAGCGCGAGCGAACACATACCACCGGCAATCGCCAGCCCTAGCGCGACAACAATCGCAGTAATTTCCCCGCTCCCCATATGCGCATCATGCCGAAGCACCCCTGGCAAGTCTACATCGGCATATCCGACGCTATGCGGAATTGCTGGAAGTTCGGGAGTGCAGAATACTGGCGCAAAATGAACCAGTATTGCCAGAAACGAAGCGCGGGCCGGGCCAGCCCAAGGGGGTTGCCCAACGCATCGCCGACGAGACCGGCCTGAGCAAGAGCACGGTTCAACGCGCCCTCAATCCGAAACCTCCCGTCCCGATTAAATCCGTCATCGAACCTGAGAGTGAGGAAGAGGCAATCATCCGCGAGGCCAACGCGATTGTGGCTGCGTGGAACCGTGCCCGGCAGGCGGCACGTGAGCGGGCGCTATCTCAGATAAGCGACCATATCTTGTAACCTACGATAGACAGCATTCCCACTACCCAAAGTCCACGCGAAGTATATTGCTTCCAAATGGAGGCCGTATCTGGCTGGAAGAGCACCTCCGGTTCGCCTGTCATCTCGTTGAATAGTTTTTCAATTGCCGCCAATGTCTTCTCGTCATTGGCATTAACGTGAGAAAACTCAATTAAGGCGCGCAGTCGCTCCCGCTTCATCGCGTTTGCTGACCACCGCCCGGCACTAGCAATCAAATAATTCTGGTGACTCTCCAGTGCCCAGCCTGCTGCAGCGATGCCCAATGCGAAACTGCTGGCTGAAAACGCCAAAATCGTATCAGGGAGGTTGTCCAGCAAGCTGGATGCGCCAAGCACAGTAGCGAGCGAAGCACCGTTAAGCACGACCAACCCAAAGCGGATTCTCTGAGTGACCTGATCCCGTTGAGCGCGTTCATGAATTGCCATTTGCCAAGCATCATCTCGCATTCGGGCAGCGAGTGTCACATCAACGTCAGGCATACCGCACTCATTCATTGCGCGTGAAGGTCAAAATTATAGAGGGTGACCGAATCGCCACTTGCTAATCGCTGAACTACAGACCACCGGCTGAACCAGATTTCACGATCCTGTGGGCTGCATTCGCTGTCGTTAATTCTGATCTTAACCAAGCGGGCCTGCCCGTTTGGGCTTTTGGCATATATACCCAATTGATCTCCTTGGAGACTAAGGGTTCCCGCCTTGTTGGCGTTGGTGCTGCTTGCAGTGGTGGGGTCAACTAAAAATTCGATGTCCTCGGGAACGACTCCAAAGTAGCTCTCCGCGTTTTCCAGCCGCATTAATGAAAACGCGTCATCGCCTCCTAGTTGAACCGCGACATTGAGCTCCCCGCCCCGACCAATGACAAGGCTACCGTAACGCGAGTGGTCCGCTGCCATCAAAACTTGGCCGCGTGTGCAGTCTCCAAGATAAGCCACCTTCAGTTTTGAAATTGGTATCATGTGCCCCCCCGATTCCTGAGAGAGTATAGTTTCACAATAGAAACGAGATGAACAGGGCGCTACTCCCCCAGCCCCTTCTCCACCAAACGTCTGATCGCTTCCGGCCGAGTCGGTTTATCCGGCTGATCCTCGCGCCATGCATCGACCGCTGCAAGCGGTTCGGGCTGGAGGCGGACGCCGATCATTGTGCCCTTGCCGGTGGGCGCCGGTCCCCTGCGCTTCCGTGTTATCACAGTTTCTTGCTTTGCCATAGAAACCGTGTTATCACACTTGCGAGCCGAGAGGAAGTTGGCGCTTCCGCCCGGCTCTAACCGAAACCGCATGAAAGGATGCGATATGGCTGTTTCCAGCATAGGGCCGGCGTGCGCCCAGACCAATACCGTGATGCTGATCGATTTAAGCGACAGGCTACGCATGGTGCGTGATCTTCTTGAGGCGGTCTATATGATGGCCTCCGACGTTGGGGATGACGATCAGCGTTCGGCCTTCGTCCGCATGGCCGAGACGATCAAAGGCCATGTCCGCAGCGTCGAAACCGATCTTGACGCGATCCGGGCGGGGGGCGCGCAATGAGCGCTTCGTCCGATAGAAGAACGGTGCTCGCGGGGATCGCGCTTGCGCCGGTAGCGGCACTACCCGCAATGGCAGCCACCACAGCGCCCGATTCAGGAGAATGGGGAAGGCGATTGCTTGAGTATCGCAACGCCTGCAAAATTTCAGACGCCGCATGTGCAAAACGGGACGCTGCCGAGGATGCCTGGAGGGCGGCGAGCACTCCCTACCCCAACGTAATCGTCGATGGCGAGCCAATGACGGTCGATCAGTTCAAAAAGAAATGGGGCACACTCTTGCGGGCGCTCGAAGACGTGCCGGACAAAAGGAAAGATCGGCCGGGCATCGCCGAATTGCGGAAAGGGAAGGCCATGCACCTCCGCGTCGAGGTTGCGAATAAGAGGCTGTACCGAAAGATGGGAATCCCGGCTCTGTGCCGAGAAGAATACGCCGCAGATGAGAGGCGCGACGAAACATGGCTGTCGCTGTGCAGTTATCCAGCGACCGACATTCAGGAGCTGGCGCGAAAAGTCGATCTCATCGAGCAAGAGGGTTGCGATTCACAAGACTATGTCGACGACATTGTTGCCGACGTCCGCCGCATTGCCGAGACGCGCAACGCCTGACCCCACCACCCTCGCCATCAAGCGCCCCGGCTCGAAAGGTCGGGGCGTTTTTGTTAGATCAAATGTTAGATTAGCCGTCCCGCCGCCTCACCACATTTTGTCTAAGTCATTGATTTTATGGTGAGCCCTGCTGGATTCGAACCAGCGACCTACTGATTAAAAGTCAGTTGCTCTACCGACTGAGCTAAGGGCCCATCGCCTTTGGGGCGTGTGCGGGGTTGATCTATGGAGCGCGGGGGCTTCGGTCAACCGTTTCTGAGGCGGGCGCGCATTTGGCGCACGGTCAGGCCGAACACGGGGTGTTTCCAATCGGCCGCAACCGCGAGCATCGGGGCGAGCACGAACGCTCTTGTGTGCATGGCGCGGTGCGGCACCGCGATCCCTCGCGATTGTCGCCAGAGCAGCGGCGCGGGCCAAACCCCGTCGCCCCACGTGATGAGATCCAGGTCGAGCACGCGCGCGCCCCAGCGCCGCCCCCCGCGACGTCCGAAGCTGCGCTCCACGGCCTTCAGCGCCGCAACGATCTGCGGCGGCGCAAGGCGCGTCGACGACGTCATGACGGCGTTCGCATAATCACGCCCCCCCGGCCCCATCGCGCGCGTGGCCAGAATCGGCGAAACCGCCCCCGCCGCAAACCCGGCCTCGCCGAGCGCCTTCACCGCGGCGCGCACCACCTCTGCGGGTCGTCCGTGGCGCCCGTGCGGGCGGTTCGATCCGATGGCGATCACGATCGATGTCTCGGCCGATGTCTCGGCGGATGTTGCGGCGGTTGCTAAGCCCATGCGCGCCGCTTAAGCGGAAACGCATGCTGATGGAAAGCCCGCTTGCCGCAACCGAGCCCTCCCGCGATTGCCCCCGCTGTCCGCGCCTCGTCGCGTTCCGCCGCGAATGCCGCGCGGAATTCCCGGATTGGTGGAATGCGCCCGTCCCGGCTTTCGGCGATCCGGGCGCATGGCTCGGCATCATCGGCCTTGCCCCCGGCAAGCACGGCGCGAACCGCACCGGGCGCCCCTTCACGGGCGATTATGCGGGCGATCTTCTGTATGCGACGCTCGGCAAGTTCGGGCTTTCGAGCGGCACCTATGCCGCCGATCCGGGGGACGGCCTGCGCCTCAAAGGGGCGATCATCCTCAACGCGGTCAAATGCCTGCCGCCGGAGAACAAGCCGACCCCGCAGGAAATGAACACCTGCCGCCCGTTTCTGGAAACGCAGATCAGCGCCCTGCCCCGCCTGCGCGCCTTCATCACGCTCGGGCTCATCGCGCATCAGTCGACGCTGCGCAGTTTCGGGCTGAAACCCTCGCATCACAAGTTCGCGCACGGCGCGCGCCACGCGCTTCCCGGCGGGCAGGTGCTGTTCAACAGCTATCACTGCTCGCGCTACAACACGAACACCGGGCGCCTCACCGCGCCGATGTTCGAGGATGTGTTTCGCATGGCGATGGAAACGGCGGCGTAGGCCCATGCCCTTCTCGGTCGTCGATCTCGATCAGGGGAACGCGCGCTGGCTCACGTGGCGCAGCGGCGGCCTCGGCGCGTCGGATGCCCCCGCCGTGATGGGCGAAAACCCCTGGAAGAGCCGCAAACGGCTGCTGAAGGAAAAGATCGACGCGCTGGCGGGCGCGGTTTCGCAGTGGCGCGGCAATGCCGTGATGGCGCGCGGCAACGCGCTGGAGCCCGAAGCCCGGCGGCTCTATGCCGGCCACACGGGCCGCACCGTCGCCCCCGCCTGCCTGCAGAGCAATCGCTACGAATGGATGCGCGCCAGCGTCGACGGCATCTGCTTCGCCTCGGGCGCGGTCGTCGAGATCAAATGCGGCGACAAGGCCTACGCGTACAGCGCCGAAAAGCGCGCGGCGCCGCGATATTACTACGGCCAGCTCCAGCATATCCTCGCCGTCACCGGCTATGCCCGCATCGATTACTGGTGCTGGGTGCCGGGGCGCAGCCCGCAGCATATCGAAGTCGCGCGCGACGCGCCCTATATCGATCGGATGCTCGACGCCGAAGCCGCGTTCTGGGACGAGGTGCTGGCGGGGTAGCCCCGCCTCAGATATCCTGCGAAAGCCGCCCGTAAAGCTCGGGCCTGCGGTCGCGGAAGAAGCCGAACGCCGCGCGGTGCCGCTTCACGCGCTCCAGATCGATCTCCGCCGTCAGCACGCCCGTTTCCCCGGCGCCGAATTCCGCGACGAAATCGCCGCGCTCGTCGGTGATGAAGCTGTGCCCGTAGAAGCTCATCGCGTCTTCGGTGCCGACGCGGTTCGCCGCCACCACCGGCACGACGTTCGAAACCGCGTGGCCGATCATCGCCCGCCGCCACAGCCGCGATGTGTCCAGTTCCTCGGCCGCCGGTTCGTCGCCGATCGCGGTGGGGAAGAACAGCACGTCCGCCCCCATCAGCATCATCGCGCGCGCGGTTTCGGGATACCACTGGTCCCAGCAGATGCCGACGCCCACCGTCCCGTACTTCGTCGGCCACACCTTGAAGCCGGTGTTGCCGGGCCGGAAATAGAACTTCTCGGTATAGCCCGGTCCGTCCGGGATATGGCTCTTGCGGTAGGTGCCCATCACCTTGCCGTCGTCGTCGATCATCGCGAGCGTGTTGTAATAGTGCGGCCCGTCCGCCTCGAAGAAGCTGGTCGGGATATAGACCTTCAGTTCCGCCGCAAGCGCCTGCATCGCCAGCACCGATTTGTGCGCGCCGACAGGCTGCGCCGTCGCGAAGAAGCGCTCGTGCTGCACCTGGCAGAAATACGGCCCTTCGAAGAGTTCGGGCGGCAATATGATCTTCGCCCCCTTCCCCGCCGCCTCGCGCACAAGGTCGCTGACGCGCGCAATATTGGTATCGATATCGTCCCCCAGCGGAAGCTGGAGCGCGGCGACGTTCATGGTCATAGGGCCGGAACCTGCTGGGTGATGCAATGGAACGAGCCGCCGCCCGTCAGAATATTGTTCGCGGGAAGCCCCACCGCCTCGCGCCCCGGAAACAGCGCCTGAACGGCGGCCACCGCCGCGTCGTCGTTGGGCTGGCCGTAGATGGGCACGATCACCTTCTTGTTGGTGATCAGGAAGTTCATGTAGCTCGCGGGGATCGCCTCGCCGTCCACGTCCAGAAGGCCGGGCGACGGGATCGTCCGCACGTCGAGTCCCGCCGCTTCCAGCGTTTGCCGGGCCTCGGCGTAGACCTCCGCGTTCGGATCGTCCGCGCCCGCAGGCTCCGGCACCACGACGACACCTTCCGCGACGAACCGCGCGAGGTTGTCGACATGCCCGTCGGTGTGGTCGTTCAAAAGCCCGTCTCCCAGCCAGATCACCGTGTCGAGCCCAAGGTCGGCGGCAAGCCGCGCCTCGATGTCCGCCTGCGAAAGGCTCGGGTTGCGGTTGGGATTGAGCAGACACTGGCGCGTGGTGACGACGCGGCCCGTGCCGTCGGGCTCGATGGCCCCGCCTTCGATCACCCAGTCGTGCCGGGTGAGCGGCGATCCCTGCGTTTCGGCCACGAAATCGGCAACCGTATCGTCGCCTTCCAGCGCGTACTTGCCGCCCCAGCCGTTGAAGCGGAACGCCGCGGCGCTTCCGTCCGAAAGGAACAGCGGGCCGGTGTCGCGCAGCCAGATATCGCCGAACTTGCACCGATGAATCCGCACGGAAGGATGATCGGCGAGTGCAAGGCGGGCCGTCGCTTCCGCTTCGGCGCCGTCGACGAGAAGCTCCACGGGTTCGCCGCCGTCCGCAACGATCGCGGCCACCATCGCGGCGACCTCGGCCTGCGCGGGCTCAAGATTTTCCTCCCACAGCGAAGCGTCGGATGGCCACGCCGTCCAGATCGCGGCGTGCGGCGCCCATTCGGCGGGCTGGCGTTTCATTCGTCATTCTCCTGCGCGGAACCAGTATGACCGGCGGCCCCGCTGATGGAACCTGCCCCCGGCGCCGATGTTCCCTTGAAGCCCTGCGCCACAACGTACCATTCCGACGAATCCTTGCGGCTTGCGGGCGGCTTCGAGTGCTTCACAGTGCGGAAGTTTCGTTTCAGCTCCGCGACAAGCGCGTGGTCCGCGCCGCCGGCGAGCACCTTGGCGACGAACGTACCGCCGGGCGACAGAATCTCGCACGCGAAATGGATCGCGGCCTCCACCAGTCCCATCGTGCGCAGATGGTCGGTCTGCTTGTGGCCGATGGTGTTCGCGGCCATGTCCGAAAGCACCAGGTCGGGCGGGCCGCCGAGCGCGGCTTTCAGTGCGCCCGGGGCTTCGTCGGCAAGGAAATCCATTTGCAGGAAGGTCACGCCCGAAATCGGCGCCATCTCCAGAAGATCGATTCCCACGACGGCGGCCTTGGGGTGCTTTTCGCGCAGCACCTGGCACCACCCGCCGGGCGCGGCCCCCAGATCGATCACCCGGCGCACCCCGCGCAGGAAATGATATTTCTCGTCCAGCTCCAGCAGCTTGAAGGCCGCGCGCGAGCGGTATCCCTGGGCCTTCGCCGCCTTCACGTACGGGTCGTTGAGCTGCCGCTCGATCCAGCGCGTCGAGGCGGCTGAACGCCGCCGCGCCGTCTTGACCCTGATCTTCCCGCCGACTGAGCGGCCGCCTACACCCTCCACCATGCTAAAGCCTGTGACCGTCGCGGCGCATCAGCGTCCGCAATATGCCTTCGCGAATGCCGCGATCGGCGACGCAGACGTCAGCGGATGGAAACATGTCGAGGATCGCATCAAGGATCGCGCACCCGGCCACGATAAGGTCGGCACGTTCGTCGCCGATGCAGGCGAGCGCGGCCCGTTCGCCGTGGGCCATGCGCGACAGCGACACGCCGACGTCGCGAAGCGCCGCAGAAGGCACGCTGCACCCGTCCACCTTCCGCCTGTCGTAGTGCGCGAGGCCCATATGCAGGCTGGCGAGCGTCGTGATGGTTCCCGAGGTGCCGAGCAATTGCAGCTCTTCGGTGCGGCACGGCGGCTGCAGATGTTCGCGCGCGGCGACCAGATGCTCCGTGACCCGCGCGCGCATCCGGTCATAGGCGGCCGCGCGGTCGTCGATACTGTCGAAATGCGTCGGCTCGGTCTCGGTGAGTGAAACCACGCCCCACGGCACGCTCGCCCAGCTCAGGATCCGCTCGCGTCCGCCCGGCTCGATTTCCACCAGGATGATCTCGGTGCTGCCGCCGCCGATGTCGAAGACGAGCGCGTGTCCGCCGCGCCGGTCGAGCAGCGTCTGGCAGCCGAGCACCGCAAGCCGTGCCTCTTCCTCCGGCGAAATGACATCGAGCGCGATGCCGGTCTCGGCGAACACGCGGTCCACGAAGGCCTCGCCGTTGCTGGCGCGGCGACAGGCCTCGGTCGCGACGTTCCGGCTTACCCAGACGCTCCTGCGCCGCACCTTGTCGGCGCAGGCTTTCAGCGCGGCGACGGCGCGGTCCTGCGCGGCATCGGAAAGCCGCCCGGTTTCGAGCAGCCCCTCCCCCAGCCGCACGATGCGCGAAAAGGCATCCACGACGTAAAATCCGCCCCGCGCGGGCCGGGCGATCAAAAGGCGGCAATTGTTGGTGCCGAGGTCAAGCGCGGCATAGGCGCGCCGCTGCGGATGACCCGTTTCGCCCCGCGGCAACGGCGGGGGAGAGTCCGATACGCCCGGATCGGGCGCCTGGGTAACGTCGAAAGGCATGATGGTCGCCCTGAAATCAAGACGCCGGAGACCTCGAAAGGCACCCGCCGTACACTTGAAGACGAGGCTAACACCCTTTTATGAAAATTCGCAACCTCCACGCGCACGGCCGGCACCCATCAGACCGTTTGACATTGCGCGGCAGCCCCCATATTAGGCCCACCGCAACCGGGCAGCACCCGCCGCCCATTGGTGCCCTGTCGTCTAATGGTAAGACTACGGACTCTGACTCCGTCAATCGAGGTTCGAATCCTCGCGGGGCATCCATCAATTCCTGCAAAGGCCGTGACAACGGCGGCGGCCACGGGTCCGATCGGCAAGTATATGGCCGTTCCGAGCAAGAAACGATAGTATCGTTACTACCCGCCTTGCTACTGAATTAAAGTTGGTTCATCGTGATTGTGCGGTGTATTTTTGCGCCGACATGGGGGAATCATGAAAAGAATCGTATTTGCCGCCATCGGCGCGGCCATCTGTGCGTATCCGGCATCCGCGCAAGACACTGCACAGAATGCTGAACCGGTCGCTCTTGGGGCGCCCCAGAGTTCCGTTCTACGGGCCGGCACATCGGTCCCTTTGAAAACCCTCGTCGGCCTGACGACCGAGGGCAAAAAGCTCAAGGTCGGACACCGTTTCGAACTTGAAGTCGCGGAAGCGGTTTCGGTTGACGGTCAGGTGGTGATTCCGGTGGGCAGTCCGGCCGTGGGTGAAGTCACCAGCGTGCGCAACAAGGGCATGTGGGGCAAGTCCGGCCACATCGAAACCCGCATGCTCTACGTAAGGGCCAACGGGCGGCAGATACGCCTGTCCGGCTCCATCGACGACAAGGGCGTCACGGGTACGGCGGGTGTGGTCGCTGCGGCCGTGCTCATACCGGTGGTCGGCTTCTTCGTCACCGGCACGAGCGCGCAGATTCCGGTCGGATCGAACATCACGGGCTTCGTCCAGGAAGATGTGCCCGTCACATTTCCCGCGCCTGCACCCTTGGCAGTTGTCGTTCCGGCCCCTGCCGCACCGATGATTGCACCGGTTGCGACGGTAACGACGGTGGCAGCCGCTCCGGTGGCCGAGCCGGTCGCTGCGGCACCGCAGGAATAAAACGCACGGCAGGGGCGGACCCATCGCCGGTCCGCCCCTGCTCTCTACCCCGTCACCCGATCTGCCGCACATCCACGCGCTGCTCGATCAGCCGCGCTTCGCCGAAAACGGTGAGGAAGCTGATATCCGTGGCGTCGCGTCCCACGCATATCCTCACGATGCCCTCGCAGGGCGCGAGGTTTGTCGCGTCGACCAGATGCCAGCGCCCCTCAAGCCATACCTCCATCACGGCGTGGAAGTCCTGCGGCTCGAGTTGCCATGCGTAGGCGGCGACCATTCTGGCGGGTGTACCGGCAGCCCGCGTCATGGCGATCATCAGGTGGGCAAAGTCCCGGCACACGCCCTGACGGGCGATGAACGTATCGGCGGCCGTGGTCGCGCTGTTGCTGACCCCGGGGACATAATCCAGATGCTGCCGGATCCACGCCGCGATCGCCTCGATCTGATCGCCGCCGGAAAGGCCCCCGAACTCCCGATCCACCATCGATACGAACCTGTCGGCTTCGCAGTATCGGCTGGGAAAAAGATAGGGCACGACAAGCGCCGGCAATTCCCGCTTGTCGTCGGCGTTCAGCCCGGCAAGTGACGGCTTCGGGCGGTCGACGTCCACCTGGGCCTGGTAGCGCACGGTCACGCGCCCGGTCCCGTGGGTCCACGTGCGACGGCCCAGCCCCTCCTCCGCCACAACAGGTGTCAGTGCATCGACGCCCTGCACGATCATCTTGTCGGTGACGAGCGTCTGGTCCGGCATCTGGGCGACTTCGACAGCCAGCAGCAGGTCGGCGGGGGCAGTCAATTCGTAATCAAGCATCGTGTCTATGGAAAGACGCATGGGACTCCGTTCGAAGATGAATGTGCAGCACGCACATCAACCCCTATCAGACTCCCTCGTTCCAGTGCGAGGGCACGCGCATCAGAATGCTGCGGGCAGCCGCAGCTTCGCTTCCAGCCCGCCCAGGTCGTCGCTGCTGCCGAGCCTGATGCTGCCGCCGTAGATTTCAGCCACATCCTTGACGATGGCGAGGCCGAGCCCGGTGCCCGGCTTCTCGGTATCGAGCCGAGCGCCGCGCCCGAAGATGCGGCCGCGTTCCTTTTCCGCGATGCCGGGGCCGTCGTCTTCGACAACGATCTCGATGAAGCGCTCCGGTCCGCTTGTCCGCAATACGGTCACGAACACGCGCCCGGCGCCGTATTTGGCGGCATTCTCGATAAGGTTGCCCGCCATTTCCTCCAGATCCTGCCGTTCGCCCTGAAATATCGCGGTGCGGTCGCCGTCGAGGTCGATCGTCACATCGGGATAGATACGGCTGATCGCGCGGCGCAGGCCTTCGAGCGCGGGCCACACCTCGGCGCGCACGTTCACCGCAGAGCGGCGGCCGAGCGCGCGCGCGCGCGCAAGATGATGGTCGATGTGGCGCCGCATGATGGCAAGTTGACCGCGCACCGTCAGCGCAAGCGGGTTCGTCTGCCCCTCCGCCTCGTTCATCACGATGGCGAGCGGCGTCTTCAGCGCGTGCGCCAGGTTCCCGGCATGCATGCGCGCCGCCTCGGCCTGCGCTTCGGTGTGGTCGAGAAGCTCGTTCAGCTCGGCGACCATCGGCGAAACCTCCGATGGAAAGTCCGATGAAACCCGCTTCACCGTGCCGCTGCGAACGGCGGAAATCTGGTCGCTGATGCGGCGCAGCGGCCAGAGTCCGTACCCGGTCTGCAAGGCGGCCATGCCGATCAGCCCGATGCCGAGCACGCCGAGCGACCACAGCACGGTCGCGCGCACGCGGGCGAGCTGGCCGTCGAGTTCGGCGCGGTTCTGCGCCGCCTGCACGTGGAGGACGATCGGGCTTTCGGGCAGCACGATGTCGCGCTCCATCACCCGCAGGCGGTCGCCCTCGAAATCATTGCTGTCGTAAGCGACGGGCTCCTTGCTCGCGTCGAAGGTGCTCGGCGTCAGCGCGCGGTCCCACAGCGAGCGCGAGCGCAGCGGCTCCTGCCCCGCCATGCTGATCTGCCAGTAAAGGCCCGAATACGGCTCCTGGAAGCGCTGGTCGCCAAGCGACCGGTTCAGGCGTATCTCGCCTTCCGGGCCCAGTTCCACCGTCGCGATCAGCGCCGTGATGACACTGCGCAGCCGCTCGTCGAAACCGTCGGTGATGATGCGCCCGACCGTGCGTTCGAGCGCGTATCCGCCGATAAGCAGCAGCGTGATGATCCACAGCGCCGAAACCGCGAGCATGCGGCGGCTGAGCGAGCCGCGCAGGAACAACTGGCCGAAACGGGATTCGCGTGGCGCGGCACGGGTCATGTCAGGCGGCCGTTTCAGGCAGCGCGCGGGTCGTCCAGGCTGTACCCGAGGCCGCGGATGGTCTCGATGAGATCCGCGCCCAGTTTCTTGCGGATACGGGTGATGAACACCTCGATCGTGTTCGAATCGCGATCGAAGTCCTGGTCATAGATGTGCTCGATCAGCTCGGTCCGCGAAACCACCTTGCCCTTGTGGTGCATCAGATAGGCCAGCAGCTTGTACTCCTGCGCGGTCAGGCGCACCGGCGTACCGGCCAGCGTCACGCGGCCGGAGCGCGTATCAAGGCGCACATCGCCCGCTTCCAGCTCGGACGAGGCATTGCCCGTGGAGCGGCGAATGAGCGCGCGCAGCCGCGCGATCAATTCCTCCATCTGGAAGGGTTTGGCGAGATAATCGTCCGCACCCGCATCGAGCCCCGCCACCTTGTCGGACCAGCTGTCGCGCGCCGTCAGCACGAGCACCGGGCACGCGATGTCGGCCTTGCGCCATTTGTCGAGAACGGTGAGGCCGTCCATTTCGGGAAGCCCCAGATCGAGCACGACCGCGTCGTAGCTTTCCGACGAGCCGAGGAAATGCCCCTCTTCACCGTCGTTCGCGACATCGACGGCATAGCCCGCCCCTTCCAGCGTTTCGCGAAGCTGGCGTGCAAGCGTAGGTTCGTCTTCGACGATGAGCAGGCGCATGGTGGGGAACTTTCAGTTACCGTCTATGTCGATGATCTTACCGGTCTTGGCATCGACGTCCACCTCGACGATCGAGCCTTCGCGCAGATACCGCAGCCGGTAACGCTTCTGGTGCATATCGAATTTGCTGCCGACGAGTTCGCCCTGCACCCGGTTTCTGACGCGGTTCTTGATCTCGCCGAGCGAGCGAATCTCGCCGCTCTTCGCCGCCGCCCGCGCCGCGTCGTGATCCTTCATCTTGGGATCAAGCGCCTGCGCAGGCGCCGCAGTGGCTGCGGAGACGCAGAGGACGACCCAGACAAAGGCGATACGGAACTTCACACACGGACTCATTTTGTAAAAATGCCCGTGACGAATACCGCCCGCGCGGTGAATAGCCCATGAATGTTGCGCGCCTGCCCCAATCGCCCTAACTCCCCCGTTCCTCTCAGCCGGAAGTCTAACGCGTGTCTGCCCCTATTGTCTCGCTTGAATCCATCGGCCTTGTGCAAGGCACGGGCTGGCTGCTGCGCGGCCTCGACCTTTTTGTCGGCGAGCGCGACCGGCTGGCGCTCATCGGCCGCAACGGCGCGGGCAAAACCACGCTGTTCCGCCTGATCGCCGGGCTCACCGATTTCGACGAGGGCAAACGCAACGCCAGGCCCGGCACGCATGTGGTGCTTCTGGAGCAGGATCCCCAGGTCACCGGCTACGCCACGCTCCGCGATTTCGCCATGCGCGAGCCCGGCGCGCCGGCCGCGCACGAGGTGGACGCCATCGCCGATCAGATCGGGCTCGATCTCGATCGCCCGGCCGAAACCGCAAGCGGCGGCGAACGGCGCCGCGCCGCGCTCGCCCGCGCGCTTGCCGAAAACCCCGACCTTATCCTGCTCGACGAGCCGACCAACCACCTCGATCTCGCCGCCATCGAATGGCTCGAAGGCTGGCTCGGCCGCTACACCGGCGCCTTCGTCGCGATCAGCCACGACCGGACGTTCCTCACCCGCCTCACCCGCTCCTCGCTCTGGCTCGATCGCGGCGTGATCCGCCGTGCCGAGATCGGCTTCGGCGGCTTCGAGGCGTGGACCGAACAGATTTATGCCGAAGAGGCCCGCTCCGCCGAAAAGCTCGATTCGAAACTGCGCGACGAACTGCACTGGCTGCAACGCGGCGTCACCGCGCGCCGCCGCCGCAACCAGGGCCGCCTCGCCAAACTTCACGAGATGCGCGCGCAGCGGGCGAGCATGATCGGGCAGGCCGGCAAGGCGAAACTCGGCCTGCAAACCGACGATGCCAAGGCGAAGATCGTCATCGATGCCGAAAATGTGAGCAAAAGCTACGGCGGCCGCACGATCATCAAGGATCTGACGCTCCGCATCCAGCGCGGCGACCGCATCGGCATCGTGGGGCCAAACGGCGCGGGCAAGACGACGCTCCTCAAGCTCCTCACCGGCGAGATCACCCCCGATACCGGCACCGTGAAGCAGGCGAAAACGCTCGCGGGCATCACCATCGATCAGCAGCGCAAGCTCCTCGAACCCGGCAAGCGCGTCCGCGACATCCTTGCGGACGGCGGGGACTGGATCGACGTGCGCGGCGAGAAGAAGCACGTCATCGGCTATCTCAAGGAGTTCCTGTTCGATCCCGCCTACGCCGATGCGCCCGTCGATGCGCTCTCCGGCGGCGAGCGCTCGCGGCTTCTGCTCTCGCGCGAGTTCGCCCGCGCGTCCAACCTCCTCGTGCTCGACGAGCCGACCAACGACCTCGACCTCGAAACGCTCGACCTCCTGCAGGAGGTGATCGCCGACTACGAAGGCACCGTGCTCATCGTCAGCCACGACCGCGACTTCCTCGACCGCACCGTCACGATGGTGGTCGGCCTCGACGGCAGCGGCCGCGCAGACGTGGTCGCGGGCGGTTTTGCCGACTGGGAAAAGCAGCGCACGCAGCGAACCGCGAAACAGGCGCCCTCCGCTCCGGCCACGGAAGCCCCGCGCACGGTCCGCGCCAAGCTCAGCTACAAGGACCAGCGCGAGCTCGACATGCTCCCCGGCGAGATCGAGGCTCTGCACGCGGACATCCTCCGCCGGGAGGAAGCGCTCGCCAATCCGGAACTTTATCGGCGCGATCCCGACGGTTTCATGAAAATTTCCGACGCCCTCGACGCAGCGCGCGTCCGCCTCACGCAATGCGAGGAACGCTGGCTGGACCTCGCCGAACAGGCCGAGGCGCTTGGCTGACGTACATGCCGCGCGTGCGGAAAAGCCACACCCTTTTCCCTTATTGAGAATGATTATTGATATTGTTGACTCTGAAAATCATTCTCAATAACACGCCCCCATCATCAAACCTGTTGGGGGTACTCGAATGTCCGTTGAATCCGCCGCTCGCCTGTCTGTCGCGCGCCCTGCCTTCCTTGCTCTTTCCTGCGTAGGCTTTGCCGCCGGCGCGCTTCCGGCACAGGCGCAGGATCAGCAGAACCTCGGCGGCGTCACCGTCACGAGCACCGCCGTTGACGACGAGATCAAGGTCGAGAAGGCCGAGTCTCCCAAGTACGTCCGCCCCCTCCTCGATACGCCGCAGACGATCACCGTCATCGGCAACACCACGATCCGCCAGCAGAACCTGCTGACGCTGCGCGAGGCGCTGACGACGATTCCGGGCATCACCTTCGGCGCGGGTGAAGGCGGCGCCGGCTACGGCGACAGCATCAACCTGCGCGGCCAGAGCGCCAACACCGATCTCCAGATCGACGGCGTCCGCGACAGCGCGCAGTACAGCCGTTCGGACACGTTCAACCTCGAACAGATCGAAGTCGTGAACGGCGCCAACTCGGTCTACGGCGGCTCGGGTTCGATCTCGGGCTCGATCAATCTCGTCACCAAGCGCCCGAAGGCCGAAGACCTCAGCGTCGTTCAGGCGGGTATCGGCACGGACAATTATTACCGCGCCACGATCGACAGCAACCTGCGCCTGTCGGACCTCGTCGCCGTCCGCCTCAACGCGATGTACCACGAGAACGACGTTCCGGCCCGCGACTTCGACAGCTACGAGCGCTGGGGCATCGCGCCGTCCGTCACCATCGGCATCGACGGCCCGACCAGCCTGACATTGCTCTATGTCCACCAGAAGGACGACAACACGCCCGTTTACGGTGTGCCTTACGCGTCCTCGGTCGGCGGCCTGTTTCCCGGCGCCGATTACGGCGGGTACTACGGCTACAAGGACGTCGACTACCAGCAGCAGACCGTCGATCAGGCCACCGCGATCTTCTCTCACGAATTCAGCGACCGCGTCTCGATCCGCAATCTCGCGCGCTGGCAGCGCGTCGAGCAGAACCTCGTCGTCAATCCGCCGCAGGGCGCCTTCTGCCTCGACGGCGGCACGCTCTACACAGGCGCCCCCTGCGGCACCGGTCAGCTTCCCGGCACCTATTACCCCTCGGGCCCGCGCGGCACGGCGCGCTTCACCGAAAACCAGATGCTCTACAACCAGCTCGACCTGAAGGCGGTGGTGAACACGGGCGGCATCGAGCACACGCTGACGATCGGCGCGTCCTACGCGCAGGAAGATTATGATCTCTCGAACGGCAACGTGATGCGCAATCCGGGCGGCGCGACGCCGAACCCCGCGCTGCCCCCGATCGACATTTCGAACCCCGATCCCATCTACGGCGGCCCGATCAACTATATCCGGACCGGTTCCTCGCAGGGCGACACGCGCAACATCGCGCTCTACCTGTTCGATGCGATCAAGCTCTCCGATCAGTTCGAAATCAACGGCGGCATCCGCTGGGAAAACAACAAGGCGGACTTCCGCGCCGACACGATCGTCGGCGCGCCCGGGCCGACGTTCGGCGACATCACGCGCGGCGCCGTGCAGCGTTCGGAAGACGATCTGTTCAGCTACCGCGTCGGCCTTGTCTACAAGCCGGTGCCCAACGCCAGCCTCTACGCGGCCTACGGCAACAGCCGCACGCCCACCTCGTCCAGCGTTCGCGGCGGCTGCGGTCTCGCCACGGCGCAGAACCTGAACGTCGATCCCTGCACCGTCGCGCCGCAGGAAGCGGTGAACTACGAGATCGGCGGCAAGGTCGATCTTGTCGGCGGCAGGCTCCAGCTCACCGCCGCGCTGTTCCGCAACGCGCGCACCAACTACCCGGTGGCGAGCAACGACCCGACGCTCGGCACGCTTCAGGTGCTCGACGGCCGGAGCCGCGTCGACGGCATCGCGCTCGGCGCTTCGGGCAACATCACCGATGCGTGGGCGATCTTCGCGAACTACACCTACCTCGACAGCAAGGTGAAGCAGAGCGTTTCGAACTACTGTCTCGCCAACCCCGGCGCGACGTTCACGCCTACCGGCGGTACGGCGATCACCTGCCCGCTCACCGATGCGCAGGCCGGCAATCCGCTCACCAACACGCCGAAGCATTCGGGCAGCCTGTTCACCACCTACACGCTCCCCTTCGGCCTGCAGGTCGGCTACGGCTTCACCTATCAGGGCAGCTTCGTGCTTTCGAACACGGTGACGCCGTTCGCGAAGTCGAAGGACTGGATGACGCACCGCGCGTTCGTCTCCTATCCGTTCGGCAACGGCCTCACCGTGCAGCTCAACGTGCAGAACTTCACGGACGAGAAATACTACACCGGCATCCGCAACAACGGCTGGGCGACGCCCGGCGAAGGGCGATCGGCCGTGCTCAGCCTGTTCTACAGCTTCTGAGCACTGCATGCGGGCAAGGGCGGTTCAGGGGGATCGCTCTTGCCCACCCAGCACCATATCTCCCCCCTCCTCTTCAGGGGAGGGGCCGGGGGTGGGGCCTATCCCCAAGCTCGGCGCCGGGCGGAGATGCCCCACCCCAACCCCTCCCCTGAAGAGGAGGGGCTTTCGTTTCAGGGTGCCACAATTTTGAAGATCGGTTCCAGCCTATGATGATCGCGATTCCCGTGCTCGATGCAGAGGCGCTCGCCCGCGTCCGCGCGATCATCGATGCCGCCCCGTGGGTCGACGGCAACGTCACCTCCGGCTACCAGTCCGCGCTCGCCAAGCGCAACATGCAGCTTCCCGAGGAAAGCCCCGCCACGCGCGAGGCGGGCGCGATCATCCTCGATGCGCTCGGCAAGGCGCCTTTGTTCATCGCCGCCGCGCTGCCCCTCAAGGTCTATCCGCCGCTGTTCAACAGCTACGAGGGCGGGCAGACCTTCGGCGTCCACATCGACAACGCCGTCCGTATCCAGCGCGGCACCGAATTCCGCATCCGCAGCGACCTCTCCGCCACCCTGTTCCTCGAAGACCCCGACGCCTACGACGGCGGCGAACTCACGGTCGAGGATCAGTTCGGCGTCCAGCAGGTCAAGCTGCCCGCCGGCCACATGATCCTCTACCCCGCCTCCAGCCTGCACCGTGTCGAGCCCGTCACGCGCGGAAAGCGCACCGCGTGCTTCTTCTG
Organism: Sphingosinicella soli; assembly: GCF_014199685.1. Classification (GTDB taxonomy): domain Bacteria; phylum Pseudomonadota; class Alphaproteobacteria; order Sphingomonadales; family Sphingomonadaceae; genus Sphingosinicella; species Sphingosinicella soli. The sequence goes on along the minus strand of NZ_JACHNZ010000036.1, from coordinate 18,847 downwards.
GATCCAGTCGATGGTCCGCGACGGCGAGGCGCGGCGTTCGCTGTTCGAGCTCGACACCGCCATCCAGACCATCGCGCAGGATCGCGGCCACGATGACGCCGCGATCATTCAGCTCACCGGCGTCTATCACAATCTCCTCCGCCGCTGGGCAACGACCTGAACGCCCTTCACGATCAATAATGCGATTGATTTGCATTACCTGAAGCGTTACAGGACGGGCGCGGCTTCAGACCATGGAAACGGGGCGTTTGAATGCATACGGTTCATGCGCGCAGCGCAGACGATGGCCCGGAGGATGCGCTGTTGAGCGAGCGTCTCGCGACCGCACACTCCCTGCTGAAACCCGCCATGCACCTGCCGAATGCGGAACGCGCGGACGGCTACACGCCGATGCGCGCGGATTGGCGCGCGCTTCTCGCCGTCGCCGTCCTTCACGTCGCACTCGGCGTGTTTCTGGTTCAGTCTCAGGTCGTTCCGCCCCGCACCGTGCAATCGGCGATGAAACTGCTCGATCTCTCCGCGCCGCCGCCGGCACCCGAAGCGCCGCCGCCGCAGATTGCCGAACCCGAAATCTATGTGCCGCCGCCTGCGGTCGAAATCGCGCGCCCGGCGCCGCCCATCCTCGCGACCGCCGATCTGCCGCAGATGGTGCTGCCACCCGCGCCTGCGGCGATCAAGGCCCCCGCCGCACCGCGCGCACCCGCGCCGCCCACACTCGTTTCCGACGATCTCGGCGCCACCATGATCTCCGCCAAGCCGCCCTCCTACCCGCTTGAATCGCGCCGCAAGCACGAACAGGGCACCGTCGTCCTGATGCTGACGCTGGGCACGGACGGCTGCGTTGCGGACATCCGCCTGGCCCGAAGCAGCGGCTTCGAACGCCTTGATCGCGCCGCGCTCGGCGCCGTCCGCCACTGGCGCTGGTCGCCGACCGTCCGCGAAGGCGTCGCGGTCGCGGTACAGGGAACGGTGGAGATTCCCTTCGTGCTACAGGGATAGTCAGTCGAGCATCGCCGTGAACGCGAGACTCATGGCCTCTGTCCACGCATCGCCGTCAAGCGACACGACGTGCGCGGCAAGGCCCAGGCTGTTGGCGAAGCGCAGCCCTTCGTCCGCGCCCAGCACGGTTATCGCCGTGGCATAGGCATCGGCAGTCATGCACTCGGGATGCAGGACCGTGACCGATGCCACACCGTTCGCGAGCGGACAGCCGGTGCGCGGGTCGATCGTGTGGATGAAGCGCTTGCCGTCCGCCTTGAACCAGCGCCGGTAATCTCCCGTGGTCGCCACGGCCAGCCCGTGGAGCGCGAGGCGCAGCGGCGGAAACGCCGCGCCGGGGGGCATTTCGATATCCACCCACCATGGCTGTCCATCGGGTTTCACACCCGCGCCGACGAGTTCGCCGCCCACCTCGACAAGAAAGTGCCGGACCCCCCTGAGCGCGCAGCCACGCTGCCGCGCGGTCGGCGCCGAAGCCCTTGGCGATCCCGGAAAAATCGAGCGCGAGCGGCGTGTTCCGCCGCGCGCGCTGCAACAGCGTGTCGCATTGCGCGTGCCGCCACCCCGCCGCGCGCAGCATGGCGTCCACCGTTTCGGGATCAGGCGGGCTTACGCGCGGTCCGGGCGGCCCGAACCCCCACGCATCGACCAGGGCACCGATCGTGGGATCATAAGCGCCGCCGCTTTCCGCCGCGATGCGCAGCGCGGCGGAAAGCACGATCAGGAAATCCGGCGGCGGCGATTGCCATGCACCGATCGCGCCGTGGTTGAAGCGGCTGATGTCGGACGCCGCCTCCCACGTGCTCATTTCCGCGACGACGGCGTCGAATGCGGCCTGCACGCCCGCGCTGATGTGGGATGTGCGCGCCGACACCGGCACGACAAGACGCACCGACCAGCGCGTCCCCATCGTCTCGCCGGAAAGCGCGGCAACGTGCCCCGAAGGCTCCCTCAGCGCGAAGGACGCGGCGGAGAGCGCCTTGGGGACGAGGACGCGGGCGCTCAGGGCGCCAGCACCTCGAGCGTCGAGACATAGCCGAGGCGGCGCTGCTCGGCGCCCTTCACACTGACGTTCTTGTCGCTGGCCTCCGCGCTCATCCAGTACAGGCCGGGGTTCGGCCACGTGATCGTCACCTTGCCCTCGGCATCGGTCTTCATGTCCATCTGGCCGAGCTGGTCGCGGTAGCGGATGCCGCCCGGCACCACCTCGATCTCGATCCCGGCGGCGGGCTTGCCGTCGATCACGAACTGGAACGTCGCCGCCTCGCCCGAAACCAGATCGTTGGGATGCGTAACCGGAACCAGCTCAAGCCCCTTGCCGCTCGGTTTCAGCACCGTATCGGTCGGCGCGCCGAGCGTCACGAACACCTCGTTGCGGCTCAGGCTCTCCGAAAGCTTCACGTCCGTTGCCCCGGCGGGGATCAGCTTTTCGATGTCAGCCGCCGACACGCCGCGCGGCAGACGTTTCTCCGTGCCGTTCTCCTTGTAGCTGCCGAAGATGCCGCCGCCGGCGTTCACGATCTTGTACGTCCCCTGCTGTTTCAGCTCCACGTCGAAGGTGCTGCGATAGCGGCCCGTCGCCGGGTTCTGCAGGGCGACCTCGCTGCCGTCCGGCGCCCACGTCTTCACGTTGCCGAGGCGCAGCGGCTGGTGCTCGAAATAGAACAGGTCGTTTGAAACGGCGGCATCCACCGTCACCCAGCCCGATTGGCCGGAGAGCACGGTCGACGACGGCAGCATCCACTGGCGGTGTGCCTGTGCGGCGGTGGCGCCAAGCAGCGCGGCGGAGATGGCAATGGCGTGCAGGAGTCCGGTTTTCATCACGATTGTCCTTTTCAGCGTTTGAAGGCGGCGTTCACGGCGCCAAGCTCGGTGGTGCCGGTCGCCGCGGCGGTCTGGCCCGGCTTCGGCGGCCAGACGAACGGCAGTTTCAGCACTTCGCGTCCGCCCACCTCGCGTGCGGATTCGATGAGCAGCGTGTAGTTTCCCGGTGTCATCGCGCCGAGCGCGGCGGCGCCGACGCTCACCTTGTGCGTACCCGGCGCCTTGGTCGCGCCGGTGATGCCGTCCGCCGGAAAGCTGAGGCCCCGCCCCGATGCGCGCCACCACTGGCGCACGTCGCGAAGCCACTTGGTGCCCTCGTTTGCCTTCATGTCGTGGTCGTACCAGATGGCGAGCGTTTTCGCCGGAACCCCCGCCTTTTCCAGCCAGATCGCCACATACGGCCGGTGATATTCCGCTACGTTCAGGCGCGGGATGGTGACGGTAAGGTCGATGCTCTGCGCGGCAGCGGGTGCGGCGAGCCCGGCAAACGCCGCGCCGGTCATCACGATACGCGTGGAAAGCTGCATTGATGGAACCCTTCAGTGAATGAAAATCAAGGCGATGAGGACGGGGATGAGCAGGCCCACACCCACGATCGGCCAGGTGCTCGGGCGCTTTGCGGCGTGCAGCTGGAGCAGGAACAGGCCTGTGAACGCGAACACCAGGCAGGCGCCCGCGAAGATATCGATGAACCACTTCCACGCCGTGCCGGAATTGCGGCCCTTGTGGAGGTCGTTGAGGTAGGAGATCCAGCCGCGGTCGGTGCTTTCGGCGGTGACTTCTCCGGTTGCCCGGTCGATCGCGACCCAGCCGTCGCCGCCGGGGCGCGGCAGCGCGAGATAGGCTTCATCGGCCGACCACTCCGCCTCGCCCCGCACCTTCACGGCGAACGTATCGGCCACCCAGGCGGCGACGGGCGCGGGCAGCGGCGCGCGTTCGGCCTCGCCGTCTTTGGACGCGAGACCGGCGAGCAGGTCAGCCGGAAGCTGCGCCGTGCGCTCCTCGATCACCGGCTTCGCCTCGATCTCGGCGGCATGGTTGAGCGTGATGCCGGTGATCGTGAACAGCAGCAGCCCGACAAGGCTGATCGCGGAGCTCATCCAGTGCCACGTATGAAGCTGCTTCATCCAGAACGCCTTGCGGCTTTTTCCGGTCAAAGCCTTGGGAGGCGTCACACTGTGCATCGGCGCCGGGAGAATCCTGTTGTCGCGTATGGCTCCTGTTAACGCGAACGATTCTCAGTTTCAATAGAAATCAGGCGGCATCCTCGAATTGCAGGCGCGCGAGGCGGGCGTAGAGGCCGCCGTCCGTCATCAGCTCGTCGTGGCGCCCCTGCCCCACGATCCGGCCCTCGTTCATCACGATGATCCGGTCTGCGCCGCGCACGGTCGCAAGGCGGTGCGCGATCACCAGCGTCGTGCGGCCCTGCATCAGCCTTTCGAGCGCTTCCTGCACCAGCCGCTCGCTTTCCGCGTCGAGCGCGGATGTCGCCTCGTCGAGCAGCAGGATCGGCGCGTCGCGCAGCACGGCGCGCGCGATGGAGAGCCGCTGGCGCTGCCCGCCCGAAAGCCGCGCGCCCGCTTCACCCAGGAAGGTGTGGATGCCGTCGGGCAGCGCGCGAAGGAAGTCGGATGCGTTCGCAGCGTCGGCGGCGGCCCATACCTCGGCTTCGGTCGCGCCCGGGCGGCCATAGAGAATGTTGTTGTAGGCGCTTTCCGCAAAGATCACGCTTTCCTGCGGCACCATCGCGATCCGCCCGCGCACGGCGGCGGGGTCGGCGTCGCGCAGCGCCACGCCGTCCACGCGCACGGTGCCGCCCTGCGGGTCGTAGAACCGCTGGATCAGCTGGAACAGCGTCGATTTGCCCGCGCCCGAGGGCCCGACCACGGCCACCGTTTCGCCCGGCGCGATGTCGAGCGAGAAGTCGCTCAGCGCCGGCGTATCCTTGCGCGTCGGATAGCGGAAATCGACCGACTCGAAGCTCACGCGGCCGATCGGCGGCTGCGGCAGCGGCGCGGGGTTTGCGGGCGCGGTGATCTGCGGCACGGCGACCAGCAGTTCCTTCATGCGCCCCGCCGCGCCCGTCGCGCGCATCACGTCGCCGTAAACCTCCGCGAGCGCGCCGAATGCGCCCGCCACGATCGCGGCGGTCAGCACGAAGGCGGTGATCTCGCCGCCCGTCATCACGTTGTTGATGACGTCGGATGCGCCTTCCCACAGCACCAGCGTGATGCCGCCGAAGATGATCGTGATGACGATGGCGGTCAGCAGCGCGCGCATGCGGATGCGCCGCCGCGCGGCCGCGAAGGTCGCCTCCACCGCGCGGTTGAAGCGCGCGGATTCGTTGCGCTCCTGCGTGAACGCCTGCACGATGCGGATCGCGCTCAGCACCTCGCTGATGATCGTGCCGACGCTCGCCACACTATCCTGCGAACTGCGCGAAAGCGCCTGAACCCGGCGCCCCATCAGCGCCATCGGCAGCACCGCGAGCGGAATGCCGAGCAGCAGCATGACCGTCAGCTTCGGGCTGATCGTGAACAGATAGATCACGCCGCCGATGCCCAGGATGACATTGCGCAGCGCCATGGAAAGGCTGGTGCCCACCACCTGCTCGATGATCGACGTGTCGGCGGTCAGCCGCGATGCGATCTCGGAGGGGCGGTTTTCCTCGAAAAACGCGGGATCCAGCGTCAGAAGATTCGCATGCACGCTCTGCCGCAGGTCCGCGACGACCCGCTCGCCGAGCCACGAAACATAATAGAACCGCACCGACGTCGCGATGCCGAGCACGGCGACCACGGCGAGCATGCCATAGAAATAGGGCGCGATCGTCGCGTCGGTTTCCGCGCCGAAGCCGTTGTCGACGATGCGCTGGAAGCTGCGCGGGATCGCGAGCGTCGAAACCGCCGCGACGAACAGCGAGACGAAAAACGCCGTCACCTGCAGGGGGTAGCGCTTCGAAAATGTCCAAAGCAGCTGCAGGTTGCTGAGGGAACGCTTTTCCTGTGGATTGCCGGGTGCGCTGCTGTTCATCGCGGCGGATTAGCAGTGCGCGCGCCCGCGCTCAATGGCGCTCATCCTTTCGGCGGCCAGCGCACCTCGATCTCGATGCTGGTCGGGCGCCGCGCGGGCGGCGGCGGCAACTGGCCGACCTTGAAGAACAGGTCGTCGGTGGAGCGTGTCAGGATCGGCTCCGCGCACGGTTTCACGATGTCGTAGCGGGTAATCAGCCCGTTGCCGTCCACCGCAACGCGCACCCGCGCCGCGCACGTCGCCCGCCGCACCACCGCCGACCGCGGCATTGCCTGTGCGGCCCGCAGCACATCCGAAGCCGCATCGCGCCACGTTGTCGCAGCCTCCGCCGAAGCCGCACCGGTCAAAACAAGAAACGCCATCAACACACGCACGCAGGCAGCTCCCGAAAATTTAGGTCCGCGCCCGCATTGCCCTCCAATGGTTTCCGGTTTCGGAAAACCGACCGTGAATTTTTCGTGACGAAACCCCGGAGATCAAACCCCTGCGGCCGTGCCTCACGGCGCGTCGGCAGGCCAGTCCGGCTCCGGCTCGCCCTTTGTCTTCCACAGCGAATACCCGATCCCGGCTGCGATCAGCGCGAACGTGACCCCCAGGCTCAGCACCGGCGGAAACTTGTCGTCGCCCAGCAGGAAGTCCGCGACGAAGATCTTCGCGCCGATGAAGATCAGAACCGCCGCGAGCGCGTATTTCAGATAGTGGAAGCGGTGCACCATCGCCGCGAGCGCGAAATAGAGCGCGCGCAGGCCCAGAATGGCCATGATGTTGGACGTGTAGACGATGAACGTATCGGTCGTGATCGCGAAAATCGCCGGGACGCTGTCGACCGCGAAAACCAGATCGGCAAGATTGATGACCACGAGCGCAAGGAACAACGGCGTCGCGGCCGTCACCAGCTTTCCGGTTGTCGCGTCGGGCACCTTCACGAAGAAATGCTGGTCGTGCAGGTCCGGCGTCACGCGCATATGGCGGGATATGAACTTCACCGCCCGGTTGTTCGCCACGTCGATGGGCGCGTCACCGGCAAAGAACATCTTGATCCCGGTGAAGATCAGGAACGCCGCGAACAGATACAGCACCCAGTATGCCTCGTTCACCAGCGCGGCGCCGCCCGCGATCATGAGGCCGCGCAGCACGATCACCGCGATGATGCCCCACAGCAGCGCGCGGTACTGATATTTCGGCGGGATCGCGAAATAGGTGAAGATCAGGCTGATGACGAAGACGTTGTCGATCGACAGCGCCTTCTCGATGAAGAAGCCCGTGTAATACTGCATCCCGGACTCAGGGCCGCGCGCATGCCAGATCCAGGCGCCGAACAGCAGCGCGATGCCGATGTAGAATGCGGAGAGCTTCAAACTCTCGCCGATGCCCATTTCGCGGTCTTCTTTATGAAGCACGCCCAGGTCGAACGCCGTCAGGGCGACGACCAGCAGCAGAAAGGACAGCCAGAACCAGGCCGGTGTTCCCAGCCAATCAGCAAACAGGAATTCCATCAGCGCACCCGTGTAAAATCTGTGGGGGCGGGTAGCCGGAGGCTGCGGGGATAATGCATGCGTCTCTCTCCTCTTGTGGACCGCATCGGTCGCCGGAGGATCCGCGCTTTCAGGAACAGACGTAGCCGCCGGGCCGCAAGCATCGGATCATCCGATGCGGTCCGACATCACGAGACATGTCTCGCCAGAGGGGCCCGGGCCGCAGGGCGTTTAATGGGAACGACGAACCCGGCTGTCAATGGGTGGCGGGAGAGATCGCGGCGATGGCCGAGGTTACAGCGAATACCCGCCGTCGCTGGTCAACAGCGCGCCCGTCATCGTCGCGGCTGCATCCGACAGCAGGAACGCGATCTGCCCGGCGATTTCGTCCGCCGTCGCGAAGCGCCCGAGCGGCGTTGCGGCGGTCGCCATCGCCTGCAGCGCGGCGTCCCGGCTGCCGAGGTCGCGGACCATGTCGTCGAAAAAGCCCATGCCGTTCCAGATCGGCGTATCGACCCCGCCCGGCAGGATCGCGTTCACGCGGAGGCCGCGCGGCGCGCCTTCCTTCGCCGCGACCTTCGCCAGATGCGCGGCGGCGGCTTTCGATGCGCCGTAGGCCGCGACGCCGGGCTCGGCCTTGATCCCCGCGATCGAGGACACGACGACGATCGCCCCTGCCCCCGCGATCAGCCGCATCGCGGCGCGCAGCGTCAGGAACGCGCCGTCGAGGTTCACCGACAGAACGCGCCGCCAATCCTCGAACGACAGGTCGGCGATCGGCCCCGCCCCCGAAACCCCGGCGTTGACGACTGCAAGGCCGAGGCCGCCGAACCGCGCGGAGATATCCCGCTCCGCTTTGTCCCATACCGCCGGGTCGGACACATCGCCCGTCAGCGTCAGCACATCGGCGCCTTCAAGCGTCAGCGCCGCAAGCCGCGCTTCATCGATATCGACAAGCGCGAACCGGCGAACGCCGTCAGCGTAGAGCCTCTCGGCCGTCGCCTTGCCGATGCCGGAAGCAGCGCCGGTGATGAGAACGGCGGCGTTCGGCGCGAAATTCATCGCGCCGTCCAGCCGCCGTCCATCGAGAGGATGTCGCCGGTGAACGAGCGCCCGGTCTCGCCCGCGAGGAACACCGCGAAATCGGCGACCTCCTCGGGCTCGATGAAGCGCTTGTTGGGCTGCGCGGCGAGGATCACGTTCCGCACGACCTCCTCCTCCGACATGTTGTGTACCTTCGCCTGGTCGGCCACCTGCCCGGCGACGAGCGGCGTGCGGACGTAGCCGGGGCAGATCGCGTTCACCGTGATGCCGGTTTCGGCGAGTTCCAGCGCCGCCGTCTTCGTCAGGCCGACGATGCCGTGCTTCGCCGACACGTACGCCGCCTTGAACGGAGACGCGACGAGTCCGTGCGCCGACGCGATGTTGATGATGCGGCCCCAGTTCTTCGCCTTCATCGCCGGGAGCGCCGCCTGCGTCGTGTAGAACGCCGCCGAAAGGTTGATCGCGATGATCGCTTCCCACTTCGCGGCGGGAAACTCTTCGATCGGCGCGACATACTGGATACCGGCATTGTTCACGAGGATATCGACCCCGCCGAGCGCCGCCGCGCAGTCAGCCACCAGTTTCGTCGCCTCGGCGCCTTTGGAAAGGTCGGCGGGCAGGAACGCGCAGCGCACGCCGAAGTCCGCCTCGATCGCCGCGCGCTCGCGTTCGATCGCCTCCGCATCGCCGAAACCGTTGATGCCGATATCCGCGCCCGCCGCGGCCATGCCGCGCGCGACCGACAGGCCGATCCCGCTTGTCGAACCGGTGACGAGGGCGACGCGGCCTTTGAGGGTTCCGGCGGTCATGGGCGTTCTCCTTTGCAGCAATCGTGAAGGGCCTGCGCTGCCGTCGTTAACGGCACGCTCATTGTGCAATGCAATAAACGATGGACTCGCGATTTGCACGGGTTAAGCTGGACGGGAAACGACCGGTTTTCGATGCAAATTCCGGCGTTCCGAGCGGGGTATTGTAATGATTTATCATAGCTATGAGCTGCATCGCTCCATGATGGCCGGGGCCAGCGCCTTTGCCAGCATGGGCGCCAACTGGCTCGCGCATCCGTCCAATCCGCTGGCCTATATCGGCATGAGCCCGGTCATCGCGTCGGCGCTCGATGTGTTCGCGCACGCCTCCGCGCCGCGCGGCAAGCCCGAATTCGGCCTTCACAGCGTCAGCATCGGCGACGCGGAGATTGCCGTGCGCGAAGAAATCCCCTTTCGCCTGCCGTTCGGGCAGCTCAAGCACTTCGTGAAGGAACACGGCGCGCCGGCAGGCCCGAAAGTGCTCGTGGTCGCGCCGATGTCGGGCCACTACGCGACACTGCTGCGCGGCACGGTCGAACGGCTGATCCCCGGCCATGATGTATACATCACCGATTGGCGGGACGCGAAGCTCGTCCCCCTCGAAGACGGCCGCTTCGACCTCGACGACTACATCGACTACATCGTGGCCTTCCTCGAACACATCGGCCCCGGCGCCCACATGGTCGCGGTGTGCCAGCCCTCGGTCCCCGCTTATGCCGCCGCAGCGCTGATGTCCGCCAAAAAGAACAAGGCCCGCCCCCGCTCCCTCACCATGATGGGCGGCCCCATCGACACCCGCGAGGCGCCCACCGAGGTCAACACGCTCGCCACAGGGCGCGGCCACAGCTGGTTCGAACACAACGCCATCGCCACCGTCCCCCCGATCTACGCAGGCGCCGGACGCCGCGTCTATCCGGGCTTCCTTCAGCTCGCCGGTTTCATGTCGATGAACCTCGGCAACCACATGGTGAGCCACTGGGAAATGTTCAGGCATCTCGTCGAAGGCGACGGCGAAAGCGCCGATTCGACCAAAGCCTTCTACGACGAGTACCGCGCCGTCTGCGACATGACTGCGGAGTTCTATCTGCAGACGGTCGACGCCGTCTTCCAGCGCCACCTGCTGCCCAAGGGCGAGTTCATGCACCGCGGCGCAAGGATCGATCCCGCCGCCATCACCGACGTGGCGTTGCTGGCGGTCGAAGGCGAACGCGACGACATCTCCGGTGTCGGCCAGACCAAGGCGGCGCTGACGCTGGCGACCGCGCTTCCCGCCGCGAAGAAGACATACCTGCTCGCGAAGGAGGTCGGCCACTACGGCATCTTCAACGGCCGCCGCTGGCGCGAAAAGATCGCCCCCGTCGTCGAGGATTTCATCGCGAAGCACGATTGATCCCCGCTTCGTTCTGAACGGACAAAAAAAGGGCGGACCGGAAGGTCCGCCCTTTTCTTTTTGGATCGGAGACCTTCGCCCTAGTTGGCGTAGGCCTCATTGCCGACGAAACCGATCTTCGTCACGCCCGACATCTGCGCCTGCGCCATGACATTGTTCACGATGTCATAACGCGAAAGCGCGTCCGGCTTCAGATGGATTTCCGGCTGAGGCTGCATGCGTGCCGCATCGTTGAAGTACGAACGCAGCGTCGTCATGTCCACTTCCTGATCGTTCCAGTAGATCGTGTTCAGGAAGTCGATGCTCACGCGGTTGATCACCGGATCGACCTGAGAGTTCTGCGGCTGGTTCTGGTTCGACGGAAGGTCGAGCTTCACCGCGTGCGTCTGGATCGGAATCGTGATGATGAACATGATGAGGAGCACCAGCATCACGTCGATCAGCGGCGTGGTGTTGATGTCCACCATTTCGCCGCCTTCGGCTCCGCCTACACTCATTGCCATAGTATGGTTTCCTTGGGGCTAGCGGCTGACAAAGCCGGCGGGCGGCTCTGAAATGAAGCCCACCTTCACGAACCCGGCACGCTGCATCGTATAGATGACGCCGCCGACGTTGCTGAACTCCGTACCCGCGTCGCCGCGAATGTGGACTTCAGGCAGTTCGATGGGTGTGCCCGCAGCTTCCTGACGCTCGATTTCATTCCTCAGGTGCGTAACGGCCTTGTCGAAGAGCTCCTGCTTGCTGTCGAGACGCTGTACACCCCAGAAGATGTCGCCGGCGTTGTCGACCGCGATAAGGACGTTCTCCGGTTTCGTCGTTGTCGGCATGCTGCTCACTTTGGGAAGTTCGAGCGGCACGGTCTGAATGACCACGGGAACGGTGATGAGGAAGATGATCAGCATAACCAGCATGACGTCCACGAGGGGCGTCGTGTTGATGTCCGCCATCGGCGCGTCATCGTCGTCCGAGGGTCCTACTTGCATCGCCATGTCTAGCGATCCTTCCTGATATCAAACAAGTTCGGGAGGGGAAGCGGCGGCATCAGCCGCCGGCTTCCCCTTCGAGTGATCAGGCCTTGGGAGCCACGGTCGCGGCCGGAGCCACACCCGTGCGAGCCACGCGCGCACCCGACATCATGTAGCCATGCACGTCCGCCGAGAAGTTGTTCAGGCGATCCTGAACGTCCTTGTTGCGGCGGATCAGCCAGTTGTAGCCGAGCACGGCCGGAACGGCCACGGCGAGACCGAGCGCGGTCATGATGAGCGCCTCACCGACCGGACCCGCGACCTTGTCGATCGAAGCCTGACCGGCGACGCCGATGTTGATGAGCGCGCGGTAGATGCCGACCACGGTGCCGAACAGACCGACGAACGGCGAGGTCGAACCCACCGACGCCAGCCAGGCGAGACCGCCCTGCAGGCGGGTGTTGATCGCATGCGTCGAACGCGCCATCGACATCGTCACCCACTCGTTCTTGTCAATGCTGTCGGTGAGGCGGCCTTCATGATGGTCGGCGGCGCGCAGGCCGTCGTCGACGATCTGGCGGAAAGCCGAGTTCTTGTCGAGCTTGGCTGCGCCGTCCTTCAGGCTCGGCGCCGACCAGAACTTCTTGTCCAGTTCCTTGGATTCGATGAGCAGCTTCCGCTGATCCCACCATTTCGTGAAGATGACGTACCACGACGTCAGCGACATCAGCACCAGAATGGCGAAGGTGCCCTGCGCGATCGGACCGCCCTGTTCGAGAGCGGCCTTCAGGCCATAAGGGTTTTCAGTCGTGATTTCTTCCGCCGCGAATGCCGGAAACGAAACCATCAGCGTGCCGAGCGCAACACTTGCCGTAAGGCCGGCGCGCGAAACAAAGTTCTTCATGTGTAGTCCCCTAGACTGAATAGAGAGGTTGGTTTGAAACGGAAAAGCCGCAGACCGGTCGTATCCGGTCCACGGCGCATCCTGCTTATTTCGGAATCTGCCAGCGGAACGCCTGGCTGCGCGTCTCTTGAACCGGTTGACCGTTCTGCTGCGCCGGGTTGAACCGGAAACGACGCTCGATCAGGCTGCACGTCTGGGTATCGAGGCGGCTGAAACCGCTCGACGTCTGAATCGTGCAGCTGTCCTTCACCACGCGGCCATCGGTATTGATGGTGTAGCGCGCGACAACCGAGCCTTCTTCCTCGCCACGGATCGAGGCCTGCGGGTAGTCGTCCGCAGTGATCGTGGCGCCCAGGCGGCCCCTGGGTTCGGCACGTTTTGTCGGACCGGCAGGCTGCGGCGGGGCCGGTGTCGGCGGTACAACGCGAACCGGTTCAGGCCGTGGAGCTTCGGTTTGAATCGTGATCGCGGGGGGCGGCGGTGCTGCCGTCTCGACGATCACTTCCGGTGGCGGAACGTACGGCGGAATCTCTTCGAGTTCCGGCGGTGGAGGCGGCGGCTCTTCATCGACCGTGGGCTCCTCGACCTCGAACGTCTCCAGCGGACCCGTCACGACCTTGACGACGCGCAGTGCCAGGCCGCTTATTAAAGCGTAGCCGAGAACCGCATGGAGAAGCGCTACAAGCGCCAAGGAGACCATGCGTTTGGAGCTCATGCCTTGATCTGCATATGCCATGGACGCGGGTTACTCCCTCTTAGCTGACCCTTAACCATCAATCCCACTGGGATCGATCAGAAACCAGTTGCGGCTTCGACCGCAATCTTATCCCTTTTTGCAACGCTCATGAAGCGATTGAAAACCGCGTCAATCCGTCCCTAAGGCGACCTACTAGCTTGGGTGCCCTGCACCCGCAACTGCTTTGTGGCAGGCTTGTGGCGCGTTTGGCGGTCTGCCCAATTCATGCCACGGTCATGTCAAACATGGCGCAAATGCGTTAAACTGCCATCGCATATGGATTTTGTTCGATTTTTTAACAAAGGGACAGGCTGATGCGTCTGTGGGCTTTTTTTACGATTCTTCTTTCAGGAACACTGTTTCCGTTTGCTGCGGCGACGGCGGAACCGGGGCGCGCCGACCTCGTCGCACTCACCACCGAGGCCCCGCTCATCGTTCGCGCGGAGGTCACGAAAAGCACGCGGCTCAGCGAAAAACTGTCCCCCGGCCTCGCGCCTGGGTTTCGACGTTTTCTGATCGAAGCCGAAATCAGCAATGTCCTGATCGCACCGGGATTCGTGCCTAAAAATATCGAATACCTCGTCGATATCGGCGCCGATCCGCGCGGGAAAACGCCAAGATTGAAGGGGCTCCCTGTCCTTCTGTTCCTCGCGCCAGGCGGCCGTGAAGCGCAGTTTCAGCTCGTTCGTCCATGGGCACAGGTGGACTGGTCGACCGAGCGTGACGCCTATGTGCGCGCCGTCGCAGCCGAAGCCGTCGCATCTCCGGACGTTCGCGATATGGAGATTTCAGGTCTCGGGCAGGCCTTCCATGTTCCCGGCAGCCTTCCGGGCGAATCCGAAAGCCAGATCTTCATCCAGACCAAATCAGGCGATCCGATGTCGCTGGTCGTCCTCTCGCGACCGGGCCAGCCGAAAGCCTTCAGCGTCGCAACCGGCGATATCATCGACGATGCGGCGGCGGGTGTAAAAGACGGCAGCCTGCTCTGGTATCAGCTCGCCTGCGGCCTGCCGCGCAGCCTCCCCGCTTCGAGCACATCGACACTCGATTCGGAAACCGCGGCATCCGCGACGGCGGATTATCGTTTCGTGCTCGATTCGCTCGGTCCCTGCGACCGGGCCTATTCGGAATAGGCCGCAGGCAGCGAAGAGAGTTCCACGCCCACCAGATCGCAGTCCGGATAGATGTCGGGCTTCGCGGTCGCGACGCGCAGCGCCAGCACGCCCTTGCGCGCCGCAACCACGTCGTAAACCGCGCGGCAGAAGGTTTCCTGCAGGTTGAAACGGCGTGATGCCGCCAGCGTTTTCACGGTCTCGCGCAGGAAATCGTAATTCCAGGCGCTCTTCACCTGATCGTCGGTGGGAAACGAGGCTTCGTCCACCCAGATGTCGACGTCGACGCGCAGCCGCTGCGGCGCACCGACCTCGAAACTGTGAAAGCCGATATCGACGAGCAGTTCGTAGCCGTGCAGACGAATCCGCCGGGACTTCGGCGCAAGCGTTTCGGGAACCAGGCCGCGCGGCGCGGGGTTCATGCGTTCTCTCCTACCATGAACGCGACATCGCGCGGCATGCCGAGCATGCGCTGCCCGGCATCAAGCACGATCACCTGTCCGGTGATCGTCGGAATCGCGATCAAGTATTGCATTGTCATGACAATATGCTCCACCAGCACGCCACGCCGCAGCGGGTTATACACATGCGCGCGTTCGAAGTTCTCCCGCGTCTGCGGGCCGCTCACCAGCGTCACAGAGGGGGCGATTCCGTTTACGCGAATATTCGGGGCGAGCGCCCTGGCCTGCAGGTCGGTCAGGCCGGCAAGGCCGAGCTTGCTCACCGTGTAGCTGTAGAAGTCCGGATTCGGTGAGGCGACCTTCGCATCGAGCAGGTTCAGGACGAGTCCGTTCCTCCCCGCGCAGTGCACCGCGAACTGCTGCGTGAGCAGCGCCGGCGCGCGCAGGTTGACGTCGATCTGCTCGTCCCACTGCGCCGCTTCGAAGTCCGCCTGGGTGTCGTACCGGAATAGAGACGCGTTGTTGACAATCAAGGAAACCGGCGGTTTTCCAGGCTCGAGGCGGTCGAACAGCGTGCGGCAGGCGCCTGCGTCCGCAAGGTTCGCACGCACGATCGACGCGCTGCCGCCATCCGACCGGATCGCAGCGGCAAGCGCCTCGGCTTCGGGCACCGATTCGTTGCAGTGGATGTGGACATGCCACCCGTCGGCCGCGAGCGCGCGCGACAGCTCTGCGCCGATACGTTTCGCGCCGCCGGTGACCAGCGCGCTTGCAGGATTGCCGAACTCGGGTGTCATGGGCGAGCGCTTACTCGCCGCTGTCCTCACGGGCAAGCCGCTGCCTTTTTTTTCGGCAGTCCGGCCGCATCAGTGCCAGCGCCGGTGAGCGGCACATCTCCAGAGACTTATCCACAGGCATCGGGGACAAGTCATTTCCATGACAGTTGAGAGCGCGGCCTGCCTCCCCTACATCTGAAGGCGATGGCTGAACCCCCGCAGATTGATCGGTTTTCCGAGGAGCAGGCGACCTTCGCCGTGCGCGGACGCGACGCGCCCGATCTCGATGCGGGCGTAGCTGCGATCCGCAACGTGCTGAAAACGCTGCCTGTTCGCCCCGGCGTCTACCGGATGCTCGATGCGGGGGGCGATGCGCTTTACGTCGGCAAGGCGCGCAGCCTGAAGAACCGCGTCGTCAACTACACTCAGGTCGCGCGTCTGCCGCGGCGTTTGCAGCGAATGGTGTCGCTTACGCGCGCCATGACGATCGTCACGACAGCCAGCGAGGCGGAGGCGCTGTTGCTCGAGGCTCAGCTCATCAAGCGCCTCCGGCCCGCGTTCAACGTGCTGCTGCGCGACGACAAGAGCTTCCCGTTCATCTTCCTTAACGAAGACCATGCCTACCCGCGCATCTCGAAGCATCGCGGCGCGCGCAAGGGCAAGGGCATCTACTTCGGCCCGTTCGCCAGCGCGGGGGCCGTCAACCGCACGCTGAACGCGCTTCAGAAGGTGTTCCTGCTTCGAAGCTGTTCGGACAGCTTCATGGCGAATCGCGCCCGCCCCTGCCTGCTTCACCAGATTCGCCGGTGTTCGGCGCCCTGCGTCGATCGCATCGACGCCCCAGGCTATGCGGAGCTGGTGTCCGACGCGAAGGACTTTCTCGCCGGCAAGAGCCAGTCCGTGCAGCGCAAACTCGGCGAAGCCATGCAGGAGGCCGCGGAAAAGCAGGATTACGAACTCGCCGCCGTCTTCCGAGACCGCTTGCGCGCGCTCACCTACATCCAGGGCCAGACAGGCACTGCCGAGGGCGTCAAGGACGTGGACGTGATCGCGCTCGCCGAGAAGGCCGGGCAGTTTTCGATTCAGGCGTTCTTCGTGCGCGGTGGCCAGAATTGGGGGCACCGCGCCTTTTTTCCGAAAAACACCGCCGACAGCACGCCCGAGGACGTGCTCGCCAGCTTCCTGATGCAGTTCTACGAGGACATGCCGCTGCCGCCGGAAATCCTCGTCGATCGCCTGCCCGCAGAGGCCGATCTGATTGCCGAAGCCCTTTCCACCCGCTCGCCGCGCAAGGTCGCGATCCGCCAGCCGCTGCGCGGCGCGCTGAAACGCCTCGTCGATCAGGCGGCGCGCAACGCCGTCGAGGCGCTCGACCGCAATCTGGCCGAAGGCGCCACGCAGACGAAACTGCTTGCCGAACTCGCCGACCTGTTCGAACTGCCCGAGCCGCCGCGCCGTATCGAAGTTTACGACAACAGCCACATTCAGGGCACGAACGCCGGCGGCGGCATGATCGTTGCCGGGCCGGAGGGTTTCCTCAAGAACAGCTACCGCAAGTTCAACATCAAGGATGCCTCGATCACGCCGGGCGATGATTTCGGCATGATGCGCCACGTCCTCGGCCGCCGTTTCGCGCGGCTCGGCAAGGAAGACCCGGACCGCAAGGGTTCGGACTGGCCGGACCTCGTCCTTATCGACGGCGGCAAGGGGCAGCTCTCCGCCGCGATGGATATCCTCGCCGAACAGGGCATCGATGACGTCACGCTTGTCGGCGTCGCCAAGGGCCCCGATCGCAACGCGGGCCGCGAGGTGTTCCACCTGATGGACGGGCGCGAACTCACCTTGCCTCTCAACGCGCCGGTGCTGTTCTATCTCCAGCGCCTGCGCGACGAGGCGCACCGCTTCGCCATCGGCGCGCACCGCGCCAAGCGCAGCAAGGCGATCTCCGCCAATCCGCTTGATGACGTGCCCGGCATCGGCCCGACCCGAAAGCGCGCGCTTCTGATGCACTTCGGCACGGCGAAGGCCGTACGTTCCGCAGCGCTCGAATCGCTGATGGCCGCGCCGGGCATTTCGAAGGCGATGGCGGAGGTGATCTACGACCACTTCCATCCGCGCGGATAAAAGCTAACGTCGAGCGTGACTCGAATCGGGCCTTTCGGGGAGGGGCCGCCGCATGATGAAACTCTACACCGCTGCGACTCCAAACGGTTACAAAGCCTCGGTCGCGCTTGAGGAAATGGGTTTCGACTACGAGGTCGAGAAGATCGATCTGACCGGCGGCATCCAGAAGCAGGACTGGTTCCTGGAGATCAACCCGAACGGCCGCATCCCCGCGCTCGTCCATGACGATTTCCCGATCTTCGAATCGGGCGCGATCATGCTCTATCTCGCCCGCCTCTCCGGAAAGTTCTACGGCACCGACACCAAATCGCAGAGCCGCGTCGAACAGTGGCTGATGTTCCAGATGGGCGGCATCGGTCCGATGATGGGGCAGGCGAACGTGTTCTATCGCTATTTCCCGGAAAAGATTCAGCCCGCCATCGATCGCTACCAGAGCGAGGGCCGCCGTTTGTTCGGGGTGCTGGAGCGTCAGCTTTCGCGCACCGAGTATCTCGCGGGCGACTATTCCATCGCCGACATGGCGAACTGGTGCTGGGTGCGCACGCACAAATGGTCGGGCATCTCGATCGACGGTTTGCCCAACCTGCAGCGCTGGCTCGAAGCGATCATGACCCGTCCCGCCGTGCAGAAAGGCATCACCGTGCCAGAAGACATGCGCGCGCGGATTCGCGACGAGGACGAGGATTCGGCCAGAAAGTTCGCCGAACAGGCACGCAAGATCGTGGTGACGGGCAAACCCGCCTGATTGCCGCGAAAGGGGGAGCACCAGACATGCAGATGTATCCGCTTACGCTGATCGGCACGCTCGCGGCACTTGCCGTTTTCGTGTGGGCTTCGATCCCGGTGGGCCAGGCGCGCGGCAAGTTCGGCGTCAAGGCGCCCGCCGTCACCGGCCATCCCGAGTTCGAACGTGCCTTTCGCGCACATCAGAACACGATGGAGCAGATCGTACTGTTCCTGCCGCTCGTCTGGATCGTGGCGACGCTGTTCGGCGATCTCTGGGGCGGCATCTATTCGCTGGTATGGGTGGTGGGCCGCATCGCCTTTGTCATCGGCTACATCCGGGATGCGGAAAAGCGCGCGGCGGGTTTCCTCATTTCCAGCCTCGCGAGCCTCGCCGCACTGGTCGGTGCCATTGTGGCGGTCGTCATCGACCTCGTCCGCTAGGAGCTGTCTGCATTCACAGGATTCCCTTTGAGTTGGAGTTCTGATTCAAGGTCGTGGAAGGAGACGAACCTTGAGCAGACGGGTTTTGACG
>NZ_JACHNZ010000035.1 GCF_014199685.1 Sphingosinicella soli | reverse complement strand
GTCGCCACGGCGCAACTCGCCCTTGCCATCTCCGCCTGCCGCCTCCGCCCAGGATCACGCCATCACGCAGCGGCCCGGTGAATAAGAGGGGCTAGGTCGCCGAAACGCCCAGTTCATCGAGATTCTGGAAGGCCTTGAAGTGGGGGAGGCGGTGCTGACCTCCCCCTATAGCGACTTTCTCGAAATGGACCGTCTCAAGCTGACGGCTGCGGAATAATCCGGAAGGAAGGACATCCCATGAAGGCTGACGAGCACGAACCCATGCTGAAGCTGCACAATCTGTCGAAGGCCTACAGAACCGCAGAGGTGGAAACGACAGCGCTCGAGAGCATCGATATCGAAATAAAGCGAGGTGAGTTCGTCGCAATCATGGGGCCATCGGGGTGCGGGAAGTCCACGTTGCTGAACATCCTGGGAATGCTGGATACGCCCACGAGCGGAGAATACCGTTTCATGGGGAAGGATGTGGCCCGAAAGAACGAATCGCAGCTCAGCAGTCTTCGCAAGCACAACATTGGCTTCATTTTCCAATCGTTCAATCTGATCGATGAACTGAGCGTGGAAGAGAATATCGAACTGGCGCTGCTCTATCACAACATCTCTCCTGCGGTACGCCGCGAGCGTGTCAGTGCCGTGATGGACAAGGTCGGCATCGCGCACCGCGCCAAACATATGCCGGCGCAATTGTCCGGCGGGCAGCAGCAGCGTGTTGCGGTGGCGCGCGCCGTCGTGGGCAATCAGGCAATGATCCTGGCCGACGAGCCGACGGGTAATCTCGACAGTGCCCATGGGCAGGAAGTCATGGAGATGCTGCAGACACTGAACGAGGAGGGGGCCACGATCGTGATGGTGACGCACAGTCCCTCCCATGCCGATTACGCCCTGCGTACCATCAATCTGTTCGATGGTCGCGTGGTCGCGCAAAATATCCGGGCCGCCGTATAAATATCAATTCCGCTTGCGAGAACGACCATGTTTCAAAACTATTTCAAGGTCGCCCTTAGAATTTTGATCCGGAACAAGCTCTACAGCGCGATCAATATCGTCGGACTGGCAACGGGTTTTGCGGCCTGCATTCTGATCATGCTCTTTGTGCGGCACGAACTATCTTACGATAATTTCTGGAAGAATGCGGACACCATCGCGCGCGTGAATACCACTGTTGCGATCCCGGGGCGGGCGCCCTTTGTCGCGGCGTCGGCATCGGTCCCCTTGAAGGATGTGATCGAGGGGTATTTTCCCGATGACGTGGTTCGTGCCACGCGGTTCATCCCCATGCACCCGATCATGACGCAGAACGGCGAAGCCTTCGCGGAGGATATGCACTGGACGGACCCGGAAACCGCGAAGATATTCGATCTGAAGGTTCTTCACGGCGATTTGCAGGCAAGTCTCGATGATAAATCGAGCCTCGCGGTGAGCGAAACCTTTGCCCGGAAATACTTCGGCAAGGAAAATCCGGTCGGCAAGATCCTGCGGATCAATCTGTCGGAGATCGAAAGGGACTATCGCATCGGCGCCGTGTTCGCGGATTTGCCGGACAACAGCGCGCTGAAGCTGAACGCGCTCGCGAAATTCGACATGACCGACTTCCCGCTCACCAGTGGCGCCTATAACACGTGGGGAAATATCGGCGAACACATCGTCTATGTGCAATTGGCCGACCCCGGTGCGCTGGAGCGCGTCAACAGGCGCTTGCCGGATCTCATCAATGCCCACGTAACGGGACTGGATCCGTTAAAGCCGACGGCTCAAAGCAAAAACTCAGACTTTTACGAGCAGAGGTTGCAGCTGCTCAAGGATGTGCACCTGAGGCCGATCAGCATCGGAGAAATGAAGCCGGGCGGCGACATCGGAACCGTGAGGATACTGATGGCGATCGCGGCCCTCGTCCTGCTGATCGCATGCATCAACTTCGTCAATCTGGTCACTGCGAAATCGACGCAGCGGGCGCGCGAGGTCGCGCTTCGAAAGGTCATGGGAGCCAATCGCAGGCAATTGATAGCGCAGTTTATCGGCGAGACGATCATGCTTGCGGCTTTCGGGCTGCTGTTCGGAATGATCTTCGTCGAACTGACGCTGCCGATGTTCAACTTCTTCTTCAATACGCAGCTTGTGTTTGCCTACGATGATTGGTTGACGATCGCGGGTCTTCTCGGGCTGGTGGTCATCACCGGCTTTCTCGCGGGTATTTACCCCGCAATGGTTCTGTCGGGTTTTATGCCCGCACGCGTGTTGAAGGCGAACAAAAGTGCCGAGACCCGCAGTTCGCTCGCCCTGCGCAACGCGCTGGTGGTTCTGCAGTTCGCCATTTCCATCGCGCTGATCGTCGCGACGGCGACCGTCTACGGCCAAACCTGGTACGCGACCAGCAAGGATCCGGTTACAGCAAGGACGACGTCGTCGTGGTGGAGAACATCCGCAACGAGAACATCTCGGGCCGCAAGGAGGCGTTGAAACAAGCGGTGCTGCGTACGCCGGGTGTCATCTCCGCCGGGTTTACCGATTATAGTCCGATCGACATCCACGAACGTCTGCGCCCCTTTCAGGTAGAGGGGGCAGAAGCCGGCCAGAGCATCATGATCAGCACCCAATCGGTCGATTACGAGTTCCTTGAGACGTATAAGGTGCCACTGACCGCAGGCCGATTCTACAGCAGGGACTATTCCACCGACGGTGTACCTGCCGCCAATGGCGAAGGCTCGGCAGGCTCAGTCGTCATCAACAGTCAGAGTGTCAAAACGCTCGGCTTTTCAACACCGGAAGAGGCGCTGGGAAAATACCTGCTAACCGTGATCGGCGCGGACGAGGACGGGCCGATCTTTGGTAGAATGGCGATTATTGGTGTCACGCCCGACATTTATTTCCAATCGCCGAAGAAGGCTATTCGGGCAGAAATCTACCTTCTCGATCCCAACCGCTACAATGTTCTGGCAGTCAAATACAATGGCGATCCCCGCGCCATCGTCGACAGGCTGGAAGGCGTGTGGGATTCCTTCACCAACGATGTGCCCTTTCAATACGGGTTCGTCGACGACGCTATCGCAGAGGAGTTTCGGAAGGAGAGGGACATGTCCATCCTGCTGGCGACATTCTCCTTCATCACGATCGTGGTCGCGTGCCTAGGACTATACGGGCTTGCTGCGTTTACGGCGGAACGCCGCACGAAGGAGATCGGAATTCGAAAAGTCCTGGGTGCAGGCGTCTTTGATATTGTTCGTCTGTTGGTGTGGCAGTTCTCGAAGCCGGTATTGCTTGCCAATCTTATCGCCTGGCCGCTCGCCATCTGGGCGATGACGAGATGGCTCGAGTCATTTCCCTATCGCATCGACAGCTGGTTGTTGCTGCCGTTTTTGCCTGGGCGCCGCGCTGCTTTCCCTCATCATCGCTTGGAGCACGGTAGGGGCGCACGCCGCCAAGGTCGCGCGCAGCAAACCGATCAAGGCGCTGAGGGACGAATGAGGGCCACTGCGCCAACGTGTGCAGGGGTTTGGTTGCTCGATGACACTCGGGAATCGTCCCGGCCGCGCTCGGGCAGGTGGCCAATTCACTGGACACGCCATGTCCTTTCGGTGAGACACGGATCCTTCCCGTTTGGCGCTCCATATGAGGCGGAGGATGTCAGAGAATTGGCTGCTACGCAGCCGAACCCGGCCGATTCCTGACAAAAGACGAACCGTTCAGCGGCAGCAACTGCTGAAAAGGACGCTCGGCAGTGTCGATGGCGGCGTCCTGCTCGTTGATGCGCCGCCCGGTTTCGGCAAAACCGCGCTTCTTGCAGATGTGAGCAGGCGGCTTCAGGATCAGCTCCATAAAGTCGCGTGGTTCACGCTCGACACAGCGGACGATCCCTCGGCAGCCTTACGCTACCTCTTCTTCGCGGTGGACGAGGAGGGCCTTGATTGCCATGCCGAGACGATCAGGGATGCGGCGCCCGCTATCGCTGTACAGCGCCTTCTTTCGCACATCGAACAGTCCGGGGACCGCTGGATGCTGGTGCTCGACAATGTCGCCGCCGCCCGGGCAGAGGTGACGGAACACGTGCTTGCGCCGCTTCTTCGATTCATGCCGGACGGGTTGACGATCGCGCTGGCGACGGAGGGCGGTGTTCCCTTGCCGCTGTCGGAACTCGATCGCCGCGGGCTGCTCCATCGGCTGGGCGCGGACGACCTGATCTTCGACAGGGCCGAGATCGGGACGCTCGCGGGACGGGCCGCGACCGATCACCAGATCCGCGCCATCGAACGCAAAAGCGGCGGGTGGCCGGCGCTCGCGCAGATCATGATCGCCAGACGGTTCGGCACGGAGTCCGGCGGCGCTCGCCGCGACGCGGTCGAGGATTTTCTGAACGCGCGTCTTCTGGCGCCCATGAGTACCGAGGATCGCGACGTTTTCGCGCGCCTTTCGCTGCTCGACCGTTTCTCCCGGTCGCTGGCGGCACAGTTGATACCGGCGGTTCCGAGTGAAGAGATACTGACGCGGCTGATCGAACGGCGCCTGGTCTGCCGCATTCCGTCCGACGAGGGGCTGGATCTGGCGGTCCATCCCGCCTTTGTCAACCTCGCCCGGAAAGCCTTCGAGATGGCGGATCCCGATGCGGCGCGCGATTTCCGCGAGCGGGCGGCCCAGGCCTATCTGGCGGCGGGGTGCTTCGTGCACGCGACCGCGATGGCCGTTTCGCTGGCGGACGAAGCGCTGATCGGGGAGATCATCGAGGCCTGCAATCCGCTCCGCCTCTGGTTCGAACTTGGCCTCGGGCCACTGCGCAGGATCGTCGACCTGCTTCCCCCGGACATGGCGCGAAGCAATGCCCGGATCGGTTACGCCTGCATCATCTACTGGTCGAAGATGGGCCGGCTGAAGGCGTGCGGCGATCTGTTCGCGCATATCGAGCGGCGCATGCAGGAGGAAGGAACGCTCGCAGACCTTCCCTTGCCGCTGCGCATCGAGCGCCTCATGTGCCGAAGCCTGCTTGCCATCTATCAGGGAACCCCTCTGTCGATGTCCGACGTCGAGGAGCTTGAGGCGCTGGCCCCGCTCATCCCCGGTCTGGAGCCGCTGATAAGGACCGCCGCAGGCACCACGCGCTGCTATGTCCTGCAGATGGAAAGCGCCTTCGACGCCGCCCGGCAGGCCGCGCGCGAGGCGATCGGCCATGCGGATCACGTGCAATCGCCGTACGCGGCCTTCTTTCTGCATTGCGACATCGCGATGATCGCGGGAATCAAGGGGGACGCCCCGGCGGCCTGGACGGCATTTCACGCGGGCGAGCGCGCCTGCCAGACGGCGCTTCGTGGAGACGAGCGGCTGACGATGATCCGCGATGCGTTCCGTCTCGAACTACAGCACGAGACCGACCCCGCCGAGAACGGCGCCTCCGCCCGGCTGCGCAACATATGCCGGCGCCTGCCCGGCCTCGACGGGTGGCCGGACGTATTCGCCGCGGCCTTCCGCACCTATTCCGAGAAACTGGTTCTCTCCGGCGACGATCGCCCGGCGCTGGCGCTGATCGATGCAGGCGTCGACTATGCGGACAGGCAGGGGGTGCGATCGCTTACCTACATCCTGGAGCATCACCGCTTGCTGCTGCTGATGCTCGCGAACGATGCCATGGAAGCCCGCCGTGCCTATGAAGAGCTGTCCCGGCGGGAACTGCTGCATCCCGGATTCCGGCCATGGCGGGCTTACGAGGCCATGGTGGAGGCGCGCGCCGCGCTCGCCTTCCGGTTTGGCGATCCGGAGGTGGAGGCATTACTCGGCGATGCCGTCGGCTGGGCGGCGCGACATGGCAATCTGCGCTCTGAACTGCGCTTCCGGTCGCTGCGATCGGGGCTTGGCCTAGCCGCTGACAGCAACGATCTGGTCGCGGCGCTGAGCGGCCGGAGCGGTTTTCACCGGGCTTCGCTCATCGTCGAGAGGCTGAGGCTCCCGCATCCGCTCATCGGCGGGGAGGGCGGGCGGCAGGACGAAAGCCCCGTCTCGGCGTTCTTCACACCCAGGGAACTCGCTGTTCTGGAAGGCGCGGGCCGGGGATTGTCCGACAAGGCGCTGGCGCTCGAACTCGGCATTACGCCGCACGGCGTCCGCTATCATCTCAAGCGGATTTACGCCCAGCTTGGCGTCCACAACCGCGAGGATGCCTGCCGCAAGGCGCGGGAAGCCGTGCCCGCTTCCTGACCCCTACTAATCTGTGTATAGTCACTACTACTAACCGGACTGGGTGGGCCCTGCGGAAAGCGCCATAGTGCAGCTGCACAAAAAAAGGGGGCAGTCATGCAGCTTTCGCCTATCCACAGAATCCTTCGGCTGGCGCGCGGCGTCGCCCTTTGCGGCACGGCGCTCGTTTCCCACGCAGCCATCGCGCAGATCAGCGATCCGGCTCCGGTCGAAGGCGAGATCGTCATCACCGCCCAGAAGCGCGCGCAGAACCTGAGCGACGTCCCGATCTCG
This sequence comes from Sphingosinicella soli, assembly GCF_014199685.1. Lineage (GTDB taxonomy): Bacteria > Pseudomonadota > Alphaproteobacteria > Sphingomonadales > Sphingomonadaceae > Sphingosinicella > Sphingosinicella soli. Next base: position 32,642 of record NZ_JACHNZ010000035.1, on the reverse strand, counting down.
GTGACGGCGGTGACGGGCGATCAGCTGCGGGATCAGAACGTCGTCGCGACAGGCTCGCTCGGGCGGATCGCGCCGAACCTGACCGTGAGCGACTACGGCAATCCGGTCATCACCATTTTCACGCTTCGCGGCGTCTCGCAGTTCGATTTCAGCGACCATCAGGAATCGCCTGTCGCGATATTCGCCGATGGTTCCTACATCCCGTATCTGAGCGCGATCGGATCAAACCTGTTCGATCTGGAACGCGTCGAAGTGCTGCGCGGACCGCAAGGCACGCTGTTCGGCCGGAACGCGACCGGCGGCGTCGTTCAGATCATCAGCGCCAAGCCCACCGAGACAGTGTCGGGCTATGGGCAGCTGTCCTACGGGAATTACGACACGATCCGCGCGGAAGGCGCGATCAGCGGCCCGATCGGCGGCGGCATCCTGGCGCGCCTCTCCGCTGTGAAAGATCGCCACCACGGCTATTTCCGCAACAGCCTGGGTGGACGAAAAGGCGACGCCGACAACTTCAGCCTGCGCGGACAGCTCTACAAGAGCTTCGACGACGGCAGCGATTTCGGCATCATCGTCCGTCGCTCGCGCGACAAGATCAGCACCAGCCCGTTTCAGGCGCGCGCGGCCTATCCCGATCCCGGCACCGGCATGTTCGAGCTGGGCAACGGCGCCGACTTCGCCGATTTCTGTGCGGGCTTTTTCGGCGCTCCCGTCGCTCCGGGTGCCGCCGACTGTCTGAGCGGCGACACCGACGACGGAAATCCGCGCACCATCAACAACAATCGCGAGGGCGGCTTTTCGCGAACCTACTGGAACGCCAACGCAACGCTGAACCTGCGGCTGGGCGACGTCACGCTCACGTCGATCTCCTCCTATGGCCGCTTGCGCAAGAGTTATCGGGACGAGGATTCGGACGGCACGTCCTACGATCTGCTGTATTATGACCAGATCGCCCGATCGGACGATTATGCGCAGGAGCTTCGCCTGGCCGGAAGCAACGGCCCTGCGGATTGGTTGATCGGCGGCTATTTCCTGGCGATCAACGGCGATTACAGCAGCGCGGTCGGCTTTTATCCGGGTGATCCGTCGTTCGAATCCAATGTCGGCAATGCCTGGAAGCTCGACACCCGCACATGGGCGGTCTTCGGGCAAACCGAGGTGGAGGTCGCCCCCCGCCTGACGCTGATCGCGGGTGCCCGCTATACACGGGATCGCAAGAGCTTCGCGATGACGACGCCCTGCACCGGCCCGGGCTGCGACCTGCTCGGTTTCACCAGTCCGGAGATCGTGCAGGGCACCGGCTATGGTCCGGGCGTACCCGGCGCGCAAACGCGGCGCAGCTCCGGCAACTGGGATGGCAAGCTCCAGCTGAGCTATGCGGCGAGCGACGAGGTCTTGATCTACGGCGGCGTGTCGCGCGGCACCAAGGCGGGCGGATACAACGCAGGCGCCACGGCATTTTTCAGCGTCGACGAAACCCTCTTCAAGGATGAAGTGCTCACCAGCTACGAGGCGGGCGTGAAATACGGCGGGGCCGGTGGCTGGCTTCAGGCAAGCGGCAGCTTTTTCTATTATGACTACAAGAACGTGCAGGTGTTCAGCCAGCTCGGGCCGTCGACCCTGACGTTCAACACCGACGGCGAGATCTACGGCGCCGAGGCGGATCTGCGCGCCCGCCTGGCACCGGGCCTTGCGATCGGCGTCGCCGGTTCGCTGCTCCACACCCGCATCGATCCGATCGCGGTGGGCAATGTGCTGACCGGCGACGTCAGCTTCCAGTCGCAGCGCCTGCCGAACGCGCCCGACGAGAGCATCAGCCTCTACATCGACAAGCGCTGGGACATCGGTGCGCATCAGCTCAGCGCGCATGCCGACGGGAAGTGGGTCAGTTCGCAGAAGCTCAACCTCATAGATTATCCGGCGACCCGCGAGCCGGCTTACCTGACCATCAACGCGAGGATCGGGTTCGGCGCGGCGGACGAGAGCTGGGATATCTCGATCTACGCGCAGAACATCACCAAAAAGGACTATCGCGTCGCCGCCATTCCGTTCGTGACGACCAATGGCGCCGTCATCGAGGTCTACGGTCCCCCCAGAACCTATGGTGTCTCGCTGCGATCCGCGTTCTAGTTCTCCGCATGACCATTACGATCGATCTCGACACGCTTCGTGCACTCGGCATGGGAGCCGCCGTCCTCAGCGCAGGCGGCGGCTCCTTCCCCTACCTCGAGCATTTGTGCACCGCGAACTTCATGGGGGACCGGACCGTGGAGCTGTGCAGTGCGGACAGCCTGACGCGCGATGTCCGCGTGGCGCTGGTCGCCATGGTCGGCGCGCCGCTGGTGATGACCGAGCGCTTCCTCGATGCGGATCATTTCGTGAAACCCGTCCACGAGCTGGAAGCCATCGAAGGCCAGCCGTTCGACGCGATCATGGGCTATGAGATCGGCAGCATGAACGGCGTCATCCCGGTGCTGATCGCTGCCCATACCGGCCTGCCGCTGATCGACGCCGACACCGTGGGACGATCCTTCCCGCAGGTGCATATGTCGAGCTTCGCGCTGGCCGGCGTGCCGATGACGCCGATGGTGCTGTGCGACGTCCGCAACAACAGCGTCCTGCTGCGCGAAACCGTCGATGGGCGCTGGACGGAAGATCTGCTGCGCGTCATCACGACGGCCTTCGGATCGGTGGCCGCCTGCGCCACCTCCGCGTCCGGCGCGACCGTGATCGATCACGCCATTCCCGGAACCTATTCGCGCGCGATCCGCATCGGCGAGGCGATCTTCGGCGCGCAGAAGCAGCGCGCCGACGTCATCGCCGCGCTGCTGGATGCGGAAGGCGGGATCGAACTCGGTCGCGGCCGGATCGTCGACATCGTCCGCGAGACGACCGACGGCTTCGTGCGCGGCACGGCAACGATCAACGATGCGTCCGGCGAGACCGTGCGCGTGCATTTCCAGAACGAATACTCAGTCGTGATGCGCGGCGAGGAGATCATCTCGACCGTGCCCGACCTTCTCTGCCTGTTCGATACACAGCGCGGCGAACCGATCGGAACCGAATCGCTCCGCTACGCACAGCAGGTCGCGGTCGTCAGCCTTCCGCCCGCCGCCGCGCATATCACGCCCCGCGCGCTTGCCGTGCTTGGCCCGCGCGGCTTCGGCTACGACTTCGATTACACGTCCCCCCATCAGACAGGATATTCCCTTTGAAACGGATCGGCATCGATGTGGGCGGCACCAACACCGATGCGGTGCTGCTCGACGGCCTGCGGGTGCTGACCACGATCAAGTCGCCGACGACACCGGACGTCACGACCGGGATCAAGACCGCGCTCGCTGCACTGATCGCGCGTGCCGGGCCCGAAATGCGCGAAGCCGGGGCCGTCATCATCGGCACGACCCATTTCGTGAATGCCGTCGTCGAGCGGCAGCGCCTCAATCGCGTCACGGCGGTCAGGCTCTGCCTGCCGGCGTCGTCGTCGCTGCCGCCGTTCGTCGACTGGCCGTCCGATCTCCGTGAGCTGGTGCAGCAGGACACGATCCTGCTTCCCGGCGGTTTCGAGGTCGACGGCCGCGAGATCGCCGCGTTCGACGACCGCCTGATGGAGGATGCCGCGCGCCGGATCGCAGATTCGGGCGTCGAGGCCGTGGCGGTGTCGGGCGTCTTCTCTCCGCTTCGCGGCGATCATGAGCTTCGCGCTGCCGAGGCGCTGGAGAAATTCTGCCCGAATGTCAGCGTAACCCTGTCGCGCGACCTCGGCCGCATGGGCCTGATGGAGCGCGAGAACGTCGCGATCCTGAACGCGGCGCTCGCCCGGCTCGCCCGGGTCACGACCAAGGGCTTCCGCGAGGCGATCGCGGCCAGCGGCCTTGATGCAAGGCTCTATCTCACCCAGAACGACGGAACGGTGATGTCTGCCGAGGCGGCCGAGCGTGCGCCAGTGCTGTGCTTCTCCTCGGGGCCGACGAACAGTATGCGCGGCGCGGCTTCGCTCAGCGGCGTGTCCGACGCGATCGTGATCGATGTCGGCGGCACCACCAGCGACATCGGCATGCTCGTCAACGGCTTTCCCCGCCAGGCCAACGGCGTGGTCGAGGTCGGCGGCGTGCGGACGTTGTTCCGCATGCCCGATGTTCTTTGCCTGCCGCTTGGCGGCGGCACGCGGGTTCATGCCGATCCGCTCCGCCTGGGGCCTGACAGCGTCGGGTATCGGCTTACGGAGCTTGGCCGCGTCTTCGGCGGTGATGTTCTGACCGCGACCGACCTTGGCGTCGCCGCCGGGCGCGCCGCCATCGGCGCGCGTGAGAGGGTCGCCGACGTGCCGTCGGCAACCGTCCGGTGGTTCGAAGCGGCGGTGGCGTCGATGCTGGAAAACGGCATCGAGTCCTCCAAGACACGGGCGGGCGACATCCCGCTGCTTGCCGTCGGCGGCGGATCTTTCCTGATTCCGCCGGAGCTGAAGGGCGTGTCCGAGGTGCTGTTCGTCGAGCATCACGACGTGGCCAATGCGGTGGGGGCAGCCATGGCCAAGATCAGCGGCGAGGTCGACCAGATCTTCAGCGATGTGGGGCGCGAGGATGCGATCAGAACCGCGACCGCGCTGGCGCAGGAGCGCGCGCGCGATGCGGGCGCCGATCCCGGCTCGATCGAAACGATCGAGATCGAGGATCTGCCGATGGCCTATATGCCGGGCAATTCGCGGCGGGTCCGCGTGCGGGTCGCGGGCGAGCTGGCGGACGTCTGATCATGGCGGATTGGTATCTGGCGTCCGAGGATCTCGACGATCTCGCGCTCGGCTGCGCGATGCTCGGTTCGGGCGGGGGCGGAGATCCGCATTATGCGGTGACGCTGCTCAGGGCCATGCTGGCCCGCGGCGCGACCATCCGGATCATCGATCCCGGCGCTCTGTCCGACGATGATATCGCGGTGAACGTCGGCTATGTCGGCGCGCCGTTCACCCTGATCGAAAAGCTGATCGCCGATCGCGAGATCGTCGCCGGGATCGAGGCGATGCAGACGCGGCTGCCCGCGCCGCTGAGGGCGCTGATCGCTTCGGAGATCGGCGGATTCAACGGTCTGGTTCCGCTGATCGCCGGCGGGCTGACCGGGCTTCCCGTCATCGATGCGGACGGGATGGGGCGCGCCTTCCCGCGCAGCGACCAGGTCGCTTTCGCGATCTACGGACACAGCGCGACGCCGACCGTCGTATCGGGTGAACGCGGCGAGGCCATTGTGATCGAATCCGGATCGTGCGACCGGGTCGAGATGCTGGTCCGGGCACTCTCGGTTGCGATGGGAAGCAAATGCTTCGCCGTGGACTACCCCTTGTCGGGGCGCGACATCCGCGCGCATGCCGTACCGAGGACGGTGTCGCTGGCGCGCGGAATCGGCGCCGACATACGGGCGGCTGCCGGAGATGCCCACGATCCGTTCGCGGCGCTCAGCGAGAGCCTGCGCGTGCGCCGGGGCATAGACTGCCTGTTGCTCATCGACGGGATCGTCATGGGACGGGAGCATGGCACCGACGGCGGCTTCGATGTCGGATCGGCGATCGTCAAGGAACCGGGTTCCGGCGGACGGGCGGTGACGCTCGACTTCCAGAACGAGTTCCTCGTCGCCTGGCAGGATGGCGCGCCGCTGGTCTCGACACCCGATATCATTTCGGTCGTCGATAGCGACACCCTGACCCCGATCACGTCAGATGCGATCCGCTATGGGCAGCGCGTGAAGGTGATCGCGCTGAGCGCGCCTTTGCTCATGCGGTCGGCGCGCGCGCTGGCATCGGTGGGCCCGCGCGCCTTCGGCTATGCTTTCGATTACCGGCCGATCTCTGGCGGAGGGGGCGACCGATGACGAAAACCGTGGCGATCATCAACCCGGTTGTCGATACGGGCGCGGTGCCGATGGAGAGCATCACCCGCTACCGCAGCGATGCCTTCAAGATGCGGGTGTCCTTCATCGACGAGGGGCTGGCGTCCATCGAGAATGAAGCCGACGCTGCGGCCTGCACCCCCGGCGTCCTGCGCGCGGCGACCGCGCTCGTCGGGGAGGGTGCCGATGCGATCGTGATCAATTGCATGTGCGATCCCGCTGTCGCGGCCCTGCGCGCACGATTCGACATCCCGGTGCTGGGCACGGCGGAGGCCTCCATGCATTATGCCGCAGCGATCGGCCTGCGTTTCGGGTTGATCGACGTGCTCGACGATGCGCGAGAAGAGGTCGAGGCGCAGATTGCCGGGCTGGGGCTTCAGAAATCCTTCGCTGCCTACAGCGCGATCGGCATTCCCGTTCTTGAGCTCCATGCCGATCCCGAACGGACCTTGGCGGCGCTGGTCGAGGCCGCGCGCCGAGCGATCGCGGGCGGCGCGAACGGTCTTTTGCTCGGATGCACCGGCATGGCCGATCTGGCCGAAGCCCTGGGTGAGCGGTTGGCGGCCGAAGGCATTTCCTGTCCCGTTCTGGAACCTCTGGGCGTCACGATTGCGCTGGCCCGCACCGCCATCGGCGCGCGCGGTTGAACGCGGAGGATCACGCGCTTCCCGTCGAAGCGTCGACGTCGAACCTGCTTGCGGGATGGCGGGACGAGCCGACCATCCTGCTCTCCAACTTCGCTGCCAACGCCATTGCCTATCTGCCCGCGCTGACCTTGCCCTGGACGATCGGCGCACTGATGGAGCATCAGGGCCTGTCCGGCAGCATGGCCGGGCTGATCGCCAGCGCGGAACTGGGCTGCATCGCCGCCGTGACCGCGCTGTGCGGCACCTTCATCGACCGGTTTGATCGCCTTCGCGTGGTGATCCTCGGCGCAGTGCTCAGCCTCATCGCCACGCTCATGCTCGCGGTGATGCCTGGGGAGGCATTGTTCGTCGCAATGCCGCTTTCAGGCGTGGGTTTCGGGATATGCTGCGCGGCGGGCAATGCCATCACCGCCTCGTCCCGCGATCCCGCGCGACTGAGCGCGCGGTCGTGGATTCTGATGATGCCTTGGCAGATGCTGATCTGGGCGGCCGCGCCATGGATTGGCGCCCACGGGGCCGTCTCCGGCCTGTTCGCGCTTCAGGCGGCGGCCGTGGGGGTCATGCTCCTGCTGCTCATCGCCGTCCGGCATGCGAGCACGGCAACCGGCCCGGCGCGGGTCTTGACCCGCTTGAAAGACCGGCCGCGTCTGGCGGCGTTTCCGCTGGTGTTGATTATTCTCTGCACCGTCGCCTTCTGGCTGCGCGACGCCACCACATGGTCGCTGGTCGAACGGCGCGCAACGGCGCTCGATGTCGACGGGGCGACATTGTCGGCGGTGCTGTCGATCGGCACGGTCATCGGCCTTGCCGGTCCGGCGGCGACGATCTGGTTGGGGCTTCGCTTTGGCCGGCTGTGGACGGTCGTGGGCAGTCAGATCCTCGTGGGGCTGGTCTTCATGGCAATCGCCCTGGTTGCGAGCCCGGTACTGTACTGCGTCGCCTTCCTGTTCTGGAGCGGAACGTCGATCTTCGCGTGGACCTACATCATCGAAATGACGATCGCCCTCGATGCGTCGGGGCGGACCACGGCGATCTGCAGCGGTCTTGTCTTCGGCGCGGGGGCGTTCGGGCCGCTCATCGGTGGCCTCATTCTGGACAGCGGCAGCGTGTCCGCGCTTCCTGTCGTGATCGGCTGCCTCAGCGTTGCAACGATCGGCTTCGCGCAGGCCGTCGCGCGCCGGATATCCGCACCCTCCGTTCCACAGGCCGAATAGGACAAGCGCATGCGCACGCCCCGTATCCATATCCTCACGCCCATCACCGGCGCGGATGCCTATGACCCATCCCAATTCGCCGAAATGGTGGGAAGTTCCGCGCAGGTCAGCTGCTCGGCGATTGCTCGCGGCCCCGCGTCGATCGAAAACGCTGCCGACGAAGTGATGGCCGGACCGGAGATCCTGCGGTCCTGCCTTGCGCTTGCCGCGGACGGCGTTGATGCGATCGTGATCGACTGTTTCGGTGATCCGGGCGTGGCGGCCGCGCGCGAACTGCTCTCCATCCCCGTTGTGGGCCCCGGGCAATCCTCCCTGCACCGGGCGGCCACGCTTGCCGACCGCTTCGGCGTCGTCACCATACTCGACAGTGTCCTGCCGCTGATACGCGACATGGGCCTGCGCGCGGGTTTGAGCGGCCGGCTCTGTTCCGTGCGTGCCCTCGGCATCCCGGTTCTGGCGCTGGAGGGCGAGCATTTCATGCAGGCGCTGCGCGAGCAGGCGCTCGCGGCGGTCCGCGACGACGGCGCCGAGGCGCTGATCCTCGGCTGCACCGGAATGTTCGGCGTCAGCGAACGCCTGTCCGCCTACCTGAGCGGGGAGACCGGAAACTATATTCCCGTCGTGGACCCGATCAGTTCAGCCGTCCTCGACGCTGTGACATTGGCGAGACTGGGTTTGTCGCACAGCAAGCGCACCTCCATCGATCCTCCGGCCCGCACACGGGAATCGATCCTCGCTATCCGCTGATCGACGCTTCACCGAATGAGGTGACATGGCGATAGTGTGCAGTTTCCAGGGAGCAGATCTGGTTATCCGCATGAAATGAAGCGGTCGAAGGCGGCGATCAGGCGGCGAAGCGCTTCAGGGTGGCCTCCAGCCGGGAGAGCAGTTCATCGACCTGTGTGTCTGAAATGATGATCGGCGGCGTGATCATCAGCCATTCGCCGAAGATGCCGCCGTTGGTGCGGCGCGGATAGAGCGCAATGCCTTCTTCCATGCCGATGCGCCCCAGTTCTCCCACGGCGTTTCTCTCGAAGGGAAAACTCCGCTTCGTGGCCTGATCCTGCACGATTTCGATCGCCAGAAGCAGCCCGCGTCCGCGCACGTCGCCGACAACAGGCGAGATCGCCATAAGCCTCTCCAGCCCGGCGCGAAGCCTGTCTCCCATCAGCCGGGCATTGTCGATCAGCCCGTTCGATGTGATTTCCTTCAGAACCGCCGCGCCCGCCGCGCAGGCGAGCGGCGTCGTCGTGTAGGTCTGCGCGTGAGGAAACCCGCCGGTTTCGGCCACGGCCTTCACCATATGAGCCGGTGCGAGCATGGCCCCGACGGGAAAATATCCCGAACTGATGCCTTTCGACAGTGCGACCAGATCGGGTTTGTGATCGGGCCAATGTTCGAAGCCGAACATCTTGCCCGTGCGCCCCGATCCGCTGAGCACTTCGTCGTAGATGAGAAGGATGTCGTGCCGCGTGCAGATTTCCCGAATGCCCGCGTAATAGAGATCCGGCGCCACGTTCGCGCCGCTCGACAGCCCCGAAATCGGCTCGACGACAAGGCCCAGAACGGTTTCCGCGCCAAGCACCGCGATACGCTCTTCCAGCGCGCGCAGGCATGTGCGCGCATAGGTTTCCGCCGTTTCGCCTTCGGGCAGCCGATAGGTGAGGGGGGCCGGAACCCGGTTTCCCGCTGCCATGATCGGATCGAACAGTGCGGCCATGCTCGCGTCGCCGGTCAGCGACATCGCGCCGAGAGTCGCGCCGTGATACGACGGATCGAGGCTGATGAAATGCCGCCGCTGCGGCTGCCCGGTCCGCACCGCGTGGACCCGCGCGAACTTCATGCAGGTTTCAACGGCTTCGGAGCCGCCGGATGTTACATAAACATGGTCGTAGCCCGGCCCGGCGAGTGCGAGCAGGGCCTCGGTGAAGTGAAGGTTTGCCTCGCTCTGGAAGCTGAGCGGAAATGCGAACGCCGCCTTGCGTGCCTGGTTGGCGATCGCCTCGTGTATCCGCGGGTTTCCATGACCGATGTTGACGGCCACCGGGCCCGAAGAGGCATCGAGATAGCGTCGCCCGGACGCATCGAAATAGTAAATGCCCTCGGCGCTTTCTATCGTCGGCGGTCGCTGCGCCCCGACGGGAAGAAAGAAATCCTGCACACCGGATTTAACGCTTGCCTGCGTCGACCTGGAGCCGATGATCCTGTCCACTCGACCTGCCTTCTTGAAGATGTGCTGGAAGCTGCCAGCCCACTGTGAATGACCGTATAGTCATTTATATGACCGTCGCAAGGATGTGCGCATCCTGCGGGTCCGCGCATTATTGCTGCAGTTTCAGAGACAGAAGCGGTTGCAGGGACTTGTCGATCACGGTGTCCGGGTTTTCCAGAAACAGGGCGCGATACTGAAGCAGCGTTATGGACTGGATGAGAAACGCCCGATTTCGCGCAAGACGGCCGAAATCCGGGTTCCGGTGCACGGCATAGATCGCATAAAGCGCCTGATCGAGCATGCCCCAAAGGCAATATGTGGCCAGCGTCGACAGGTCCGCGCTGAGCGGCGTATCCGACCAGCGGCGGATCTCCGCATTGAACTGGTCCGACAGGCGCTTGAGGAAATTCGTCCAGATTTCGGTGATGCGCGGTATCGTTTCGGAAAGCTGCATCAGGCTGCGGTGCAGGCCGACATTTTCGCAGAATGTGTCGGAAAACCAGGCATTTAGAAAGCTCAGCGCGTCAAACGCGGTTTTGCAGTGGCCTGCGCCGGGCATCAGGCGGATTTGAAGATCAGTATATTCCTCAAGGACTTGGGAGACGAGGTCCTCTTTGTCGGCAAAGTGCAGATATAACGTGCCCTTGGCGAGCCCCGCCTCCTTGCAGACCGTCTCGATCCGGATGTCGTGGTACCCGCGCGTTTCGAGCAGGCGGACAGTCGCAGCCTTGAGTTTGTCGGCCGTCACGTCGTTCCGGCGCGCGGACTGGCGGCCGCACCGGCTTTCGAGCAGTTCGCGGAAATTCACCACATGGCTTGGTGGAGTGTGATCGGGTTGCGGCACGTGTTTGGTTGGTCCTGCTAGGTCTGCCCGGTTCGCATGCCCGTGTAATGGGCCTCGAACGTCGGCAGAGCAAGGTGTCGCCGGTTCCGCAAAGCGACGAGCGCACCGCGCGGAGTTGACAAATGACCGTACGGTCATAAACAAGTGTCAGGTTGCAGCCACAGGGCGCCGCAGAAGGCGGGCGGTGGATCACGCGCAGAACGGCGCGGCTACAAACGGGGGTTTTCAATGACGATACGGCACGCACTTACTCTTTCGACATCCATTCTGGCAGGCTGCTTCGCGGCCACGCAGGCTTCAGCGGCAGAAGAGCAGGGCGTCGTCAGCAGCGACGTCATCATCGTTCAGGCCCGCAGAGTGTCGGAATCCATCCTCGATGTGCCGATCAGTCTTACGGTTGCGAGCGGCGAGGAACTGAACGAGCGCGGCGTGCGGTCGCTTGAGGATATCGCGCTCATCACGCCCAACCTCACAACGACAGGCGGCAGCGCGGCAAGCAACAGTTTCAGCATTCGCGGCCTGTCTTCGACCTCGAACAACCCGGGCATCGAATCCGGGATCGGGCTCTATGTCGATGATGTCTATATCGGCAAGTCCTTCGCCTTCATGACCGCGCTTTCGGATATCGAGCGCGTGGAGGTGCTTCGCGGTCCGCAGGGCACGCTTTACGGGCGCAACACCGTCGGCGGCGCGATCAACGTCTTCACGCGGGAGCCGGGAGATACGGCGACGGCGGGCGGAGATATCACCTACGGCAACTACGATTACGTCCAGGCCCGCGCGGATGTCAGCGGCCCCATCTCGCAGGGCGCGCTTTACGGGGCGCTGAGCGGCATCATTCGCAAGCGCGACGGCGTTTTGAAGGATTTCGCGCGCGATAAGTCCTATCGCGATCTCGATGTGTGGGGTTTGCGCGGCAAGCTCCGCGCCGAGCTTGGCGAGGCCACGTCGGTCACGGTGATCGGTGACGTCTACCGCGACAACAGCGTCGATGGTCTTGAAGACATCAAGGAAGGCGCGCTGGCGCCGCTCGATCCCTTTCCTCTGGACGATCGGAAGATCGGCACGAATTTCAACAGCTTCTCGCATCGCGAAGCGACGGGCATCTCGGCCAGGCTGGCGCACGATTTCGGCGGCGCTGAACTGGTTGCGGTCACGGCATATCGCGAACAGCGCGTCGATGCGCTGATCGATCAGGATTTCAGCGTTGCGGATATTTCCTTCACGGGCCGCCGCCAGCATCAATCCCAGTTCAGCCAGGAACTTCGCCTGTCTTTCGACGCGGGGGAGAGCTTGGGGTTTGTGATCGGCGGCTATTATCTTTCGGAAAATGTGGCGGCACGAACCACTGCAAATCTCGGCATGGATGCGATCGGCACCAGCGAAACGGCGTTGACGGATGCAAGGATCGGCACCGAAGCCGTGGCCGGGTTCGGTTCGGCGGAAATCCGGTTCGCTGATAATCTCGTGGCCACGATCGGGCTGCGCTATAGTCACGAAAGCAAGGACTTGCGGTTCGCTCAGTCGCTGTCTCCCGGCGCGTTCATGCCGATTGCCGGTATCGCCGTCGAGGTTCCGGAAATGACCGACAGCTATTCGCAGGGCGCGCTTACCGGCGACGCGACGCTGACCTACCGCCCGTCGAACGAGACGATGCTCTACGCCTCCTATCGCCGGGGATTCAAGGCGGGCGGGTTCAACGCCACGCTGGTAGCGACGGTGCCCGATACGCTCGATTTCAAGGCAGAGTTCGTCGACAATTATGAAATCGGCGGACGCGCGAACCTTCTTGATGGTGCGCTGCGCTTCAGCGGCGCGGTCTTCTATCTCGATTATTCCGACAAGCAGGAACAGACGCGTGTCGGAACCTTCTTCCAGGTCAGCAATGCAGCGAGCGCATCGGCGCGTGGTTTCGAATTCGAACTGACCGGGCGCCCTGCGCAGTGGCTCCAGATCATGGGCGGCATCGGCTATGTCGATGCGGAATACGACAGCTATCCCAATTGCGACCCGTTCGGGTCGAACTGCTCGGGCAACGCGCTGCAGAACGCGCCGAAGCTGACCTTGAACGGTGCGGTGCGTGTCGAGAAAGAGGTCGGGACCGATCTCAGCATCGTGGCGCTCACCCAGGTAAGCCACACGAGCAACGCCTATATCTACGTCGATAATTCCCCGGCCTTCCGGCAGGAAGCCAAGACACTGGTGAACGCGCGCATCGGCATCGGCGCTGTCGATGATGCATGGCGCCTGTCCGCCTGGGCGAACAACCTGCTGAACAGTCATGCGATCGAATATTCGCAGGCGTTTCTGGGTACGACATCGGCTTACGTGACGACACCCAGAACATTCGGCCTGACATTGAGCGCGCGCTACTGAGGCGTATAAGATGCTGTGTTGATAGGCGAGGGGGTGGGGCGGTGATGAGGCTTTGGGCTGCAATCCTGATGCTGTTTGCGATGGTGGCGACGACCACCGTTGCCGCCGCCGAAAAACGTTCCGACGAGGCATCCGTTGCACAGTGGGCCGATCCGCTGTTTGCGCGCGCGCTTGCCGAACGGCGTCTGAGCGGCGCGGTCCTTTCGGTTTCGAGCGGGGGAGAAACGGTGTTCGCCCGCGGTTACGGATGGGCAGACGCTGCGTCCACACGGACGTTCAATGCAGAAAGGACGCGCGTTCGCATCGGATCCGCGACGAAGACGTTCGGTGCCGTCGCGATCGCGCAATTGATCGAGCGGGGGCTCATCGGTTCTCTCGATGATCCGGCCAATCTGTATTTGCGGCGTATCAAACTTCCGGAATATGAAGGACGCGAGATCACGATCCGCGAACTCGCCACGCATCGCGGCGGTTTTGCGAACCGCACGTTCGGCATCGCGTCCGACGCGCCCTACACGCCCATGCTTTCGCCAGATGCGCTGCGGCAGCAGGCCGTGCCGATCGTTCGAAAGCCGGGCGCGCGTGCCGTCTATTCGAATTATTCGACCGCGATTCTGGGTATAATCGTCGAAGATCTCACGAACGTGCCGATCGCCGAATTCATGCGCGCAAACATCTTCGAACCGCTGGGGATGGCGAATACCGAGATGGCCTACGGCGGCACGCCGCCGCGCGGCCTCGGCAAACCCTATGGCTACCTGCCGAACGGGACCGCGCAGCCGGTGACATTCATGGGCATTCATCCGTTCTTCGCCCCTGTGGGCGCGATCGTTTCGACAGCGCCGGACATGACGCGCTACATGAACGCGCTGCTGGCAGGCGCGCGCGGAGAGGCGACGCCGCTCGGGCTTTCGCCCGCAAGGTTTGCGGAGTTGCTGGATCGTCACGCCGGAAATCACCCCGCCGTTCTGGGGTTCGGAACGGTCTTCATGACGCTGGACTGGGGCAGCACGCGCGGTATCGGTCATGGCGGCGATTGGCCGGGGTTTCATTCGATCTTCTGGATATTCCCCGAGCAGAACGTCGGCCTGTTCTTTTCGCTGATGGCCGAGATGCCGTCGGTCGATCCCGTCGCGTCCCTCTTTTCCGGCGGCGGAGCGCCCGATCCCGATCGCCCGGTCGAAATGCCGCTCAGCAACATCGGCGTGTTCAGCAGCTTCATGCAGCATTTCCACGGCGACGGCGTGCCGCTTGCGGGGAAGGCCGAAACGGCCATTCCCGTTGCGGACCTGGCAGGAAGCTACCGGCACGAATATCGCGCCTACGGCACGATCATGGAATTTCTCGATCTGTTGAACGCGGCAGATGCGGTGATGCGTGTCGAGCCTGTCGAAGGTGGCCTGATGATCGGCGGCAAGGGGCCTTACCGCGCCGTCGCGCCCAACGTGTATTGGCACGCGCAGAGCGCTCCGTCCGTCAGCGGCGGCTTCACGGCCTCACCGGTGTGGGCATTTTCCCGTGATCCGGCGGATGGCTCCATCAGCCTGAACCCGCGCTTCGCCATCGATCCGTTCGTGAGGGTGGGTTTGCTCCAGAACCCTGCAACCCACGCGGCGATGCTTCCCGTCCTGCTGCTTTCGGGGGTGAGCGGGTTTGCCGCGCTGTTCTGGCGCGCACGCCGAATGGTCGCCGGGCGGACAACGCGCATCGCGGCGGTCTTGTCGGCAGTGATCGTCGTTCTGATCGGGCTCGCGCTGCTGACGTTCTGGACCGGGCGGCCGCTTATCGAGGATTTCCTGCTTGGGCTTGAAGCGCGCTTTCTGGCGTTGGCCGGGCTCGGCACGCTGCTGGCGGCGGCGTGCGCGGTGCTGCTCTACGGCTTTGTGCGCAACCTTGTGGCGCTCGCAACGAGACGGCAGCCGTTCCTGATCTTCGAGCATCTGCACCTGCTGCTGCTGTCTCTGTGCGCGATCGGATGGATCGCGCTCCTCGCGATGTTCAACATGATCGGCTTCCGCTTGTGATCAGGGTCGCGCTCGGCCTGCTGTGCATCCTGATGACGGCGTGGCCGACCACAGCGCGGGCCGATGCTCTGGATACGCTGATCCGCGATGTGATGGCTGCCGAAGCCGTGCCCGGCGCCGCTGTCGCGATCGTGCGCAAGGGCCAGGCGCCGGATCTGCGCAGCTACGGCGTAAGAGACCTCGCCGCCGCCGCGCCGGTGGACGCGCGCACGCGTTTCGGCATCGCCTCGCTCACCAAGGCGTTCACCGCCGTGGTGGCGGCGCAGGCGGTCGATCGCGGCCTTCTGGGCTGGGACGACAAGGTTTCGAAAATCCTGCCCGATTTCGCCGTGGCGGATGCCTGCGTTACGGCGGAGGTCACGCTGCGCGACCTGCTCGCACACCGAACCGGCACTGTGCGCGGCGATCTGTTGTGGTTCAATCATCCCGGCGTGCGGGATCATGCGCTGATCGCGGCGATGCGCGGCCTGCCGCAACAGGATGGGTTTCGCAGCGGCTTCAGCTACAGCAATCTCATGTACACGGCGGCCGGCACGATGGTCTCCTCCGCCACCGGCCGTTCGTGGCAAGCGTCGGTGCGAGAAGATGTGCTCCGGCCTCTCGGCATGGCGGACACGCTAGTGGGCGCGGCAGCGCTTGCGGGGCAGGCGAATGTCGCCGGGATGCATGCCTTCGACGGCAACAGTGTTCGCAGCTTCACGCTCGATCATCCCTACGACAATACGCAGCCCGCCGGCGGTCTTTACGCATCGGCGCGCGACATGGCGCGCTGGCTGGCCTTCTGGATAGCGGAGGGGCAGGCGCCGGACGGCACGCGCCTCGTCTCGCCCGAAGCGTTCAGCGAAATCATCACCACCCAGACGGTGATCCGCGAGCGCGGCCCGCTGGAGAGCTTCCAGTATGATGCAAAGGCCGATCACGGCTACGCCTTCGGCTGGTTCACCGGCAGCTACCGGGGCCACCGCGTTCTCACGCATCTCGGCGGCGGAGACGGCGTTGCGGCGATGATCGCGTGGATGCCCGATGCCGGGGTGGGGGTTGCCGTGATGATGAACCGCGAAGGTTCGCTCGGCCGCCTCGCCATACGCAACGCGGTTCTGGACAGCGCTCTCGGCGTAAAGGATGAGGACCGCGACCGCTTCGCCGGGTTGCTCGCGTCCTGGCAGGCGCATCAGCAGAAAACGGCGGATGACGCGCGCAAAACCCATGCGCCGCGCCCCCTTTCAGCCGCGCAGCTCAAGGCCTGGCCGGGCGACTATCACAGCGCTGCCTTCGGCACGATCGCGATCCGCCGACAGGGCGGCGAACTGACGGCCCGGCTGGGTGACGGCGCGCCGATCCGCCTGCGACCGTGGGGTGCGGAGCGGTTGCAGCTTCTGCTCGAAAACCCCGCCTTCTCGTGGCCGGAGCCAGCGCTCATCCAGTTCCGCGAGGTGGAGGGTGTCGCGGGGCTGGTCTTTTCCGCGAGCGGACAATCCGGCGAATACAAGCGCGCGGCGTCGTGAGGTATTCAGCGGCCCCCCGATGCGATCAGCTGCGCGGCGCGCTCGCGCGGCAGGCCGTATACGAGCGCGCCGTTCTGCCCGCGCATGGTTTCACCGGCGAACAGCGCGTTGATGAGCGCCTCCTCGACCGCTTGAACCGTCGCCTCGCTGAACGGGTCGAGCGACAGGGGCGGCACCACGGCCATCGCGTTCAGGGTCTCGCCGCCGAGCGTGACGCGGTGCGCGGTGGAAATCGCCAGGAAGATGTCGCCCGAGCCCGCATCGCCCGTCACGCCGGTGCGCCCCATCCCCAGCGCGGCGCGGCGTGCCAGCCTTTTCAGCCCCACCGCATCGAGCGGCGCGTCGGTCGCGACGATCACGATCAGCGAAGCGCTTTCGGGCGTGTCCCCGGCGTCGATGCCTTCGGGTTTCAGATCGGCGATCAGGCGTCCCACCGGCACGCCGCAAATGGTCAGTTCCTCGCGGCGTCCATAGTTGCACTGCGCCAGCACGCCGACGCTGAACGTGCCTTCGCCGAAGCGCACCAGGCGCGATGCCGTGCCGATGCCGCCCTTGAATCCGAAGGCGATCATGCCCGTTCCCCCGCCCACGGCGCCTTCCTCGACGGCGCCGCCGCGTGCGGCCTCCAGCGCGGCGAGCGCATGCTCGGGCTTCAGATGCAGTCCCCAGGCATCGTGCAGGCGCCCGTCGAAGGTTTCGGCGACAACGGGCAGAATGCGCGAGAATCGACGATCGGCATCCGTCACATGACGCCGCGCCCATTGCAGCGCGCCGTCGCGCGCCGCGCCGACGTTCAGCGTGCCGGTGGTCAGCACGGGGCCGAACAGCACGCCGATCTCCTCAATCAGATGGCTGCCCGTCATCTCGCCCGTGCCGTTGAAGGAAAACAGCGCGGCGGGAACGCCGGAGGCGGCATCGGGCGCGTCGATCACGATCGCCGTGACGCCGGTGCGAACGTCCTCGCCCGCCACGAGTTGGTGGTGGCCGATTTTTATGCCAGGCACATCCGTAACGGCATTGAACGGGCCGGGTGCGCCCTGAAAGCAAACGCCGAAATCGCGGGCTCGGCCCTTCTGATCGCTCACGACGAATCCTTTCCTCGGGGAATTGCACAGTCTTATAAGTTTAATCGTAAATCAATTTCAATTATGGAATCGGCATGATTGGCGCAAACGATCATATTATCTTGATATCGATAATAATAATGTTGATAGGATTCGGGTTTCTCGTAGAAAAAACGCGAATAGGGAGGTTCGCTCCCGGATCTGTTCTTATAATGGTTATCGCGATATTTGCGTCGAATATCGGCATCACGCCTATCTCTGCGCCTGTTTACGATGTGGTGATGGCGCAGTTTGTGCCTGTGGGTATTGTCTTGTTGCTGCTGAATTCGCGCCTTCGGGTTATCTTCGTCGAAGCGCGGCCGGTGCTGGTGTCATTCGTCGTTGCCTGCCTCGCGACCTTGGCGGGTGTCGCGGTGGCCGTCGCTGCGATGGATCTGGGCGCGATAGAGGCGTCGGCCGCGGGTGTTTTCGCCGCCACCTACATCGGCGGCGCGATGAATTTCGTCGCCGTGTCGCAAAGCCTCGGCTTCACGGACCCGGATATCTACGCGGGTGCGCTCGCCGCAGACACCGTGGTCGGCGCGCTGTTCTTCATGGTGCTGATGATCCTCGCGGGACTGCTCACCAAGCGCGGGGAGGAGGGCGGGACCGTCGCGGTGAAAAAGCCGGAACAGGCCTCGGAGGGGCTTCCGGCAGACCGTGCAGGACGTCTGGCGCTGGCCGTCGGCACGGCATTTCTCGTGAGCTGGATTGCAAGCGAGCTGGCGGTGTGGTTCGGCATCCCCGGCTTTTCGATCCTGTTCCTCACGATCATCACCGTCGCTGCCGCCAATATTTTCCCCGATCAGATTGCACGGCTGAAGGGCGTGGAAGAGGTGGGGATCGCCATCATGTACGGATTTTTCGTTGTGGTCGGTTTCGGGGCGGATTTCGGCGCTCTGAGCGGCTCGGCTTTACAGTTTCTGGGTTTCGCCGCGATCATCGTCTGCACGCATCTGGTCGTGGTCCTGGGCTGCGCGTTTCTGTTTCGCATGCCGATGCGGGAGATGCTTGTGGCGTCCAACGCCGCAGTCTTGGGGCCGGCCACCGCTGCCGGCATGGCGGGAGCGCGGGAGTGGAGTTCTCTCGTGACACCCGGCCTCTTCGCGGGAATCCTCGGCTACATCGTCGCGAATTTCATCGGCGTCGGTGTCGCGATGCTGCTCGGCTGGTCGTAACGCCGGTTTGAAAAGTGGCCCGACCGCTGGGAGCGATCGGGCCAGTCAAAACTGGGATGTAAACAACGCGAGAATATAAGCCCTCGCGTAATTGCGTATCGCATATATTTTCTGTAATATCAAGGCGTTATTGAGCCGGATACGTAATGGCGGCCGACACGCCGCCTCTGTCGGCGGGGCTTACAGTTTGCCGTCTCGCGCCGTCGCCGTCGCCGGAAAAGCGCTGTTTTCGGGCGGTGGTCCCATTCTTGCTTGGTGGTTTGAAGGGGAAAGGGCTGTAGACGGTGTGCGTTTGTCCTGCGCTCGCCGATCGATGTTTGGTGCCTTTTAACTAATCCCTTGATACTGCTTTCAGCGATGTTAGCATGCGCCCGCCCGTGCCTGCGGGCTTTTTTGTAACCTTAAGCGTATCCCGGGGGCGCCGTGCCGAAGCCCATATCTGAAATTCGCAAGCCCGAGATCGTGGAGGCCGCGATCAAGGCGATCGGTCGCGACGGGCTGCCGATGCCCTCTTACGACGCGATCGCGAAGGAAGCGGACATGTCGCGGCAGCTGATCCGGCACTACTTCCCGGACCCCGAGGAGCTGATGGTTGCCGTCTGCGATGCGCTTGCGGCGGGCTACCGCGATTGCCTGATGAAAGGCATCATCGAGGCGGGAACAACCGAGCGTCTGCCGATGTTCCTGGATTTCTACTTCAATTTCATCGAGGGCAACCCGAAGCCCAAAGACGACGGCGTCTACGACGCGATGCTTTCGCTGGCGGCGGGTTCCGAGGCGGTGCGCCTCAATCTCAGCGGGCAGTATAATCTGCTGCAATATACGATCGCGCATGAAATCCAGATCAGCAACCCGGCGCTCAAGCAGAAAGCCTGTCACGAAATCGCCTATCTGTTTGTGATCGTTATGTACGGCCACTGGAAAATGGTGGCGACGCTGGGCTTTTCAGAAGACTACAACCGTGTGTCGCGCGAGGCGGTTGATCGTCTGATCGAGTCTTACGTGCAGCATTATCACGACCCCGATCTCGATTGAACGCGCGGCTGCGGCTTGCGCGAACCGCCGGGAGCCTGCGATAGGGAGCGTTCGGCTGTAACGGCTGCCGATAGGGAAAACGCCGGATGGCGGTTGCGGGTATGACGTCCACGAACATCGAAACGAAAACGCGCCGCGTGCGCCGTCAGACGCCGGAGTTGCGGCGTCAGGATCTGCTTGCCGTGACGATCAGCTGTCTCGCGCAGCTTGGCCCGCGCGGCACGACCGGGCGCGAGATCTGCCGCCGCGCCGGTGTGTCGCATGGGCTGCTGCGCCACTATTTCAGCAATCCCGACAATCTGCTCCTCGAAACCTATCAGGAGCTTTGCGACAGCTTCATCGCGCGTTTCGAGGATGAGCTTGCGGCGGGCTACACCGACCCGTGGAAAACGGTCGATCGGCTGTTCGAGGTGCATTTCAGCGACGAATGGTCGAACCCCGACATCCTGGGCGCGTGGATCGCGTTCTGGGCGCTTGTGCGCAACAATCCCGATTTCGCCGCGGTAAGCGCGGATTACAACGCGCGGCTGCACGCCCTTCTGGATCAGGCGGTCGGCAGGCTTCCGCCCGGCCCGGTGCCGCCGCGCGATATCGCGGCGCTCGTATCGGCGACGATGGACGGACTTTGGCTCGATTACAGCCTCTCGTCCGACCGGCTCCCGCGCGAACGCGCGCTCGATCTGGCAAGGACGATGCTGCGGCGCCTGTCCCCGCCCTAGGCCGCGACCTCGAGCGCTTGAGACGCAGCCAGCCATTCGGCTTCGGTCGCTTCGATGCGCCCGGAAAGGTCGGCGCGAAGTTTCATCAGCTCGGTCATCGTCTTTTGGGCGTGCGCGGCACCCGCCGATGAAGGGTCGAACATCGCGCGTTCGACCGCGCTGCGCTCGGCAGTGAGCGAAGCGATCTCGGCTTCGAAGCTCTTCACGGCGGCGCGCAGGCGCTTTTCCTGCTCGCGCGCATCATTGGATGCCTTGCGGGATCCCTTGCGGCTGCCCTGGCTATTCCCCGCAGAGCGGTCGCCGGACTTGCCGAGCACGAAATCGGTATAGTCTTCAAGGCTTCCCGCAAAATCCTCGGCGCGGCCGTCATCGACCAGAACCAGCCGGTCTGCGGTCAGCTCCAGCATGTGGCGATCGTGGCTGACGAGCACCACGGCACCCGAATAGTCGTTCAGCGCCTGCACCAGCGCTTCGCGCGAATCGACGTCGAGGTGGTTGGTGGGCTCGTCGAGGATCAGCATGTGCGGCGCTTCGCGCGTGATGAGCGCGAGCGCGAGGCGCGCGCGTTCACCGCCCGAGAGCTTGCCGACCTTGGTCAGCGCCTTGTCGCCCGAGAAGCCGAAGCGGCCGAGCTGCGCGCGCACGGCGCCGGGGGTTGCGCCCTTCATGATCCGCGTCATGTGCTCAAGCGGCGTGTCTTCGGTGTCGAGTTCCTCGACCTGATACTGGGTGAAATAGCCCACCCGCATCTTCCCCGCCGTCCGCATCTCGCCGTCCATGGGCGGCAGTTGCGCCGCCAGCAGGCGGGCAAGCGTCGTCTTGCCGTTGCCGTTGCGCCCGAGCAGCGCGACGCGGTCGTCAGGATCGAGGCGAAGGTTCAGCCGCGAAAGGATCGGATTGCCTTCGGTGTAGCCCACCGATGCCATGTCGAGCGTGATGAGCGGCGGCTTCAGCTCGCCGGGGTTCGGGAACGCGAAGCTGAGGCTGGGGTCTTCCGCCATCGCCGCGATCGGTTGCATCTTCGCCAGCGCCTTGGCGCGCGACTGCGCCTGCCGGGCGGTGCTCGCGCGGGCGCTGTTGCGGGCGATATAGTCCTGCAGCTTCTCACGCTGGCGCGTCTGCGCGTTCCGCGCGGCCTCGATCTGCGCCAGCCGCTCGGCGCGCTGCCGTTCGAACGCATCGTAGCCGCCCGGGTAGAGCGTGATCTTGCCACCTTCCAGATGCAGGATGTGGTCGACTACATTGTTAAGAAGATCCCGCTCGTGACTGATAACAATCATCGTCGCGCGGTAGCTTTTCAGGAAGTTTTCCAGCCACAGCGTCGCTTCAAGGTCGAGGTGGTTCGAAGGCTCGTCGAGCAGCAGCAGGTCGGGCTCCGAGAAGAGCAGGGCAGCGAGCGCGACGCGCATCTTCCACCCGCCCGAATAGCTGTCGAGCGAGCGGCCCTGCATCTCTTCGTCGAAGCCGAGGCCCACGAGAATCCGCGCCGCGCGCGCCTCCGCCGTCCACGCATCGATCGCGTTCAGCCGTTCGTGGATTTCGGAGATACGGTCCGGGTCGGTCGCGGTTTCGGACTCGGCAAGCAGCGCGGCGCGCTCCGTGTCCGCCGCGAGCACGGTTTCCAGCGGCGTCGCGTTCCCCGCAGGCGCTTCCTGCGCGATATAGCCGATGCGCGAGCGGGTCGCGGTCTCGATCTCGCCGCCGTCGGCTTCCAGGAAACCGCACATCACGCGCATCAGCGTGGATTTGCCTGCGCCGTTGCGTCCGATCAGCCCGACACGGCTTCCCGTGGGCAGCGACGCGGTCGCGCCGTCCAGAATAACGCGGCCGCCAAGCCGCACGGTGATGCCATTGATGTTGAGCATGGGCGGGGGCGATACACGAAGCTGCGGCGCTTGTCAGCGGTCCGTTGGACGCACCCTTCGATTATGCTGCGCGGACGCGGGCGAGGAAGCGGTCCACCTCGGTGGTGAGCGTGCTGGACTGCCGGTTGAGGTCGGCAGCCGCAGCGAGCGCTTCTTTCGCCGCGATGCCCGTCGCCTCGACGCCGGAGCGCACCTGGACGATGTTTCGCGCGACCGCATGGGTGCTGTCGGAGGCCTGATGCGTGTTGCGCGCGATCTCGGAAGTGGTCGCTGCCTGCTGCTCCACCGCAGCGGCGACCGTGGCTGCGATATTGTTGATTTCGCCGATCGTGGCGACGATTTCCTCGATCGCGCCCACGGTTTCGCGGGTCACCGCTTGAATCGCGCCGATGCGCGCGTTGATGTCGATGGTGGCCGTTCTGGTCTGGTTCGCCAGCGCCTTGATCTCGCTGGCGACGACTGCAAAGCCGCGCCCGGCCTCGCCCGCGCGCGCGGCCTCGATCGTGGCGTTGAGCGCGAGCAGGTTCGTTTGCTCCGCGATCGAATTGATGAGGCCGACGATTTCGCCGATCTTTTCGGCATCGATCGAGAGGCCGGCGACGATCGCGTCGGTGGCCCGCGCGCGCGATACGGCCTGCTCCGACATCGCCGAAGACTCGACGACGCGGTGCGAGACCTCGGCGAGCGACCGGGCCATTTCCTCGGATGCATTGGCCACGGTGAGCGCGTTGTGGCTGGCTTCCTCGGCCGAAAGCGTGACATCGGCGACAAGCGCAGTGCTGCTTCGCGCGGCGTCGCTCACCTGCTGGGAACCTGCCGCGATCTGGCGTGCGGCACTGTCGACAGCGGTGACGACATGGCGGACGCTGTCTTCGAACGCTGCGGCAAGCGCGTTGAGCGCGGCACGTTTCTCGACAGCGGCGCGCAGGCGCTCGGCCTCGCGTTCGGCGCGGGCGGCCTCCTCGCGCTCGCGTTCGCGGCGTTCGGCTTCCACGGCGGCATGGCGGCGCTGCTCGACCTCCGTGGCGTTGTCCTTGAACACGGCGACCGCGCGCGCCATGTCGCCGACTTCGTCGCGGCGCTGTGCGCCCTCGATGCGCGTGTCGGTTTCGCCGCGTGCGAGCGCGCGCATGGCGGTCGCCATCGCAGCGATCGGCCGCGCGATCAGCAGATTGGTAAGGATACCGGCCGCGAGCGAGACGCCGATACCCGCCGCACCTGCAAGAAGCGTAATCAGGATGGCGCCCGCAGCGGCGGCGCGCGCGGCGAAATCGGCCATGCCCTGCCGGTCGGCGATCGCTTGCGAGAATTCCTGCACGTTGCGTTCGAAAGCGGGGCCTGTTTTGCCGAGCAGCCTGTCCACGGCGGCATCCCGGTCGCTGGTGCGGCGAACGATTTCGTCGAAAGCCGCATCATAGGCCACCAGGCTGACGATGATCCCGTCTGCCTTGCGCGTGAGCGCCGGATCGGTGAGGACGGCGAACACGCCGTTCAGCGCATCCTCGAGGTTCAGCAGGTCCGCTTTCGTCTGTTGGACGATTTCCGGCGACGGCGCCGAGAGGTAGCGGGTCACGTCGACGCGCAGCAGCGAATAGTTTTCGAGCGCGAGTGCGGCCTGATAGGCGGTCTGGTGGTCCCCCGCACGGTGGCTCGCCGCGACGATATCGTGAAGCGCGACGCCGATTTCCGGCCCTTTGGCTTCGATCGCACCCGCGACGAGGCGGGTGATTTCGGTCTGGTTTTCAACGATGCCGCGAAATTCGGTACGGAAGACGCCGCGCAGCCGGTTGATGCGCGCCAGCGTGGCTTCCTCGTCCACGATCGCGGCGCCGTCCTCTGCGCGCGCCAGCGCGTCCTGGGCGGCGTCCAGACTTTCGTTCACTTGTGCGACGAGCGCGGCTTCGGGGCGAATCACATAATCCTTGATGCGGCTCTGCGCCGTCATCGCGGTCGTGTGGGCAAGCGCGATCGAGCGGCCGCTGTCGGCGAGGCGGGTAACCTCGGAAACCGTGGAGCGGGTGACGAGCAGCGAACCCGTCGCGACGAGGGCAAACAGTGCCATCGCGAACCCGCCGATGCCGTAACTGACCAGAACTTTCTTGGCTATTTTCCAGTGCGTTATGATCGCAACGAAACGCGACACATCGATGCGCGCGATCAGGTCTTTCAAACGCTCCATAGCCAGCACATGCCTCATACGCCCGGGAAAAGCGGCACATCCGGTTCCCGTCCGACCCGAATACGGCCGGCGGTGTTTCACCATGGTTAACATCGACGCGGTTTCAGCGCGGCGGCCAGAGCCCCTTCAGCCACCCGGAAACGGCGGCAATTCCGGGCGCATCCAGTTCCACGGCCTCACCGAGCGCCGGGAGCTTGGGCCAGCCCGCATCCGGAAACTCCCGGCCTTCGAAGCTGCGGCTGCCTTCATAGCGCGGAATGACGTGCGAATGGACGTGAGGGTCCACCATCATCAGCATCATGTAATTGAGCCTGGCATGGTCGACCGCGCTGCGGAGGGCGGATTCGATGTCGCGGCTGACCTGCGCGAGTTCGGCATAGGCGGGGGGCGGGAGGTCGGCGAAGGCCGTCGCGTCAGACTTCGCGGCAAGCACGAGGCTGGCGAGCGTAGGTTGCGCCGGGCGGAGCAGGACGAGCCAGTGTTCATATTCGGCGATCAGCGTCGCCGGATAGCCGAAGCGAATAATGGTCTCGTTCAAGCCGCGCTCCCGTCGCTGAGCCAGGACGTAAGTGCAGCGCCGCGCCGCCGCGCCGCAATGGCCTGCAAAAGCCGGACAAAATGGAAGATCAGGCTCAGCACCGTCCATCCCGTGACAGCGAGCAGGCCGAGATCAGGGCGCGAAAAGAGCAGGCTGACGAACAGGATCAGCATATTGGGGTTCCGGCGCGCGGTAATCAGGCGGAAGTCAGTGTCGATCTTTCGCCAGACGTGGATGTGCATACCGGCAACGTGAATGAACCAGCCTTCGATAAGCCGCTGCAGCACATAGCCGCCGACCATGACGCCCATGACCGTCCAGAACACATCGGGCGCAAGCGCAAGTCCGTGTGCGCCGAGGCCGACACCCCAAGCGTACCACCAGAACGGCGGATGCACGAGATCGAGTCCGTGATCGAAGATATTGCCCCACCACGACGAGGTGATCGTGCAGCGCGCGAGCTTGCCGTCGACGGTATCGAGCACCATGAACGCTAGGCCCGCCGCCATGCCCGTCCAGTAATGGCCATCCCAGAACAGCACTGTCGCCCACACGCAGAGCGCCGCGCCGATCGTTGTTATGAAATTTGGCGTCATGCCGGTGCGTGCGGCGATTCGGGTCAGCACGAGCGCCCATTCGGGCCAGAGATATTTGGTGAGAAGGTCGGTGACGCCCTTGTAGGCGCCGAAATAGCTCGCGCGCTCGATGGCGCGGACGTTCGCCGGGATCAGTTCGATCAGGAACGGGCGCTCGCGCTTCCGCAGCGCGGCGTTGTAGATGGTGATGCCGTCTTCGTAAGCGGTGGCGGAAAGCCCCTCCGCCCACGATCCGCTATCCGCGTCGATGGCGCTTCGCACGGCCTCGGCGCGTTCCCGCGACACGTTCGCGAGCACAGGGCGCCCACCGAGCGTAAGCACGGCGCCCGGTCGCGCCGCGATCCAGGCGTACCACTGCGGATCGAAAGCGAAGCGCGTGTCGGCGACGATAACGCCGGTCTCGTCCGGTTTCGGCTGGTAAGCCTTGGCGATCCGCGTAATCCGGGTGGCGGAGGACATGCCCCAGATCGGCGTTTCGTTCTTGCCCGCGAGAAGAAGCGTCGTCGGCGTATCCACAGGTCTCTCAGTCGATTTACGGTCCAGCCGTGCTTATAGAGCGAGGGGGAGGCGGCGCAAGTTCAAGGACGCGCCCCACCGCGCCGGACTTATTACGGAGCGCGGCGTTTTTAGGTTTTTTCCACCACGCGATTGCGCTAGGCAGCACGCGCGAGAGAACAGGAGAGACGCGCGCGATGGCCGAATTCACGCTTCCGAAGAACAGCAAGGTGAACGGCAAGGGCAAGGCTTACAAGGCCCCCGAAGGCGCGACGCATGTCAAGACGTTCAAGATTTACCGCTGGTCGCCGGATGACAGCGAAAATCCGCGCATGGACAGTTACGAACTCGATCTCGACAGTTGCGGGCCGATGGTGCTCGACGCGCTCATAAAGATAAAGAACGAGGTCGATCCGACGCTCACCTTCCGCCGTTCGTGCCGCGAGGGCATCTGCGGTTCGTGCTCGATGAACATCGACGGTTCGAACACGCTCGCCTGCACGAAGCCGATCGACGAGGTGAAGGGCGCCGTCGCGATCACGCCGCTTCCGCATATGGAGGTCGTGAAAGACCTCGTACCTGATTTCAAGCACTTCTATGCCCAGTACGCCTCGATCAAGCCGTGGCTGCAGACCGTCTCCACGACGCCTTCGGGCAAGGAGCGCATCCAGTCGCCCGAAGACCGCGAGAAGCTCGACGGGCTCTATGAGTGCATCCTGTGCGCCTGCTGCTCGACCGGCTGCCCGAGCTACTGGTGGAACTCAGACAAGTTCCTGGGCCCGGCGATCCTGCTTCAGGCCTATCGCTGGCTTGCGGACAGCCGTGACGAGATGACCGGCGAACGGCTCGACGAGCTTGAAGATCCGTTCCGGCTCTATCGCTGCCACACCATCATGAACTGCGCGAACGTCTGCCCGAAGGGGTTGAACCCGGCCAAGGCGATCGGCGAAATCAAGAAGATGATGGTGGAACGCCAGCTCTGATCGTTCCGCGTTCATAACGAAATAAACGATTTCGCAAGGATCGCCCCGCTAGCGTCCGCCCGTATGGAAGGGTGGCCCCATAAAATCGCGATTGCTGCTGTCCTCGCCTTCGGGTTCGGAGGGGCGGCGCAGGCATCGGACTGGAAATCGACCGTGACGCGGCTCATCGCCGCGCAGCACTCCTATCCGCGCAGCGCGCAGGTTCGGGGTGATGAAGGCACTGCCAGGGTGCGGATAAGCGTCGATGCGGGCGGCAAGATCACCGGTGTCGAACTCGTCGAGCCGACGGCGTCGCAGATCCTCAATCGCGAGGCCATGCGCATTCCGCAAAAGATCGGCACGGTGCCGCCGCCGCCCGGCGGTCCGACCAAGCTAGTAATCCCGATCGTCTGGAAGCTGACCTGAGCGCCAGACGGCGTTATCCGCGTTCCTGCCTCACGATTTCCGTCATGGTGACGCCGAGGTGCTCGTCGACGAGCACGACTTCGCCGCGTGCGACGAGCCGGTCGTTCACGAAGATGTCGATCGCTTCGCCGACGCGGCGATCGAGTTCGATGACCGCGCCCGGCGCGAGTTTCAGGAGTTCGCTGACCTCCACCGCCGAGCGGCCGAGCACGGCCTGAACTCGCACGGGAACGTCGAATATCGATTCAAGCTCCGCAGCGCTGCGCAGCACGTCGGCCGCTTCCTCCGGCGGCACCTCTGCTCCAAGCGCGCGGGCAGGTTCATAGTCGGGACGAAATTCGTCCATCATGCTTCTCCCTGGAAAAGACGCAGCCATCAGAACACGAACTCCTCGCTGCCGTCGCGGCTGTCGGCGAGAACGATTTCGCCAGCATCTGCGAGCTGTTTTGCAACCTGCAGGATCGCTTGCTGGGCCTCTTCGGCCTCGCGCAGGCGAATGGGGCCCATCAGTTCCATGTCGTCGCGCAGCATGCGGGCGGCGCGTTCGGACATGCTCATGAAGAAGAACTCGCGCAGCGCTTCGCGGGCGCCTTTCAGTGCGGCGGCGAGGCGGCTTTTGTCGATGTTGCGGAGCAGCGTCTGAACGCTGGCCGCGTCGAGCCGCGCCAGATCCTCGAACGTGAACATCAGCGTGCGGATGCGCTCGGCGGCATCGAACGCGCGGTCCTCCAGCGCCAGCATGAAGCGCGCTTCGGCGCTGCGGTCGAGGTGGTTGAAAATTTCCGCCATTGTCTCGTGGGCGTCGCGCCGGTTGACGTGAGACGGGTTGGAGAGGAGTTCGGCGCGCAGCGTTTCCTCGACCTGCTCGAGAACATCCTGCCGCACGGCACCGGACCGGAGCATCCTCAGCACGACATCCATTGCAAAATCGTCAGGCAGGCGGGAGAGAACGCGCGCAGCCTGATCGCGCCTCACCCTGCCGAGCACGACGGCAACCGTCTGGGGGTGTTCGCTGCGAAGATAGGCGGCGAGCACGTCTTCGTTCACTTCGGCGAGCGAATCCCACATCGATTCACCGGCAGGCGGTTTTGCCTCAGACGTTGCGGCGCCGGAAACGTCTCCGGTAAATTCAGCAAGTAGTCGCTCGGCGAGCGGTGCGGGGATCGGCCCGATGCGCGTCATCGCGGCGCTCAGCACGCGCGCTTCATCGTTGCCGAGGTGCGCCCAGATCGCAGCGCCGTGCTCACGCCCAAGTGCCAGCATCAGCGCGGCGGCGCGCGCGACTCCGCTTTGCGGATATGGATCGACGGGGAAGTATGCTGCGTGCGGGCTCATGCGGACATCCAGCGCTGGACGACTGCGGCGGCAACGGCCGGGCGCGTACTGACGGCTTCACCGGCGCGGCGAAGCGCAGGGCTTTGGGCCATATCGCTTGCGAACGGTTCGTGTGGGGAGGGTGGCGGCGCCTGGGTATCCTGCGCGGCGGTGGGTGTCATTTCCGGCGCGCGGCGTCCGGCCATGCGCAGAACCAGCAACAGCGCGGCAAACCCCAGCAGGCCGGCGAGCGCGGCGGGCGCAAACGGCAAAAGCGCGTCGAACACCGAGCCTGTATCCCGGGGCGCGAAACGCACGGTTTCCACGCTCAGCGAATCGCCGCGCAGCGCATCGAACCCGGCGGCGTCCTTTGCTAGGCGGGTGAAGCGGGCAAGCTCGGCTTCCGTGCGCGGATGGTAGCCGGTGCCATCGACATAACGGCCGTTGACCATGACGGACACGGTCAGGCGGCCGATCCTGCCGCTGCTGCGGATGGTGGTCGTCTCGGTGCTGTTCGTGCCGGGTTCGCCGGCCTGGGAAAGTTGCCGGGTCTGATCCGGCTCGATCTCCGCCGATACGATCGCGCGCACGTTGTCGCGGCCGACGATCGTGCCGATCAGGCTCTCGATCCGTTCGCGAAGCCGTGTTTCGACGAGGCTCTGCCGATCCGGAACGGATGCGGGGCTTGCGGGCGTCGGAACGGGATCACGGGCAGGCAGCGCCGCGGCGGCAAGCACCACGATGACTGCGCAAAACACAGCCATCAGCAGCGCTTTTCCGCTCTGCCCCAGCGCTTTCAAAGCGTGTTCCACGCGCAAACTCGTCCCGTTCGATACACAATGCGGAACTTTGCGGCTTTGATGGTGAATATGACGTAAAGAAACAGGCAGGCCGCGAACGCAAAAAAGGGCGGAAGCCATCCCCCGATGTCTCCCGCCCTTTGGCAGGCGCCCGCACAGGAAGGGGACCCCGCGACGGCCAAGGCGATCGGGCAGGGGATGGGCGCCTACCTGGAGGCAATCCCCGAACCGCTCTACATGCTCTTCGGCACGGGCTACCTCGGGTACACGGCGGCGCGGAGTTGGGGGAAGGCGAAGGGGGCGGATAAGTGAGAGGCATTCTCCGGTAAGTTCCTGGGTAGGTTGAGCCGGACCCACTGTTTGCGCGTTAATATTGTGGCCATCAGCAACTCCATAAGGAGATTGCGTTGGTTACGAGGAGTATACTATGAATAGGCTGCATCGAGGGAGGGGAAGTCAATGAATGCGACGAGCACTGTGCTACGCGCGTTCAGTGTCGATCATGCTGCTCGTATCACGCAAATCTCTAAGTCTCGCCTGACGCGCTGGGATCGTCTTGGATTTTTCTCCCCAGAGCTTGCCGATGAAGCCGATCGTGGCAACCCTTATAGTCGTATCTATTCGTTCAACGATTTGGTTGGACTTCGGACGCTTGCGATCCTGACGGAAAAATACCGTGTACCTTTGAACGAACTACGCACAGCGTATGAGCTTCTCAAAAGGCATAGCGGTTACCCGTGGTCGGAAATCAAGCTCACTGTAGCCAAGCGCAAAATCGTAATTTACGACAATCAGGGCCGCCCGGTGAATGTTACGGATGGGCAATATTCGTTCCAGGATATTCCACTTCCTGAGATTGCCAAAGATATCGCTGATAGGGCCGCGGCCCTGCGTAACCGCGACAAAGCTCAGATTGGAGTGGTCGAGCGCCACAAGTTCATAGCACACAATGCGTATGTGCTGGCAGGCACACGTATTCCGGTGAAAGCGGTAGAGAGTTTTATCAACGCCGGTTACACGGACGATGCGATCGTGGAGGAATATCCATCGCTGACTAAGTTCGATGTGTCCACTGTCCGGCGAAACATGAAAGCCGCCGCCTGAGCGCCGCCCCAAAGCTGTGCTTTTTCGCGGACCATTGTGTCTCGGAATCTGTCTGTAAGTTCCTTGAAGAGCGTGGCCATAAGGTCACGCGTCTTCGAGACGTGTTGCCAACTGACTCTCCTGACCCGCTAGTGGCCAAGACCGCTCAAGATGCAGGTGAAATCCTAATTACGCATGATGGTGACTTCAAAACTGTCGCGCCTAGGATCGCCAAAGGAAGCCGAGCGCGTTTTCGCAAGTTGAGCAAAGTTCATCTGCAGTGCGATCACGTAAAGGCGGGGAACCGGGTTGCGGCGGCCATCGAACTGATAGAGTTTGAATGGGAAAATGCTCGAAAGCGGAAAGACAAGCGCATCCATATAGTGGTTCAGACGACGGGTATCAAAACCAACCGCTGACTTAAACCGCCTGCGGCGGAGTGGCGGTTTTGAAATGACAAGTTCTCGTGCATCAATCGTGTAATCCTCAAAAGTCGACGCGAGCACGTGACCTCCCGCCCTCCCTGCGCCAATATGCCCCAAACATCGGGAGAGCTTCATGCGTACCATCTTCACCGCCGCGCTGCTGATCGCCGCGCTTCCGGCTTCGGCCGAGACGCTCATTGTGGGGAACAAGGGCGAGAATACCGTGAGTTTCGTCGATCTTGTCAGCGGGCGGGAGCAGGCGCGGTCGGCGAGCGGGGCGCAGCCGCATGAGGTGGCGCTGTCGCCGGACGGGGCGCGGGCGGCGGTCGTGAACTACGGCGCGGCGGCGATCGATGTTTACGGTGTGGCGGACGGCAAGCGGCTGGCGACGTGGGATATTGCGCCCAATTCGCGGCCGCACGGGCTGATCTGGCTAGCGGATGGCCGGCTGCTCGCGACGGCCGAGGCTTCGAAAACGCTGGTGGTGATCGACGGCGCGGACGGCCGCGTGCTGCAATCGATCGCGACGGAGGCGGACGGATCGCACATGGTGGCGGTGCACCCCACGCGCCCGCGCGCCTACACGGCGAACATGAAAAGCGGCAATGCGAGCGTGATCGATCTGGAAAGCGGGCGCACGGTCGCGCATCTGCCCGCCGGGCGCGAGGCGGAGGGGATCGCGATCACGCCCGACGGCACGCAGCTGTGGATTTCAAGCCGGGGATCGAACGAGATTCACGTTTACGACACGGCGACCGACACGCTGGTGCGGCGCATCGAGACGGGTCCGTTTCCGCTGCGCATCGCGATCAGCCCGGACGGCAAGCATGCCGTGACATCCGAACTGCAGGCGGGGGCGCTCGGCGTCTACAGCGTCGAGACGGGGACGCTGGAGCGGTCGATTCCGGTGAGCGGCAAGGCCGAGGCGATGCAGGTGACGATCCTGTTCCGGCCGGACGGCGAGCGGCTTTACGTCGCGGAGACGGGGACGAACACGGTCGCGGAGGTCGAATGGCCGAGCGGCAAGGTGCTGCGGCGCATCCCGGCGGGTGAGGACGGCGACGGGCTGGGGTGGTCGCCGGTGGGCGCGGAGTAGGTTTTCCTCACCCACTGCGCTGCCCCCTCACCAACTTCGCCTAGGTGTTTAGTCCCTCGTTTTGATGGTGCGGTTCTCTGATAAACCGTTTTGGCTGCTCGGACCATATTTTGCAGACATATTCATATGGGG
>NZ_JACHNZ010000034.1 GCF_014199685.1 Sphingosinicella soli | reverse complement strand
GCGTCAGGAGGACGGTTGCTCCATAAGCCCAGTTCGTGATCGTGGTGAGCCGCATAGCCCCGAACTTACATCCAACTGGACTTGAAAAGGTTAATATCGCTCTGCCAGCGCCTCACAGATCTGGCGACTGGCCGCAACCTTCCCACCATACACAGATTTTCAAGCAAAGAAGGCGGCGGCTGGATCCCCGGAGTCCGATCTGCGGCCTAATAATGCGCTCGTCAATGCGCGCACATGTTCAGAACCTGGTCGCAAGGCTGTGGTCGAACTGTAGGCGAAAAAGGAGCGGCGGTCTCCAGAGTTCTCTGACTCCCCTTGAACGTCTACGCGCTGGCACAATCGGACGGCGCTTTCCATAGTATAAGGGTAGTGGCTGCGCCGAAACCACTCACCAGGCGCGCTGCCGTGCACGCTCTCTCATGGCCTCGATGAATAGCCGCACTGCCGGCATTGCGGCGCGGCCAGCTTCGAATAACAGGCTCACGGGCAGAGGGAAGGGGGCCTCGTCCGCGAGCACCCGGACCAACCTGCCGGCGGCGATTGCCTCCGCCGTTTGATAGCTCAGGAGGTTGGCGAGACCCAGCCCAGCCTCGACGGCTGCGATCGTCGCGTCCACGGTGTTGACTGTCAGGCGGGGGACAACCTCGACAATCGTCTCGCCTTTCAACCCAAATGGCCATGTGCTGCCGACACGAACACCGTTTCCAACGATACCGTGATGGGCCTTCAAGTCGGATGGTGACGCAGGCACACCATGTTTGGTCAGATAGGCCGGACTGCCGACGATCGTCTGGTGGACGGATCCGATCGCCACCACCCGTAAGGCGCTGTCGGAGAGCGGACCGATCCGGACCGCCACGTCGATCCCCTCTTCGACGATGCGAACATTGCGATCGATCAGCATCATGCGAGCATTCAGCCCCTCATGCCTGGCCAGTCTCTGTCACTTAGGGTGAGCCATAAATGGATTTCACGAACGCGGAACGTCAAGCGCGTTTCAGAAGCGCGTCCATGACCTCATGGATCGAGAGGTAAAGCCAGCGGTCGAGCGATACAAGCAGGAACGAGATAACGCCGAATATATTCGCAATCCGGACGGGGCGCCAATCGAGCGTGCGGTATCGATCTGGAAGGCCCATATGCTGGACATGATCTTCCGCGAGTAATCGCTGAGCAAAGCGAGCCGTGTTTCAACGAAGGTTCAGATTGGTCCGTTCTTGGCGGCGTTCGGATGGTCAACGCGGACCTCTGTACATCTGTCGAGACGAAATAGTGACCCGAATGTTTCCGGCATCTCGTGCATTGACAGCCATCCGGCCCGGGCAAATCGCCTTAGACCAAAAATGTCACGGCGCCGCACACGCAGGATCCTGTGTGCATCACTCCCTCCTCCTACGTCTCGCTCCAAACATGCTGCGTACAGTGCCTGTGACCTTCCGAACTACCGCTCGCGCTGCGCGCGCGGGCGCCAGTTGTGGACGTCTTCGGCGATCTCTACGCGCGCATCCGCGCTGAGGAATTTCTCCAGCGCCTTTACGCGCATATGCCCCGATGCTTCGGCGCTGCGGTCGCCGCCGGTGGTCGCGGCGAGTGCCCAGAAGTAGGCGTCGCGGGCGTCGCGGCTGACCCCGCTGCCGCGCGCAAAGGCATCGGAGAGCGCGATCTGCGCAGGGCCGTAGCCGCGGCTGGCCGCACGGTAAAACCATCCTGCAGCGACCGCGCGGTTTTCCCGAACACCCCGCCCCTTCGCGTACATGACGCCGAGCATCGTTTCCGCGATCGCCGAGCCGTGCTCGGAAAGGCGCTGGAACCCGCGCCGCGCGGCGCGATAATCGCCCGCATGATAGGCCGACATCGCGCCTTCAAGCCGCGCCGACGCCCAATCGCCGGCCCCGGCAAACGACGGCGCGGAGAGTGCGAGCAGCACTGCAATTGCAAGCGGTGTCTTCATGCTTTTTCGGCTGTCGCAAAGACCTAGCCGGAACGCAAGAGTCCGACTGCGGAGTCGCGCCCGAACAGATAAAGCAGGATGCGCGCCGCATCGCCGCGCCGACCGGAAAGCCCGCCTTCGTGCTCGACGAGCAGGCGCGCGTCGTCGCGCGCGGACTCGACGAGGGCGGCGACCTGCTCGGGCGTGGCGACGCGGAACTCCGGGTCGCCGGACTGGCGCACGCCGAGCAGCTCGCCGCCGCCGCGCAGCTTGAGATCTTCCTCGGCGATTGCAAAACCGTCGTTCGTCCCCTTGATGAGCGCAAGTCGCTTTCGCGCCGTTTCCGAGATGTTCGGCGCGCGGACGAGCAGACACACCGAACGCGCCGCGCCGCGTCCGACGCGGCCGCGAAGCTGGTGGAGCTGGGCGAGGCCGAAGCGTTCGGCCTGCTCGATGATCATCAGGCTCGCTTCGGGCACGTCGACACCGACCTCGACGACGGTCGTGGCGACCAGAAGCCGGATGCGGCCGGACTGGAAATCCGCCATCACGGCGTCTTTCTCCGGACCCTTCATACGGCCGTGGACAAGGCCGACGACGGGGCCGAAGCGGTCCTTCAGCATCACATGACGCGCGTCGGCGGCGGCGAGATCGCCCGCGACTTCGCTTTCATCCACCAAAGGGCAGACCCAGTAGGCGCGGCCGCCGTCTTCGAGGAGACGGCCGACGCCCTCTACGACCTCATCGAGCCGCTCCTGACTGATGACGCGGGTTTCCACCGGCGTGCGACCCGGCGGCATCTCGTCGAGCTTCGAGATATCCATCTCGCCGTACTGGGTGAGCGTGAGCGTGCGCGGGATCGGCGTGGCGGTCATCACCAGCATGTGCGCGGTCTTTTCGGCCTTGTCGGCCAGCATCAGCCGCTGGGCGACGCCGAAGCGGTGCTGCTCGTCCACGACGACGAGGCCGAGGTTGCGGTAGTCCACCGCCTCCTGAAAGATCGCGTGCGTGCCGACGAGGATGTGGATGTCGCCGGCGGCCAGATCGGCGAGGATGGCCTTTCGCTGCGCGCCCTTTTCGCGGCCGGTGAGGATTTCAGCGCGGACGCCGACGCCGTCCAGAAGAGCGGTGACATTCGCCATGTGCTGGCGGGCGAGGATTTCGGTGGGGGCGAGCATCGCCGCCTGCGCCCCGGCCTCGACGGCGCCGAGCATGGCGGCGAGCGCGACCAGCGTTTTGCCCGAGCCGACATCGCCGTGCAGCAGCCGAAGCATCGGGGCGGCCTGCGCGATATCGCCTAGAATTTCGGCAATGGCGCGCTGCTGGGCGCTGGTGGGGCGATAGGGCAGTGCGGCGAGCATCGCGTTCAGAAGGCGACCATTGCCGCGAAGCGCCCGCGCGCCCTTGCGGCGGGATGCCTGCCGCATCAGGAGCAGCGCGAGCTGGTTCGCGAGCATTTCATCATAAGCGAGGCGGTCGCGCGCATCGCGGTCGTTCGCGTGCGCAGCGGCAAGCGCCGTGTGCCAGCACGGCCAGTGCTTCACGGCAAGCAGCGAGGGCTCGGCCCACTCGGGAAGCTCCGGCACGCGCTCCATCGCATGCTCGACGAGCGTGCGGAGGCGGCGGTTAGTGAGCCCTTCGGTGAGACCGTAGACGGGCTCGCGGTCGGGGATCTCGGCGGATTTTTCGGGCGCGACGACGTGATCGGGATGCACGATCTGAAGGCTTTGCCCGAAGCTGTCGAGTCGTCCGCTGACGACACGGCGCTCGCCGACGGGGAGCAGCTGGCGCGCATAGCCGCCGCGATCGGTGAAGAACACGATGTCCAGCGGATTGCCCTCCGCATCGAGCACGCGGACGCGCAAGGGAGATTTCGGCCCGCGCGTTTCGTGAGCCACGACATCGACGGCAAGCGTGACGACCCTGCCCTCCAGCCCGGCGTGGACCGTATCGGTGCGCACGCGCTCGATCTCGCCGGTGGGCAGATGAAACAGAAGATCACTGACGCGCGCGATATCCAGCCGCTCGAGCTGGCGCTGAAGCGCCGGGCCTACGCCTTTCAGCGCCGCGATTTCCGCGAACAGGGGGTTGAGGATATCGGGCCGCATGGTATCTCGCTTCGCGAACTGACTAACTCCATGCAGCGGGAGGCGCAAATGCGCTTTCCGTCACATTGCTATTGGCGAAAGCGCATATGACCACCCTAGACGCGCGCCGGCGGCGGCTCCACTTCCGCGCCTGGCATCGCGGCACCAAGGAAGCCGACATCATGATCGGCAGCTTCACCGACCGCCACCTCGCGCGCTGGAGCGAGGCCGAGATCGCGTGGATGGAAGCGTTCCTCGAAGAGGATGACGTGGAGATCATGGCGTGGGCGATCGGCACCGACACGGCGCCGGAGCGCTGGCATGGGCCGCTGCTGGATGCCTTGAAGCGGCTTGATTTCATGGTGGCGCCGGAGTGAAGAATTATATCGAGGCGATTGCGAAAGCCGCGACGCCGCTGACGCTGGCGAGCGCGCCTGCGGGATTCCAGCCATGGCTGCTCGCGGACCTGGCGCGCACGGCGTTTGCCAACGGCGGCCGCGCCGTGTTCGTCGCGCCCGACGATCTTGCCGCGCACCAGCTTCTCGACGCCGCGCACTTCTTCGCGCCTGAAGTGGAGACGCTGTACGTTCCGGCCTGGGATTCGCTGCCCTACGACCGCGCATCGCCCTCGCTGCGTGTGGCGGCGGACCGGGTGGCGGGGCTCGCGGGGCTGCTGAGGCTGGTGAAGACGCCGCAACTGGTCGCGACCACCGTGAACGCGCTCATCCAGCGCACACTGACGCCGGAGCGGTTGGCGCGGCTTTCCGCGCGGATCGCGCCGGGGGAGCGCATCGACCGCGATGCACTTGCCGAAATGCTCGTCGCCCACGGCTACGTGCGAACCGACACGGTGATGGACGCGGGCGAGTTCGCCGTGCGCGGCGGCATTCTGGACCTGTTTCCAGCGGGCGGCGAACATGCGCTGCGGCTCGACTTCTTCGGCGACGAGATCGAAACGCTGCGGCTGTTCGACCCCGCCAGCCAGATGACGAGCGGCACCAGCGCCGGGTTCGATCTGCTGCCGGTTTCGGAGGCGCTGCTTTCGGCGGACAGCATCCAGCGCTTCCGGCGCGGCTATGTGGAACGCTTCGGCGCCGCAGCGACGGGCGATCCGCTGTATCAGGCGGTAAGCGACGGGCGGCGGCTTGCGGGCATGGAGAACTGGCTGCCGCTGTTCGAGGACGCGCTCGGCACGGTGTTCGACTATCTGGGCACCGCCGACATCACCGTACGCGATGAAGGCACGAGCCTTGCCGCCGAGCAGCGGTTCGCGGCGATCGACGACTATCACGGCAACCGCGTGGCCGCGATGACACGAGAGCCGGGCAGCTACCGGCCGCTCGCGCCCGACGCGCTGTACCTGACCAAGGCCGCATGGGACGCGCGGCAGATGCACCTCGCCACGCACTTCGCGCGGCCCGACGAGGACGCCGTGCTCGACCTCGGCGTGACGGCGGCGCGTGACTTCGCGCCCGAGCGCGCGGCGCAGGCGAACATCTACGAGGCCGTCGGCACGCATGTCGCGGCGCTGCACAAGAGCAGGCACCGCGTCGTGCTGGCGAGCTATACCGAGGGATCGCGCGACCGGCTGCACACGCTGCTCGCCGACCACGGCTTCGGGCCGCTGCATATCGTCGAGAACTGGCAGGAGGCGCTGGGCGCGGCCAAGAGCGGCGGCGCGGCGATGGCGGTGCTGCCGATCGACCACGGCTTCACCAGCGGCGATGTCGCGCTGGTTTCCGAGCAGGACATGTTCGGCGACCGGATGGTGCGGCGGGTGAAGCGCGCGCGCAAGGCCGACGCGTTCATGGACCAGCTTTCCATGATGACGCCGGGAGACATCGTGGTGCACGCCGACCACGGCATCGGGCGCTATGAAGGGCTGACCACGATCGAGGTGGGCAGGAGCCCGCACGACTGCGTGCATCTGACCTACGCCGGCGGCGACAAGCTGTATGTGCCGGTGGAGAACATGGACGTTCTTTCGCGCTACGGTTCGGATTCCGAGAATGTCGCGCTCGACAAACTGGGCGGCGCGAGCTGGCAGGCTCGCAAGGCCAGAATGAAGGAGCGGATTCGCGAGATTGCGAACGAACTTCTCAAAGTAGCCGCAGAGAGAGCGACTCGTCCGGGGAAGGTTTTCGAGACGGAGGCGGCTACTTTCGGGGCGTTCGTGGACCGCTTCCCCTACGCCGAAACCGACGACCAGCTGCGCGCGGTGGAAGACGTGGTCGCGGACCTTTCGGCCGGAAAGCCGATGGACCGGCTGATCGTGGGCGATGTCGGCTTCGGCAAGACCGAGGTGGCGCTGCGCGCCGCGTTCGTCGGCGCGATGGCGGGCGATCAGGTGGCGGTGATCTGCCCGACGACGCTGCTCGCGCGCCAGCACGCGCAGAATTTCCGCGAGCGCTTCGACGGCCTGCCGGTGAAGATAGGCCACCTGTCGCGGCTGGTTTCGGCAGGCGAAGCGGCGCAGACGCGCGCGGGGCTGACCGACGGCACCGTCGATATCGTCGTCGGCACGCACGCGCTTTTATCGAAGAACATCAATTTCAAGCGGCTCGGTCTTGTCATCGTGGATGAAGAGCAGCGCTTCGGCGTGATCCACAAGGAGCGGCTGAAACAGCTGAAATCCGACGTGCATGTGCTGACGCTGACCGCAACGCCGATCCCCCGCACGCTGCAGATGGCGATGTCGGGGCTGCGCGACATGTCGATCATCGCGACGCCGCCCGTCGACCGGCTCGCCGTGCGCACCTACGTGATGCCGTGGGACGAGGTGGTGGTGCGCGAGGCGCTGCTGCGCGAGCATTATCGCGGCGGACAGAGCTTCTTCGTGACGCCGCGCATCGCCGATATCCCCGAGATCGAGGAGTTCCTGCGCAGCCACGTGCCGGAAGTGAAGTTCATCGTCGCGCACGGGCAGATGGGGGCGACCGAGGTGGAAGAGCGCATGTCCGCCTTCTACGACACGCGCTACGACGTGCTGGTTTCCACGACGATCATCGAATCCGGGCTCGACATTCCGAGCGCCAACACGCTGGTCGTCCACCGCGCCGACATGTTCGGGCTGGCGCAGCTTTACCAGATCCGGGGGCGCGTCGGGCGATCGAAGGCGCGCGCCTATGCGTATCTGACGACGCCCGCGAACCACATGGTGACCGAGACGGCGATGAAGCGGCTGCAGGTGCTGTCGAACCTCGATACGCTCGGCGCGGGCTTCCAGCTCGCCGCGCAAGACCTCGACATCAGAGGCGCGGGCAATCTGCTGGGCGACGAACAATCCGGGCATATCCGCGAGATCGGCTTCGAACTGTATCAGGACATGCTGGAGGAGGCGATGCTGGCGGCGCGCGCCGACGCCGCCGGGCTCGACCGGCCGCGCGAGGCGTTCAGCCCGCAGATCGCCGTGGATGCGCCGA
Organism: Sphingosinicella soli; assembly: GCF_014199685.1. Lineage (GTDB taxonomy): Bacteria > Pseudomonadota > Alphaproteobacteria > Sphingomonadales > Sphingomonadaceae > Sphingosinicella > Sphingosinicella soli. Next base: position 32,198 of record NZ_JACHNZ010000034.1, on the reverse strand, counting down.
TCCTCATCCCGGAAAGCTATGTGAGCGACCTCAACCTGCGGATGGCGCTCTACCGGCGGCTCAACGACATCGACGAGGTGGCGGACGTGGAGCCCTTCGCCGCTGAGCTGATCGACCGCTTCGGCAAGCTGCCGAGTGAAGTCAGCAATCTTCTGAAAGTCATTGAAATCAAACTGCACTGCAAGGCCGCGAACATCGAGAAGCTGGAGGCCGGACCCAAAGGTGCGCTGATCGCCTTCCACGCCGGGAGCTTCCCGAAACCCGGCAAGCTGATCGAGTTCGTGCAGAAAAACGCGCAGGTCGCGCGGCTGCGCCCGGACCACAAGCTGTTCATCAGCCGCGACTGGCCGAACCCGGCATCGCGTCTGCAAGGCGGGCTCAACGTCGCGCGTGCGATGGGGAAGCTGGCCGGATAGTGGCCGCGACCAGCCCGTCTTAAAGGCGCTTCGCAGCGATATACCGGTCGACCTGCTCTTCGAGCACACTCAGCGGCAGGGCGCCTTCGCTGAGGACGGCTTCGTGGAATTCGCGGATGTCGAAGCGCGGGCCGAGGGTGCGCTCGGCGCGGGCGCGGAGTTCCGCGATCTTGAGCTGGCCGACCATGTAGCTCGTCGCCTGCCCCGGCCAGTTGAAATAGCGATCGACCTCGCGCGCGATGTCGGTATCGGAAACCGAGCTGTTGGCGCTGAAATAGGCGATCGCCTGATCGCGCGTCCAGCGCTTCGAATGGATGCCGGTGTCGAGCACCAGGCGGATCGCCCGCCAGACCTGAAGCGAGAGCATGCCGAACCGTTCGTAGGGATCCTTGTACGCGCCCATCTCGACCGCAAGCCTTTCGGAATACAGGCCCCAGCCTTCGACATAGGCGCCGTAGCCGCCGAACCTGCGGAACTTCGGGATGCCCGAGAGTTCCTGCTGGCGCGCGATCTGGAAGTGGTGCCCGGGCGCGCCTTCGTGAACGGAAATTCCGGCGACCTGCACCTTCTGGGTCTGGTTCATGTCGACGAGATTGACGTAATAGATGCCCGGCCGTGAACCATCTGCCGAGGGCGGGTTGTAGAAAGCGGTCGGCGCGGTCGCTTCGCGCCATTTCTCCACCGCGCGCACCTCGAGCGAAGCCTTGGGCAGTACGCTGAAGTAGCGCGGCGTGACGGCCATCACCGACGCGATTACAGCCCGCGCATCCTTCAGATAGGCTTCGCGGCCCGCATCGGTGTTGGGATATTTGAGCGCGGGATCGGTGCGGACGTGATCGAAGAACTGATCGAGCGTGCCGTCGAACCCGACCTCGCGCTTGATCGCCTCCATCTCCTGCCGGATCGCCGCGACCTGCTCCAGCCCCAGCGCGTGGATCTGGTCGGCCGTGAGGTCCGTGGTCGTCGAACTTTCCAGCTGATCGGCGTAATAGGCATCGCCGCCGGGCAGGCTCCAGACGCCGAAATTGCCTTTCGACAGGGGCGCGATTTCGTCGATCGCCGCGATCAGCACGTCGTAGCCGGTGCGCAGCGGGCCTTTCAGCGCCGCGCCTGCATCGGCGAGAAGTTTCTCCTTTACCGGCGCGGGCGCATCGAGGGCGCCGACCTTCTTGCGGAAATCGGCCATCAGAGTCGAATCGGGGCCGCTGTCGAACGGGGCCCCGACGAGGACTTTCCCGGCGTCTGCGCGCGCAGGCGCGAAGTTGACCGTGTTGGGAACGACGCCCTGCGCGGCCTGCGCGCGCATCGTTGCCGCAACCTCCCGCATCACGCGCTCGGTATCGCGCAGGCGAGCGATGTAGGCCTGCGCATCGGCGACCGTATCGACCTTGTGATTGTTGATGAGCAGCACCGGAATATGCCCCGCCGGACTGCCGTTCGTCGTGACCGGAAAGTGCAGCTTCCGAAACGCGAAGGCCTTGCGGCTGCGCTCGACATCATATTCGAACAGGCGGAAGCTGAGTTGCGCGCTCTTGCTCAATTGCTCCGGCCGAAAGCGCGCGCGCATCTCCGTGAGCTGCTGTTCGGCAAGCGCCTGCTCCCGCACCGCCGCCGCATCCGTATAGTCGTTGAGCCGGTCATAGTCGGTCTTGAGCCCGAGTCGCGTCTGCGTTTCGGGCTCTAGGCTGACGCGCGCGTCAAACGCCTGATCGAGGAACTGGAGCAGCGCCGCATCCTGCGTGTTTTCGGGCGCTGTCTGCGCAGTCGCCGGAACAGGGGCAAAAGCGAGCGGCGCGGCGCAGGCCAGCAGCAGGGCAAGAGTGAAGCGCATGAATTTCTCCCATGGAATGCCGGATCGCGGCGTGCGGACCCGAACGCTGCAAGGCTTTTCACAGATTTTTGGGGGGCCGTGTCGAGAGCAACACGAACCCGGCGACTGCCGGTAGTGATATCTTGATGCGCCGCAGGGCCCGTGTCATCAGCGTTCGCGAGGCCGCAGCCCCCCGCGCGGCATTGCAGGAGGAGAGAAGACGTGTTCAGTCACATCATGGTCGGCGCGGACGATATGGCCGCCGCCAAAAAATTCTATGACGCCACGCTTGGCGCGCTCGGTGTTGCGCCGGGCAATACCGACGATCTAGGCCGCGTTTTCTACATGACGCCCACCGGCATTTTCGTGATCACCAAGCCGATCAACGGCGAACCCGCCTGCCATGCCAACGGCTCCACGATCGGCTTTGCGATGAAATCTCCCGAGGAAGCCGACGCCTGGCACGCTGCGGGCGTCGCAGCCGGCGGCACCGCCTGCGAAGACCCGCCCGGCGTTCGCGAAGGCAGCATCGGCAAGCTCTACCTCGCCTATCTGCGCGACCCCACGGGCAACAAACTTTGCGGTCTGCACCGCATGGGGTGAAGCGTTTCGTTCAGGGTCGCGGGGGAGGCAGCTATGAAGTCGCCAACCCTGCGGCCTGCCGAAGCGCCTCTACCGGTTGCGCGCCGACCACGGCGACCTTGTTTGCGAAAATATGCGTGGGCACGCCGCTGACGCCCATCGACCGTGCGCGATCCGCCTGCGCGTCGATCACCTCGCGGTCGGCATCGCCGGCGAGAAGCTCCTCCAGAATGGCGCGGTCCATGCCTGCCGCGACGCCGATGTCGGCAAGAACGGCAGCCTCTCCGATATCGCGGCCTTCATTGAAATAAGCGCGGAACAGCCCTTCGGCGACGACGTCCGCCCGCCCCTGGCCGCCCGCCCAGCGCACGAGGCGGTGCGCATCGCGCGTATCGGGTATGCGCGATATGCGGCTGTAATCGATATCGAGACCCACGCCCTTCGCAGCGGCGGTGACACCCGCGCCGAGTTCGCGCGCGCGCTCGTCGCTGCCGAACTTGGCGCGAACGAATTCGGCGCGATCGACGCCGCTTGCCGGGATATCGGGATGGAGCAGATAGGGGTGCCAGCGGCGCTCGACATCAGCCTCGGCCGCGAACGTATCGAGATGGCGCTTGCCGATCCAGCACCACGGGCACACGAAATCGGAAACGACATCGATCGCGATCGCCATGAAACCTCTCCCGCGCGGGAGCCGGATCAGGCGGCGACCGCGACTTTCCTTGCCTTGAGCGACGCGACGAGCATCCGCGCGTCGGCCTTACCATCCCAGCAGGCCAGAGTGTATCCGATCCTGAGCGCGACGGAAGCGCCTCCGCGCAGATCGATCTTCTGGAAACGCAGGACATTGGCCAGGCGGCGCACCGCGACATTCGCGTTCGCATAGCGCGTATCGGGGAACTGCACGAGAATGCGGCTGCCCGACAGGCGCGTCGCCATATCCTCGCCGCGGATGCAGCGGCGGACCATGTCGCCGATGCGGCGCATCACGACGTCGCCCGCGAGATAGCCGTGCTCGGCGTTGATCTCGTCGAGATTTTCGATCGTGAGCCCCGCCACGGCGACGGGAAGCGAAAGCTCGGCGCAGTCGTGCAGGGTCGATTGCAGATGCGCCATGCCGAAACCATGCCCCGCAAAGCCGGTGAGGCCGTCGCGGATGACCATCTCGACATGCTGGGTATAGCGCACGGCAAGCGCGGCACGCAGCGCCTCCAGCCGCTTGAACGAGGCCAGGTGAACCGAAAGCTGTTCGCTCGACAGGCACGTGGGCGCGACATCGGTGACGCCCGCGTTGAACACCGTATCGAGATCGAGCTGCGAAACGTCGGGCGTCGCGAGCAGCACCGGCAGATTGTAGAGCGCAGGCACGCGGCGCATCCGGTCCGCGAACTCGATCGCGCCCTTCGGATCCACCGCCGCGCAGAGCAGCACGGCATCGAGGCCGCCGCGATAGAGCAGCGAACGCGCCGCCTCGGGATCATCGCAGATCGTCGCCTCGGTGCAGGAGCGGACGGCGCGGTTGAACTGTTCGGCGCAGTGGGCGCTCTGATCGAACTGGACGAGCAGGACCGACGCCCTGCGGCTCGCGATCACCGGCTCGGCAGGCGCGAGGAAAAGACCGTCGCCGCTCGTGAAGCCGCGCGCGGTCGCCTGGCGGCGGGCCAGTTCGCGGCGCATCGTGGAGAGGCGCAGCAGCACCGAAATCCGCCCGCCCACCTGCGTGGGATGCATCGGGCGGTGAATGATATCGTCGAACCCGGCGCGCTGGAGATCGCGGTGCAGCGCCGCCGTGCCGTCTTCGGTGAGCGCGACGAGCATCATGCCCTCGCGCTGCGTCCACCGCTCGGCACTGCGCGCGAAGGTGGTGACGGCGGCGATGCCGATTTCGGAACCGGCCAGCACGATGACAAGCTGGTAGCGGCCGCTCGAGGCAAGCGGAATCGCTTCCGTCCACGGCGCAGCCTGCACCTGGGTGAATGTGTCGGACGTTATCCTGGCCGCGCCCGCTTTCGCATGCGCTTCATCCTTGCCGACGACCAGTATGCGATTGGCCTGCACGAGCGAGCCTGCCCCCTGTTAAAGCATTACGAAACAGCGTTCTAGACGGGCGGCGGTTAAGGATTGGTCAAGCAGACGGCGTGCGCTGCCAGTTTTCCACGAACGGCGCGAGATCGCCCAGCGCCAGCGGCGGGCTGCACAGATAGCCCTGATACCAGTTGCAGCCTTCGCGCACGAGCGTTTCGAGCTGGCTCTCGGTCTCTACGCCCTCCGCGACGACCACCATGCCGAGCGAGCGCGCCATATCGACGACGCCGCGCACGATCACGCGGTCGCGCGTCGAACCCGACAGATCGGTGACGAGTTTCTTGTCGACCTTGAGGATGTCGAGCGGCAGCGACTTCAGGTAGGCGAGCGAGGAATAGCCGGTGCCGAAATCGTCGATCGCGACGCTGATCCCCCGGTGACGGAGCTTGGAGAGAATTTCGGACGCATGCTCCAGATCCTCGACGAGACCGCCCTCGGTCACCTCCAGCGTCAGCCGCGCAGCTGGGAAATGGCTGTCGGCCAGCGATTCCACGACGATACGTTCAAAATCGGGGGCGCGCATGTCCGCCGCCGTGACGTTGATCGAAAGCCGTATGTCGCGCAGGCTGGCGGGCCACGCCGCCGCCTCGCCGCACGCCTGCCGCATGATCTGTTCGCCGAGCCGCGTGCCGAACTCGGCCCGCTCGGCGATCGCGAACAGGGTTTCGGCGGGCAGAACGCCGTAGAGCGGATGGTCCCACCGCACCAGCGCCTCCACGCCGACGATACGGTTCGTGACGATATCGACCTGCGGCTGATACAGCAGGCTGAGACCGCGCCGCTCCGCCGCCGCGCGCAGATCCGACTCCAGGCTGGCGAAACGCGCCGGATTGCCGTGCTCGTCGGACAGAAACACCTGGAAGCTGTTGGGATCGAGTTCCTTCGCGCTCGCGAGCGCCGCGCTCGCGCGCTGGAACATCTCGTCCGCCGTCGTCACCTCCTCGTCGCTCGCGGCGATGCCGAGACGGCATGAAAGGTGAATGACGCGCCCGCCGACGATGAACGGCTTCTCGAAGCCCTTGCCGATGCGCTGGCTGAAGAACACCGCCTGATTGAGCGTGATCGGCCCCGCGAAGGCCACTGCGAACTCGGCGCCGCCGAGCCGCGCGGGAAGCTCGCTTTCGGCCGTCTGGTCGTTGAGCAGACGGCGCAGACGCCGCCCGACCGCCTGCAACAGCGAGTCCGCGACCGCGCGGCCATAGGCGGCGTTCACCTGATCGAAGCGGCTGATCGCGAACATCACGACGATGCAGGCCGGATTGTGCCCGGCGCGCGAATTCAGCTTTTCATCCACCCAGGCGCGGGCATGGCGCAGGTTGGCAAGGCCGGTCAGCGTATCGAAATGCGCGGACAGACGGCGCTCGATCAGGGTGGAATCGAGATCCTCCACCGTCGCGGTAAGCCCCATCACCCCGCCCCCGGCATCGCGGACGGGCCGCACATGATGGACATAGGTATGCGGGCGCCCGTCAATCACCAGACGGTGTTCGACCTCGCCGGGAACGCCTGCCTGCCAGATGCGGCGGACGGCGCGGCGCGCCTGCGCCCGTGCCCGCCGATCGAGCCGCAGGAAAGCGTCGTCGAGCGAAAGACGGTCGGTGTGCGGAGGATCGCCGATAAGCACGGCAAGAGCCGGGCCGATGCGGACGAAATCCTCGCCCAGGTTCCATTCCCAGCGCGCCGTGCCGCCGATCGACGCCTGCGCCGACGCCACCGCGGTTTCAGCGCTCGTCTTCTGCATGCGCCGGATCGAACGCTCCACGAAGCGCAGCGACTGCCCGAGTTCGGACGCGCCGAACGGGCTTATCAGATAATGCGTCGCGCCCGCCGTGTAGACATCGCCCAGAGAGGCCGCGTCGCTGCGCGACAACAGCACCAGAAGACCGCCCCTGCGTTCCTGCACCGCCTGCGATAGCTGCTCGACCTGCTGAAGCCCGCGCTGGAGCGCGCCGCGCGCATCGACAATGGCGATAAGCGCTTCGGAGGCGGCATAACGACGGGCGGCATCATCAGGCCGCAGGCTGACGATGACCGGACGTCCTGTCGCCTCAATGGCATCCTGCGCTTCGCGCCGGTAGCGGAATGAGGCGAGAAAGACGGGCGCTGAAAGCGATGAGCCGTGCATTTCACCTCGTTTGGGACCGCAGCGCGTGTAACACTATCACGGTAGCCTGCAAAGGCCAGCACCGCGCGCCGGGAAACCCGTGAGTGTTGACGGCAAAACTTGCCCCTCGGCTCCGGCGCGACTACCTCTGCAGAACGATGCACGACGCAACCGCACAGACAGACGGGCAAGGCCCGCTTATCGACCCCTTCGGACGGGCGGTAACGTATCTGCGCGTGTCGGTGACGGATCGCTGCGATTTCCGCTGCACCTACTGCATGGCCGAAACCATGCAGTTCCTGCCGAAATCCGAGGTTTTGAACCTTGAGGAGATCGACCGCATCGCGTCGGCATTCATCCGGCGCGGTGTGCGCAAGGTGCGCCTGACCGGGGGCGAGCCGCTCGTGCGGCGCGGCATCGTGGGCCTTGTCGACTCGCTCTCCCGCCATCTCGGGCGCGGGCTCGACGAACTGACGCTGACCACCAACGGCAACCAGCTCGTGAAACACGCCGAGACCCTGGCCGCCGCAGGCGTGCGCCGCGTGAACGTGAGCCTCGACACGCTCGACCCGGACCGCTTCCGGCGGATCACGCGCTGGGGAGAGCTGCGGCGCGTTCTGGAAGGCATCGAAGCCGCGAAGGCCGCCGGGCTGTTCGTGAAGATCAACACCGTGGCGCTGCGCGGCATCAACGACGACGAACTTGGCGACATGGTCGCGTGGTGCGGCCGCGAGGGGCACGACCTGACCTTCATCGAAACCATGCCGATGGGCGAGATCGACGAAGACCGCACCGACCGCTACCTGCCGCTTTCGGGCGTGCGCGCGGCGCTTGCGCAGCGCTTCACCTTGACCGAGACGGATTATGCCACCGGCGGGCCCGCGCGCTATGTGAACGTCGCGGAAACCGGCCGCAGGATCGGGTTCATCACCCCGCTCACCCACAATTTCTGCGAAAGCTGCAACCGTGTGCGGCTGACCGCGACGGGCATGCTCTACATGTGTCTGGGCCAGGACGACAGCGCCGACCTGCGCGCCGCCGTGCGGCGTTCGGCCTGCGACGCCGACCTCGACGCCGCGATCGCCGAAGCGATCACGCGCAAGCCCAAGGGCCACGATTTCGTGATCGGCCGGGGCGGCCCCCGCGCCGCTGTCGCGCGCCACATGAGCGTGACCGGCGGATGACCGGAAAGCTCCCCGGCAAGGTGGCGCTCGCCATCTCGCCGACACCCGCCGCCCGCGAAGCCGCCGCCGCGATCCTGCCGCTGCACGACTGGGCGAGCGAGGCGGACGCCGACATCATCCTCGCGCTCGGCGGCGACGGCTTCATGCTGCAGACGCTGCACGCGGTGCTGCATCGCCGCAGGCCGGCAAAGGTGTTCGGCATGAACCGCGGCACCGTCGGCTTCCTGATGAACGAATACAGCGCAGACGGCATCGCCGAGCGCATCGCGAACGCCCGCGCCTTCAGGCTGCACCCGCTGCAGATGGATGCGCGCACGATCAGCGGCGAGCGCATCGTATCACCCGCGATCAACGAGGTTTCGCTGCTGAGGGAAACCCGGCAGGCCGCCAAGATCGAGATCGCCATCGACGGGCGCGTGCGCATGTCCGAACTCACCTGCGACGGCGTGCTGGTGGCCACGCCCGCAGGCTCCACCGCCTACAACCTTTCGGCGAACGGCCCGATCCTGCCGCTCCAGTCCGACCTGCTGGCGTTGACGCCGATCAGCCCGTTCCGCCCCCGCCGCTGGCGCGGCGCGCTGATCCCCGACACCTCGACGGTGGAATTCCGCATGCTCGAGGCCGGTAAACGCCCCGTAAGCGCGGTTGCCGACCAGCTTGAGGTGCGCGATGTCGACGTGGTGCGCATCAGCACCGACCGCTCGATCACGCTCGAACTGCTGTTCGACCCCGAATACGCGCTCGACGATCGCATCACGATGGAACAGTTCCTGACCTGAGCCCCCGGCCGGCAGCAGCCCGCGCTTGTGCATTCCGGGCTTGGCAGCCGAAAATTCCGCTGATATACGCCGCCGCCTGACACCGTTCCCCGGTAGCTCAGCGGTAGAGCATCCGACTGTTAATCGGACGGCCGCCTGTTCGAATCAGGCCCGGGGAGCCAACCTTTCCTGACATTTCGCAACGCGACCGGCACTCCGCTGAGAGGCGCGCTGAACGTTTTCCTGCATCGCATTGATACGAAAACGGTTCAGTGCGTCGAGCGTGAGTGAATCGAGCTCCGTGCCCCGCCGCTTGCCATCACGATCGGCCGCGAGGTTGATGATGCCTGCGAGGTCGCCGTGAAGGTCGACCACGAGCCCGGTTCTGTCCTCGTTCGGGGTGAGGATGATCCTGTCGATAAGGGATCGCAGCGCGTCCGCTGCCTCGGTTCTGCGGTCGCTGCATCCAAGCAGTCGCGTCAGTTCGGTCACCTCGGTCCGATAACGTTCGGACATCGATGGGTGCATCAACACCGGCGCCCGCGGCGTTTCGCTCAAAAGCCGGTCAAGCTCCTTGCGACGGGCGAAGTTCGCATTGAACTCGTTCTTCATGTCCTCGCTCGTATAGCCGTCTCCGACGGCCTTCACGATCCGGTCGCGACGCCCCTGCAGACGGTCCCGTTCGGCCTGCCAGGCGTTGATCGTCGCATTTCGTTCGGAGCGCAGCCGGTTCACGTGCTCCATGTACTCGCGGCAGAATTCGGCACAGAGTTCAGGACGCATCAGGTGCTGTTTAAGCGCCGTTAGCACTGCACCCTCGAGCACGTCCTGCCTGATCCGCAGCGAGTTGCAGCAGGTTCCCTTGTTCTGGGATGTCGAACAGCCATAGTGATTACGTGCCGACTTGCTGAATCCGCCGCCGCACTCGCCGCATTTCAGAAGGAACGACAGCAGGTTCCGGGGCCGCCGCTTGTCCTGAAGGGTGAAGGACGAATGCTGCATGCGCTCCTGCCGCGCCTTTGCCCTGCTCCAGAGAGCCTCGTCCACAATGCGAAGTTCGGGCACGTCGTGGACGACCCATTCCTCCGGCGGGTTTTCCCGCGACAGCCGCACACCCGTATCAGGATCCTTGACCTTGCGCGTGCGGTTCCAGATCCGGCGCCCGTTGTAGAGCTCATTGTTGAGAATGCCGGTTCCGCGTTTCGCATTGCCGTTGAGCGTCGACTGCGTCCAGCCTGCACCGGACGGGTTCGCGATGCCCTCGCGATTGAGCATCGCCGCAATCCGGCGAGGACTGACGCCGTCAGCATATTCCTTGAAGATACGCTGAACCACCACGGCCTGGGCGGCATCGATCTCAAACTCGCCGACGGATTTGATGCGGTAGCCGTAGGGCAGTCCTCCACCCGACTTTCCGCTCTCGACACGCCCGCGCTGACCGCGGCGCGTCTTGATCGCCAGATCCTTCAGAAACAGGGCATTCATCGTGCCTTTAAGGCCAATGTGAAGCTCGCTGATCTCGCCTTCCGACAGCGTGTGCATGTCGACTTCGGCGAATAGCAATCGCTTGCGGATGGTGGCGACATCGGCCTGGTCACGGGAAAGGCGATCGAGCGCCTCGGCCACGACAACGTCGAACTTTCCCGCCTGCGCATCGATGAGCAGCATCTGAAGTCCGGGGCGCATCATGTTGGCGCCGCTCATGCCATGGTCGGTGTAAATGCGCGCTTCGGCTACATCCCAGCCGTTCCTCAGCGCAAACTCCCTGCCTCCCCGCACCTGATCCTCGATCGATGCATCGCTTTGCAAATCACTTGAGTACCTTGCGTAAATCGCTGCTCTTTTCATGATCATCTTCACCTGGTCTGCCGGGTTGAACACCGTGTTCGAGCAGCAGGCCGTAGTCGCGTTCGGCCGCTACTCGAGCCATATGACGTACCAAAGCGCAAAGACCCTCGTGCGGCGGTGTCGATTTCACCTTTCTGCCGCCAATTTTCCTACGAGGATGACGCGTTCGCACCACGATGCTCCGATGTTTTTCCACAGTCCAGACAGTAAAGAAGTAATATAAAGAACAAATATATCGAATATTTTCGAAAACTTTTTCGATATTTTCTCAACAATAAAATCACTTAGCGCCCGACTTCTTCCTTCTCCTTGAAAATTCGCGATCTCCTTCGAGAAATGCCTCGAGGATTGCGGGGACGAGGGACGAAACGGACTCTTCGTTGCCGTAGAAATCCTTGTAAAAACTGGCATACGCACGCAGCTTCTCATCGAGATCCGGCATAATCGTGATTGCAAGTTTGATCGGCGTTTTGTCCGGAAGCTTCGGAAGCCTGATCATCGCTTCCCTCCTTCCCATGGCGAGAGGATCAGGTCCTCATGCACGAGGACGCGGAGCGGCCAGCCGGGCCGCACTGTCAGCGTCGGCTGGATACCGAGCGCTTTCGCCACGACCTGATCGCCGGCGCGCGCCGTGCCCTGCTGCGCGGACTCGCGCAGCGCCTCGACAAGATCGCTTTCACCCTCAATGCTGAGCTCGGTGCCAACCCCGAGCAGGCTGGAGAGCAGAACGCCTTTGAGGAGCGTGCCCCCGTGCCGGTCGATGCTGTCGCTGAGGCCTGCGTAGCCGGCCGTATCCGCCGCGGGCATCTTGCCGAGCGCGACAGAAGCACCGCCCGGCATGATCAGACGCTCCCAGACGACGAGCGCCCGGCTCTGCCCGAAAGCGACCGCATTGTCGTAGCGTCCGACAAGCCGGGCGCCCTGCGGAATGAGCAGAACGCGCCCAGTCGCTGTATCGTAGACGCCCTCGGTCACCTGCGCCGTGACGAGGCCGGGAAGGTCGGAGTTCAAACCGGTGAGAAGGCTTGCGGCAATGACGCTGCCGGCGCTCAGCGTATAAGGCGATCCGGACGGCACAAGAGCTTGCGGAAGCGCACGCCCGTTCGTCTTCGCCCGCGCGTTGGCATGATCCTCGATACCGGGGCTACCCGGATCCTCCGGCTCAGCCGGCGCCAGATCGGATGGAACGTCGCGCCCCGCCACTATTCCGGTACCCGAGCTTCCGGGCCGTGCAAGCCGTACCATGACACCCGAAGCCCGCGCCGCCTGCAACTCCGCCGCGCGTCGCTCTGCCTCGGCAGCAGCAGCGTCGGACACCGGGGTTAACGGGGCTTCGGATTCCAGTCCCACCGACCGGCGATGCGCCAGAATGGGCCTGCCAAGGTCACCGGGAAGCGGCGGCCCGAGCACGGGTATCTCCGCATAATCCTTCGGTGCGCCGGCGAGAACATCGGCGACGCGCTCGTGCCGCGGGCGCAAAGGAAGCTCGACCGGGTCGCTGCGCGCGGGCTGTGCAGGCTCGAGTCCGAACCAGAGAGCGGCCAGGACAAGTGAGGCCCCGGCGCCGACGAGGCCGATGATGACGCCGCGCCTGAACCGGACGACACGTGGCGGCCGCCCGCGCAGTACGAGCGTTTCGGGGTCAAGCTTGGGCGACTGCGGCGCGACTTCGCTTGCCGCTTCTACCGTGTCCGGCGTCACGACGGCCTCCGTCGCTTGCCGGTCTGGCCGTCGCGCGCGATCCGCACGATGGTCTGGGGCTTTTCGCCAAGCCGCAGTTCAGCGACGTCGAACAGGCGATCGACGATATAATAGCGGCCTGCCATCCGGTAGTTGACGAGCATGGCGCGGCCTTTGGCGTCGAGCACGAAGAGTGGCGGTGCCTCGCTCACCGCAATGGCCGGCGCGAACGCAATGAAGGTCTGGCGACCATCGTCGAAGACCTGCTGCGGGCGCCAGACGGGGCTGTCGCCGCTGATCGTATAGCCGAACGACAGATCCTCGAGCGCGAAACCGGTCGCGACGGGCGCCCGCGCCGCAGCGGCGGCTTCGGTACGGCGGAGTGCCAGCAGCGCATCCTCGGGATAGGTCCACGAAAGCGCGGTCATCGCGCTCGCCGCCGTGCTGGAGAGCAGAAGATGATAGGCGCGCCGGTCGGTCGTGATGACGACATTGGTGGAGAGACCCGGCGCGAGCGGCTTGACGAGGATATGCGTGCGCCTCGTCTCCCCCGCGCCGCTCGCCGTATCGCCGACCGTCCAGCGCACGGTATCCCCGGCAGCGACGGCGATAAGGGTCTCGCCGGGCTCGAGCATGATATCGGTCACCCGTTCGGGCGCTGCGAAAACCCGGTAAAGCGCGCCGGCGCTGTAGGGGTAGACCTGAACGGCATTCAGATAATGGTAGCTGCTTGGCTCCCGCAGTGCGGCGCGGTTTGCGGCATCCACATTGTCTGCGGGACGTATCGCGGAGGCTCCCGATTGTGCCGCCGTCGAAGCATGCATCGCAGGCACGCTGGAGCCGGCGATGCCGGGCGGTATGTGAAGTGATGAGGCATCGGCACGTGCTACCGGCGCTGCTGTACCAGTGCCGACGGCAATGCCCATCAGCAGAAGGGATTTGCGATATGATCGGTTCATGGTTCTGACCTCGTTTCTGTGGGCATGAGGAAATCGCCCTTCGCTTCCGAAGGCGTTTCCGCGGCGACGGGCTGTGCAGGTGGCCTTGCGCTTTCGGGCTCCAGCTCGCGGTTCCAGTCGATCGCGGTGACGTAGAGCCCAAGCGGGTTTTTGCGGAGCACATCTACGGAGCGCGGAGGCCGGACGTCGAAGGTCAGGATCGCGGTCCAGCGCTCGGTTCGTGCAAGGCTGCCATGCTGATAATGGCGTTCGGTCCATTGCAGCTGAAACGAGCGCGCCGAGGCGCGCAGCGCGCTCGTCACCTGCACCGAGACACTGCGGTTTCCGATCTCCGCGAACGGATCGTTTTCGCGTGCGTACTCATCGAGAAAGCGCGCGCCGCGCTCGTCCGCAAAATCGTAGGCGGCGAGCCAGGCCTCGCGCATCAGTACCGGATCAAGCGCCACGCTGCGGACGTTCTTGATAAACCGCGCAAGATGCCATGCGATCTGTGGGTCGCCGGGCGTATAATCCTGCGTCGCCGGTACGGCCGCGAGTGCCTGACCGAGCCGGTCGACTTCAACCACGTAGGGCACGACGCGAGACTGCTGCGATTGCCAAATGAGCGCAGCGGCGAGTCCCGCTGCGAGCGCGAGGTTGCCGAGCGCCATCAGGCGCCAGTTTCGTGCCTGTACGCGCGCTGTTCCGATACGCTCATCCCAGAGCTGACCGGCACGCTGGTAGGGCGTTTCCGGTTCGGGCGTCTGTCCGTAACGCTGCAGGCTTCGTTTGAAGATCATCATTCAATCCCTTTCGCTGATGTCGGGCGCGGCGCCCGCGCCGCCGCGGTCTCCATCGCGGAGCGCATGGACCACGGCATGGCGGCGCTGGCGCTGGATCTGCCGGGCATGGAGCGCCTGCGCCCAGGCGGGAGCGGATTCGCCGGAGGCGTTTGCACCTCTTGCAGGCGCCATCCCGGCCCGCCACGCAGCCTTGCGCCCGCGCTCGGCGGCGGCACCGATCCCGAGCGCATCGCCGGCGCGCCGGACGGCTCCGGCCTTTGCCGCCCAGGCAACTCCGCCCAGACCGCTTCGCATCGTGGTCGTGCCCGAGGTTTCCTGACCGAGCTGGTAAGCGGTCGAGGCTGCGGCGCCCATCGTTGTCGCTGCCCGGATCGCGCCGAGTGTTCCGCCTGCGAGCCCGCGGGCCGCTGCAAGTCCGGCTGCGCCGCCCATGGCAAGTCCGCCCGCGGCGAGCGCTGCCGTACCGAATGCCGTGCCGGCGCCGAGCTGCGGTGCGCCCGCGAGAAGCCCCGAGGCAATGCCGGGGCCGAAGACGCCAAGGCCGAAAAGCGCGAGACTGGCGAGCACGAGACTCATCGCTGCGCCGATATCGGGCTCCGCGCCGGCAAGCGCATCGACGAAGTCGCCGAAGAAGCCTGAGCCGATGCCGACGATGACGGCGAGCACCATCACCTTGACGCCCGAGGCTACGACATTGCCGAGCACGCGCTCTGCGAGGAAACCGGTGCGGTTCCAGAGCGCAAACGGCACGAGCACAAAGCCCGCGAGCGCGGTCAGCTTGAACTCGAGGATCGTGATGAAGAGCTGCACTGCGAGAACGAAAAACGCGGCGATGACAATCACCCACGCGATCAGCAGTACGGCGATGACGAGCACATTATCGAAAAAGCTCGCAAAACCCAGCATTTTGCTCGCCTGATCGAGAAGCGGCCAGGCCGCCTCGAACCCTGTGCCGGCAAGATGTCCGGGCTTGAGGAGGTCGTCTGCGCTGATCGTGCCGCCACCAGCGACAAGCCCGAGCCCTGCAAACGATCGGAAGACGATATCGGCGAGCACGGGGAAGTTGTTCAGGATGAGCGCGAAGGCCCCCACGTAGAGGATTTTCTTTACGAGCTTCGCGATGACATCGTCCTCGCCGCCGAGCGCCCAGAACAGCCCGGCGAGCGTGATGTCGATGCCAATCAGGATCGTGGTGAGGAACGCGACGTCGCCGCCAAGCAGACCGAATCCGCTGTCGATGTAGACGATGAAGACATTCAGGAACTGGTCGATGACGCCGAGGTCGTCCATGTGTTCGCTCACGCTTCCTCAATGCTGGGCCGCGGATGCCCCCGGCCGGAAGGCGGCAGGCCATACGGGGACATCCGCGGCGAGACGGGCGCAGCCGGGAGGGGGCGAGCTGCGCCCGTCTCAACTCATTCGTAAGCCTTGCCTGATCCCAGAAATGCGCGCGTCGCGGCGCGCGCGTCGCTTTCCGCCTGCGCGCGCCGCGCGAGCTCGGCACTTTCGCTCCGAAACTGCGCGGCGAGCATCTGCTGCGTTTGCAGCTGCTGTTTCGCGGCGAGCGCGAGCAGCTGGTTCGTTGATTGCTGCGCCTGCAAACTGCCCTCGGCGTCCTGGCTTCGCGCAATGATTGCACTGAGCACTTCCGCATTCGCCTCGACATCGGCAGCGATGCGGTTCTGCACGTCCATCGTATGACGAAACGCGGCCATGCTCGCGTCAAGGCGATCACGCGCGGCGAACACATGCGCGGCGCTACCTGCGGCCTCGTCATAGCTCTCCGGAAACAATGTCTGAAAACGTTCCTCGAACTTTGCGACATCAAACCCGATACCGTGCGCGTGCTTCATCAGGGCATCGATCTCGGCAAGGCGGCTGGTGAGCGCATCGACTTCGGGAAAGGCCGTGCGCGACAAATTCTTCGCCATGTTTGTCAGCATCAGCGCTTCGTTCTGCAGCGACTGGATCTGGTTGTTGATCTGGGCGAGCGTCCGCGCGGCAACGAGGAGGTTCTGCGCGTAGTTGGCGCTGTCGAACACCGGAATCGCGTGCGCCGGCGCGGGGAGCGTCAACGTCAATGCGCCGAGCGCACTCGAGAAGGCACCGCGCAATAGCCATGCGCGCAAACGGGTTTTCATGGTCGGTCTCCCTGCTTGTCGGGGGTGGAAAGGGCGCCCGGAAAATCGGCGAGAAGCGCTGCGGCCCAGTCGAGACCGGCGCTTTCGAGAAGGCGTGCTGCAAGGCCATCCGGGCCATGCGCGGCGAGAATCGTATCGATCCGCGCCTGCCCCGCCGCGTCGGACGTGCCGCAAAAGGTGCGCGCGACGGGGCCGAGGCCGAGTTCGAACAGACGGTTGCCGCGCGCCGACTGCAGATAATATTGCCGCTTCGGCTCCGCGCGCGCGATGATCTCGAGCTGCCGGCTGCTGAGCCCGAAGCGCGCATAGGACTCGCGGCTCTGCTGCTCCAGCGCGCGATCATTCGGCAGGAAAATACGCTGCGGGCAGCTTTCAATGATTGCAGGCGCAATGGCGCTGCCAGCGATATCGGCAAGACTCTGCGTCGCGAATACGACCGCGACGTTCTTCTTGCGCAGTGTCTTCAGCCATTCGCGAAGTCGCGCTGCGAATAGCGGATGGTCGAGAAAGACCCAGGCCTCGTCGAGGATGAGGAGCGTCGGGCGGCCATCGAACCGCGCTTCGAGGCGATGAAACAGATATGCGAGCACCGGCGCTGCCGCACCCGGCGTACCCATGAGCGCCTCGGTTTCGAAGCATTGAAGGTCGGCGATGGCGAGCGCATCGTCAGCTGCGTCGAGAAGCGCCCCGTAAGGCCCTTCGAGCGTGAACGGCGCGAGCGCCGCGCGAACATCCTCGGATTGCAGAAGCAGTCCAAGCCCGGTCAGTGTCCGCTCGGCAGGCGGCGCGCCCGCCAGGCTGGCGAGCGCCGACCAGACCGTCTCCCGGATCTCGGGGGTCAGGATCAGCTTTTCGTGCGCCAGAAGACCGCAGATCCAGTCGTCCGCCCAGGCACGCTCGGCGGGCACGTCGATGTGCCTCAGGGGCTGAAAGGCGAGTATGGTCTCATTCGCCACAAGGCCAAGATCCGCGTATCCACCGCTGCACGCGAGTGTTGCCGCTCGGGCTGAACGCCCCTTGTCGAACAGGAAGACCTGCGCGCCGTCGTACCGGCGGAATTGCATCGCGAGCAGCGAGAGCAGCACCGATTTCCCTGCGCCCGTCGGGCCGATGACCATCATGTGCCCGACATCGCCGACGTGCGTTGACAGGCGGAACGGCGTCGATCCACGCGTTTCGGCATGGAATACTGGCGGGCCGCCAAGGTGGACATTCTGCTCAGGGCCGGCCCAGATCGCGGCGAGCGGCATCAGATGCGCAAGGTTGAGCGTATGGATGAGTGGCTGGCGGACGTTCGCGTAAACGTGGCCGGGAAGCGAGGAGAGCCAGGCCTCGACAGCATTCACCTCCTCGCGAATGGCCGCGAAACCGAGACCGTTCACGATGCGCAGGACCGCGCGGACCTTTTCGTCGGCGCGCATGCGGTCCCGATCTGCGACCGTGATCGTCGCCGTCAGATAGCCGAATGCCACGCTGTCTTCGCCAAGCGCCTGAAGCGCAAGGTCGGCATCCTCGACCTTGTTGCCGGCGTCGCTGTCGAGGAGTTGCGCGGGCTGGTTGTACATGATTTCGCGGAGCAGCGCCGTGATCGACTTGCGCTTGTTGAACCATTGACGGCGGAGTCGCGTCAGCACGCGCGCCGCGTCCGCCTTGTCGAGCGCGATGAAGCGCGTCACCCACCGGTACGCAAAATCGGCCCCGTTCAGCGCATCGAGAAGTCCCGGACGGCTGACCCCCGGAAATCCGGTCAGCGTGAGTGTGCGCACATGAAGATCGCCGAGCCTTGGCTCGAGCCCGCCGACGAGCGGCGTGTCGACGAGCAGCCCGTCGAGATACATGGGTATGTGGGGCACCACGATCGGATGCGGGCGCGCGGATATGGCGCCGTGCAGGTATGTGAGCGTCTCGGCGTCGCCGAGCGCGCGCGCCTCGGGCATGAAGCCCGCGAAAAGATCGAGCGCGCGATCGGTCTCGGCGATGAATTCGCAAAGCGCATGCCGCCAGTCGCGGCCCTTCTGCCCTGCGTCACCGCTGCCACGCTCGAGCAGCACCCTCCCCGCCGTATCGACCTGATCGGCCGGGGGCAGATATACGAGCGTCAGGTAGTACCGGCTTTCAAAATGCCGCCCGGCAGCCTCGAACGCGGCGCGGCGTTCCTCGTCGACGAGCCACGAGGCGGCGTCGGGAAAGCGACTTGAAGGATAGCCAGGCGCTTCCCGGCGCGCGGCCTCGAAGAAGAGCGCCCAGCCTGAGCCGAAGCGCCGCAGCGCATTGTTGGCGCGCGCGCAGACGGAGACGAGTGCCGCCTCGCCCGCGCTTTCAAGATCGGGACCGCGGAACGCGAGCGTGCGCTGGAAGCTCCCGTCCTTGTTGAGGACGACGCCCGGCGCGGCAAGCGCTGCCCATGGCAGATGGTCGGCGAGCCGGTCGGCGCGGCGGCGGTATTCATGGAGTGCTAGCACTGCCAGTATCCCTTCTGGCGTATGTGGCGCGCAAGTACGGCCGCGAAGTCGGGGTCACGCCGCGCTGCGAACACGCCGAGCGTATGGCCAAGCGCCCAGAGCGCGAGCCCGGCGACCCACTGCTGAAGCCCCAGCCCAAGCGCGGCGGCGGCAGTGCCGTTCACGATCGCGATTGTGCGCGGCACCCCGCCAAGCAGGATCGGCTCGACAAGCGCGCGGTGCACGGGCACCTCGAAGCCTTCGGGCGGGGCGGCGGTGTGCGCGCTCATCCGACAAGTGCCCCGCCACCGAAGCTGAAGAACGAGAGGAAGAACGAGCTCGCGGCAAACGCGATCGACAGGCCGAAGACGATCTGGATAAGCCGCCGGAAGCCGCCTGCGGATTCGCCGAACGCCAGCGTGAGGCCGGTCACGATAATGATGATTACCGCGACGATCTTGGCGACCGGGCCCTGCACCGATTCGAGAACCTGCTGCAGGGGCTCTTCCCACGGCATACCGGAACCTGCCGCATGGGCGCTGGTCGCAATGCCCACCCCAAGCGCAACGATTGCCGCGTGGACGAGGGCGCAGCGGCACGAGAAATTACGGGTCATCATTTGTCTCCTTGCTCGGGATGAATGGGTGTGACTGACCAGACGCCCGCGGCATCGAGGCCGTGGACGCCAAGAATACTGCTCACGCGCCGGCCGGGACCGCGCCCGGAAATGAACACGACCATGTCGAGGGCATCGACGATGAGCCGGCGCGGCGCGTTCACGACGCTCTCTTCGACAAGCTGTTCGAGCCGGTAGAGCGCAGCCAGCGCGCTGTTGGCATGGACGGTCGCAATGCCGCCGGGGTGCCCGGTATTCCAGGCCTTCAGCATGTCGAGCGCCTCTCCGCCCCGCACCTCGCCGATCACGATCCGGTCGGGCCGCAGACGCAGCGTCGAGCGGACCAGGTCGGCCATGCTGACGCTGCCGGGCCGGGTCCTGAGGGAAATGCTGTCGCGCGCGGCGCACTGCAGTTCGCGCGTGTCCTCGATGAGGATGACGCGCTCATTGATACCCGCCATTTCGGCGAGCAGCGCATTGGCAAGCGTCGTCTTTCCCGACGAGGTCCCGCCCGCGATCAGGATATTGCGGCGCCCCGCGACGGCGAGCGCCAGAACACGCGCAGCTTCGGCCGTCAGAACACCCGCCTCGACATAATCGAGAAGCGTGAAGATGCGCGCCGCCGGCTTGCGGATCGAGAAACAGGGTGCGGTCGACACGGGCGGCAGCACGCCCTCGAAGCGTTCCCCTGCCCCGCCCCGCTCCGCCGGCAACTCCGCCGAGACGATGGGCGCCCCCGCATGCACCGGTGTCCGCGTGCCGCTGGCGACGAGGCGGATGATGCGTTCGACGTCGGCTGCGCCCATTCGCACGCCTGTGTCGATGCACCCCTCGCCCGCAATGTCGAGGCGGAGCGCGCCGTCGGGATTGACCATGATCTCGAGGACGCGCGCATCGCCGAGCGCCGCGCCGATCGCCGGTCCCATCGCCGTTTGCAGCATGGTGCGGCGCCGTTCGAGGGCGATCGCGGGACTCATGCTGCAATCTCCGCATCATCGTCTTCGGCCGCCGCTTCTTCGAAAGCGAAGGCGGATTTTCCGGCGGCAAGCTGCCGCCCCAGCTGTCCGATGAAGGCTTCGAACTGCTGATGGCCGAGTGCCAGCACGGCCGGGCCCGGGTCCGGCGCACCGGCCGAAAGGATGAGCTGATGCCGGACAAACAGGCCGAACGCCTCGATCAGCACGCCGAGATCGCGCTGCAGATGCCCCATGTTCCGCGACAACCGGTCGAAGCGCGGCTTGATCAGCGCATCAATCTCGCGCTGTGCGCGCCGCGCCATGTAGGCGGCAATGGCCTCGGTCGCGATCTTCGACTTGTTTGTCCCCGGCGCCGCCGCCATCGCCGTCAGCGCGTCGCCGATCTCGCGCTCCAGATAGAGGTTGTGCCGCGTCTTCATCGCGTCAGATCCCCGGGACGAGGTCGCGGCCGCGCCCCTGGTTCATCGCATGCGCGCGCTGCACGCCCTGCTGCTGGCCCCTTCCGGCGGCGCGCGCCTGATCCATGGCCAGCTTGTCTGTGGCCGCATCGGCGTCGCCGCCATCGTGGGTGCGCTCGGGCGCTGGCTGCACAGCCTTCATCTTTCGCGGCTTCTGTCCCGGTACCCGTTGGCGCTGAAGTCCTCCGTCTCCGGCTTCGGACACGTCGGGAGAGGCTTTCGGGCGCTTCATGAGCGGCCTGGGGCCATATCCTTCCCAGTCGTGGGCGCGCAAAACCGGCCGATCTGCATAAACGTCGCCTTCGAGCCTCGGCGCGGGCAGGAGGCGCTGCGTGAAATTGGCATCGGTGTAGTGACGGAGTTTTTTCGCGCGGATCGGCGCGAGCCCCGACACCATGACGATCGCATCGGAGGGTGGCAGTTGCATGACCTCGCCCGTGGTCAGCAGTGGCCGCGCGGTTTCCTGGCGGCTCACCATGACATGCGCGAGCCACGGCGCGAGACGGTGGCCGGCATAGTTGCGCATCGCGCGCTGTTCGGTTGCGGTCCCGAGTGCGTCCGAGATCCGCTTCGCGGTGCGCTCGTCGTTGGTCGCGAACGCGATACGGACATGGCAGTTGTCGAGGATAGCGTTGCTCTCGCCGTAAGCCTTGGCGATCTGGTTGAGAGACTGCGCGATAAGGAAGGCGCGGATCCCGTACCCCGCCATGAACGCGAGCGCGGATTCGAAGAAGTCGAGGCGACCGAGCGCCGGAAACTCGTCGAGCATCAGAAGCAGGCGGTGACGGCGCCCGTCCTTCGCACCCTCGAGATCCTCGGTCAGCCGCCGTCCGATCTGGTTCAGAATAAGCCGAACGAGCGGTTTTGTCCGGGAAATGTCGGCGGGCGGGATGACAAAATAGAGCGAGACCGGACGCTCAGCCTCGACAAGATCGACAATGCGCCAGTCGCAGCGCGACGTGACCGCCGCGACCGTGGGATCGCGGTAGAGCCCGAGGAACGACATCGCAGTCGACAGAACCCCCGAGCGCTCGTTCTCGCTCTTGTTGAGGAGCTCGCGCGCCGCGGATGCGACCACCGGATGAACCCTGGGCGCCTCGGCCGTGCCGAGGTGATTGGTAGCCATCATCCGCACGAGGGTCGCGACGAAGCTCCTCTCAGGGTCGGAGAGCAGCGCCGCGACGCGGGCCAGCGTTTTCTCTTCCTCGGCGTAAAGGACATGCAGAATCGCGCCGACGAGCAGGCTGTGGCTGGTCTTCTCCCAGTGATTGCGGCGTTCAAGCGCGCCTTCAGGATCGACAAGCACATCGGCGATGTTCTGGACGTCGCGCACTTCGTGCTCGCCGCGCCGCACCTCAAGCAGCGGATTGTAGAATGCCGAGCGCATATCGGTCGGGTTGAAGAGCAGACAGTGGGAAAACAGACGCCGCCAGCCTGCGGTCAGCGCCCAGTTCTCACCCTTGATATCGTGGACGACGGCCGAACCGGTCCAACTGAGCAGCGTCGGAACGACGAGACCCACGCCCTTGCCCGACCGCGTCGGCGCGAACGCCATGACATGCTCGGGGCCATCGTGCCGAAGGTAATGCCGTTTGAAACCGCCGAGAAACACTCCGGCGCAGCCAAACAGGCCCGCGCGTGCGATTTCCCGGCGCCCCGCCCAGCGCGCCGAACCGTAGGTCGTGACGCGGCGCTGCTGGCGGGCGCGCCACAGCGAGCCACCGATGGCCGCTGCGCAGCCCAGAAATCCACTTCCGCCGGCAATCAGGCCGGCTTCGTCGAAGATTTCCGGCGCGTACGCCTCATAGTGATACCACCACAGAAAGATCGACCAGGGATCGTAGACGGGTGTGCCAAAGAGGGTGAACCATGCAGCCCCGAGGGCGCCCTGATAGCCCAGCATGGCCGCAGCCCACTGTGTCGCCGCCCACACGCCGAGCGTCATGACGGCAAGAACCGCCAGCATCTGACCAATGAGAAGCTTTGTAGGCGTCATCCCGCACCTCCCGACGGGCAAAAGCCGCGTCTTCACGAGTCGGGATGATCAGATCTGTGGGCAGGTCAGGACAGTACAGTTTTGATGCATATTAGTGCTTATTGAAGCAAACTGCTGTCTGCGACGCCAGCAGGGGGCAGCTTTCGACCGCAATGTCCGACAGACCGGTTAGTCTGGTTTCAGTAGCGCAGATTGGGATAACGGACATTGCGCGGAGCAAGTCGGCGCGGCGGCTTCGCGCCCTAATATCGGCAGTTTAGCGGAGTGATGCCCGCGCACAATAGCTGCCGTTCGCGGCAAGTCGGGGTGGCGAGTGGATGCCGATAACAGTTCTTGAAGTAGCGGACCTTGGGGGCCGGGTCGTCGAATCCTGTGCCGTGATCGGCAGAATCGATTATGCTCGGTCTCCAAGTTCGCGGGGGGTTGGATGCAGCTGCAGCTTTACATGTGGGAGGGTACTCGACGCATCTTTCTTGACGCCCATCGGTTCTACGTCGACCAGCTAAAGACCTGGCTCCTTGCGCAGTTCCACGACATCGAAGGCCAGACGGATCGCTTCGCCGAGGAGGCTTACGAGCGTATCGGCAGCTCGCCGGGGCATGGCGACGTCGACATGAGTGACGCGGCGGAATGGGCCTATGATGAAGCCGCCAGCCACTATCTCGCGTTGACCGAGCTCCGGAAGCAGGTGCTGCTTGGCGGTCTTGCGGGCATGTACCATCAATTCGACAAGCAGCTGCGCGAATTCATCGAACGCGAGATGCTCCACTATGTTGATCACGAATGGACCGACACGCACGTGTGGAAGCCGGGCGGCGATAAAGTGCTCGACATTCTGGGGGAGTTCGGCTGGCGAGTGAAATCGCTGCCATTCTACCCGCTGCTCGGCGCCCTGCAGCTTGTCGTCAACGTCTACAAACACGGCAAGGGGCGCAGCCTGAACGAGCTCAGCGACCGGTACGCGCGGTTCGTCGCCAGTCCTGTCAAGGCTGCCGGCTACGGCGAGTGGCGCACCACCCTCGATCACGAATGGCTGACGGTCACCGATGATCACTTCGACGAGTTTGCGGATGCGATCTCCGACTTCTGGTCGGCGATGCCGGAGCGCCTGTATTGCGATGTGACGAAATGAGCACGAGGGAGCCTCTGTTGCGCCAGACGATCAAACATGACTTACGTGCAGTAATGGGGCGCCTGACGGGTGAGCAGCCTGCGATCACCGAACTCTACCTGTTCGGGTCGCGTGCCTACGGCACGCTCAGCCCCCGATCCGACTGCGATATCATCGTTCGTGCGGCCCCCAACAGCCACATTAAGGGAAGTGACCTTCGCGACTTTGCCGCGGAGAACTGCGCACCCCTGGATTTGTTTCTTTGCACCGAGTCCCGCGCAACCAGCGTCGCCAACGACAGCTACGTTTACGCCGCGGATTTCAATGCACTGATCGCAAAGCTCGATGCGAAGCTGTTGTGGACGCGCGCCGAGGGTTTCACCGACTTTGCATTCATTGGGTCTGGCGACTGGACGTTCGAAGTCTCTTCCCAAACCGAATTTATCGCATCGATGCTGCCCGATACCGCGATCAGCGAGATGACGTGGCAGCACAAGGTCCAGAAGGTCGAGGCGCTGGGACTGCCATCATCGCCGTATATCGGCGATAGTCTCGCCAAGGCCTCGGCGCAGATTATCGAGATTGCTCGCCGGATGATCATGAAGCCGGCCGACCTGATCAGACAGGGTCAGGCGCGAGGCGGCTGGACCGTCAATCTCAATTCCGAATATGATTGCCAGAACCTCTTCTTCACCGTCGTCAAACCGTGGCTCCCTGGGCTCGCCCGCGAGCAGGTCGCGATCGTGTTCGATGGTCAGGAAAAGCGCTCCGACTTCAGCTTGTTCGCCGGACGTCTGGTGATCGAGATGAAGTTCATCGATGACCCCGACAAGAAGCGGGAAGTCGTGAAGACGCTTGCCGGCCTGGCCGGGTTCTATCGTCAGAACGCGAACGTTGGCGCGCTCCTTTTCATCCTTTATGTCAAGGACGGCGTCGACGTGGACGATCGATTGTGGGAGCAGGCCTACTCGACTGCGGGGACGTCGCCTTGGGTGACGACCGTTGTCATTCGCATTCCCTAGTTTCAACGTTCAAGCCAGCAAATCGCCCGCCATGATCATCAACCTCCCGACATCGGGCGCCCTGAACACCACGGCGGTGAAGCTCTATTTCCGAGCCTGGCACGGCATCGTCGGCATGCTCCACGATTTCGATCAGTCTTATGAGGGGCCGGTCAGCAACTGGGTCGAGCCGGTAGATGACCTCTTTGCCGAAGAGCGATCAGACTATCTGGAGGGGGCGCAGGAGGATCTGCACGCGACGCTGTCGATCATCCAGCAATCCAATGAGCTGGCACTGAAGGCGCGGATCGCGGCAGTCAGCCCGTATCTGCTGCTCTTGAACAACGAGATAGTGTTCAGCGCGGTGGGCAAGGACACGGAGTTCGCATCGCTGCGAACGCTCGACGCAGTCGATCTTCCGCGAGCCGTGAACACTCTGACCGACAGCCCGGTCAGCGCCACATATGTCCAGCGTTACAGCGAGCTTCGCGTGCAGCGCAATCAGTACACCCATCTGGGCGACACCAGCGTGGTGCTCGATCCCATCAAAATGGCTTCGGCGATGGTCGACCAGTATCTCGAGCTGTGGCCTGATCGCCCCTGGATGCGTGACCGGGTGGAATCAACGCACGGTCGGGAGGGCTTCTTCGATGGCAAGCATTGGTCGCCGCGCCAGGAGATCTTGTTCCTTCTGGATTATGATTTCGCGTTAATCCCGGCGGCCGGGTTCAAGAAACTGTTCAGTGTGAAGAAGGCGGCCGTAAAGTTCGGTTGCCATCAGTGTCAGGACGACTGGGCCGTGCGCCGGAGTGGCCCCGGTCTCGCGGAAGCGCCGACTGCGTTTTACGACGGCAAGAAGAAGGCGATGCATTGCCTAATCTGTGACGCTGACTTCGCGGCGGTTGCCAAGCTGTGCAGCGCAGATGAATGTGACGGCAAATTTGCTGCTGACGAGGAAGCAGAGTTCGGTGCCGGTCAAACGCATCATGCGCGAGCAGCTCAATCTCAGCAGCCAAACGGATGATCTCCGCTCTCAGCTGGGCCATCCTGAGATACTGCTGGTTCTCATCAAGCTGCCGCTGCTTCTTGAGCGACCAAGACTCACGGAACGCGATGAAGAGAGCGACAATCACTGCGGCCAAGCTGGCAATGGCACCGGCCCAATCAGCCACATTTCCCCAATCTGCTGACAACGGACAGAGCACCGTAATCCCCCACATCTCAGCGCCATTATGTGAACGGTAATCCAGCGATGGCAAGCAAGAGTTGAGGGCGCTTCTTGGTCTCTCGAATATCGGTCATGGCCCTCTCACCCAGGTCAAACTCGTGGGGTATAATCCCCCTTCCAACCTGTCACGCTAGGGCACGCCTTCTCCTGGCGTCACCAGCAGCCATCAGTCGCGGCGGGAGGCTGATCGGGCGAAAGCCGCGTTCGGGTTTTCGCGTAGAACCTGCCTTTGAACACGTCGCGAGGGCATCACCGGTAGGTCCCAGTTCGGTCGGTCGCTGTACCGCGACCGCTGGATAAACGAATGACCGGTTTCAACGAGCGGATTTGGGCCGGCGAACGTCGCCTTTGTCGGCGATTCAAGATGGAAAGAGGATGGTGTTGTAGTTCTGAGCACCGTGCAGAATGTGGACAACGATCACTCTTTCCGGCTCGACCCGGTAAAAGATCAAATAATCACCATGGCCACGCCGCCGCACACCGGTCGTCTCATAGCGCGGCACAAGTGGAAAGCGCTTCGGCATATCGACCAAATCCAAACATTTCGAACGCAGCTCCTCCAGGAAACTCAACGCTCGTGCCGGATTATCGCGGGCGATATAATCACCGATCGCCTCGAGGTCATACTCGGCCTCAGCCGATAAATGGACGATCATTCGTTGCCACCGCTCATGGCACGATATTTGGCCTCTAGGCGGTCGAACACCTGATCAGCCGGCGCTGTGCGTCCTGCGTCCGCATCTGCAAGACCCCGCGCTATCGAGGCATCGAGAGCGGCAAGACGAGTTTCCCTGTCGTGAATCAGGCGCACGCCTTCGCGTAAAACCTCGCTTTTTGAGTTGTACCGACCTGTCGCGACAAGGCTGGCGACGAAATTTTCAAGCTGCTTTCCAAGATCCGCGCTAATCATAGTGAAGGCTCCATTCACGGCGAGATTAGCATATTATCAACAGTTGATAAAGACCCCGCCGGGCGCGGATGAGGTCGTGATCAGGCATGCGGGGACGAAGCGTTTGATGCGAAAAGGTTTCACCCCGCATCGAACTATCCCGCACATAGCTACATGATCAGGAAGAGCCGCGCTCG
Source organism: Sphingosinicella soli (assembly GCF_014199685.1). GTDB lineage: Bacteria > Pseudomonadota > Alphaproteobacteria > Sphingomonadales > Sphingomonadaceae > Sphingosinicella > Sphingosinicella soli. The sequence continues at coordinate 4,935 of NZ_JACHNZ010000034.1, read as the reverse complement.
TAATCAAAGTCCTTTTTGGGCGCCACTCAGTCAGCCTTACCCCCTGATCCACGGTCAGTTCGATATCCGACAGAATGCAGAACCGCCCGTGCGTTTGGCTAAAGCGCGCCGCTACTTAAAGCTAAAGCTTCCTCGAACTTCTCGGGGTCAAATAAAGCCTGTCCGTCGATCGGGCACAACGGCTCCGTACAAGCTGCTTTGAAGAGCGCCTCGTGCCCGTACCAGCGCGCATCCGGCCTGTGCTCACCTACCCACCAGTGCAGCGCGAAGATGCGGGCCGTGATCGCCAACGCCTTGTCCATCGGGTCGGTCCCTTGTGCGCAGCGGTCATACTGAACGAGAAACTGCCAGACCTCTTCGCAGACACGCTGGCTGCGCTCAACGCTCGGCTCCAGGGAATCCGCGGTAGGCCATGTAATCGTCGCCAGCTCATGGAGAAGCTCGGGCTCGACGGAAACTTTGTTCAGCAGATCAATGACCTCGTCGTCCACGAAGCCTCCTTTTGAAGCCTGCAAAAGCGAAAGTCGCAGGACCAAGAGAATGTGCAAGCGAACGGCGATAGGCAAGACGTAACCCCAGTGTGCACGGGAAGCGCCGAAGATGTCCGCCGAGGTGTGAGAGCCGTCTCAGATGGAGCTTCACGACAAAAAGTGTCCGCGGCCCAATGCGTTTCCTAACGATCTCGTGACGTTTGCCTCCGTTTCCGAAATGTTTTGAACGCAAGAGGTAGCATCTAATGCCCCTGCGCGTTTTCGCGTTATCCGGCCTCAGATATTACGCGGCGAGCAACATAGGCCCAATGCGCCTCGTTTGGATGCAACACCCCGTCAGCGGCTATCACAGCGTCCATATAATCACCGATTAAGGCAAGGTTTGTACCACCGCGATCCACTACCCGTTCAAGTGACACCACGAACTGTTCGCTGTCCGGTGCCAGCCGGGCGACATGATCGGACACGTCATCAACTGGAAGTCGGTCACTATAACGGTGAGCTTCAGCCCAATCGTCAACATAGTTCGCCACGGCCTCCAACTCGTCCGCATGGAAGTCCCGATCGCAACGAGCAATGAATGTCAGAATGTTCAGCCCGGCGAGCAGGTCCGCGCGGTGAGCAACAGAAAGCCCCCACAGATTTGTAGGTGAAGCGCCATCTGATCCGGAAAAGCGCGCAAAAAAGTGGTGTGGGGCGATAACTTCCCCCGATTCGATGTCGTAGACTTCCCGGATGCGATCCGTTCGAAATTGGCGAACCTGCTCACGGACGTGACACCAAGCGTAAAGGTATGCTGTGCCACCCTTGCGGTCCAACCGCTTGCAGGTGATCGTTCGCTCCGAAACTCTGCCTCCGCTGTCGGTATAGGAAATGGCACAGGCGACGCCTTCGATGTTCTCAAGACGGGGCGCTATCGATGCCGGCTCGATAAATTCTTCTGGCTCATTTTCCGGAACAAATTCTTTGAAAATTGCGCTAGGCGGCTGCGGCGGCGTGACGTAACGCCCGGCGAGCGCGCTTCTAAGCGTTTCAATCAAGCCCATCGTCTTACTCTCCCGGCGGATAGTAGCGGCCATGGAAGCACCGCCCCTCCGTGATGACGTTCGGGTCGGCCGGCGTCTCCGTGTAGCCGCCATCGTATCTCTTGATCGTCGTCTCGCAATGCGCCTGCCGCGCTGCGTATACCGCAGCCTTTGTCTGTTCGCGCTGGGCCTTCGCGAATGCTGCCTGAGCGGTCTTGAACTCGGACGAATCCCGACTGATCTGACCTTCCATCGTTAAAAGCTGCTGACGTAGATTCACGACATCAACCCGAAGGTCGGCGTTCTGGCGTATCAGTGTTGTGTTATCCGAACGCAGCGTATCGGCGACCGCCTGTACCTGTCGAAGCCGGGCATGGGCTTCTTCAAGCTCGGCACCTACGGCCAAAGCGCGCTGCTCGACTTTGGCCACACCGGAGGACATTTGCGCCCCTTGCGATGTCAGTGCACCGAACCGCGCTGACTCGACGCGCTCGGCCGATGCCTGGGCCTTCATGTCCAGAAATCCGAGTGCGAATGTCGCGACCACGCCGATCGCAAGCACTGTCAGCACAAACCAGCGCTTTGGATTGGACAGCGCTTCCGCGATCAGCGCCGCTAGCATTGCAACGATACTGATCCACCCCTGAAGGCTGATCTGACCGAGAAAATCGTCCACAGCGCCTCTCCCCCGAATCGCGTGTAAGAGCAATATAAGCAGACGCTGCCCGGCGGGAAGACCGCCTCACGTGAGGCAAAGTGTTCCCGCCGCTGATTCGTCGCTGCTGGTTTCAGTCCTTTAGGAAATTTCCGGACCGCTTCGCCCGCGACCGATCGTCCAGTCGATAGCGTCGCCGCGGTCGATGCCCGAGACGGCCTTGCCCATATGCCGCTCGAGCACGGGCCGCCACGGAACCAGCGTAAAATCACGCGCACGTTCGATCACCGCAAGGCGGCCTCCCGGAGTGTCGACCGACCGGCGATAGACGCCGCTTATCCGTGCCCCCTCCCCGACCTCGACAAACTCCAGACCCAGCTCGCGCGCGAGCTGCGATCCGACGCGCAGGATTTCGCGCCGACGCAGTGTTTCGAGAAGGTCGGGCCTATAGATGGTCTCGCCCGCAACCTCTTCGGCAAGGCCGGCGGCGATGAGCCACTGCCGCCGCCGCTCGAGCGCATCATTTACGGCATGTCCGAACCCTGCGTCCCGCTCGACATCCGACACGCCCGTTATGAGCTGCCTGTCGAGCCAGGTCGCAGCGCGCGCGCCAATCAGGCTGCCAAGCGGCTGCGGCGAGAGGACGTCGACACGGACGGGAATATCCCTCACCTTTGCGCGCTCGTACGCCGCCACCCGCTCGATATGATCCGGCGCAATGCTCCAGCTGCCATCCGCCTCGCGCGCGGCACTGCCGATTCTTCGCCGGAGCGCTTCAAGGCGCCGGACGTGCATTTCGGCGTAGGCGCGGCTGGCCGCCGGGTCATGGTGAAGGTGCGTCTCGACATCATACCGGCCATCGTTCGCAGCCGCGACCCGTGCGACGGTATAATCGACCTCGCGGATGCGGGGCGTTTCAGGTGTGATCCGGACGATGGCATCGTCAGCCAACGATTCAACAGTCTCGACCTTGCCGAGCGCGACGTAATGGCTGCGGCCATCGGTGGCTTCGATGATCAGATAATGATGGTCCTCGAGCTCGTCGGCGAGCCCGCGTTCGATCACGCGGCCGACAAGCGGACGCGCCCCGGGCCCGAAGGGAGCATAGATCAGCTGATCGGCAAGCGCGGGCGCCTCGCCCCGCGCGCTGAACGCGCGCTGCATCGTGCGGATGATATCGCCGCGCTCGCCCATCTGCCGCAGTGCCGCTTCAAGGTCAGGTGCGAGCTGCCAGTGCTGTCTCCCCGCTGGCGCTGCAAGCCCCAGACGTTCGAGCTTGCGAAGACGCCCGATACGGATGGCCCGGTCGAACACATCCTTGCCGCCAGCCTCAAGCCACCCTGCTGCATTGGCGTCGCGAAGAAGGGCACGGTCAATCCCCGTCAGGCGTTCCTGCTCGACCTCACGCCGGAGCAACATGCGCACGTCGCGTGCCAGCCTTGGTCCAAGGTCAAGATCGACAAGCTCGGCGGCACGCTCGCGCATGCCCCCCGAGAGATATTCGCGCGCGATGACGAGATCCTTGCCGCGGTCATCCTTGCCGCGGACGATGATATGCGTGTGCGGATGTCCGGTATTGAAGTGATCGACGGCCACCCAGTCGAGCCGGGTTGCGAGATCTTCCTCGACGCGTGCCATGAGGCGCCGCGTTAGCGGCTTCAGGTCCTCGTATTCGGCGGCATCCTCGGCCGACACGATGAAGCGAAACTGATGGCGATCGCCCCCGGCGCGGCCGAGAAACGCCTTGCCGTCGACATGGTCGTTTTCGGCGCCGTAAAGTTGCCCCCTGCCCCCGTCCCGCGTCGTGCCATCCCGCTCGATGTACCGGAGGTGCGCGCGTGCGCCTGCCATGCCCTTGCCCGCGAGCCGGACGATACGCGATTTGATGATAACGCGGCGCCGGTAAACCATGGCCCTGACCCCACGCGTCGTGAGCATACGCCCGGCGCCCGATCCACGTCCGATCCTGCTCCCGTCGAAGCGTCCGCTGCGGCGTGTTCTACCGCTGCCGCCTGCGAGGTTGGTGGCGGCAAGGACACTGTGAAGGAATCGCTTCTGTGCCCGGCCGCGGTTGCGCATTCGGCCAATGAAGGGTTCGAATTCCTCGTCCTTGCTCAAGGTTCCGGCCCGATCTCCTGGATTTTCGCGCAGAAGCATGACCGAGAACCAGCCCCGGGAAAACCGGTGCCAGAATACAGACGCAAATCCGCGGTCCGGAGACCACATGGCACCAGCCTTAAACGGACAGTGCCAATCAGGCCCCGGAACTTCAGCAAAAAAACGATGTGCAGACAAATGCCTGCGCGGACGAGTCAGCGCGATGGCACCAATGCTTTATCTTGCCCTCCTATTTGGGCTCGATTTTCTGCAAGTCTTCGTCATCGTCATCTCTCCTCCATAACAGTAATAGGCACGCTATTCGACGCTGTGCTGCGAGGTCTCGCCAAGTTGTCGAGATCAGGTACGCCGTGCACTCCTCCGCGCTCATCGACGGGCTGTTTGGGCTGCACGGAGGCAGCGTTCGAACCGTCGCGGCGCATGTCGCTATCGGACTCACGGGGCAGCATCACAGGCACTCGAGCGCGGTCCGGCCCCCTGCTGAGGGGTGCCGGCCGCAGGCAAGATATCGTGCTTCCCGTATTCCTGGTCTGTACCATCTCTCATCCGCCGGGGCGGACCTCCTCAAGCGCGATCGACGTGCGGCCGACGCGCGTGTTCGTTGCTCAACTCATGACCGCGCCCGGCTCAGCCGCTGCACCTTTGC
>NZ_JACHNZ010000033.1 GCF_014199685.1 Sphingosinicella soli | reverse complement strand
CTCCGCTGCGAGAAAACCCTCACCGCATTCATGGGATTCGTCCATCTCGCTTGCGCGATGATCTGGATAAAATGAATGCAGACAGCGCCTAGAGCGGCTTGTTGCGTCCCGCGAACAGCAGCCGGTCTTCTTCCTGGAAACCGCGATACCAGAGCACGATGCCGTACGTGGCGAGGATCGCCGGGAGCCCGAGTACGAGTTCCCAGTACGTGTCCAGATAATGCTGCACGAGAATGCCCACCGCAAAGGCGGCGCCCGCCGCCAGAAGCATCGGCCAGCGCCAGCCGGAAACGGGCTCGCCGAGCGTGATGCGCAGCAGACGCGATTTCACGACGGTCGCGAACAGCGCCGACACGAGCAGCGCAGCGGCGGGGGCGATGCCGTTCACCGCGGCGTTGGGCGAATCCGACGGAAACAGAATGCGGAACAGCGGAATCAACGCCAGCGTGAGGCCGACCTGCACGGCAAGCGTCGCCACCGACAGCATCAGATTGCGATGCCGCGCCGTATAGACGAGGCAGGTTTCCGCAACGGCGCCGGTGACATAGGCGATCTCGGCGAGCAGCAGCAGGTTGAGGATCATCGTGCCGTCGCCGAAGCCTTCGCCGACGAGATCGAGCACGGCCTCCCCGGTCATGCCGAGCGACAGCGCGATGCCGATCTGCGCGGCGAGAATCCAGAAACCGACCTGGCGGAGATGCCCGGCGATGACGGCGTTGTTCGCCTGCTTGAGGCCATTGGTGATGACAGGTGCGAGGATCGGATCGAACGTCACCTTCAGCTTCTGCGGCAGCGTGACGACCTGCTGCGCGACATAATAAATGCCGAGCACCGCAGGCGTCGCGAACTGGCCGAGGATCAGCAGATCGATACGCCGCGACGCCCATTCGATGGCGTCGGCGCCCGCGATCGGAAGGTTTTCCCGCATCATGCGGAACAGGCGGACGGGATGCGGTCGCCAGCCGCGGGGCAGACCGAACAGGCGCACGCACGGTATGATGGAGGCGACGAACGCCGCGCCGAGCGACACGGCGTAGGCGATGATCATCGCATCCGGCTTCCATTCCGGGATCATCGCGAGCGCTGCGGCGAAGATCGTGAGCACCCAGGGCTCCACGATCGAGCGCGCCGTTACGGTCGCGCCGACCCGGTGCCGGTAAGCAAGCGCCGCCAGCGCGACATCCGAGCCGACGATGAACATCGCGGTGAGCGGGAAAATGCGATCCAGCCCGGAGATCTTGCTGTTGGGGAAGACGATCTGCGGCAGCGCGATCATGATGAGCGCACCGATCAGCGACAGCATCCAGGCAAGCACCAGCCCATCGCCGACGACGTGGCTTTCCGGGCGATCGCCCTTGCTGAGTTCCCTGGCAAGGCCGCGCTTGAGGCCGATGGTGGCGAGCGCCGCCATCAATTCCACGATCATCGTGGCGTACGCGAAGCGGCCGAGCGCCTCGGCGCCGTAGAGCTGCCCGGCAATGAACAGGAACGGCAGACGCGCCAGCAGCCGGAGCACGAACCCGAAGAAATTCGTGCGTCCGCCCTTGGCGAGCGCAGCCGTATCGGCGTCGCGCGTCCCTTCGTCCGCCTTTTCGGTCAAACCCGGGCTGCCGGGCGGTTCGTCCTCATGGCACCGCTTTAGAGGATCGCGCGGCAAAATGTGAGGGGATTTGAAGCGCCGTTCGCCTCAGCCAAAATGCGATTCAGCCCAGAATTGCTTCGGCGCGTTCGATATCCATCATCACCGCAGCGCGGCTGGCCTGGAAGCCGGCGTAGGCCACCTGCTTCATGAGCGATCCTTCGGAAAGCAGCAGCGCATCGCCGTAGACATCGAGCTGCCCGGCCGCCTGCTCGGCGCGGCGCAGCAAAGGCTGCACGATCACCGCCGCCGCAAGCCCGGTGTCGCCGTTTTCCGTACGCACGAACAGCCGTTCCAGCGCGAGCTTCACCTCGCGGCGTTCGGCGTTCGTGTCCACGACCATCTGCTCTTCCTCGGTAAGCACGAGGGGGGCGGGAACCGGCGCGGCTTCGGCAACGACGACGCGCGGCTTCTGGACCTGTGCCAGAAGATTGAGGGGCGGCCCTTTCGCTTCGGCGAAGACATCGGCGGGCGGCAGCGCGGCGCTTGCAGCCAGGTCTACGGGTTCCGTATCCATGAGATCGGAAAGCGCCGCATCGATGTCGAAGGCGGGCGTTCCGGAAAACCCGTCATCAGTCCGCATTTCGCCTGCGATCCGCTCGGCGACGAAAGGCTGCATCGCAAAGAACGTCAGCAGGAATACCGCCGCCGCCGCCGCCAGAAGCGCCGCCAGAAGCCATCTTTCCTGCTGCGCGAACGTCGCGGTTGCCGAAACCGAGGGCAAGATGATGATTTCGTGTTTCATGAGCAACTGCAGTGTAATCGATAGCGGAAACAATATGGTGAATTATTTCATTGTCGAACAGATTAAGCCATTCTTTACTTATGACTCTTGCGTACTCGTAATGAAAAACAGTCGCGTCCAAGTAATTAACCAAGTATTAACTTTTCCGGCCCGCGCCCGCCCTGCCGGAAGCGATCGGCGCGGGTGGTCGCTTCGTCGAACGGGCCTTGTTGCCGCCGCGATTGGCGCATACACGGCGCACGGGGACCGGTAACGGATACGCACGCCTTGGGCCGCATTCTTAAATCCACATTGAAGATCTCGCTCGCGTTCGGAACCCTCCTGCTCGTCATTCTGGCGATCGCGGTGGGCATTCAGATGTCGTCGCTGCCCTCGTTCGACGACATGATGCGGTCGCCCAACGGCCAGTCGATCCGCGTGCTTTCGGCGGACGGCGCCGTGCTCGTTTCGGTGGGCCCGTCCTACGGCCAGTGGCTGACCTATGACGAGATTCCGGAGGTGATGACCGATGCGATGCTGGCGGTGGAAGACCGCCGCTTCCGCTGGCATCCGGGGATCGACCCGATCGGCATCGCGCGCGCGATTTTCGTGAGCGCGAAGACCGGCGACCGGCTGAAGGCGACCTCCACGATCACGCAGCAGCTCGCGCGCAACATCTTTCTCAACAACAACCGCACGTGGACACGCAAGGCGAAGGAAGGCCTGCTCGCGCTCGCCATCGAGCGCAAGTTCAGCAAGGAACAGATCCTCGAACTGTACCTGAACCGCGTCTATTTCGGCGGCGGCGCCTACGGCATCGATGCCGCCAGCCGGCGCTTCTACGGCCACAGCGCGAAGACGCTGAGCCTGCCTGAAGCGGCGATCATCGCGGGTCTTGTCAAGGCGCCGTCGCGCTATGCGCCCTCGTCCGATCCGGAACGCGCGCGGGCGCGGGCGGCCGTCGTGCTGTCGGTGATCCACCAGGCCAAACCGCTGCCCGATCTCGCCGCCGCGCAGGCGGATCTGAAGAACATCAGCTTCGCGCCGCAGGCCCGGCAGAACAATGTGCGCTATTTCACCGACTGGGTGATGTCGCAGCTCGACATTCTGACCGACGAGACGGTCGAGCCGCTCGTCGTGCGCACGACATTATTGTCTTCGATGCAGAAGGCGGCGGAAGACTCCGTGCGATCGCAGACGCCCGCAGGCGCGCAGGGCGCGCTCGTCGCGCTGTCGCACAACGGGGCGGTGCGCGCGATGGTGGGCGGCAAGGACTATGTTGAATCGCTTTATAATCGCGCGACGATCGCGGAGCGGCAGCCCGGTTCGGCGTTCAAGCTGTTCGTCTATCTCGCGGCGATCGAAAGCGGCGTGCTTCCCGACGATCTGGTTGTCGACGAGCCCGTCCGGATCGGCGGCTGGAGCCCGCGCAATTCGAACGGGCGCTTCGCGGGCGAGGTGACGGTTCGGCAGGCCTTCGCGCTCTCCATCAATACGGTCGCGGTGCAGCTCGCCGCGCGCGTCGGCTATGATTCGGTTGCCGACATGGCGCGGCGCTTCGGCATCTCGACGCCGATCAGCCGCCAACCCGCAATGGCGCTCGGCGCCTCCACGGTTCGCCTGATCGACATGACCTCCGCCTATGCCGCCGTGGCGCGCGGCGGAATGGAGGTCCGCCCCTATGCCGTGACGGGAATCGAAACCGCGCGCGGGCGCAAGCTCTATGAGCGCGAGGCGGAAAATCCGCGCGTCCTCGTCGCACCCTGGGTCGCCGCCAACATGACCAACCTTCTGCAGGCCGCAGTCGAGACCGGCACCGGGCGGCAGGCGCAGATCGGGCGGCCGATGGCCGGCAAGACCGGCACGACCAGTTCCAACAAGGACGGCTATTTCGTGGGCTTCACCGGCGATCTTACGGCGGGCGTGTGGATGGGCCGCGACGACAACAAGCGCGTCGGCGGGCTCCAGGGCGGCACCGCGCCCGCGCGCGCCTTCGCGGCGTTCATGCGCGTGGCCACCAAGGGCATGCCGGTCGTCGCGCTGAACAGCAACATCCAGATCGACGATGCGCTGAGCGAACCCGATGCGGAGGTTTACGGCCTGGACGGCACGATCGCGGGCTATCCCGACGAATATTATCGCGGCGGACCGGACTATCAGGGGGCCGTGGAAGTGCCGGTTGACGGCGACGGCAATCCGCTGCCGGGCGAACGCCGGCAGGCGCTCGACAATGCGTGGCTGGAAGAAGCCGCGCCGGCCACGGAACCTTCAGCGGCGCCCGATCCAATGTAGCGCGGCGCCGTGCACCGCGAGCCAGCGCGTCGCCTTGCGCGCTGTGGCGCCCGACAAGCGGCTGCACAAAGCGTGGAATTCCGGGCCGTGATTGTGATGGACGATGTGCGCCACTTCATGCGCAGCGACAGCGCGGCGGACGTATTCAGGCGCCATCACCAGCCGCCAGCTGAACGCCAGCCCGCCGCGACTGCTGCAGCTTCCCCAACGGCCGGTCGTATCCCCCAGCCGCACGGGCGGCGGTGGCAGGCCGATCTCGGCTGCAAGCGCGGTGCAATCTTCGCCGAGCAGACGCTGCGCCTCGCGCCGCAGCCAGGTTTCAACGCGGCGACCCAGCGCATCGGCGGGCCCGCCGACATAGAGCACGCCGTCTTCCAGCCGCGCCGTGCGCGGAAGATCCTCCCGCCATTCGATCCGCAGCTCGATATCGCCGTACGGGATGCCGCCGCCGGGTTCGAACGGCCGGGGCGAGGGCCATTTGCGCGTGCACGCCTCTATCCAAGGCTTCTGGCTATCAAGGAAGGCGGCGGCGCGGCGCTGTGAAACGCCGTGGGGCAGGGTGAGGCCGATACAGCCGAGCGCGGCATCGGCGCGAAGCGTCATGCGCCGGGCGCGGGGGCTGACGCGCACCCGAAGCGGCACGGTGCGGCCGTCCACCTCCACGATTTCCGGCAGTGCCGGTTGCCGCGACAGCGTGCGCCGCAGAAACGCCAGGCTCACAATGCGCGGTCCAGCATGTGATGTTCGAGCGGACCGGCTTCATCCTCCGAAACCGTCCATCCGCTCACCGATTCGCCGGCGCGCTTCACGCTTTCCGGGTCGCCCGTGATGAGCGGGTGCCACTGCGGCAGCGGCTCGCCATATTCGAGAAGACGGTACGCGCAGGTGGAGGGAAGCCAATCGATGGTCCGCACCTTCGCCGGGGTCAGCCGCACGCATTCGGGAACATGCGCGCGGCGGTTGCGATAGTCGGAGCAGAGCCCCGTACGCCGATCGAGAAGGCGGCAGGCGACGTTGGTGGGCACCAGATCGCCGGTGTCTTCATCCTCGAGCTTGTGCAGGCAGCACTTGCCGCAGCCGTCGCAGAGCGATTCCCACTCCTCGCGCGACATCTCTTCGAGCCGTTTCGTTTCCCAGAAGCGGGGCGTCAGCGTACCCATTTCGCCAAGCCCGCCGCGATCATCGCCGCGTCGTCGTCGCGCTCGAAATAGGTGATCGGCTTGCCGTCGGGGTCCATCAGATAGACGAAGGCGCTGTGATCCATCAGATAATTCTCCGAATCGGTGCCTTCCCCCTTCGCGGCGTAGACACGGTAGGTGCGCTTCGCGGCATCGATCTCGGCGGTCGTTCCGGTGAGCCCGATGAGCCGGGGATGGAAGGCCGCCACGAACTCCTTGAGCACGGCAACGGTGTCGCGATCCGGATCGACCGTAACGAAAACCGGCTGCACGCGCGCGGCGGCGGCAGGATTTTCGGCTTCGAAACTTTTCAGGCCCTGCGCCATCCGCTGCACGTCCACCGGGCAAACGTCCGGGCAGAAGCTGTAGCCGAAATAGACGAGGCGGTAGCGGCCCTTCAGGCTGTCGTTGGTGACGCGTCCGCCGTCCTGATCGGTCAGCGCGAAGTCGCCGCCGATGGGGGCGCCCGCAAGCGGCGGCTCCTCACTGCCCGGAGCGGCCGGTTTCGACGCGGCAAGCCACGCGAACACCGCGACAAGCGCGATGGCAGCCGCCAGCAGCAGCGCGATGCGGGAGAAGGAAAGGCGACGCGGTTGTTTCATATTCAGCTTGTCCGGCCTATAGACCAGCTTTGCCCCCGGGGACAATTCGGATCCGCATCACATGCCCAGCCTGCGTAATCTTGCCGCTCTTTTCATGACCTTCGCCGCGCTGTCGCTCGCCGCGCCGGCCGCCGCCCAGTTTTCCGACCGCTACAATTTCTTCAAGGCGGTGAAGGACGGCGACGTGCTGAAAGTGAAATCCTTCATCGACCAGCCCGGATCGACGCTGCTCGACATGCGCGACAACGACAGCGGCGAAATGGCGCTGCACATGGTGACACGGCGCCGCGACGTGCCGTGGATGAACTTCCTGATCGCCAACGGCGCCAGCGTGAACGTGCGCGACAAGAACGGCAACGCGCCGGTGCATATCGCCGCGCAGCTCGGCTACATCGACGGCATCCAGGTGCTGGTCCAGCGCAAGGCGGACGTGAACGCGCTCAACAGCCGGGGCGAAAGCCCGCTGGTCGTGGCCGTGCAGCAGCGCAACGCCATGGTCGTGCGCGAGCTGCTGAGCGCGGGCGCGAATCCCGATCTGGCCGACCACGTCGCCGGAATGTCGGCGCGTGACTATGCCGAACGCGACCGCCGCGCCGCTGCGATCACGCGCATGTTCAAGGACAACGACAACAAGGCGAAAGCCGGCGAGGCGAAGCCCGCGACCGTGCTGTCGCTGCCGAACCCCGGAAACTGACGGGGCGCGGCGTGCCGCAGCCGCAATCGCTCCAGCAGACGCCGCTTCCCACGGCGCTCGGCACCGCCGGTGTCCGCGTCCGCACGCTCGTCACCATCCGCTGGATGGCGATCGCGGGCCAGTCGATCGCGTTTCTCGTCGTTCACCTGCTGCTCGGCTTCGAGGTGCCGCTTGCGGCGGCGGGCGCGGCGATCCTCGCCTCCGCGCTGCTCAACATCGGGCTTTCGACGCTCTACGCGCCCACCGCGCGGCTCGTCGGCGTGGAGGCGCTGCTGCACCTGGCGTTCGATCTGCTGCAGCTGGGCGTGCTTCTGTATCTGACCGGCGGGCTCGCCAACCCGTTCAGCGTGCTGCTCGTCGCGCCGGTCACGATTTCCGCAACGCTGCTCAGCGCGCGCGCCACGGTAGCGCTGATCCTGATCGCGACGGCAACGCTCGGCGTGCTGTGGCAGTGGTCGCTGCCGCTGCCGTGGGCCGGTCCACCGCCCGTGCTGCCGCCGATCTACATGCTCGCCAGCCTCGTCGCGCTCGGCTTCACCGTCGTGTTTCTGGCGATCTATGTACTGCGCGTATCACTCGACGCGCGCCGATGGCAGCAGGCGCTCGTCATCACGCAGACCGTGCTGGAGCGCGAGACCAAGATGTCGGCGCTCGGCGCGCTCGCCGCCGCGTCGGCGCACGAACTCGGCGGTCCGCTCGGCACGATCAGCCTCGTCGCGCGCGACCTTGCGGAAAGCCTGGGCGGCGATCCCGACTTCGGGGAGGACGTGGCGCTGCTGGACCGCGAGGCCAAGCGCTGCCGCGATATCATGACCGACCTCGCGCGGCGCGCCGAGGTGGACGCGCCGTTTCCGCATCTGCCGCTGCGCGTGCTGCTGCACGAGGTGGCGCAGCCCTTCGAAGCGAGCGGCAAGCGCGTGACGGTCGAGGCCCCGGCAACCGTGGTGGCACGCACGCCCGAGCTTCTGCACGGGCTTCTGAACCTTGCCGACAACGCTTTTCGCCACGCCGAGAGCGAGGTTCGGATCACCGCCGTGGCAGAGCGCGACACCGTGACGCTGGAGATCGCAGACGACGGCGACGGCTTCCCGCCCGACCTGCTGCCGCATCTGGGCGAACCCTACCTCGGCCCTTCGCGATCGGCGCGCGGCGGAACCGGGCTCGGTATCTTCATCGCGACCACGCTGATCGAGCGCACCGGCGGGCGGCTTTCGTTCCGTAATGCCGCAGGGGGCGGCGCGGTGGTCGAAATTGTCTGGCCGATGGCCTATATCGCGGCAGGAACGGAAGGACAGACATGACCGAAAGCGAAATCGACGCTGCGCCCTCTGCTGATCGCACGCTGCTGCTTGTCGACGACGACAATGCGTTTCGCCAGCGGCTCAGCCTGACGCTCGAACGCCGCGGCTACACGGTCGCGGCCGCATCGGGCATCGCCGAGGCGCGCGGCATCGCCGCAGAGCTTAAACCGGCCTACGCCGTGCTCGACATGCGCCTTGAGGACGGCAACGGGCTCGATCTCGTCGGCGAGCTTCGCGCGCTGCGGCCCGGCATCCGCATCGTGATGCTGACCGGGTACGGCAATCTCGCGACCGCCGTTGCTGCGGTGAAGGCGGGCGCGGTCGACTATCTGCCCAAGCCCGCCGACCCCGACGCCATATTGAACGCGCTGCTCGCGCCGGGTGAAGCGAGGCCCGCGCCGCCCGAGGAACCGATGTCGGCCGACCGCGTGAAGTGGGAGCATATCCAGCGCGTCTTCGAGCTGTGCGACCGGAACGTGTCGGAAACGGCGAGGCGGCTGAAGATGCACCGGCGGACGCTGCAGCGCATCCTCTCCAAGCGCTCGCCGCGTTAGGAGATTTCGCCGAAGAACGGATCCGCCGAGCGCTGCAGGCGGCTCGCGGCGAGCCGGCCGAAGCGCAGGGTTTCGGTTCGGCGCCGCGCCGCAGGCAGCGGACTGGTCGGCGCCATGCGCAGGATCGCCGCGTCGAAACGATCCGCAACGATCACGCCGCTGATCTCCGGCCGGAACGGCGCTTCATCGAGGATCGCCGCCGGAATGTGCGGCGGCACCGCCCAGAAGAAACGGTCGCAGAAATCCAGATAATCCGGCCACTTCATGTCGCCGCGCAGATCAGCGAGCGAAACCTTCACCTCGCAGATGACGATCTCGCCCTTCGCATCGATCGCATAGACATCGGCGCGGCGGCCGTTGCGCAGCGGCACTTCGGAAAGCGCGGCCAGCCCGAGGTGGTGGAACATGCGGCAAACGCCGCGCACCACATCGCAGGCAACCATCGGCGATTCGGAAAGCGCGGCGGAATTCATGCGTCGCACGATAGCGGGAACAACAGGGGAACGAAAGCCGCCTAGCGGTAGAAGACGTGGCCGCCGATGCGACGGGTCTCCTCCTTGACGCGCCGCCAGCCGGGTTTCACGTACGTCGCGTGAAAGAACGTCGCCTTGTCGGTAACGTCCTGCCAGCCCTGTCCCACCGCGATGATGGCGATCGCTTCCGCGCGCTTCCATGCCGGGCCCTTCACGGCCGGAATATCGGGCTTGCCGTCGAAGGTGAAAGAGAATTGCCCGCTCTGGTAAACGACACCGCAGATGTCGTCGGGCCAGCGATCGTTCTCGGCGCGGTTCAGGATGACCTGCGCGACGGCGAGCTGGCCTTCCAGCGATTCGCCGCGCGCTTCATAATAGATCGCACTCGCCAGGCAGCGCATGTCGTCATCGAGTTCGCTGCGGTGCATATCGGCAACGTCAGCCACCAGAGCGGCGAGATCGAGCGTCGGTTCGGCCTGTTGCAGGACCAGGGCTTCGCTCGCGCGCGGCGTCTGATCCACATCGAGTTCGTTTTCGATACGAATGGGAGAAAACGGCAGCCCCTGAGGCGCCGCCATCGGCACGCTCAGCGTGAACGACGCCCGATCGAGATTGCTGACGATGACATCGCCCGCGACCGGGGAGGCGCTGGGCCACACCATCGCGATCATCGCCGCGCATGACGCGACGAGGCTGATGCCCCGTATGGATTTCGACATGTGAGGGTCCGCTCGTTGTCCGGGCCGCTCGAAAAAGGAGCAGAAGGGCGGAAAACAAAGCCGCCAGCGCCGGAAGTTCAACATCAGCGTCTGCCCGATCGGGATGACGCGCAATAAATTCGAGGCGCGGATTGCCCTCTCGACAGTCAGGAGTCAAGTTTTTGTTAATCTTTGTCGATAAAGCGCCCCGGATTTTCGACATCCAGTTCAACGATCCATAAATCAGGATCGAATTTCCTGCGTTTTTCGAGTGCCTGTTGTGCAGCCGGATCGCGTTCCTCGCGATTTTCGAAGATGGGCTGCCATGAGACCTTGCCGTCCCCCGTGTTGACCCGGGAAAGCGTCGTCAGCCCGCCGGGTTCACGCAGAATCAGCAGCACGGCGCCCGAATCGGGCTCGCCCTTTGCAATGATGGTGGCGAACCCGCCCGCAGCTTCGACGCGGCGGCGAAGCGCACCGACCCAGAATTCCGTTTTGATTCGCATGGCGCCGATCAGGCACCGGCGGCGAGGGCGTGTCCAGGCTGGTCGGGCTTGGCATCGAGCAGGCCCAGCATGCGCGCCTTGTCACCAAGCCGCTGCAAGCCGCCCGAATCGCCATCGACGAAGACAAGGCCCATCAGGCCCTGGTCGGCCCAGGCGACGAGGCAGGGAAACGTGCCGTATTTGGGCAGAAACAGGTGCAGCGCCGTCCCCTTGGCCAGCATCTGCTTGCACGCGATGCGCGCGCCGCTTGTGGAAATGTCGCGTACGATGCACCCGAACTGGCGGTCGATGAGGCGAATTTCACCCTTGAACACGACCTGACGACGGCCCGCGAGACGCGCCGCTTTGCCTTCAGCCTGGATGCCTTCGATGCTCATGCTGCTTCGCTATGCCCTACTCCACTTAAAAGCGCGTAAAGAGCATCGCTATTGTTGGTGCCGCGCAATTTATCGACGAGGCGGCGATCGCGGAACAGCCGGCTGATCTGCGCAAGCGCCTTCAGATGATCGGCGCCGGCATCCTCGGGCGCGAGCAGCATGAAAACGAGATCCACGGGCTGACGATCGATCGCATCGAAATCGATCGCCGGATCGAGCTTGGCGAATAGGCCCTGAACGCTCTTGAGTTCGGGAAGCCGCGCGTGCGGCACGGCGACACCGCCGCCGAGCCCGGTGGAGCCGAGTCGTTCGCGTTCAAGCAGCACTTCCATGAGCCGCCCCTCCGGCACGCCCACCACGGGGGCCGCAAGCGCGGCGAGCTGCTGGAGCAGTGCTTTCTTGTTTCCGGCGCGAAGCCCCGTGTGGACCGTTCGCGGTGTGACGAGATCGAACATGGCTGCAGTATATCCCGGGCCGTCTGTAAGGGCCCTTAACGATTCTCCGATCAGGCGACGGGCGGTTCGACCCAGCCGATGTTTCCGTCTTCGCGGCGATACACCATGTTGTAGGCGCCCGTCCGGCTGTTGCGGAACATCAGCGCGCCGGTGTGCCGCAGATCGAGCATCATCACGGCGTCGGACACGCTGGCTTCGGGAATGTCGACGCGCGTTTCGGCAACGATGAGTGGATTGTCGACGCTCTCTTCGGTCTCTTCGACGGCTTCGTCGGCCGAACGCAGAACGCGGTATTCGGCATCGAAGGCGATATCCTTCACGCCGTTCAGCCGGTGGTGATCCTCAAGCCTGCGCTTGTAGCGGCGCATCTGCTTGTCGACCTTCTCGCAGGCGCCGTCAAAGGCGAGCTGCGCGGTGTTCATCGACCGGTCCGATGCTTTCAGCACCAGGCCCTGCGTCAGCTGCATCAGGATATCGCAGACAAAGCCCTGGTCGTGCGGGCCGGGCTTCAGCGTGACGTTCGCGCCGGTGGCGCGCACGCCGTACTTCTGCACCATCGCATCCAGACTGGTTTCGATATGCGTCGTCAGCGAAGCGCCGACATCCATCTGCTGACCGGAAACGCGGATATCCATTTCGGCCCATCCTTTCTTCTTGGCCTCGCCCGCCGGGGTGCCGGGCGATGGCGGTAAACGTCTTCACGAGATCCGCGTACCCGCGCATCCCGCATCGATAGGGCTCAAACCGGGCCCGTTTGCTCCCACAGCGGAGACTTCAGGAGCTTGAGGAAAGCAGCGTGCCGCGCCAGCTCTGCGGGCGTCGCGGCGTGCGGACGCGGCGCCACGTAGCTGCGTTCCACGCGGATCGCAACCGTTTCCTCGTGCGCGCCCTGCTGCGCAAGCGACATGCCGATCTGCCGGCCGCCCATAAGCTCCACGTAAACCCGCGAAAGAAGCTGCGCATCGAGCAGCGCGCCGTGCTTGTCGCGCGCCGTAAGATCGATGCCGAAACGGGAGCAGAGCGCATCGAGCGAATGCTTCGCGCCGGGGAACTTCTTCCGCGCCATCGTCAGCGTGTCGTCGACGCGCTCGATCGGAATCTGGTCGTGGCCGCAGTTGCGCAGTTCCCAGTTGAGGAAGCGGCGATCGAATTCGGCGTTGTGCGCGACGAGGCGCGCATCGCCGACGAATGCGACAAACTCCGCCGCAACCGCCGCAAAAGCGGGCTTGTCGGCGAGGAAAGCATCGGAAAGACCGTGCACCGCCTCCGCCTCGGCGGGCATCGGGCGGCAGGGGTTTATGTACGCGTGAAACGTGCGCCCCGTCTCGATGCGGCCGACAAGCTCGACGCAGCCGATCTCGCAGATGCGATGCCCGTCCGACGGGTCGAGACCGGTCGTCTCGGTGTCGAAGATGACCTCACGCATGACTTGCAATATCGGACTCCATGGCGCCGGAGACAAGAGACGAGATGACGGATTTCTGCGCGGGTTACGCGCAGGCTTCGGCCGGTGTCGATCACGAAATCCGCGCGGCGGCGTTTTTCGCGGTCGCGCATCTGGGTTGCGAGGATCGATTCGAACTTTTCGGGCGTCATTCCCGCCCGCGCCAGCACGCGGCGGCGCTGCACATGCGCGGGCGCGGACACGACGATCGTGGCATCCACCAGCGCATGGCTGCCGCCTTCGAACAGCAGCGGAATATCGAGCGCCGCGATCGCGGTGCGGTTTTCCCGCGCCGCCGCCAGAAAAGCCTGCTGCGCCTGCCGCACCATGGGGTGGACGATCGCTTCGAGACGTCGGCGGGCTTCGGCATTGCCGAATACGGCGGCGCCGAGCTTTGCGCGATCCAGCCCGCCGGGGCCGGTCGTTCCCGGAAAGGCCGCCTCGATCGGCGTCAGCGCCTCCCCGCCCGGGCGCTGCAACCGGTGCACCTCGGCATCGGCATCGAAGACGGGCACCCCCGCGCGCCGCAACATCGCCGCGACCGTCGACTTGCCCATGCCGATCGAGCCGGTCAGACCAAGCATGATCATTGCGCGAGCAGCGCCTTCAGTTCGTCCTCGCAGTCTTCGGGCGGCGCTGCGCCGAAAAACAGCGAAAACGCGATCGCGGCCTGGCCGATCAGCATTTCCAGCCCGTCCACCGTGGCAAGGCCGCGCGCATCGGCTGCGCGCAGCAGCGCCGTTTCGAGCGGGCTGTAAACGATGTCGTAGACGACGGCGTCATCGGCGAGCGGCGAAAGGTCGAGATCGAGCGGCGGCTGGCCCGTCATGCCGAGCGCGCTCGCGTTCACCAGCAGCGCGGCTTCGGGCAGTCGCGCATCGAGCGGCCTGGCCGACCCCTGAAGCCCGAACGTCGCGAGAAGCCCCATCGCCTTGAGCGGGCTGCGATTGAGCACGGTGACCGGGCCGACATTCGCTTTCGACAAGGCGAAGAGCACGGCGCGCGCCGCGCCCCCCGCACCGATGACGGCGACCGGCCGACCTTCAAGATCGAGCCCGGCAATGGGCGCGAAGAAGCCGCCCGCGTCGGTATTGGTGCCGAACAGCGCGCCGTCTTCGGCCCGCGCGACCGTGTTCATCGCGCCGATGCTCGCGCGCACGGCGCCGGGATCGGCAACATGGTGCATCACCGCGATCTTGTGCGGGATCGTGACATTGCAGCCGCGCCAGTCCGGATCGCTCCGGCGGCTTTCGATATAGTCGGCAAGCGCTTCGGGCTTCACGTGGGCCCGGCGATAGTCGGCGGCGATGCCGAGCCGGTCCAGCCAGAATTTGTGGATGGTGGGGGATTTGGAATGGCTGATCGGGTCGCCGATCACCTCCGCGTAGGGCGCGCTCATTTCGGCATCACTCCCCGCACCCGCAGATAGTCGAGCACCGCGAGCAGCGGCAGGCCGCGGATCGTGAACTGGTCTCCGTCCACGCGCGCGAACAACTGCGCGCCGCGCGCCTCGATGTGATAGCCGCCGACCGAACCGAGCAGGATGTCGCCGCAGGCGTCCAGATACGTCTCGAGAAAGGCATCCGAAAAATCGCGCATCGTGAGCTTTGCGACGCCCACGAAGCGCCAGACGGGGCTTCCGCTTTCCGCCACCACGGCGGCAGATATCAGGCGGTGTGTGCGCCCGCGCAGCATTCCGAGCTGCGCGGCTAGCGTTTCGCGGTCGGGCGCCTTGTCGATCAGCGTGCCGTCGTCGAGCGCGACGACCGAGTCGCTGCCGAGGACCAGCGCGCCGGGGAGCTTGCGCGAAATCTTCACGGCCTTCGCTTCGGCAAGCGCATCGGCAATCCCGCGCGCGTCCGCGCCGCCTGCGAGAAGCGCGCGCTTCAGTTCGGCCTCGTCGACCATCGGCGGCAGCGCCTCGAACGGCACGCCCGCCGCCGTCAGCATCGCCTGCCGCGATGCGCTGGTCGATGCCAGAACCAGTGACGTCATGCCGCCGATCCGTTCGCGCGCGCCTCCGCGCGCTCGTTGTAGAGATTGATGATCGCCGCCGCCGTCTCCTCGATCGAGCGGCGCGAGACATCGATCACCGGCCAGCCGTTGTCGGCGCACAGCCGCCGCGCCGCCGCGACCTCCTTCGTGACCTCGTCCATATCGACATAAGACGTCTCGGGCGCCTGCGCGAGACTGAGCAGACGGTTGCGCCGCACCTGCACGAGCCGGTCGGGGTTCGTGGTAAGCCCCACGACCATCGGTTTTGTGAGGCGGAACAGCTGTTCGGGCGGGCGGCTGGTCGGCACCAGGGGCAGATTCGCGGTCTTGAAGCCCCTGTTGGCGAGATAGATCGAGGTCGGCGTCTTGGACGAACGCGAGACGCCGATCAGCAGGATATCGGCTTCCTCCCAATTGTCCGCGCCTTGCCCGTCGTCGTGGTTCATCGTGTAGTCGATCGCCGCGACGCGCCGGAAATACGCATCGTCCATCTGGTGCTGATGACCCGGCCGCGCGGCGGCGCGCTGCCCGAGCACGGTCTGCAGACCTTCGATCACCGGATCGAGCACGCCAACCGCCGGCAGGCCCATGGTGCGGCAGCGCGCCTCCAGGTGTCCGCGCATCTCGACGCTGACGAGCGTGAAGAGCACGAGACCCGGACGCTTGGCGATATCCATGAGCACACGTTCGAGGTGCCCCTTGGAGCGGACGAGCGGCCAGAAATGCTTGATCGTCTCGACGTCTTCGAACTGGGCGAGACCGGCTTTTGCAACCGATTCAAGCGTTTCGCCGGTCGAATCGGAGACAAGATGCAAGTGCAGCCGCAAGTATCGCCTCCCCCGCCGTGGTTGTGGATAAGCCCCCGGACGACTCGCTTAAGGAGTCTGGGGATGACGGGCAAGCGGATGGTCGTTCACCCCGCCGGAGACCCGCGCCGGCAAATCATCCCCAGGTGGACAATTGCAAACCGTTCCTGTGAATCCGGTGGATAAGTCGAAGCCGGTGCCGCAAATCGGCAGGCCGCTTCGTGTGGCTGCGTCATGCTTGCCTGTGGACTTCACGGGAAACCCCGTTATCCCCAGCCCAACATTCATCTGAATCCATTCTTTATTTATTCATAGAGAGAGATATGGGGTTTCCGTCCTTGCTTGCAGTGTTGAACGGAGAAGAGCGAGCAGTGCCTCCGGTATGGTTCATGCGTCAGGCTGGGCGCTATCTTCCCGAATATCGGGCGCTGCGTGCCGAAAAGGGCGGATTTCTCAACCTTGTTTACGATAGCGACGCAGCGGCGGAAATCACGTTGCAGCCGATCCGGCGCTTCGGTTTCGACGGGGCGATCCTGTTTTCGGACATATTGATCGTTCCCCACGCGATGGGTCAGGCGCTGACGTTCACGGCAGGCGAAGGCCCCCGGCTCGCGCCGCCGCTTGCCGGTGCGCGACTGGAGAGCCTGCAGGCGGCGCCGAAGCACCTCGCCGCGATCTACGAGACGGTCGGGAAGGTCGCAGCGGCGCTTCCCGCAGAAACCGGCTTCCTGGGCTTTGCGGGCGCGCCGTGGACAGTCGCGACATATATGGTTGCGGGCGAAGGCAGCCGCGATCAGGCGGCGGCGCGGCTGATGGCCTACCGGGAGCCTGAACGCTTTTCCGCGCTTATCGACGCGATCGTGGATGTTACGGTGGAGTATCTGGCCGGGCAGATCGCGGCGGGCGTTCACGCCGTGCAGATTTTCGACAGCTGGTCGGGCAGTCTCGCGCCGCAGGAATTCGAACGCTGGGTGATCGCCCCGACGCGAACGATCGTTGAGCGTTTGAAGGCGCGCTGCCCGGAAACGCCGATCATCGGCTTTCCCAAGGGCGCGGGTGGAAATCTTCCCCGTTATGCCCGGGAAACAGGTGTCGATGCCGTCGGCCTCGATGA
Organism: Sphingosinicella soli; assembly: GCF_014199685.1. Classification (GTDB taxonomy): domain Bacteria; phylum Pseudomonadota; class Alphaproteobacteria; order Sphingomonadales; family Sphingomonadaceae; genus Sphingosinicella; species Sphingosinicella soli. The sequence goes on along the minus strand of NZ_JACHNZ010000033.1, from coordinate 23,185 downwards.
AACCGTGGACCCGGTCTGGGCCGACGCCGCATTGCCCAAGGGGCTTCCGGTGCAGGGCAATCTCGATCCGATGCTGCTGCTCGCGGGCGGTGAGGCGCTGCCTTCGGCCGTTCGGCGTATCCGCGAAGCGCTTTCCGGGCGGCCGCATATCTTTAATCTGGGCCACGGCATCGACAAGGAAACCCCGATCGCGCACGTCGAGGCGGCGCTCGCCGCGATCCGGAAGCCGCTCTAGATGGAAAGCTGGGTCGGATGGCTCGGCGGCGCGCATCTCTGGGTGCGGGCCTTTCATCTGGTTTTCGTGATCTTCTGGATGGCGGGCATGTTCATGCTGCCGCGCTATCTGGTTTATCAGCACCCGACCGCTCCGGGATCGCCGGAGGAGGCGCTGTGGAACACGCGCATCGATCGACTGCGCAGGATCATCGTCAATCCTGCGATGGTGGTGGTGTGGGCGCTCGGGCTCGCGCTCGCGTTCAATCTGGGCTTTGCGGGCAACGGCTGGCTGTGGTGGAAGATCGCCGTGGTGTTCCTGTTTTCGGGTTTCCACGGCTGGATCGTCGGCGTTTCGAAGCGGATGGCGCGCGGCGCGCGGCCGGTGAGCGAACGCGGCCTGCGCATGCTGAACGAGATCCCCAGCCTGGTTGTGATCGTCGCCGTGCTGCTGGCGGTGCTGCGACCGTTCTGATCCGCTTGACTTCCGGTTAAGCGCTTCCTAAGTCGGGGCTCAAGTCCTCGTCCTGAGGCGCCCGCGCGGGGCCATGTTTCGATTTCCGATGTCTCTCCCCTGCGCCGATTCACCTGATTTACCGAAGGCCTGCCGATGGTCATGCACCTTAAAGACCTCAAGAAAAAAACCCCCGCCGACCTCGTTGCCATGGCCGAAGAGCTTGGCGTCGAGGGCGCGTCCACCATGCGCAAGCAGGATATCCTGTTCTCGATCCTGAAGGCGCTTGCCGACAACGACGAACAGATCATGGGCAGCGGCACCATCGAGGTGCTGCCCGATGGCTTCGGCTTTCTGCGCTCGCCCGAAGCGAACTATCTTGCCGGACCCGACGACATCTACGTGTCGCCCAATCAGGTCCGCAAGTTCGGCCTGCGCACCGGCGACACCGTCGACGGCGACATTCGCGGCCCCAAGGATGGCGAACGCTATTTCGCGCTGACCAAGCTGTCGCTCATCAATTTCGACGATCCCGATCAGGTTCGTCACCGTGTCAATTTCGACAATCTGACACCGCTCTATCCCGACGAGAAGCTGACGCTCGACACGCTCGACCCGACGCTGAAAGACAAGTCGGCGCGCGTCATCGATATCATCGCGCCGCAGGGCAAGGGCCAGCGCGCACTCATCGTCGCGCCGCCGCGCACCGGCAAGACCGTGCTTCTGCAGAACATCGCCAAGGCGATCACCGACAATCATCCTGAAGTCTTCCTCATCGTACTGCTGATCGACGAGCGCCCCGAGGAAGTCACCGACATGCAGCGCAGCGTGAAGGGTGAGGTCGTTTCCTCCACCTTCGACGAACCGGCGACACGCCATGTTCAAGTTGCTGAAATGGTTATAGAAAAGGCAAAGCGCCTGGTCGAGCACAAGAAGGACGTCGTGATCCTTCTAGATTCGATCACGCGTCTGGGCCGTGCCTACAACACCGTGGTGCCCTCGTCGGGCAAGGTGCTGACCGGCGGTGTCGACGCGAACGCATTGCAGCGCCCCAAGCGCTTCTTCGGCGCCGCGCGCAACATCGAGGAAGGCGGTTCGCTCTCGATCATCGCAACCGCGCTCATCGATACCGGCAGCCGCATGGATGAGGTGATCTTCGAAGAGTTCAAGGGCACCGGAAACTCCGAAATCGTGCTCGACCGCAAGGTCAGCGACAAGCGCATCTTCCCGTCGATCGATGTCGGCAAGTCGGGCACCCGCAAGGAAGAACTGCTTGTCGAGAAGGACAAGCTTTCGAAAATGTGGGTGCTGCGCCGCATCCTCATGCAGATGGGTACGATCGATGCGATGGAATTCCTTCTCGACAAGATGAAGGATTCCAAGACCAACGACGATTTCTTCGCGGCGATGAACCAGTAGCGATACGGAGCGTTAGCGGCCGATGGACATAGGCTTTCTCTTTGGCGCGGCAGGAGCCGCTGCGGCTTCGGGCTTCGGCGGACCGGCGGAAATCTGGGCGGCGATCGTCCACGATTTCTCCAATATCGGTTCACCCGCAGCGCTTTCCGCGTTCACGCAGGTGTTGCTGATCGATATCGTGCTTGCAGGCGATAATGCGATCGTCGTCGGCGCACTTGCGGCGGGCCTGCCTGCGGACCAGCGCCGCAAGGTCATCATCATCGGCGTGCTCGCCGCGCTTGTCCTGCGTATCGCGTTCGCGCTCGTCGTGACGCAGCTCATGCAGATCGTCGGCCTTATTTTCGCCGGCGGGCTGCTGCTGCTTTGGGTTTCGTGGAAGATGTACCGCGAACTCCACCCGGCAGGCGCCGGCGCACAGTCGCCGGGTTCTCCCGAGATCGAGGGCGACGAAAACTCGGGTATTCGCCCGGCAAAGAGCTTTCTTGCCGCAGCCTGGGCGGTCGCAGTCGCGGACGTCTCGATGAGCCTCGATAATGTGCTGGCAGTCGCCGGCGCGGCGCGCGATCATCCCGGTATCCTGATCGTCGGCCTCATTCTTTCGGTGGCGCTGATGGGCATCGCGGCGAACTTCATCGCGAAGTATATCGAGCGTTACCGCTGGATCGCCTACGTGGGTCTTGTCGTGATTGTCTATGTCGCGTTCAAGATGATCTACGAAGGCGTTGTCGATCCTGACGTGGGCGTCATGACACTCGGCCTCTTCGCCGGTTGACATAGGCGCCGCGTCCGGACAGCATCCGGATTATGGATACGCGCAGTCTTTTCCGCCGCCTTTGCAGCGGAGGCCAGCTTCTGGCGGGCACTCAGCCCCGACCCTGACGGCATGTCCCGACGGGTTCGGGGCGGTTCATCCCATTTGCCAATGCTGTCAGAAAGACCCGTATCATGATCGACGCATCGCGTTCGCCGATTCACCTTGTCGATTCCGAAGCCGAACGGCTTGGAGACCTGGCGCTTGCCGCCGAAGCGCATTTTCCTGAAGTCGCCGAGCTTCTCCTGACCGAAATCGAGCGCTCCACTGTGCATGAAGCGGAAGCCTTTCCGGATCGCACCGTGCGAATGGGCGCGCGCGTGGACTTTGTCGACGAGGGCAGCGGTGCCCGGCGCACGGTCGAGCTTGTCTATCCGCCGGACGCGGATGTCGACGCGGGCAAGCTCTCGATCCTTTCGCTGATCGGGGCCGGGATCATCGGGCTCGGCGAGGGTCAGACGATACGCTGGCCGGATCGAAGCGGCGCCGAGCGTGTGCTCAGGATCGAGAAGGTCACGCCTCCGGCAGCATGATCGTCGCGCCGGTGGTCTTGCGTGCCTCCAGGTCGCGGTGGACCTGGGCGGCTTCGCTCAAGGCATAGCGTTGATGGATTGAAGCGTTCAGCGTTCCTGATGCGAGCATCTCCAGGAAACGTGCGGAACCGACGCGGAAGTCTTCGGGACTGCTGTAGTAATGCATGACCGTGGGCCGCGTGACGAACAGCGAACCCCTGGCGGTCAGGATACCCAGATCGACGCCGGTTACGGGCCCGGACGCGTTGCCGAAGCTCGCGAGCAAACCGCGCGGGCGAAGTGCAGCGAGCGATGCCTCCCACGTCGTCTTGCCGACGCCGTCGAACACGGCATCGACACCGGCGCCGTCCGTCATCTGTCGCGCCGCGTCGGCTGAGTCTTCGTAGCCGCAGACGATGTCCGCCCCCGCTGATCGGGCAAGTGCCTGCTTGTCGGGCGATCCCGCCGTCGCGGCCACCCGCACGCCGATCGCTTTCAGCCACTGGACGAGCAGGAGCCCCACACCGCCGGCGGCGGCATGCACGAGCGCCGTATCTCCCGCTTTCAGGCGGGCGCAGCGCTCGACGAGATATTCGGTTGTTGCGGCCTTCACCATAACGGCTGCGGCGACATCGTCAGCAAGTGTTCCCGGGAGAGGCAGTACCAGCGCTGCGCGGATGTTTCGGTGCGTCGCGTAGGCGCCGGGCGGGCTGGTGAAATAGCCGATGCGATCTCCCGCGGCGAACCCTGTGACACCATCACCGACCGCCTCCACGACGCCCGCAGCCTCGATGCCGGGGGCGCAGGGCAGCGGCGCGGGGTAAAGCCCGCTGCGGTGATAGGTGTCGATGAAATTGACCCCGATCGCCGTGTGGCGGACGGCAAGCTCGCCGGGTCCGGGCGGGGCGGGCGTGAACGTCTCCCGTTCGATCACCTCCGGTCCGCCGGTTTTCTGAAACATCATTCGGTATGCCATTGATTAGTCCTGATTATCGTTAGGGGCGCGGCTTCAACGAAGATGGGCGCGGAAGAAGTCGAGCGTGCGGCCGTTGGCGAGTGTTGCGGCGGCGTTGTCCCGGTGCATGCCGTCGACGCGCGCGAAGGCATGGTCGACACCGGGATAGAAATGCAGCGTCACGCGGCCGTGATCGGAAAGTGCGTCCCGGATCTTCGCCTGCGCGGCCTTGTCGATGAAGCCGTCGTCTTCGGCGAAGTGCAGCAGCACCGGTCGCGCAATGGCGTGAGCCTCGCCCAGATACTGATCGATGCCGCCGCCATAATACGCGACGGAGGCATCGCTGTCGGTGCGCGTAGCGGAAAGATACGCCATGCGGCCGCCGAGGCAGAAACCGACGACGCCGACCTTGCCGTTCGAATCCGCGAGGCCTTTCACGGCGCGCAGTGAGGCTTCGATGTCGCGTATGCCCGCGTCGATGTCGAAGCGTTTCATCAGCCCGAACGCCTCTTCCCATTCGGCCTTGGTCTTGTCGGAAAGATCGACGTCCGGCTGGAGCCGCCAGAACATGTCGGGGGCCAGAGCGATGAATCCGGCCTTTGCCCAGTCGTCGCACATCGCGCGGATACCGGCGTTGACACCGAAAATTTCCTGGATGACCACGATGCCGGGGAAGGGCCCGGAGCCCGAGGGCGTCGCCAGATATCCGCTGAAGGTGTCCGCGCCGTCGAGTGTTTCGATTCGGATGGTTTCTCCCATGGCTCCTGCTCTCCTCGCTTTTCATCGGACCTTCACTGTCTCAACCGCATTTTTGCGCAAAACCGGTCCCACTTTCGCGCGCGATACTCTAGCGTCATGAACCTATCCGCCGCCGCGCGGTTTTCACAAGAGGAGGGGCGCCCATGAAGGTGAATATCGAGATCGACTGCACCCCGGAAGAGGCGCGCACGTTCATGGGGCTGCCCGATGTCGGTGCGCTGCACGACATCTACATCGATCAGATGAAGAGCCTGATGAAAGACGGCATCACCGCAAGCGATGTCGAGCGCCTGATGTCGAACTGGATGCCGAGCGCGGCAAGCGGGTTCGGCGAAGTTCAGAAGGCGATGTGGAATGCCATGACCGGCGCCGGAGCGGGAACCAGCAAGGGCTAAGGTGCTGGCAGACGCCATGACGTCATTCATAAGTAATTGAAATGAATACTATATTCTCTCTTTCATCCGGACGGTTGCCGTCCGGCGTCGCGGTGGTTCGGGTGTCCGGGCCGGACGCCGGCTCTGCGGTTCGTGCGATAGCGGGCGGCTTGCCTTTGCCGCGCCGCGCAACGCTCAAGCGATTACGGGCGCCGGACGGGTGCGCGATCGATGATGCGCTCGTGCTCTGGTTTCCGGCACCCGCGAGTTTCACGGGGGAGGATGTCGCCGAGCTTCAGCTTACTGGCGGCACGGCGGTGGTTGCCGCATTGCTGCGGACGCTCGGCGATATCGATGGACTGCGCCCGGCGCAGCCCGGGGAGTTCGCCCGGCGCGCGTTCGACAACGGCAAGCTGGATCTCACCCAGGCCGAGGGGCTTGCCGATCTCATCGATGCCGAAACGGAAGCGCAGCGGCGGCAGGCGTTGCGGCAGGCTTCGGGGGGCCTGAAGGCGCTCGCGGAAGACTGGCACGCGAGACTTCTGGGTGTTCTCGGGGAAACCGAGGCTTCGCTCGATTTCGGAGAGGATGAGGAAGACGTCAGCGCGCGACTTGTCGGGGATCAGGATGCGCAGATCGCGTGTCTTGCCGCAGAGATCGAGGCGCATCTTGGCCGCTACCGCTTCGCCGAACGCTTGCGACGCGGCCTTACCATCGTTTTGCTCGGGGCGCCCAATGCCGGCAAATCGAGCCTCGTAAACGCACTGGCCAAGCGCGACGTGGCTATTGTTTCGCCTGAGGCAGGCACGACGCGCGATCTTATCGAAGTGCATCTCGATCTGGGCGGCGTTGCGGCGACGCTCGTCGATACGGCCGGTCTGCGCGACAATACTGCGGGGGTCGTCGAAGCCGAAGGCGTGCGCCGCGCGCGTGCGCGCGCCGATGACGCCGACCTCGTGCTTTTTCTCTGTGCGGAGGGCAAGGGCGAGGATGCTCCGCCGGGTGCGCTCGTGGTTCAGTCGAAGGCGGATTTACGGCCGAGCGGAGAAAGAGGAACGCTCCGCGTCTCGGCTGTAACAGGCGAAGGCCTGTTCGAACTTGAAACGGTGCTTATCGATCATGCGCGGACTCTCACCGGATGGGGGCAGGATGCGACCATCACGCATGAGCGACAGAGATCAGCGCTCGCCGGCTGTCGTGACGCTTTGATCGAAGCCGGTGGCGAAGTCGACGCGGTGCTCCGCGCCGAATCTTTAAGACTGGCAATGCGCTGCCTGGGCCAGCTTACGGGCCGCGTAAACGTCGAAGACATACTGGATGTGGTATTTCGACGCTTCTGCATCGGCAAATGATGTTCCACGTGAAACATCGGAGCAGGGTTCTGACCACAATTGTTTCACGTGAAACACGCGTCGACACCGACGGGCGATTGGGATAGTTCCTCAGGCATCATGGAACGATTCGACGTCATCGTCATCGGGGCCGGGCACGCCGGTTGCGAGGCCGCGGCCGCTGCAGCGAGGGTAGGCGCGCGCACTTTGCTCGTGACACCGGGACGGGAAACGATCGGTGTCATGTCATGCAATCCGGCGATCGGCGGACTGGGCAAGGGTCATATCGTTCGCGAGATCGACGCGCTCGGCGGTCTGATGTCCGAAGCTGCTGACGCCGCCGCGATTCAGTATCGCCTGCTGAATCGCCGGAAGGGCCCAGCGGTCCAGGGCCCACGCGTCCAAGCTGATCGCAAACTTTATCGTAAGGCAATGCAGCGCGCGATTGATGAGCAGCACGGTCTTGCGGTTGCGGACGGCCGCGTTGAAGACATCGTTATCGAAGGCGGGCGGGCAGCCGGTGTTATCCTGTCAGACGGTACGGTTCTCCGCGCGCGTGCAATCGTACTCGCGAGCGGGACGTTTCTCGGCGGCGTGATACACGTTGGTGATGATGTCGCCTCGGGCGGACGCGTTGGCGAGTCATCGTCGATCGGCCTTTCAACGCGCTTGCGCGGTCTTGGCCTGCCGATGGCGCGCCTCAAAACCGGCACGCCCGCACGGCTCGACGGGCGGTCGATCGACTGGTCTCGCGTCGATTGGCAGGAAGGGGACGACAGCCCCTCGTTCTTTGCGGCGACGACGCGAAACGTCATGAACCCGCAGGTGAGTTGCGGCATTACGCGCACAAACGCCGCCACTCATGATGTCATACGCGAGAATGTTCATCGCAGCGCCGTGTACAGCGGACGCATCGAAGGCTCCGGCCCGCGCTACTGCCCATCCATCGAAGACAAGGTCATGCGCTTCGGCGACCGCGAGGGGCATCAGGTGTTTCTCGAGCCCGAAGGTCTCGACGATCCGCTGATCTATCCGAACGGCCTTTCCACGTCGCTGCCCGTGGACGTGCAGACGGCGTTCCTCCGCACGCTTCCCGGCCTGGAACACGTCGAGATCGCACGGCCGGGCTACGCCATCGAATACGACTATATCGACCCGCGCGCATTGGCGCCCACGCTGGAGTTGCTGGCAATCCCCGCGCTGTTTTTCGCCGGGCAGATCAACGGTACAACCGGCTATGAAGAGGCGGCGGGGCAGGGACTGGCTGCGGGCCTGAACGCGGCCCACTGCGCGCTCGGCCGGGAGGCGGCTACATTCGATCGCGCAGAATCCTATATCGGCGTGATGATCGACGATCTGGTAACGCAGGGTGTGACCGAGCCCTATCGGATGTTCACCTCGCGGGCCGAGTATCGGCTTCACCTACGCGCGGACAATGCGGATCAGCGTATTTCCGAGAAGGCGATCTCCCTCGGCCTGCTGAGCGGCGAGCGCGCTCAACTTTACCGGGACAGGGCGGAGGCGCTGGCGAAAGGAAGGGCGCTGCTCGATGAGGCACGCGCGTCACCGGCCTCGCTACTGAAGCAGGGACTCCTGGTCAGACAGGACGGCGTCGCGCGCACTGCGTTCGAATGGCTGCGGTTTCCTGAGGTGAATTGGGAGTCGGCCAAGGCGGCCTGGCCCGCCCTTGCCGACATCGCGCCGGACCATGCCGAACAGTTGCACACCGATGCGCGCTACGCGGTGTACCTGGAACGGCAGTCCAAAGAGATCGACGCCTTTCGCCGCGACGAGGCGCTGCGCCTGCCGGGCGATCTTGACTATTCGGCGATCGGCGGGCTTTCGAACGAAATGATCGACCGACTGAATCGAGCCCGACCAGACAGTCTTGGCGCCGCAGCACGCGTCGTCGGCGTTACGCCCGCAGCCCTCAGCGCGCTCCTCCGCCATGTCAAACGCGCCGCCTGAGCGCGCTGAGGAGGCGCGCGACTGGTTCGTGGCGACGTTCAATGTTTCACGTGAAACATTGGCGAAGCTCGATCTCTACGCCGCGCTCCTCGAAGAGTGGCAGGCCAAGTTCAACCTCGTCGGACCGGCCACGCTGCCGCATATCTGGTCGCGGCATTTCGCGGATTCGGCGCAATTGCTCCGTCTTGCCGCGCGCGAAGGGGCGGCGCACCGCCCGACGTGGCTCGATATCGGCAGCGGCGCCGGCTTTCCCGGCATGGTGATCGCTCTGATGACGGGTGATTCGGTTACGCTCGTCGATTCGATCCGCAAGAAGACCGTTTTTCTTGAAGCCGTGCGCGATGCGCTCGGATTGGGGCAAAATGTCAACGTGTTGAATCAACGCGTGGAATCGCTCGGCTCCGTAAAGTTCGATTACATAACGGCGCGCGCGTGCGCACCGCTCGCGAAGCTGTTTGACTGGGGCGAACCCTATGCGGCAAAGTCCTGCACATGGCTGCTGCTGAAAGGCTCCGCAGTCGAGGACGAGATGGGCGATGCGCGCCGCCGCTTCGTTTTCGAGCATGAGTTGATACCCAGCCTCACCGATCCGCGAGGGCGGATCGTGCGGGCGGGAAACGTACGGAGACGTCGGTGATCAGAATTGCAGTGGCAAATCAGAAGGGCGGGGTGGGCAAAACCACGACCGCTATCAACGTGGCCACGGCGATCGCCGCAACGGGGCGGCGCGTACTGATCGTGGATCTCGATCCGCAGGGCAACAGCTCGACCGGCGTCGGTGTCGATCAAAGTGCGCGCGTCCGCACGAGCTATGATGTTCTCATCGGTGCGTGCAGCGCGGCGGATGCCGTGGTTCCGACCGCGATCCCGCGCCTGTCGCTGATCGCCTCGACGGTCGATCTGTCGGGCGCTGAAGTCGAGCTTGTTGAAATGGAAGGGCGGATCCACCGGCTGGACAGCGCCCTGCAGGCACCGGCGATGCAAGCTTACGATTACATCATCATCGATTGCCCGCCGTCGCTCGGCATTCTCACGATGAACGCGATGGTTGCTGCGCACTCGCTGCTCGTGCCGCTGCAGTGCGAGTTCTTCGCGCTCGAAGGCCTCAGCCAGCTTTTGAATACAGTGGAGCGCGTGCGCGCGAGCTACAACCAGCGCCTCAACATCGTCGGCGTCGTGCTGACGATGTACGACAAACGCAACCGTTTGTCGGAGCAGGTCGCGGCAGACGTGCGCGCCGTGCTCGGCAAGATCGTGTTTGAAACGATCATTCCGCGCAACGTCCGCCTTTCCGAAGCGCCAAGCCACGGGCTGCCAGCGCTGGTCTACGATCACCGCTGCGCGGGGTCGGAAGCCTATATCGACCTGTCCCGGGAGCTTCTGGGACGCACCGAACCGCACGCCCGCGCCGCCTGATCCTTCGAAAGCGCCTGATCCTTGAAAGCGTTAGCCTATGTCTCTGCCTAAGCGCCCCTCCGGTCTCGGTCGCGGCCTGTCTGCACTGCTCGAGGAAATGGGAAGCACGGTCGCGCCGCCGTACAGCGATAGCGGCGCCGCACCGCCGGTGCCCGCTGGTGATGCGGGCTCCAGCATGGGCGCGCAGATGCTTCCGATGGCGATGATTTCGCCCAACCCGAAACAGCCGCGCCGCCGCTTCGATGAAACCGCGCAGGCGGAGCTGATTGCCTCGGTGAAGCGGCAGGGGCTTTTGCAGCCGATCCTGGTGCGTCCTGTCGACGGCGGGCGCTTCGAAATCGTCGCGGGCGAGCGCCGCTGGCGCGCGGCGCAGGCCGCGCAGCTCCACGATGTGCCGGTCCTCGTCCGCCGCCTGACCGACGAGGAGGCGTTCGAGGTCGCGCTGGTCGAGAACATTCAGCGCCAGGATCTGAACGCGATCGAAGAGGCCGAGGGCTACAAGCGGCTGATCGACGACTACGGCCATACGCAGGAAGATATCGCCCGTATCGTCGGCAAATCCCGCAGCCATGTCGCGAACCTCGTGCGCCTGCTCGATCTTCCCGATGACGTGCGCGAGCTGCTGATCGACGGGCGGCTGACCATGGGCCATGCACGTGCGCTGCTCACCGCGCCCGATCCGTCCGCGCTGGCGCGCGACGTCGTGCAGATGGGTCTTTCGGTGCGTGAAGTGGAAGCGCGCGCGAAGAAGCCCCGCGCGCCTCGCCCCAAGGCCCCGCCGCGCGTGGCTGCGCGAAGCGCCGATCTCGAATCGCTCGAGGTCCAGCTCGCCGAACAGCTCGGTCTTCGCGTCCGTCTCGAATATGATGGGGAAGGCGGCAAGCTGACGCTGTTCTACAGCGATCTCGATCAACTCGACATGCTCTGCCAGCGGCTGTCGGGCGAGCGCTTCTAACAAAGGCCGGATACATAAAGGGCCGCGCGACGAGGCTGTCGCGCGGCCCTTTGCTTTTTGACGCCGAGGACTACTTCTTCAGCGAATCGCGGATGTCGCGAAGCAGCAGAACCTCTTCGCTCGGTCCTGCGGGCGCCTCTTCCTTCTTCACGATCAGCCTGTTCGCCAGGCGCACGAGCAGGAAGATGATGAACGCGAGGATCACGAAATTGATCGCCGCCGTGATGAAGGCGCCGTAGCCGAGCATCGCCACGCCGGCCTCCTTGAGCGCGGCATAGTCGGTCATCGAACCGGCATAGCCCTCCGGCACCGGGCCGAGGCGAACGAACAGTGCGGAAAAGTCGAGGCCGCCGAAGATCGCGCCCACCACCGGCATGATCACGTCCTGCGTCAGCGAGGTCACGATGGTGCCGAACGCCCCGCCGATAATGACCGCGACGGCGAGATCGAGCACATTGCCCTTGGCAATGAAGGCCTTGAATTCATTCAGCATTTTCAGTCCCCTGGTTAGATTTCGATGAGCTTGTCCGGAAGTTCGTTGGGATTGCGGTCGCCGGGCGGGAAGTGCGCCGAAAGCAGCGCGCCGCACATGCCGATCGCGCTGACGAATCCGTCCGCAAGTTTGCCGTCTTTCACTTCGGTAAGCAGCGCGTCCAGCGCATCGCCCCACACATCGTGCGCGACCTTGGCGTAAATGCCGCCATCCGCCACGATTTCAGCGACGTGATCCTCAAGCGACAGGAAAATGAGCACGCCTGTGCGCTCCGCCGTGACGTGAATGCCGTGCGAGAGGAAACTTTCAACCGCGGCGCGGTGGACGGCGCTGCGCTTCAGCGAGCGGGGGGTGAGGAAACGAAGCACCGGCGGCGTGCGTACGACGAGAAACGTCAGGATGAAGAGCAGCGCGGAGAGCGCGGCGTAAAGCGCGATAATGCGCTGCGGCTCCGGATGGCCGCCGTCGCTCCAGCCGCCGCTGGTGAACCACCGCGGATCGGGAATGCCCAGCCAGAGCAGGAGCGGCGCCAGCACGATCGCGGCGAGGGCAGCCCAGGCGAAGGGCACGGCGCGGTAATCGTCGGTTCGGCGCGCGACGACGCAGAAGATCTCGCCCGAGGTCGTCTGTTCCGCTGACGTAATGGCATCACTGATGCGCGCGTGTTCTTCGTCTGTCAGCCGCATCACCAGCTCCCGCTCGCGCCGCCGCCGCCGAAGCTGCCGCCGCCGCCCGAAAATCCGCCGCCCCCGAAGCCGCCTGACGAACCACCGCCCCAACCGCCACCACCCCAGCCGCCGCCGCTCCCTGGCCCCCAGATGACGATCGGGCCGCCGCGTCCGCGCCGCCGTTTTCCGCCAAGCACGCCGCGCAGCATCCAGAATATGAACCAGATAACGAGAATGCCGGGGACCAGCCCGAAGCCGTGCCGGGCGTCCTCCGCCGGCTGCGCCCTCGCCGCGATCAGGTTCGCGCGGGCCTCTTCGGGCGGCAGAGACAGTTGCGCGATGATTGCGTCCGCGCCCGCGATCACGCCGCCTTCCATGTCGCCGTCGCGGAAACGCGGAACGATCCGGCGGTTGATGATTACGGAGGAAAGCGCGTCGGTCAGATAGCCTTCGAGGCCGTAGCCGACCTCGATGCGCACCTTGCGCTCACTCGGCGCCACGAGCAGTAGCGCGCCGTTGTCCTCTTCGCCTTGCCCGATGCCCCATTCGCGGCCGAGCCGGTAGCCGTAGTCCGCGATGTCATAATCCTGGAGGTCCGGGACCGTGACGACGACGAGCTGGCGCGTCGTCGTGTCTTCCAGCATCTGCAGCTTTTCGGTGAGCGCGGCCTCGGTGGCCGGCGACAACAGGTCGGCGGCATCGACGACGCGCCCCGAGAGCTTGGGGAAGTCCTGCGCTGCTGCCGGAAACGCGAGCAGCAGCGCGGCGAGGCACGCCAGCAAGCGCATCCTTATTCGAAAGAGACGGTCGGCGCGGTTTCGGCCCCGGCGGTGGTCGCCTTGAACGGTGCGATCGGTTCGGCGCCGTAAATGAACTTTGCCGCGATCAGGCTGGGGAACGTCCGGATTTCGGTATTATAGGCCTGCACGGCCTGGTTATAGTCGCGCCGCGCGACGGTGACGCGGTTCTCGGTGCCTTCGAGCTGCGATTGCAGCGCGAGAAAATTCTCGTTGGATTTCAGCTCCGGGTAGCGCTCGACCGTCACGAGCAGGCGGGAGAGCGCGCCGGAGAGCTGATCCTGCGCAGCCTGGAAGCGCGCGACGGCGGCCGGGTCGGTGAGCTGGTCGGCGTTGATCGTCGTCTGCGTAGCGGACGCACGCGCCTGCGTGACGGCTTCGAGCACCTCGCTCTCCTGCGCGGCGAAGCCCTTCACCGTGGCGACGAGATTCGGGATGAGGTCGGCGCGCCGCTGATACTGGCTTTCCACGTCCGCCCACGCGGCCTTCACGGCCTCCTCGCGGGTGGGGACCGTATTGATGCCGCAGGCCGCAAGCGTCAGTGCGGCGAGCAGCGGGAGCAGGAACTTGCGCATCGAATGAACCTCCGTATCAGGCGACTAATACAGGGCTCTTTTCGCTTATTCCGCTGCCATTAGCAACGGTTCAGCCTGCGGCCCGCGCACGACGCGCCCCGGACGCGCTGCCAGCACCGCGCCGTCGCGGAAGGTGACGGCGCCGGATTTGATCGTCGCCGTGTAGCCGTCGGCCTTCTGCAAAAGCCGCTTGCCCCCGGCCGGAAGATCGAAGGCGAGCCACGGCTTGCCGAGCTTCAGCCGATCGAGGTCGATGACGTTGACGTCCGCGAGATAGCCGGGCGCGAGCAGGCCGCGATCGGCGAGGCCGTAGAGCAGCGCGGTGTCCCGGCACTGGCGCTTGATCGCGAGTTCGAGCGGGATGCGACCGCGCGCGCGGCCCTTCACCCAGTGCGTGAGCAGGAAGGTGGGGGAGGCCGCGTCGCAGATCGTGCCGCAGTGCGCGCCGCCGTCCGACAGCGAGATGACGGTGTCGTCGCGCTCCAGCAGGCCCTTCACGAAGTCGAGGTTGCCGTCGACATAATTCAGGATCGGCAGGTAGATGAAGCCCGTACCGTCTCCCTCCATCATGACGTCATAGGCGACCTCTGCGGGGGACTTTCCGCCCGCCTTCGCCAGCGCGGCGAGGCTGCGTTCGGGCGCGGGCTCGTAGTCCGGCTCCTCGCCGAGCGGGAACTGCATCGTCCAGCCCTGCGTCACCAGCATGAACAGCGGCGCCGTATCGGGATGCGGCGGCGGCAGATTGTCCTCGGCGAGCAGTTTCGCGCGGAACGCGGGATCGCGCAGCGTCGCCAGCTGCTCCGCCCACGGCTTCGCCGCGATCGCCTGCCACGACGGGCGCATCACGAACGGATGCACCGTACCGCGCCACGCCATCAGCACCCCGGTGCCGCGCAGCGAAATCTGCGCGCGGATGTTGGCGCCTTCATCGTTCGCGGCTTTGGTCGCGGCCATCTGGTCGGTCCAGTGCATGGCCTTCAGCGGCGATTGCAGCATGGCGAAGGTCACCGGCATCGCGGTTTCCTTCGACAGGCTTTTCATCCAGTCGAACTCGTTCCATTCCGGCATCAGGTCGGACGCCATTTCAAAGACGCCGTGGCCGACGCGCCCCATCGCGCGGCCGATGCCGATCAGTTCCTGCGCGGTCGCGGTGGTGCCGGGCACCAGCACGCCGTCCACCGATTTGTGAATCACGGTGCGCGAGGTCGAGAAGCCGAGCGCCCCGGCGCGCAGGCCTTCCTCCACGATCCGCGACATCGCGGCGATTTCGTTGGCGGTGGGCGCTGCGTTCGCGGCGCCGCGCTCCCCCATCACATAGGCGCGCACGGCGCCGTGGGGCACATGGCAGGCGACGTCGATGGTGCGCGGCAGCGCCTCCAGCGCGTCCAGATATTCGGGGAAGCTCTCCCAGTTCCACGTCATGCCCTCGGCGAGCGCGGTGCCGGGGATGTCCTCGACGCCTTCCATCAGGCCGATCAGCCATTGGTGCCGGTCGGGCCGCGCGGGGGCGAAGCCGACGCCGCAATTGCCCATGATGACCGTAGTTACCCCGTGCCACGACGACGGCGCCATGACGTCATCCCATGTCGCCTGCCCGTCGTAGTGCGTGTGAATGTCGACGAAGCCGGGCGTCACGATTTGGCCCGCCGCGTCGATCTCCTCGCGCCCCGCGCCGGTCACGCTGCCCACGGCGCTGATGCGGCCGTTGTCGATCGCGATGTCGCCGGAGAAGGGCGCGCCGCCGCTGCCGTCAACGATCGTTCCGCCGCGAATGACGATGTCGTGCATGTCCGAGACCCTCCCAAGGTTCCCGCTCAGTTTCCGCAGGGTTGGCAGGCTTCGTCAAGCTGACGATAATGGCCGGAAAACGGGGAGGATCGACATGAAGGCATTGCTCGCGTTTCTGCTGGTTTCAGCATCGCCCGCCTGGGCGCGCACCATCACGCTCGCGCCCGGCGACAACGATCAGGAAACGCTGCAGACCGCGCTCATCGATGCGCAGCTCGGCGACGTGATCGCCCTCGGCGCGGGCACCTACAGGCTCACGACCGGCCTGTCGCTCGATATCGACAATGTCACCGTGCGCGGCGCCGGGCCCGCCGCGACCGTGCTCAGCTTCAAGGGCCAGACCGGCGCGGGCGAGGGGCTGCTCGTCACGTCGGACCGCGTGCTCCTCACCGGCTTCGCGGTGGAGGACACCAAGGGCGACGGCATCAAGGCGAAGGGCGTCGACCGTATCACGATGGACAATCTGCGCGTCGTCTGGACGCGCGGCCCGCACAAGGACAACGGCGCCTACGGCCTCTACCCGGTCGAGGCGACGAACGTGCTCGTGCAGAATTCGGAAGTCGTCGCCTGCTCGGATGCGGGCATTTATGTGGGCCAGTCCGAAAACATCATCGTGCGGGGCAACCGCGTCAGCTTCAACGTCGCGGGGCTCGAGATCGAAAACTCGAAGCACGCCGACGTCTACGGCAACCTCGCGCACCACAACACCGGCGGCATCCTCGTCTTCGATCTGCCGAACCTGCCGAAGATGGGCGGGCACTCCACGCGCATCTTCTCGAACACCGTCGTCGACAACGACACGCCCAACTTCGCCCCGCCTGGCAACATCGTCGCCGAAGTGCCGCAGGGTCTCGGCATCATGGTGATGGCGAACGAGAACGTCGAGGTGTCGGGCAACCGCATCGAGGGCAATCGCACCGCCGCCGTCATGGTCGTCTCCTACGTGCGCCCGTTCGAAGACGCGAGCTACAACCCCTTGGCCCGCAAGGTCCGCATCTTCGGCAACACCTTCGGAAAGAACGGCTGGGATCCGAAATTCCCCGGCGGCGCCGAACTCGCTACGGCGCTCGGCGGCGGCCTGCCGCCGGTGCTGTGGGACGGTGTCACGCGCTTCGGCGACAAGGCGGACGACGCGGCGACCACGCCCGCAAGCGACGTGCCGATGGTGTCGCTCGGGCTCGGCGTCGCGGGAACGCCGCCGACGAAGGCGCAGCCCGCACCCGTCGCGGCGACCGGCGCTTCCGCAACGCTCGCCGCCGTGGTGCTTCCCGCCGATCAGCCGATGCCCTGATGCTGCGCGCCGCCGCCCTGCTTGCGGCCGCGCTGCTGGTCGCCTCCGCCGCGCCTCCAACGGTGAACGATGCGGTTCTCGCGGGCGCGGCGGCGCCTGCGACGCTCGCGGAAACCGGCCTGTTTCTCGACAGCGGCGCGACCCGGCCGAACGCCCGCGTCGTGCCCTACGGCCTCGCCACGCCGCTGTTTTCGGACCACGCCGAAAAGGCGCGCTTCCTCTACGTGCCGGCGGGCAAGGCGGCGCGCTACGACGGCGAAGGCCTGCTCGACATCCCCGTGGGCAGCGTCCTCATCAAGCATTTCGGCTTCGCACGCGCCGATGGCAGCTTCGATCTCATCGAAACGCGGTTGCTCGTCCATCAGGCCGACGGCTGGAAGGCCTGGCCCTACGTGTGGAACGCCGACGACAGCGCCGCGACGCTCAAACGCGCAGGCGCGCGGGTCGCGGTGAAGGGCCATGACGGCGCGGGCAAGCCCGTCGCGCTCGATTGGCAGGTGCCCAACGTCAACCAGTGCAAGGGCTGCCACGCCACCGGAAGCGCGCTGGTGCCGATCGGCCCGAAGGCTCGCAACCTGAACCACGATTTCGAAGGCGAGAACAACCTCACGCGCCTCACGCGCCTCGGCCTTCTCACCGGCGTGCCTGAAAACACTCCGCGCCTGCCGGACTGGAGGGACGCAAGCGAAAGCCTCGAACGCCGCGCCCGCGCCTATCTCGACGTCAACTGCGGCCATTGCCATACGCCCGATGGTCCGGCCTCGAACTCGGGCCTGTTCCTCACGTGGGAAACGGCGTCCGGCGCGCACATCGGCATCGGCAAGGGGCCGGTCGCGGCGGGGCGCGGCTCGGGCGGGCGCATGGTCTCGATCGATCCCGGTCATCCCGACCGTTCGATCCTCGTCTACCGGATGGCATCGACCGAGCCCGGCGTGATGATGCCGGAGCTTGGCCGCACGCAGCCTGATGACGCAGGCACCGCGCTCGTGCGCGACTGGATCGCCGCGATGCGGTGAGCCCCGCTATCGGTGCGGTATGAATTGCGATACCGTCCTGCAATACCGGGGCTTTTCGAGTCGTGGTGGCTCGTCGATTCCCGGTTGAACTGGGGAGAGATCCAATGCGGGTTACGGGATTCGTCGGTGCGCTTGCCGCACCGCTCTTGCTTGCCGCGTGCATGGGTTATGAGAATGATCGGCCGACTCCGCTTCCGGGCCCGCTCCCCGGCGGTTCGTGGCAGCAATCGTGCCGCGAAGGCCAGGTCAGCAACGGCTACCTTCGCGCGCAGTGCCTGGCATCGAACAACAATTATCGCCCCGCCGCCGCGCGCATCGGCACATGCCGATCCTTCGGCAATCGTAACGGCACGCTGTTTTGCGAAACATCTGGCAGCGGCAACTACCGCTGGACCGGCTCGTACGAAACGAGCTGCCGCGACAGCAGCACCAGCGGTAACGGAACGCTGACGGCGACATGTCAAGGCGCGCGCGGCGGCTGGCAGCGTTCCAGTCTCAGTGCGCGGCAATGCTCGTCCTACCGAGCGGGCAATCGCGACGGGCGCTTGTTCTGCGAGAGGTAGCGCGCGTCAAAGCCCCATCAGGCTGAGCACTTCCTTGCGGCTGCGCTCGTCGTCGCGGAAGACGCCCATCATGCGGCTGGTCGTCATGGTGACGCCGGGCGTGTTGACGCCGCGCGCGGACATGCAGGCGTGCGCCGCCTCGATCACGACCGCGACACCGCGCGGCTGCAGATGCTCCCAGATGCAGTCGGCGACCTCGGCGGTCAGCCGCTCCTGCACCTGAAGGCGCGAGGCGAAGCCTTTGAGGACGCGCGCGAGCTTTGAAATGCCCACGACGCGGTCGCCCGGCAGATAGGCGATGTGCGCCTTGCCGATGATCGGCGCCATGTGGTGTTCGCAGTGCGACTGGAAGCCGATATCGCGCAGCAGCACGATCTCGTCGTAGCCGCCGACCTCCTCGAACGTGCGCGAAAGGTGCAGCGCGGGGTCTTCGCCGTAGCCGCGGAAATATTCGCGGTAGGCGCGCGCCACGCGGCCGGGCGTGTCGGCCAGGCCTTCGCGCGCGGGGTCGTCCCCGGCCCATTCGATAAGGCGGCGGACGGCGCCGAGCACGTCTTCGGGAATGCCGTTGTCGCGGCCATTGGCGAGGTCGTTGGGTGCAGTCATGCTTTTCCCTAAACGCCGACGGGCGCTTGCTGCAAGTCCCGTGCTCTCACAGCAGCGTCATCGCGGCCAGCAGCCGAACGTCGATCATCATACCCGCCCGGCGCTTATCGGCGATGAAGGCGGGCAATGCCGGAAGCGGAACGCAGTGAACCGTGATGTTTTCGCTGTCGATGCCGCCGCCGGGCCCGACGCGGACAAGCCCTTTCGCCCGCACCAGCGTGAAATGTTCGCTCGTCATGCCGGGCGACGAGGTGAACACGCCCATGTCTTCCAGCGTTTCGGCGCGGAAGCCGGTTTCCTCCTCAAGCTCGCGGCGCGCCGCCGCCAGCGTCTCCTCGGGGCCGTCATCGCCGACGAGGCCCGCAGGAAGCTCGAGGCAGGACGTGCCGAGCGGCACGCGGTACTGCTCCACGAGCACGATCTCGTTTGCATCGGTCACGGCGAGAATCACGGCAGCGCCGATGCCGCGCGCGCGGCGCACATACTCCCAGCGGCCGTCGACGACGGTTTCGAGGAAGCGGCCTTTCCAGACGGTGGTCTCGGTCAAGGGTTCTGCCCGCGCAAGGAAAAGGGCGGCGCCGATGCCGGTGCCGCCCCTCTCCCGATGGTGTTGAGGCTTACTGCGCGACCGGCGCTGCGGCGCTCGGGTCCACCGGCAGGCCGCCCAGCTGCATCACCAGCTGCTTGTAGGCGTCGAGATAGGCGAGCGTGATGACCTGGCCGATTTCGGTGTTGGCATAGCCGCCGCCGCCGGCGCCGCCGAAGCCGCCCCACCAGCCGCCGCCACCGCCAGCCGCCCACGACAGATCCTTCTTGCGGAAATAGCCTTCGGTCAGGCGCTCCTGCTCGGTGGTGCGGGAATTCACCAGCGTCAGCATGACGCTCGCTTCCTTGCTCTTCGTCGAAAGCCCGCCCGCGAGCATCCCGAGCGTGCGGCTGCCCAGAAGCCCGCCCGCGATCGCGCCGATGCCGCCGCCGCCGGAATTCTCGTTCTTGGAAACGAGATCGGGAACGATGAAATAATCCGCGGCCTTCACCTGCGCGCGGCCGATGTTGGAGCCCCTCTGCAGCTCACCCGAATCGGCGAGCGCGCGCTCGATGTTGCGGCTGGCGAGGCCCTTGCCGCGATCGACGAGGCCGAAGCAGCCGGATTTCATCACGAACAGCTTGATGATCGCTTCCGGGCTGCCGAGGCCGAGCTGCTGCCACCAGTTGGTGTCCGGCTCGACGACGGAGATGGTGCCCAGCCGCTTCTGGCAGACCGGGATTTCCTGCATGCTCTTGTTCTGCGCCTTGCGCGCGGAGGATTGCGATTGCGCCGATGCCGTGCCCGAAGCGACGGTCATCGCGGCCAGGGCGACGCCGAGGCCAAGTGTTTTCAGGATTTTCATAGTCTTCCCCATGTTCAAATGTGCTGGTTCGCAAAGCCCCTGTCGCCGTTCCCGGCGGCGCCGCAGCCCGCATGTATATTGCCGGATTCGCAGGGCTCCGGCAATCGCTCCCGCATAGCGGGATCAGGTTATGATTCGGTTGCGCCGCTCCAGATGATCCTAACGGTTTCGGCGCCCCGCGATCAGGCTGTCGACCACGGAAGGATCGGCGAGCGTCGTCGTGTCGCCGAGCGCGCCGAAGTCGTTCTCGGCGATCTTGCGCAGGATGCGCCGCATGATCTTGCCCGATCGCGTCTTGGGCAGCCCGGGCGTGAAGTGGATATGGTCGGGCGTCGCGATCGGCCCGATCTCGCGGCGCACCTCCGCCTTCAGTTCGGCCTCCAGCGCGGCATCCCCCTCGACTCCCGCGATCGGCGTCACGTAGCAGTAGATGCCCTGGCCCTTGATGTCGTGCGGGTAGCCGACGACCGCCGCTTCCGCGACCTTCGCGTGGCCGACGAGCGCCGATTCCACTTCCGCAGTGCCCAGCCTGTGGCCCGAGACGTTGAGCACGTCGTCGACGCGGCCGGTGATCCACCAATAGCCGTCCTCGTCGTGTCTCGATCCGTCGCCGGTGAAATACAGGCCCTTGTAGGTGGAAAAATAAGTTTCGATGAAGCGCTGGTGGTCGCCGTAGAGGCTGCGCGCCTGCCCCGGCCACGCGCGTTTGAGCACGAGATTGCCCGATGCCGGGCCTTCGATGAACGCGCCTTCGGCGTCCACCAGCGCGGGTTCGATGCCGAAGAACGGTTTGGTGGCGCTGCCCGGCTTGGTCGGGATCGCGCCGGGCAGCGGCGAGATCAGGATGCCGCCGGTTTCGGTCTGCCACCATGTGTCGATGATCGGCAGGCGTTCCTTGCCCGCGACGCGGTGATACCACAGCCACGCCTCGGGGTTGATCGGTTCGCCGACGGTGCCGAGCAGGCGCAGCGACGAAAGGTCGTGTTTCAGCACGGGTTCGTCGCCCTCGCGCATCAGCGCGCGGAGCGCCGTGGGGGCGGTGTAGAAGGTGGCGGGCCGGTGCTTCTCGATCACGGCCCAGAAGCGGCTGACGTCGGGGTAATTGGGCACGCCCTCGAACATCAGCGTCGCGGCGCCGTTCGCCAGCGGTCCGTAGACGATGTAGCTGTGGCCCGTCACCCAGCCGACGTCGGCGGTGCACCAGTGCAGCGCGCCCTCGTCGCGCCAGTCGAACGCGTATCTGAAGGTCAGCGCGGTCCACACGAGGTAGCCGCCGGTGGTGTGCAGCACGCCCTTCGGCTTTCCCGTGGAGCCCGAGGTGTAGAGGATGAACAGCGGGTCTTCCGCGTTCATCGGTTCGATCGGGCAGTCGGCGGAAACGGTGTCGCGCATGTCGTGCCACCAGACGTCGCGGCCGCTTGCCATCGGCACGTCGGCGCCGGTGTGGCGCACGGTGAGCACGCCCTTGACGTCGTGCCATGCCTTGGCGACCGCATCGTCGATGGTGAGCTTCAACGGGATCGTCTTGCCGCCCCGCCGGCCTTCGTCGGCGGTGATGATGAAGTCGCTCTTGGCGTCGTCGATGCGCCCTGCCACCGCCTCGGCCGAAAAACCCGCGAAGACCACGCTGTGCACCGCGCCGATCCGCGCGCACGCCAGCATGGCGACGGCGGCCTCGGGGATCATCGGCAGATAGATCGTCACGCGGTCGCCTTTTCGGACCCCCATCGCTTTCAGCACGTTCGCGAACCGGCACACCTGCGCATGCAGCTCGGCGTAGGTCAGCGTGATCGATGCAGCGTCTCGGTCGTCCGCCTCCCACACGATGGCGGGCTGATCCGAGCGCGCGGGAAGATGCCGGTCGAGGCAGTTGAAGCAGGCGTTCAGCACGCCGTCCTCGAACCATTTGATATCGACCGGCGCGTAAGACCAGTTGCCCATCACGCCGGGCGTCTTGATCCAGTCGAGAATGCCGATCTGCTCGCGCCAGAAGCCGTCGGGATCCTCCAGCGATCGGCGGTACATCGCTTCATAGGTTTCGGCGTCGCAGATCGTGCGCGCGGCCGTGTGCGCGGGAACCGGATACGTCGCGGTCGCGGCGTCGCTCATCGTTCAAACTCTCCCCAGGGATTATGCGCTGTGCAGGCCGGTCGGCGCTACCACAGCCATGTGCTTGGATTCGGCATCGGCTCGCGGCGCTGCGCCTTTGCGATCGCAATGATGGCGCGCACGACGAGCCAGATCGAAACCAGCGGAAACAGGAATCCGGCCAGCCCGAGCGTGATGATCGTCAGCACGCCGAGCGCGATCACCGCGACGATGGTGATCCAGAACCCGCGAATGTGATAGGCATAATGGCTCTCCTCCCACGCCGCGTTCTCCGCCGCGCCGCGCCAGACGTAGGCGAGGATCGCGCCGATCAGCGTGGGCAGTCCCGAGACGGCGCCGACGAGAATCAGCAACGCCACGATGGTCGGCCGGTTGAGATCGAAACCCTGCGTTTCGGGTCTGCTCGCCATGGTTGAAGCTCCTTGATTTCGGAGCGCAATTCTGGCGTGCGGCGGCTCATTCTGCAAGGACAGGCTTTCGCACCGACGCGCCCCGCGCTAGCGTCCGCAGCCGTGGGCATTCCTCTTCTTGCTGCGCGCCGGTTCGGGCCGCTGTTCGCCACCCAGTTCCTCGGGGCGTTCAACGATAATTTCTACAAGACGGCGATGCTGTTCCTCATCACCTACATGTTTAGTCCCTCGTTTTGATGGTGCGGTTCTCTGATAAACCGTTTTGGCTGCTCGGACCATATTTTGCAGACATATTCATATGGGGTGAGGCC
>NZ_JACHNZ010000032.1 GCF_014199685.1 Sphingosinicella soli | reverse complement strand
ACCCCATATGAATATGTCTGCAAAATATGGTCCGAGCAGCCAAAACGGTTTATCAGAGAACCGCACCATCAAAACGAGGGACTAAACACCTAGATGCCTTGCTGAGAGCGGTCCAGCGGTTCGCGGGAGAACCCCTCAAGTTGCCGAAGGTTGACCCAACCGTTCGAAGCATCAATCTTGCTGAGCAAGCAGATGGTTCGATGAAATTGTCGCTTGTCCGCCCGATCCGGTCGCTCAGCTTCTCGTTCACGCTCACGCTGGAGAGTTGACCATCGACACGCAGGGTCGCGGGAAAGTCGACATAAGGCGCCCCTTCCGGTCTGTTGGCTCGATTGGGACGGCAGCTTTGTGCGACGAGCGACCGAACGTTTAAAGATAATTCGGCGACTTTACATACCTTCGCATGGATACCGGCCTTCGCCGGTATGACGAGAGTGGGGTAAGCGGCGGCGATTTAATAAAAATCGTCACCCCGGCGCAGGCCGGGGTCCATGCGACCTGCCCGGTTATAGAAACGGATAAAGATCACTCCATTCCGGGTTCGCTTCATTGATGAGCCGCAGCTTCCAAGCGCGGTTCCATTCTTTCAGCGCCTTTTCACGGGCGATCGCTTCGCGAAAATCGTCGTGCTCTTCGTACCAGACGAGCATTTTCACATTATACCGCTTTGTGAAGCCGGGGACGTGGCCTTCGCGGTGTTCGTGCACGCGCCGCGCGAGATCGTTCGTGACGCCGATATAGAGCGTGCCGCCCTTGCGGCTCGCCATGATATACACCCAGCCGCGTGGCTTCACGGGCGTATGGGCCCCGGCCTTCGCCGGGGTGACGGTGGGGAGGTTGGCGTCCTTCCGGCGAAGCGATCGCGCATTGGCGCTTTGGCCTGCCGGGGTGACGGTGGGGAGGTTGGCGTCCCTCTGGCGAAGCGGTCGCGCATTGGCGCTTCGGCGCGCCGGAGCGGCGGCGGGGCGTGTTTCGCCCTCCCCCTCACCCCGTCCAAACCTCGCGGAACAGCCGGTCGAAATTGCCTCCGATCACCTTTTCAATCACACGCGCGGGGTATTTCGCGCGGTCCATTTCGGCGGCGATGATTTCGATGCGGCGGGCGCTGTTGAGATCGGGGACGGCGATCGGCCCGTCGGCCTCTCCCGGGGCGCCGATGCCCGCCTTCCGCCGCGCCTCTGCGGTCTGGCGGACGATGTCCATATAGGCGGGGGAGATGTCGACGGGGGTGATGCTCTGGTCGGTGCCGATGCCGACGTGATCCTCTCCGCACAGGCGAATCGCGTGGGTGAGGTGCTTCATGAACAGCGCGCGCGAGGCCGAGACGGGATCGCGGCCGAGGAAGGGCATCAGATAGATGCCGACCACGCCGCCGGTTTCCGCCACGGCGCGGAGCGCGGCGTCGGGCTGGTTGCGCTGGCTCGCATAGATCGCGCGGGCGCCGGTGTGCGAGCAGGTGATCGGCTTCGATGAGGCCGCAGCGGCGTCCATCACCGTCTGCGGCGTGCCGTGGCCGGTATCGACGAGGATGCCGAGGCTGTTCATGCGCGCCACCGCCTCCCGCCCGAGCGCGGTGAGGCCTTCAGTGTCGGGCAGCGAACCGCCCGCCGCGAGCGGATTGCGATCGTTATAGGTGAGCTGCATGATGCGCACCCACAGCCCCTCGAACGTCTCGATGAGGCTGAGATCCTCGCCGATCATCCCCATGCCCTGAAAGCCGAAAATGATGCCGAGCTTGCCCTGCGCCTTCGCCGCGGCGAGGTCCGCATGGCGCTTCACGAGCAGGAAATGATCGGGGTGCGCCTCGATATGGCGGAGCCACTTCGCGATTTCCTTCACCGTGCCTTCGAAACCGCCGGGCTTGCCCACGGTGAGGTTGACCGCAGTGATGCCCGAAGCGCGTACGTTCGCCAGCTTTTCGGGCGTGAGCACGCCGGGCGGCGGATAGGGCACGTTCCATGTGTCCGGCGAGGCGAGCGCATCGATGACGATCGCGTTCTTGTAGAGCGCGGCGACAGACGGCGGGATGGTGTCGGCGGCAGTGGCGGCGGTGGCGGGGCCGACGCCCGCGAGCGCGGTGAGGCCGAGGCCCGCCGCGCCGGCTCCGAAGGCGCGGCGGCTGATCTCGCTTGTGTCGGTCATGTCCTCGTCTCCGTGTTCTGGGTTGGTGGGGCGGTGCCGAGGGACTCTGCCGCGTGTGAGGGACCGCCCCTCCCCAACCCCTCCCCTGAAGAGGAGGGGCTTTTCAGGGGTTAGCGTTTTGCGACGGCGTGGACGACGTCGACGTAGAACTTCTCCGCCTCCGTGATGCCCGCGACCTTCGTGCCGGGCTTGGGATCGATCACGATGAATTCGTTCGGCGCATGCGCGCCCGCGCCGTAGCCGATGCCCGCCGAGACGATCGGCATCTTCAGGATATCGGTGAACACATAATAGGGCGCGCTACCCGCCAGGCGCGGCATGACGCTGGGCGTGATGCCGTATTTCCGGTACGTGCCGATCACCGCCTGCACCAGCGGTTCCTTCACCGAAGACTGCGCGGGCGGATAGCCCGACAGGCGCGTGAGCTTGATGTCGGTGAAGCCCTTGGCGTCCAGATGCGCGCGGATCAGACGCTCCGACTCGTCGGGCGTCTGGTTCGGCACGAGGCGGGAATCGAACTTCGCGGTGAACTTGTGCGGCAGGATGGTCTTCGTGCCCGGCCCCGAATAACCGCCCCAGATGCCGTCCATATTGAGCGTGGTGTTGAACAGATACTGCGTGATCGCCTCGCGGCCGGTCATGCCGCCGATCCACTTGTCGACGCCGAGCGACTTCTGCATCGCCGCCTCGTTCGCCTCCCACGCCGGGAGGACGCCGTTGATAAGCTCCTGCTCCTCCTGGTTCGGCTGGCGGATCGAATCGTAGAAGCCGGGCACGGTGATGACATTGCCGTCGGGCGAGGTGAGGCTCGCGATCGCCTGCGCGAGACGGAGGCCCGGCGCATCGACGATGGCTTTGAGCGAGCTGTGGATCTCGGCCGTCCTGGGGCCGCCCTGCGCGCCGCCCTGCGCCTCAAGCTCGAAATAGATGTTGCCCTTGACGCCGAGCGACATCTGAACGCCGCCCGCGAGCGTCTGCCCCATCATCGGGAACAGAACGCCGCCGTTCGCCTGCTTCAGACGGTCCGCATATTTGGCGATGAGATCGGGATAATGCGGCGAGCCGAGCTCCTCCTCGCCCTCGGCCAGCAGCATGATGTTCACGGGCAGCTTGCCCTCGGCCTTGATGATGGCTTCGAGCGCGTTGAGGAAGATGCGCTGCGGGCCCTTCTGGTTGGTCGCGCCGCGCGCCATGAGGACGCGGCCGAGCGCGTGATCCTCGAGGATGGTGCCCGCGAAGGCATCGACGTTCCAGCCCACCGGCTCAATCGGCTGCACGTCGTACATCATGTAGACCGCGATCGTGGTCTTCGCGCCCGCGTCGTAATAGCCCCAGACGCCGGGGTGGCGCTTGGTGGGGACAAGCTCCGCCTCCTTGAAGCCGAGCGCCTTCAGGTCTGCGGCCAGCATCTGCGCCATCTCGCTCACGCCGTCGTTCTCCGCGCTGATCGAGCGCTGACGCACCCAGCGCTGCACGTTCTCGATATGCGCGGCCTTGTTGGCATCGATGTAGGCGTAGGCGGCGGCGTGCTTGCCTTTGTAGGGCGCGACCTTGGCGGCGTCGTAGGCCTTCTCCGTGGTGAAGGGAAACTCGGGGCGCTTCACCTCCTGCGCGGTGGCGGAGACGGCGACGGCAGAGAGGGCGGCGGCGAGGAGAAGAGACTTCATGGGGGAAACTCCTTGTTATTCTGCAGAGGCGGCGATGGGCGCCGGGACGGGGGGATCGATGTCGGTGAGGCCGAGTTGCTTCCAGTTGACGATCGCATTGTAGAGCATGCGGAACTCGCCGAGGTTCTGCCAGCGCCACACGGGGTTCGTGGCGAACATCAGGATGCGGCCCTGCCCCTGCGGGATGTTGAGGATCGCGGCGCGGTCCTTCACCCCATCGGCGCCGCGCATGAAGCCGCTCAGCACGCCGTCCTTGCCGCCGGGGAACTGCATCATCACGCGGCCCTTCAGCCGGTCCGGCACGCCGAAGAGCGCGTTCGTCGCCCAGCGCACGGGCATCTCGGCCTCGTCGTAGCCATAGAACACGGGGTTCTTCGGCTGCAGCACCTTCGCCTTCACGATCGGGCCGGGCGCGTAGAAATCGCCCGGCGCGGACGCCGACACGATGTCGTTCACGAGGCCGAACTCGACCGGCACGGCGCTCGCGTCGCCCGTGGTGATGAGCGTGCCGCCCGCCTCCACGAACTTGCGAAGCTCGACCAGACCTTCCAGCCCCATGCCGCCGCGCACGTCTTCGGAAGACCCGTAGTCGCCGAGGAAACGGAAGCGCTCCGTCTTCGTGTAGGGCAGCGGCTTGCCCTTCATCGGGATATCGAAAACGATGTCTTTCGCGCTGCGCCCCTGAGTCGGCAGGATGATGACGTCGTATTTGTCGCGCAGATTGCCCGCGCGGACCTGCTCCTTGAAGATGAGATCGTAGGCGACTTCGTGCTGATCGAAGGCATAGCGCACCCAGCCGACGCGCTGGCTCGATCCCCATGTGCTGAACATGGCGGTGCGCGGCAGAACACTCTCGTGCGCGGCGGGCTTGCCGCCCACAGCGAAGGCTTCGAGACCGAGCGCTTCGACGGCGGGCTTGAGCACGTCATAGGCGCCGCCCTCGACGAGCAGCGAACCGGCCGGAACCGTCTTGCCGCCCGACTTGAATTCAGTCTCGACGACGCGGACCTTCGCATCTTTCAAACGGTAGCGCAGCGTGGTCAGCGCGACCGATCCGTGGTCCAGAACGGCATAGGTGCCGGCGCCCGGCCCGGAAATGCGCCCGCGCGGCGCGACACGGTCGATCGGCGTGGTCGGGATATCGAGCGCGGCCTTGTCGGCAACCTCGACGATATCGACATGCGTCATCATCCCCATCGTCCACGCGGCGTCATCGTAGGTGCCGAGCTTTTCGTCGGGATAATTGTCCTGCTTGCGGAGCAGGATCTTCGCGAGACGGCCGTAGGGCTGATCGAGCTTCACGACGAGCGAGCCCGCCGGATAGCTGCCTTCCTTCACCTTGACGGCGCGATCGGCGCGGCCGACCTCTATGCCCTGCAGGCGCAGCAGGTTCGCCACGAAGGCCACCCGCGTCTCGTCCTTCTGCGCGCCCGGAATGATGTAGGCGTGGGGCGCCTTCGTCTTTCCGTTCTCGATGGAATTGGCGCTTTTCTTGTAGAAGTTTTCAAGAATGACATCGGGATGCTTGGCGGCGAGATCGAGCGCGGTCAGAACGCCGGTCTGCATGTAGTTGGTGTTGTTGCGCATCGACCACACCACCTCCTTGTAGGGAGGGTTGGGGCGATACCAATCCCGCTTCGTCCAGTCGCCGCCGCGCACGGAGGTCTGCACTTCGGGCGCGACATGGCGCAGCATGGTGGTCGCGCCGCCGTTGCCGAAGGTTTCGTACATGCGCAGCAGGCCGTTGTGGTTCGACGACATGAAGGCGAGATAGCCGGGAGTCCACGCATCGACGAAGCCGTGCGTCCACACGCCGGGCATCCCGTATTTGGTGAGCTGCGCCATCTCGTAGTTCGCGAACCAGGGCAATTCCCCGAACAGGATCGGATCGAGATCGGGGTTCTGCGGCGCCTGCCCGCTGTAGGTGTAGAGGAACGGCACCGATTCATGCAGCTCGTGCATCACGGGCGGATGCCATTCGAGATAATAGTTCATCAGATGGCGCGCGCTGACATCGGAAAAGTTAATGTCGCGGTTGTTGTCGTGATAGATGTACTTGCCCCAATAGGGCGGACCGCCGGGCTTGTTGCGGTCGTCGGTCTCGTCGATGAGATTGCGGTAGTACCAATCGACGTAGCGATCGCGGCCGTCCGCTTCCAGAACGGGGCTGAGCGCGACGACGAGGTTGTCGCGGATACCGCGGATCATGTCGCCGTCGTCGGTGAGCAGGCGGTAGGCAAGTTCCATCAGCATCTCGGGCGGGCCGGTCTCGGCGCTGTGGAGGCCTGCAGACACGTGATAGATCGGCCGGGTCGCGGCGATCACGCCCGGCGCGTCGGCAGCCGGAAGGCGGCGGGGATCGGCCAGTAGCGCGAGATTCTGCTTGTAGGTCTCGAGCTTCGCCAGATTCTCCTCCGAGGAGATCATCACGACGATATTGGGGCGCCCCTCCTCGCTTTTGCCGATTTCGAGGATCTTGACGCGCGGCGACGCGGCGGCGAGCGCGCGGTAATAGCCGATGATCTGGTCGTAATAATGCAACACCCTGGGCGCACCGATATGATTGCCCAGATGCTGTTTCGGGGACGGAATTGTTGCCGAAACCGGCAGGTGATCCACAAGCGGACTGCTGAATTCCGGCTTCGTGGTCCACGCCTTCACCGATTTCGCGAAGTCCGCATCCATCGGCTGCGCCGCCGCCGCAGTGCCGAGTAGCGCCGCAACCGCGATGCTGAAAGACATCTTAAGCATATCTACCCCCATTTTTACGCCACGCCGCCGATACGCATACGGCAACTGCTGAAGCGCCGCATCTTCCGTTCAACACCTGATGCACAATAGCATCAGGATTTCATCATTTTATCGAAACGCGCAACAATCATCTTGCCACACGCGTGAGCCCGACTCAGAAGAGCATTCAGCAGCAGCGAAGTCCACAACTTCACTGTCAAAAAGCATAGGACCATTGCCTGAACGGGGGCACGGCCGAAACAGGGGGTTGCCAGAACAGACTCAAGAAGGACCGCAATGCCGGTCCGATCGATGCCATTCATCCGCATGACCGCAGCCGGAAGCCAACAGGCCGGCGCGTAAACAGGAGAGAAAACGTGAACAGGACTTTCGGAACATCCATTCTTCTCGCCGCCACCGCGCTTGCCGGTGTGAGCACCGCCGCCGTCGCCCAGGAATCGACCGGCGACGAAATCATCATCACCGCGCTGAAGCGCGACACCAACCTGCAGGACACGCCGATTTCGATCTCCGCGATCACCGGCGATTCGATTGCGAATTCGGGCGTGCAGAGCATCGCCGACCTGAATTCGAGCGTGCCCAGCCTGTCGTTCGTCGACGGCGGCCCCTCGCAGCGCCGTGTCGTGATCCGCGGCATCCAGGCCTCGGGCGAGCCGACGGTCGGCACCTATTACGATGAAACCCCGGTGACGGGCGTGATGGGCGCAGGCAACGACGCCGGCGGCTCCACGCCGGAGCTTCGCCTGTTCGACGTCGAGCGTGTCGAAGTGCTGCGCGGCCCGCAGGGCACGCTGTACGGTTCGGGTTCGATGGGCGGCACGCTGCGCGTGATCTACCGCAAGCCCGGCAACGAATTCGAAGGGGCGGTGGATACCAGCCTTTCCGCAACGCAGAACGGCGGCGCCAACTTCGAAGGCAGCGCCATGCTGAACGTGCCGATCGTGCAGGACAAGGTCGCCGTGCGCGCCACCGGCTTCTATCGCAACGCAGACGGCTACATCGACAACACGACGCTCGGCATCAAGGACATCAACGAGCAGAAGAACTACGGCGGACGCCTGCTTCTCCGTCTGACGCCGACCGAAGCGCTCACCATCGATGCCGCCGCCTACATCAACCGTTCGCGCACGGATACGCCGTCGTGGACGCTCTCGTCGGGCAAGTATAATTCGGACGCGCTGACGCGCCAGCCGATGCGCGACGACGTGGAACTGTACAGCCTCACCGCCAACTATGATTTCGGCGGCGTGGTGCTGACGGCGGCCGGTTCCTACATGGAACGCGACCTTTCCACGGTGAGCGACGTGTCGCGGTTCATCCGTTCGACGCGGACGGCCGCAGGTTGCGGCGCCCGCCTCAACGGCGGCGCGGCAAACCCCTGCACCGGCCAGCAGCTGACGGACTATTACGCACTCGTCGACGGCCAGTCGTCCTCCGCGCTGTTCCCGCAGCAGACCATGGAAGCCTGGACCGCCGAGCTGCGCCTCAGCTCCGACGGCTCGGGACCGTTCAACTGGACCGTGGGCGGCTTCTTCTCCGACCGCGACGTTCATGTCGAAAACCCGCAGGTGAACACGGACCCGGTGACGGGCGCGGTCATCTATCCGCTGCAGATCGCGACGTCGCGCTACATCAACGACAGCCTTCGTCAGGTCGCGGTGTTCGGACAGTTCTCGTATGACGTGACCGACCGCCTGAACCTGACGGTGGGCGGCCGCTATTTCCGTTACGACAAGGATATCAACGGCGAGACGACGCTCGGCTCGATCCTGGTCGGCGCGGTGGTGCGCCCGCTCTCGTTCGTGGACTCGAGCGAGGACGGCACGGCGTTCAAGTTCAACGCATCCTACAAGATCACCGACGACGTTCTCTTCTACGCCGAAGCCTCGCAGGGTTTCCGCCCCGGCGGCGCGAACCAGGTGATCGGCCTTGCGCAGGAACTGACGCCCTACCAGTCGGACAGCCTGTGGAACTATGAGGCGGGCCTGAAGACGACGTTGCTCGATCGCAAGCTCACGCTCAACGTGGACGTGTTCCAGATCGACTGGTCGGACATGCAGATCACCACGCGTACGCCCAACGGCGCATTCGCCTACATCGGCAACGCGGGCTCGGCGCGCATCCGCGGTCTCGAGCTGGAAGGCTCGCTGCGTCCGGTTGACGGCCTTTCGATCTCGGGCAACCTCGCCTACCTCGACGCCAAGCTGACCGAAGACCAGCCGAACGCCGGAACCGCCGTTGCGCCCGCCGCCGGTTTCGACGGCGACCGCATCCCGTTCGTGCCGAAGTTCACGGCCGGACTTTCGATGCAGTATGTGTGGGGCATGACGGAAAGCCTGAACGGCTTCTTCCGCGTCGACGCCAACCATGTCGGCGGTTCGTGGTCGGACTTCCGCCCGGCCTATATCTACACGCGTTACATCGACGACTACGAGCTGGCGAACGTGCGCGTGGGCATCGAGGAAGCCGACAACGCCTGGGGCGTCTATGTGTTCGTGAACAACCTGTTCAACGACACGGCGATCACACGCT
Source organism: Sphingosinicella soli (assembly GCF_014199685.1). GTDB lineage: Bacteria > Pseudomonadota > Alphaproteobacteria > Sphingomonadales > Sphingomonadaceae > Sphingosinicella > Sphingosinicella soli. Next base: position 36,634 of record NZ_JACHNZ010000032.1, on the reverse strand, counting down.
CCACCTCCAGCGCGATCGCGCAGAACCGGACGCTGGTGAACAGCGCCGCGCCGCGCACCATCGGCCTGAACCTGCGCACCAAGTTCTAAACGAACGGGTCTGCAAAAATTCGGGCGGCAACCCTTCGGGGATGCCGCCCTTTTTTTGTCTTCGTAACCCTGAACTTGTTTCAGCACCGTCGTATGGATGCTGAAACGAGTTCAGCATGACGAAGAGGTGCGCCGGCCTATGCCGTGGCGAGCAGGGTTTCGATCGGCTGGAATTCCTCGTCGAGCCCGAACATGCGAGGGCCGAGGACTTCGAGGCTTTCCGGGCGGCGCAGCATCGGATCGGCGCTGTAGCCGAGCACCTTCACGCGCTGGCCGTAGGTGAGCATTTCGCCCGTCAGCGGCTCGCCGGATTCGCGATCGAGGATGCTGATGAGGTCGGGGACGATCGTGATCGTCTTGCCGTTCAAACGGCAGACGAGGAATTCGTTCTGAATCTCCACGACGCATTCATCGGTTGAATCCTGAAGGCCGGTCATCGTCACGCGGCCGAAGTGCCAGCCGTCGCGCGTGTCGTGCGTCACGTCGGTGATCTTGCCGTCGAAAAGGATGCGCGCGGTGCGATTGTCCCAGCTGTTGAGATAATCGATCAGGCTTTCGAAGATGTCGCGCGACTCCTCGCGCGCGGTGCGGATGGCGCGGCCGATTTCCAGCGTCTGCGTGATCGTGCGCTGGACGGCGAAGGATTTCGCCTGCTTGCCCGTCATCGGATACAGCGCGCCGAACGACATGGCGCCCATCGCGCCGGTGACGACGCGGCACAGGTCTTCGGCCATGCGATCGTCGACCGCTTCGATGGTGACGACATTGCCGGAATCATCCATCACGATGCCCGGTGTCGCCTTGCAGCCGTAGATGCTGAACGTCGTCATCTCGATGTGCGGCACGGCGCGGCCGACACCATCCGCATCGAGCACGGGAATGCCGCTGATCGCGCCGAGCGCGAGCGGGAACATCGAATTCGCGCCGCCGATTTCCGCGCTGATGAGCGCATCGACGCGGCGGCCGTAAAACGCCTCCGCGCGCGCGAGAATGCGGTGCAGCGTCTTTTCGCTGACGAGATGCTCGACGATCACCGAGGGTGCGCCGATGCCCGCGATGGAGAGCACGAAGGCGTCGTCCGGAATCTCGTCGCACGAGAGAACCTTCGGGTAGCGGCCGTTCTTGATCTGCGCGCGGACGAACAGTTCGCCCACATAGGGATCGCCGCCGCCGCCGGTGCCGAGCAGCACGGCGCCGCGCGCCATATCCTGAATGTCCTGAACGCTATCGACAATGAACATGATATGCCTTTCGAAAAAGCGTGGGATCAGGCGAGCGCCGCAAGCGGGCCGACAGCGCGGACCCTGATCTGGACAGAGCCGGATTTCATGTGCGTCATCGGCAGTTCGACGATCTCGACGATTTCGACTTCGCCTTCGAGCGCGCCTGCCGCGATCGCTGCGTCGGTGGCTTCCTTGCGCGCCTGTTCGAGCGCGGCCTCACGGCCCATCGCGCCGACATCATAGAGCTTGTCGACGCGACCGCTGACGAGCGCAATCGCGGCGCCGACCGCGTTCGCAACCTCGGCGTGCGCGGGCCTCAGCACCTCCGACGTGCCCTTCAGCGCGCGCGAAACGAGAATGCTGCCGCCGCCCACGAGCACGAGCGGAAGCGCGTGGTTGCTCGTCTTGATCTGGTCGATGGCGTCTTCGATCTGCCGGTGCAGATTGTCGAGCGCGGCCTCGACGGTTTCATCGGGAAGATGCGCGACCTTCGCGGGATCGCCGATTTCCGCCTGCCCGGCGCGCACGGCGATATCGCTCGCGGTCAGCGTTTCGCCGCCGAAGATGAGACCTTCCTCGGCAAGTCGGAAGCCCACGGAGTCGGGGCCGACCGTCCAGCCGCCCTCGCCCCTGCGGACGAGGCTGCCGCCGCCGATGCCGATCGAGAGCACGTCGGGCATTCGGAAATTGGTGCGGACGCCGCCGATGTAATTCGCCGCCGTCGTCTCGCGCGGGAAGCCGCGCAGCAGGAAGCCGATATCCGTCGTGGTGCCGCCGATGTCGGCGACGACGGCCTCGTCGAGCCCGGTGAGGAACGCCGCGCCGCGAATGCTGTTCGTGGGGCCGGCCGAGCAGGTGAGGATCGGAAACGCCGACGCGGTTTCGGTGGTGATGAGCGTGCCGTCGTTCTGGCTGATGTAGATCGGCGCGTTGATTTCAAGGTCGGCGATGGCTGTTTGCAGCGAGCCGATGACCTTTTCCGAAAGTTCGGCAAGCGTCGCGTTGATGACGGCGGCGTTCTCGCGATCGATGAGGCCGAGCCCGCCGACCTTCGAGGAAATCGTGATGCGCGCATCGGGCATGACCGACTGCACGACGGCGGCGGCTTTCTCTTCGATGTCCGGGCGGATCGGCGCGAAGTTCGCGGAGATGGCGACCGCCTTCAGGCCCTTGGAGCGGGCATCCTCGGCCGCTGCGCGCAGCGCATCTTCGTCGAGCGGCGCATAATCCTTGCCCGTGTAGAGCGCGCCGCCGCCGACCATGTAGATATGCGAGCCCGTGACCTCGACGAGATCGTCCGGCCAGCCCGCGAGCGGCGGGACGCCGTCCGCCTTGGGGAGCGAAACACGGAAGATGGCGACGGGCGCAAGCCCCTTGCGCTGAACGAAGGCGTTCACGAACTGCGTCGTGCCGATCATCACCGCCTCGATCGAAGCGCGGTGTTCGGGCGCCTTGTCGAGGATCATGCGCACGGCATTGACGACACCGCTGCGCACGTCCGCCGTCGTGAAGCTCTTGGCCGTCGCCAGCACCTCGCGCCCCCGCATCAGCACCGCATCGGTGTTGGTGCCGCCGACGTCGATGCCCAGCCTGTATCCGCTGCCGCTCATGTCAACCTTTCAAGATGGAATTGGGCGGCGGGCGCGCACGGCGCCCGCCGACACCGTCAGAACTTCAGCTTGGCTTCCACGCCGTAGGTACGCGGCGTGCCGGGATAGCCGATGGCGACATCGAGGCCCGAATATTTCGGCTGGAAGAATTCCGAATAGTACTTCTCTTTGAAGATGTTCCGCGCATAGGCGTAGAGGCCGTAGTTGCCGAACTCGACGCCGATACGGGTGTTGAGAAGGTCATACGGATTCTGCACCGATGCGTTGTCCGCATCCCAGTATTTCTTGCCGATGTGCTGGTATTCGATGCGAACGAAGCCCTCGACATTCTCGCTGAGATCGGCGCGGTACTGGAGCGAGCTGTTGATCGAAATCGGCACCGTACGGGGCGACTTGTTGCCGACGTCCGACGCGAACAGGCTGCGCTTGATTTCGCTGTCCGTCGTGCCGACGCCGACACTCCAGTCCAGACCCGGGGCGAGCTTCGCCATCGCCTCGATCTCGAAGCCCTTGATCTGGACCTTGTCGATCGTGTCGATGACCTGCGACGCGGTTGCGGCCTCCACATAGAAGTACTGATAGTTCTTCACGTTGGTGAGATAGGCGGCGCCGTTCAGCGTCAGCTTGCGATCGAACCACTGCGTCTTGAAACCGATCTCGAAGTTGTCGAGCGTTTCGGCATCGAACTCGGTGACGCCGACGTTGGGCGCATTGAGACCGCCCGAACGGAAGCCCGTGCTGTACGTCGCATAGGCAAGGCGCCCGTCTTCCGGCTTCCAGGTCAGCGTGACCTTGGGCTGCGCGCGGTCGAACGAGATCTTGCGGATCGCTCCGGTCACGACATTGGTCTGCTCGCGCTCGTCCTTGTCGTAGCGGATACCGCCCGTCAGCGTCAGCGTGGGGCTGAGATCATAATCGACCTGCGCGAACGCCGCGTAGGCGTTGTTGTCGTTCGTCTCGTTGTTGTTGGCGATGAGCAGCGCCGGATTGTCGAACTGATCGGTGCCGTCGAGATCGATGAAGCCGCGCGTCACCAGACCGCGATCCGTGTGCAGATAATAGACCCCCGCCAGCCAGCGGAACGCCTGATCGCTCGCCGAGACGAGGCGCAGTTCCTGGCTGAACGTCTTGATCTTCGCGTTCTGGCCCTGACCGGCCTGGAAGCCGAGACCGAAGATGCCGCCGGGCGAATCCACCGGGTTGCGGAAATCGAGATCGGCGCGGTTGGTCTGCTTGAAATTCGAATACGCGCTGATGCCGGTGAGCGTCGCGAAGCCGAAATCATAGTCGAACTTGCCCGTGAGATCGACGCTGTCGCCCTTCGCGTAGGCCGGGAAGTTGAACTGCGGGTTCACGAAGTCGCGCGGGATGCCGGAGAACACCGCCGCATAGCTGTTGGAGCCGCCGCGGAACTTGCCGTATTCGGCGCGCAGATCGAAGGTCAGCAGATCGGTCGGCTTCAGGATCATGCGGCCGCGAATCGAATAATCGTGATCGATGTAATCGACGTTATCGCCGCGGAAATCATTCTTGATGAGGCCGTCAGACGAAGTGTAGCTGCCCGATACGCGCAGCAAGACCTTATCCTCCACAAGCGCGCCAGAGATGCCTGCGGACGCATCGAACGTGTCGCCGTTGGCATAGCCCATGTTCACGAAGCCTTCGAGCTCGTTGCTCGGCGCCTTCGTCACCACGTTGATCGCGCCGCCGACCGCGTTGCGGCCGTAAAGCGCGCCCTGAGGGCCTTTCAGCACCTCGATGCGCTCGATGTCGAACAATGTGACGCCGAGCTGCTTCTGGTTCGTCTGCGGCACGCCGTCGAGCACGAACGCGATGGGCGGATCGGCGTTGTTGATCTGCGTGAGCCCGCGCATGGTGATGAAGTTGCTGCGGTACGTGTCGCCGCGATCGTAGGTGATGTTGGGCACCTGCGCGATGATGTCTGCGGTGGACTTGATGCCCGCATCCTCGACAGCCTGGGCTGTGAACGCCGTGACCTGGATCGGCACGTTGCGGAGCGGCTCGGCGCGCTGCTGCGCCGTGATGATGATTTCGTCGCTGTCGGCGACGTCCTGAGCCAGTGCGGCACCCGGCAGAATTGCCAGCGCCGCCGAGGCCAGAAAGACTGTTCTCAGGTTGCGGTTCGTCATTACCCTTACCCCTTTTTTTCGGTTTCCCTGCCTTTCCATAATCGCGCGGGCAGCAAGGCGGTGCGAGTGCCGAGACGGGTAGTAGGGAGCGCTGTCGGGTGGCAGCGGCGGCCTATTTTTCCTGTGCGCGCGCCACCGCACCCTTGCGGCTGGAAACGCCCAGCTTGGCGTAAACCTTTTTCAGGTGAAACTTGATCGTGTTCTCGGTGAGCCCGAGCCGCCGGGCGATCAGCTTGTTCGAAGCCCCGTCGGCGAGATGCGCGACGATTTCCGATTCCCGCTCGTTCAGCGCGTCGGGCGACAGATATTGCGGCTTGGCCTTCAGCGCCCGGAGGATGGTTTCCGCGTGCTGCTGCTCAAGCGGGGGCGCCGCCCCGAGGATCCGCTCGACAACGACGCGGACGGGACTTCCTTCCTCGACGAAGGGAGACAGGATTTCCTCCGCAAAGGCGTGGTGCACCGCCGCCGCCATCGCCTCGTCCGCGCCGGCCTCGTCGCCGAGACGATCACGCACGAGCGCGAGCAGAACATATCCCTTCACCATCGTGACGAGACGTTCCCCCGTGCGCCCTTCCTCGATCATCGTGCGGGCGCCGTCCCCCGCCGCAGCCACGCGCCCGCGCGCAAGATCAACAAGCACGCGTGCCTGCAAGACAAGGTCGCGCGTCCGCCAGGGCACATGATCCGCATCGACCGGAAGCGTGCGCGCAATGGCTTCGGCGCCGTCGATCCCGCCGCCGCGCAGCCGGTAGATCGCCTCCAGCGCCTTGAGCAGATCCCCGACACAGAGCAAGCCCTGATTATCGAGCCGCGTCCGCAATTCGGCAATCAGCCGAAGCGCAGCCGGAAGCCCGCTGCGGCGCCACGCGACATCGGCGATCACCGGCCAGGAAATCGCATATTGATCGTACCAGGCCTCGCCCGCGCCGAACTGATCGAAGGCGACGCGCACGAGATCCGCCGCGCTTTCGCGGTAGTGCCGCAGATAATCGATCGCCGCGATCGCCATGCGCGCGGTCGCCGTGACCGTTGGTTCTATACCGCCCGTGCCCCGGCGGCGAAGCGTGGCCGCCGCAAATTCGGACGCCGCCCTGAGCGACCCGTGCGCGAAGGCGACAAGCACGTCGTGCGTCATCAGATGCTGTTCGGCAAAAGGCAGGATCCCGAGCGCCTGATACGTGTCTCGCGTTCGGATCACCGATTGGCGCGCCGCGTGCAGATCGCCCCGCATCTGGTACATCACGATCATCGTGTTTTCGCACCAGGCCCAGAAAAGCGGCGCGTCCGGTGCGAGCGCCCGAACCGCTTCCACCTCTGCTTCACGTGTAGGTTTGGTGCCGTTGATGTAGCATTCGAACAGCAGATCGAGCGCGCGGCCTTCGAGTTCGAGTTGCTTGCCGCAGCCGCTGGGATCATCGAGGAAGCCGCCGGTGCTCTGCCCGATCCGGTGCAGCCAGTTGCTCGCCTCTCCGAAATGCCCTGCCTTGAAGTGCGCGAGCGCCGCCATCAGTTGCAGGCGCGGCAGGGCTTCGAGAACCTCGGGCGGCGTTTCGCGCAGGATCGCGCGAAGCTCGCCCGCGCCGTAAGCGAGAAAGATCGAAATGAACGGGATGCCGCCAAGCGTTTCCACCATTGTCGCGCGGTCGCCGGCAAGATCGTAGTGACGCACGGACGCCGCGTAGCGCTGCTGCCGCCAAAGCCAGTCCGCCGCGCGCCTGTGCAGCCGTGCGGCATGATCGGGGCTGCGACTGAGGCGCGCCTGCGCATAATCCGACAGCAGCGGATGCAGCCGCCACGCCGGTTCGCCTTCGTATTCCGTGCGCTGCACGAGCGTCGGCAATTCCGCCTCCACCTCTTCGAGCAGCGCCGCGCTGTCGCGCCGATCGCGCACATGATCGGCGAGGCTGGCCTCGACATAGTCGAACGGCGCGAGGTCGGTGAGCAGCGTCTGGAAATGCTCCGGGAGCATTCCGAACACCTGCTCGGCGAGATAATCGGCGACTTCATCGACCTGACCGCTGAAACGCGGCATGCGCACGGAATCGCCCATCCGGCCGCGCCAGAGGCGATACAGCTGGACGGCGACGGGCCAGCCTTCGGTCTGCTCGGCGATCGCGGCGAGTTCGGGTGCGTCGGCGGGCAGACCGAGCGCTGCGGCGAGTTCCGCGTCGCTCAGCCGAAGCTCGGCGGGATCGATGATGCGGACGATGCCCTGCGTGCGCAGCACCGAGACGGCAAGCGACGGCTTGCGCCGCGTCGCCAGCACGAGGTGGACCCGGTCCGGCAGCGCGTCCGCCATTTCCTCGACCAGCCGCGCCACGCCCGGATGATCCACGCGGTCGAAATCGTCGATGATGAGAACGATCGGGCGCGGATCGCGATCGAGCTGCAGCAGGATCGCATCGAGCATGATCGCGAGCGGGCTGTCCCCGGTTTTGGGGCGCATGGCGTCGCCCATCTCGATCCCGGCGGCGGAGAGCGCGCGGGCGATCATCTCCAGAAACACATCGGGTTCGCGATCGAGATCGGACGCGGTGTACCACGCCGCCGCGATGCCCTGCGCGCTGAGGCGGTGCCACCACTGGCCGAGCGCCGTGCTCTTGCCGTAACCGCGCGGGCCCACGACGATCGTGAGCTTGCCGGCGCGCGCGACATCGAGCGAGCGCAGCACGAGCGCGCGCTCGGCAAGGTGCGCGCGCTGAACCGGCGGTCGAAGGCGGCGGCGGCTTGCCCGTTCGCGCGCGCCGGTCGGTTCCGTCTCGCGAGGTTCCACCACTTCGTTCAAACGCGGTCCCTTAAGTATGATCTTTTCCGGTTCCCATCAGCAGCGCGCCGAGCAGGCAGACACCGCCCGCGACAAGCCCGAACGCCGTCCAGTCGGCCCCCGCCACCAGCGGCGCCGCAAACACCGGACCGATCGCACTGCCGAGCATGAGAAACGCGGGCGCCGCACCTGCGTGCCGGGCATCGCCCAGCGCACCGGCGCGCGCTATCACATACGGCAAACCAAAGCCCGGCAGCAACACCAGCAGCGCAGACGCCGCAGCGAACAGCCACAGACCCTGCGTATGCGCGATGAGCAGGGCATCCGCCGCCAGGACCAGGCTGAACCCGAGCACGGGCACGCGCAGCCCTGCCCGATCCCCAAGCAGCCTGGAAAGCACGGGGCCGACCATCATCACGAAGGCGCACACCGCCATGATGCGCCCGACCAGCTGCATATCGAAGCCCTTTGCGGCGCCGAGCGAGAAGAGCGAGTTCCACGCCATGCTCTGCCCCACGAAGACCGCCGCGAGGCCGATGAGCATCCAGACAGCGCGCGGGATCGGCCGAAAACCCGCAGCGGCGCGCCCGACCTCTCCATAAAGACCCGCAGCCATCGCGATGAACGCAGCGAGCACCGTTGCCGCGACCGCGCCGAAAATCGCCGCCGCGCCCACGATTTCGACAAGCGGCGGCAGCGCAAGGTAGAAAAGCGCCGCAAAGCAGGCGAGGCCGATCTGCATCGTGGCGAGCGTCTTCTGCGCATCGGCCCGCTGCGCAGCGAGTGCGGTCGCGGTGGCCAGTATCACGCCGGTCGCGAGGCCCGAAAGCAGGCGCCCGGCGACGAACGCCGCGTCCGGGCCGAGCATGGCGAAGAGGTTTCCCGCGACCGCCACGCCCGCCGCGCCGAGACACAGCGGCCGCGCGCCGATACGCCCGCCCATCGCGGCAGCGCCGAGCGTGCCGATCCCCACGAGTGCGATCTCGCCGGAGGCCACGACTCCGGCGATCGCGCCGCGCGCCTGCGACGCGGCAAGCCAGAGCGGGATCGCCGTCGTTCCCGAGAAGCCCGCGATATTCCCCGCGACGAGGCTGAAGACCGCGCTGTGTTGCCGAGGTTCAGGCAATGGCGTTCCTGCGGATACGGCCGTCGGCGACGATGAGCGCGAGCCGTTCGTGCTGTTCGAGAATGGTGACATCGTCGAGCGGATTGCCGTCGACAAGCAGCAGATCGGCAAACGCGCCGGGCGCGATCGTGCCGAGCCTGCCTTCCATGTTCAGCAGCGCGGCGTTGACCGAGGTTGCCGAACGCAGGATTTCGAGGGAACTCATCACCTCGCGGCGGAGCGCGAACTCCCGCGACTGGCGGTCCATCACCGCGCCCAGCAGATCGGTGCCGAAGCCGATTCTGGCGCCCGCCGCGCGCAGGCGATCGAGCGACGTCAAGGCGAGATCGCCGACCTCTCCCACCTTGGCCAGCGCCGCAGCGGGCAGGCCCATCGACGGACCCACGGCGCGGATCGCATCGATGATGGCGAGCGTGGGAACCGCGAAGGCATCGTGCTCGACGATCGCGGCGACGCCGTCCGCCTCCAGCATCGTCGCGTGCTCGATGGAGCGAACGCCGCTCTTCACGCAGCGGATGGCGGCGGCATTGGTGTGCGCGTGCGCCATCACATAGGCGCGGCGGGTCGCGGCCTCCTCCACCGCGACGCGGATTTCCTCGTCGCAGAACTGATCCATCCAGATCGGGTCGCTGGGCGAGAGAACGCCGCCCGAGACGAACAGCTTGATCTGGTGCGCGCCGCGCCGGAGCTGTTCGCGCACCATCTTGCGCATCTCGTCCGGCCCGTCGACGACGACCGACATCGATCCGCAATAGGCGCAGGCGCAGCCTTCGAAGTGGCTCGGCTCCCGCATGTCGCCGTGCCCGCCCGTCTGGCTGAGCGCGAGACCGGGGTAAAACAGGCGCGGCCCGTTGATGAGCCCCTTCGCGAGGCCCGCCGCCAGCACATGATCGCCGCCCGCCGCGTCGCGGACGGTGGTGAAGCCGCGCTGCAGGGCGTCTTCCATGATCCGGCGCGCGTGAAGCGCACGGAGGCCGGGCGGCATCTTGTCGACGACGGCGGGATTGGCCTCGGCGCCGTAGCAGTGGAAATGCGCGTCGATGAGGCCGGGCATCGCGAAACGGCCGCCGCCGTCAATGCGCTGCGCGTCCGAGCCGGTGACGGGCGTGTCGGAGACTTCGCGGATGGTGTTTCCCTCCACGACGATCGACAGGCCCTCGGCCAGCGCATCGGTCCGGCCGTCGAAGACGGTCACGTTCTCTATGATAAATGTCATGCGTGCAGGTTCCCGTATCTTGCCCGCCGCCGCAAAGGCCGCAGCGGGTAGCGAAGGCGCAATCGGGGTGGCGGATCAATCCAGCGCGATCACCACGTCGGACGCGGGGCGCGCGCAGCAGAGCAGGATGCGTCCCGCCGCAAGCGGTATGGCCGGGGACGGCGAATGCTCCACGCTGCCCGACACCAGCGTGCTTTCGCACGCGCCGCAGCTTCCCGAACGGCAGCCGAAGCCGGGCGCGAGACCGGCGGTTTCGGCGAGTTCCAGAAGGCTCGGGTTGGCGCTCTCCGTCCACTGCGCGATGACACCGCCGAAATCCACGCGCGCCTGCGCAATCACCGGTTCGGGCTGGGCTGCGGGAACGAACGATTCCGAACGAATCTGCCCCGGCGGAACGCCCATCGCGGTCAGCGCATCGCGGACCATCGCCTCGAACGGCGCGGGGCCGCAGACGTAAACGTCGCTGTAAATCCCCGGCAGCTCGATCTCGCGGCCGAAAGGCGATGTCGTGTAGGCGGGCGCGAGAATTTCGCGCAGCCGCTCGGCGCCGAGCCGCCCCGCTTCATGCCCGGCATCGCTTTCGCGCGGCGCGGAGTAAAAGACATGGGCAAGCGCGGCATCCTTCGCCGCCGCTGCGAAAACATGGGTTTCGCCGCTACGCGCCTGATGAATCCAGACGAGCGGGGGCGGGCTATCCCGCCGCGCCCGGTGCGCCTTCAGCATGGCCAGCATCGGCGTGACGCCGATACCGGCGCTGATGAGCACGACCCGCATGAAGCCGTCGCGCTTCAACGTGAAGCGCCCCGACGGGGGCCGCAGCCAGACCGTTCCGCCGCGCGCGCCGATCTCGTGAAGCCGCGCCGACCCCGTCCCGCCCGCGAGGCGCTTCACGGTGAGGCGGTAATGGTCCGGCGCGTCGTCGTGGTCCGACAGCGTCCAGCTGCGAACCGGCGCATCGTCGGCATCGCCGAGGCGCACGGTGACGAACTGCCCGGCAAGCGGCGGTGCGAGCGGAGCATCGCCCAGCGGCGTGAGCGCGAAGGAGGAGACATCGCGCGCTTCCTCGCGCAGCACCGCAACGCGGAACGGCCGCCATCCGCTCCAGCGGCCGGTCTTGAGCCTCGCCGCGTCCTCGAGCCCGGCGATGCGCTTGGCGAGCATCCCGCGCGCCTGCGCGCCTGCGCGCCGAGCCACGGATTGGCGAGCGCTTCGCGCAGCGCCTCCGGGGCGGCGTCCCGCGCCACCAGAAGCCGGGAGAGATCGCCCACCGTCATCGCCGCCGGATCCGGCGATTCGAGCGTCGCGGCGGTTCCCGCGCCGATCCGTCCGGGCGTTTCCACCGCCAGATAGAAGCCGACCTGGCCGCTTTCGATCATCGGCCCCAGCACGCTGTCGGGCTGGCCGAGCCGCCACGCGAACTTGAAGCACGGAATGCGCGGCGAGGTGACGCGAAACACGACGTCGCCCATACGAACGATATCGCCGAGGCGCAGGCTGTTCTCGTCGAAGCCGTTGACGACGATGTTCTCGCCGAAGCGGCACCAGTCCCACTCGGCCCGGTCGACGCCGAAGCGCTCCGCCCACATGTCGTAGTGCTCTGCGGGCGCGGCGAGGACAGCCTCGGTGTGAACCGCCGTCTCGTTGCCGTCCGGCCCCCCGGCCCCGAACCAGAGCCCGCCCTGCGCAGGGCTGCGCACGATCGAGGTGAAGGTCTGCCCTCCCCTCACATCATGCCACGCCGGTTTCGCCGCGCTTACCGCGACCACTCTCCGCTCTATCCCCATATCTGAGAGGATAGCGCGCGCGCTGCGCGCAACAACGGGCATGGAGGGTGATATCGGCCCTGTTTGGGTAGCGGACTAGAGCGGGCAGCGTGATTTCTGAATCACGCTGCCCGCTCTATATCTTTGTTGACGCATCGTTTGTTGCGGAAAACCGGTTCCCACTTTTCCGCACGATGCTCTAGCCGGCGCCGTCGGCAAGATCCATGAAGCGGCGCGCCGCTTCGCGCTCCTCCGCGTCCTCGAAAGCATCGAGATCGGGCGCATCGCCCAGCATGTGCATCAGCGCCCAGAGCGCAAAGCGGTGCCCGGCGTTCGTTTCGAGCCCGAAATCGACGTGCATGCGGTCAAGCCCCGCTTCCAGAGCCGACGGGCTCATCGCGTCGATCTCGGCGCTGCCGAAATAGCGGAACAGAAGGTCGTGAAAATCCATACGCCGAGCGTCAGCGCGACGGCTTGCCGGGCGGGCGCGGGCGGCGCGGCTGTCCCGGACGGGGCGCCCCGCGCGGCGCGGAAGGCGCGGGTTGCTGCGGACGACGCGGTGGCGGCGCGAGATCGGGGTTGAAGACGGTGTAGCCTTCCTTCTGTAACCGCGTGAACGATGCGCGCACGCTCGCCAGAATCGAAGCCTGCAGCCCCTGCGGCAGATCATCGAAGGTGGTGTTCGGGTGAATGGCGTTGAGATCGCGAAGCAGCGTGTTGGGCACGCCGCCCGATGCCGCGCGCAGCGCGGAGACGCCGTCGATCACTGCTGCGATGATGGCCTCGCGCATCACTTCGGCCGCCGGTTTCACCATGAACTGCACTCCTGCCCCAATGTCTTGGACGCGAAGCGCTATACACACGCCCGGTGAGGCACGAAACCGGAATTCTCAAGGCGCCCGCTACCAGCTGTCGCGCCGTTTCCTGAGCGCGAGAAACACATCCGCATCGCTCGGAGGGTCGGCAAGTTCGGGCAGGTTCGCGCGGATCTCCGCGCTTCCCGGCCGCAGGAACGGATTGATCGCGCGCTCCTCGCCGATCGTGGTGAAACGCGGCGCGGCGTCGTCCCGCGATTCGAGTGCGGACGCCAAGGCGCGCGCAGCGGCGTTGCCGGGCTCCACCGCGAGCGTGAAGGTGAGGTTGCGTTTCAGGTAATCGTGCCCCGGATAGACGCGCGTTTCGTCGGCGAGCGGCGCGAACACGCCGCTGATCGTTTCCTGAAGCGTCGGCGCATCGCCGCCGTAGCCGCAATTGCCCACGCCCGCGCCGAACAGCGTGTCGCCGGAAATGACGAACGCCGCGCCGTCTTCCTCGCCGAAGAGCGCAATGCTCGCCATCGTGTGCCCCGGCACCGCGCGCACCGTGATTTCGGCAGTGCCGACCGGGATCGTGTCGCCGTCCACCAGCATGCGATCGAGCCCCTCAAGCGTGCCCGCCGCCGCACGCGGCGCCATGATCGCCGCGCCCGTGCGCGCCTTCATTTCGGCATTCTTGCCCGCATGGTCCCAATGTTCATGCGTATTGACGACGCCGGTGATTTTGACGCCCTGCGCCGCGGCTTCGGCGGTGACGCGCTCCACATCGTAGGGATCGACCGCGACGGCCTCCTTCGCGGTATCGCACACGAGCAGGTAGTTCACATGATCGAAGGCATTGCGCAGGGCAATCGGAACGACGCGCATCACACGTCGCCCGCCGCGACGGCCGCGTGCACGTTCGCGATGAAGAGCCGGTAGTTTTCCTCGGAAATCGCGCGCGCCTCCGCCTCCGGCATATCCACGGGCACGAAGGTCGAGCGCATCAGCAGCACGCAGGCGGAGGGGCCTGCCGGGATGATTTTTGCAAAGCCGCAGTAATCGGCGAAGGGAACGATGTCTCCGGTATCGATGATGCGGAACATCATCTCCATCTCCGCCGCGTCGTAGTGATCGAGGCGTTCCTTCACATAGCCGTCGGCAAGATGCCCCTCGGTCCGCATCGTGCGGACCATGCCGAGGCCCTCCCCCTCGAATTCGATCGAGGAGACGAAGCCTTCTTCGGCGCGCCGCTGCCCCTCCTGGGTTGCAAACAGCGTCCACACCCTGGACGCCGCCGCATCGACCCGAACCGCGCGTTCCACCGTTATCATGGCCGTTCCTTCCCTCCGACACGTTGCCGGTTTTCGCCTTCCAGATCCCATTGCAGCTTCATCTTGTGAACCTTCAGCACCATGCAGGTTTCAATCGCGGCGATATCGGGCTGTCCGTAGCAGTGCGCCGCAAGAAATGCCCGGTAGTGCTCGTGCGACTGGTGATACGTCGCCATGCCCAGATCGAACCGGCCGAGCGTGGAGGTGAGGTAGAAAACCTCCGGCACCGATGTCAGACGCGCGATCACCGCATCGATATCAGCGCCCCCCGCCACCTTGATGAAGGTCTGCGCGTTGAAATTATAGCCGAACGCCTCGGGCATGGCTTCGGCCTGAATCGTGATGACGTTCTCGTCGATAAGCTGGCGCACGCGGTTGCGCACCGTGCCTTCGGAAACGCCGAGCTCCTTCGCGATGGTGGAATAGGGCATGCGCCCATCCTGCTGCAGCAGCGCGATGATCCGGCTGTTGAGCGCATAGACATCGACGGACAAATCCTGGGGCGGCGGCTGGCTTTTGCCCCGCGCGTCGTCGGTCGTCGCCTTGCGCCCTGCCATTTTCCGCGTCTCCCGATCCCGATTGATGCCCTTGGGATACGAAACGCATGACGTAATCGCAACAGAGAAATGGAATTATTGCGATATCCACAGTCTAATGTGATATAGTCTGCGGATATCGTATTGACTCTGCCTATCGACAAAGGATATCGAAACAGCCGTACACAAATGTATCGTTTTTCGAGGATGCCGATGACGACCAGCACCACCGTTCGGATCGCAGACCGCGCCCGGCCCGAAGCCGAAGGCAGCGGCGGCGTTTTCAGCCAGAGCTGGTTTCCGGTCTGCCTGTCTGACGAGGCCGTCGCGGGTGTCGTGAACGGGTTCGATTTCCTCGGCGGGCGCGTCATCGTGATCCGCGACGCAGACGGCAAGGCGCAGGTGCTGAGCGCCTACTGCCCGCACCTCGGCGCCGATCTCTGCACCGGCGAGATGGTGGACGGCGCCGTGCGCTGCCCATTCCATTTCTGGCGCTACGGACCCGACGGGCGCTGCGTTGCAACCGGATCGGGCGATCCCGTGCCGCCGACAGCGAACCTCTTCGCGTTTCCGACGGTTGAAAAGTTCGGCTGCGTGTTTGCCTTCAACGGCACCGAGCCGCTGTTCGAACTGCCCGATTTTCCCGGCGCGCCGGCAAATCTGGTGTGGAAGATCGGCGAATATGATCGGCTGATGCCGTCCGACCCGTGGATCATCTGCTGCAACACGCCCGACATGCAGCACATTCAGGTGGTGCACGGCATCACCTTCGACAACGGCATGCCGCATCAGGATGTGGAATGGACGCCGCATTCGATGGTGTATCATTTCCGCGGCACGATGCGGGACGGCACGGCCATTGCGTTTCGCGTCGGCATCTACGGCACGAACATCTATTGGCAGGATGGCTATGTGGACGGGCGCTGGTTCGGTTTCGTCGCGCCGATGGGGCTGCCGGAGCCGGGCAAATCGCGGCTGTTCTTTGCTGTCGCAGTAGGCGCCGACGATGCCGACCCGGAAGGCACGCAGGCGTTTCTCGATGCGATGTACGAGATGGAAGTCCGCATCGCGACCGAAGACCTGCCGATCATCGAACGCGCCCGTTTCCGCCCCGGCACGCTGACGAAGTCGGACCGCACGCTCGGGCGCTTCCTGCAACATCTGCGCGATTATCCGCGCGCGCATCCATCCGCCGATTTCATCGGCTGACGACGGAGAGACATCATGTCTGGCGATATCACGAACACGGACCTTGACGAGATCCTGGCGCTCTGCCCGCGCCTTTACGATGCGGTCGGCTGGAATGCCGAGAAAGCGCCGGACTGGGACACGTTCCGCGCCTGCTGCCACCCGGACGCAACGCTTGCCGCGCTCAGTTCCGGGGCCGCAAGCCCGATTGCCGTCGAAGCCTTCGTCGCCGCGATGGACGCGCAGCGCCAATCCGGGGCGCTTGCCGATTTCAGCGAGATCGAGATCGCACGGCATGTGGAGGCCTTCGGCAACGTCGCGGGCGTGCGCAGCAGCTTCATCGCCAAGATGAACGGCGAAACGCGCAAGGGCGTGACCTTCGCCCACATCGTTCGCCACGAAGGCCGCTGGGTCATCCTGGGCGCGATATGGGACAATGAAGCCGACGGGAAAACACTACCGGCGAGCCTGATCTGAACAGGCCGTCACATTACAGGGAGCAGAGGGGAACATCATGAGCAGATTCAAGAACACATGCGGTTTCGCATTGATGGTATCGACCGCAGCTTCGGCGCTTTGCGGCACCGCGATCGCGCAGGAAAATCCGGGCGCAAGCAGCGGCGGTTTCGAAGACATCATCGTGACGGCGCGCAAGCGCGAGGAGAATCTGCAGCAGGTTCCCGACACGGTGACGGCGTTTTCAGCCAGCGTGATCGAGGAGCGGCGGCTTGAGCGGATCGACGACTTTCTGGCCGTAACGCCCAACGTCAACATCACCAACGATCAGGACACGGCGACCAACAACATCTCGATCCGCGGGCTCGGCTCCAACCGCAACCAGGCGGCGGCGGTGGCGTTTTCGGTGGACGGCGTGATCCTGCCCGATGCCGACGCCTTCACGATGGACCTGACCGATGTGGAGCGGCTGGAGGTGCTGAAAGGCCCGCAGGGCGCGCTCTACGGCAAGGGCGCCATCGCCGGCGCAATCAACATCACCACGAAACGCCCGACCAACACCTTCGAGGGCGAAGCGAAACTGAGCTACGGCACGGGCGACGCATGGCGCGTGTTCGGCGCGGTAAGCGGCCCGATCGTGCCCGACCTCGTGCTCGCGCGCGTCACGGTTTCGCACCGCGACGGCAACGGCACGATCAAGAACGATTTCGACGGCCGCACGCTCGACCGCAATCGCCAGACGCGCGTTTCGGGCCGTATCATCATCGAGCCGACGGATGATTTCAGCATCGATCTGCGCGCCGCGCACATGGATGAAAAGGGCGGCGCCCTGTGGTTCAGCCTTGTCGACGTGCTCGGCACGACGGGCGGCGAGATCACCGAAGAGATGGCGGCGGTCCGCCCCAATCTCGACGGCCCCTCCTCGACCGACCGCACCGTCACCGATCTCTCGATGTCGCTGAATTACGACACGTCGATCGGCACGTTCACGTCGATCACCGCGTGGGACAAGATCGACGTCGATTTCAGCGAGGATCTCGACATCTCGCCGTTTCCGCTGGTGCCGTTTACCCGGCAGCTTCGCGTGACGGAAAGCTGGAGCCAGGAGCTTCGCCTGACGTCACCGGGCGCGCAGCGGCTGCGCTACATTCTGGGCGCCTATTACCAGCATTCGAAGCGCGATGTGACAACGCTCGCCTCGCTCGATGCCTGCCTTTTCGCAGGCACCTGCATCACGCCCGACGGATTTGAATCCTCGGGCCTCATCATCGACGCGACGCTCGCCGACACGCGGCTCACCTTCAACCAGTATGCCGTGTTCGGACAGCTGAACTACGACCTTCTCGACACACTCGAACTGACGGCGGCGCTGCGCTACGATACCAACGAGGCGAAGCAGGACGATTATCTGGCGTCAGCGACCGACAAGGCGACGTTCTCGAAACTGCAGCCGAAGGTTTCGCTCGCCTACAAGCCGTCGGATGAGCTGACGCTGTATGCGACCTATTCGCAGGGGTTCAAGAGCGGCAGCTTCAACCCGATCGCCGCAGGTGCCGCCTTCCCGCGCGTCATCGGCAAGGAAACCTCGCGCAATTACGAGATCGGCACCAAGACCTCTTGGCTCGACCGGCGCGTGATCCTGAACGTCGCGGCCTTCTATACCCAGCATCTCAATCCGCAGATCTTCCAGCTCGATGCCGCCACATTCACGCAAGGCTCGCTGAACGCGCGCAAGGCGGCGATCAAGGGCTTCGAGTTCGAGCTTGCCGCGCGCCCGGTGAAGGGCTTGGATCTCAATGCCGCGTTCGGCTACATCGACACCAAGATCAAGGATTTCGACGGCACAACCGACGCCTATGTCGGCCAGCAGCTGCCGAACGCGCCGAAGTACACGCTGAACCTCGGCGCGCAGTACACGCTCGACCTGTCCGACGACATGGCCGCGCGGGCGCGGGTGGATTTCAACGCAAAGGGTCGCCAGTCCTTCCAGGATTTCCAGCTTCCCGCCACACCCGACGCCTATCTGTTCCAGAAGGCCTATTCGACGGTCGATGCGCAGATCGGCGTTGAAGGCGAACGCTGGGGGCTCACCGTGTTCGGCAGGAACCTGTTCAAGACGCACTATGCGACATCGGCCTTCTCGCGCTACATCTTCGCCGCCGGGCTGGTGCCGCTGGGCAGCGACGCCATCCAGCCCGATCCAGGCCGGACGTTCGGCGTCGAAGCGCGGGTGAAATTCTGAAAAGGGCTCCGGCATGATCGACAGGCAGACATTTCACCTGCGTCCCGAAGGCGAGAAGGCGTTCGGCTACGCGCAGGCGGTGCGGAGCGGCGGCACGCTCCACATCTCCGGCTCGCTCAGCGTCGATGATGCGTTCGCGCCGGAATTTCCCGGCGACATGGCCGCGCAGATCGGCAGCGTGTACGCGGGCATAACGCGCACGCTCGATGCCTTCGGCGCGACGATGGCGAACGTGGTGAAGGAGAACATCTACGTTACCGACATGGACGCCTTCATCGCCGCGAACGGCGCGCGGATAGCCCGCTATGGGGGGCTCGATCTCCCCGCCACAACGGCGGTGGAAGTGCGCAGGCTGGCGTTCCCCGAATGCATGATCGAGATCGAAATCACGGCGGCGCTGCCGACACCATGACCGGAGGCCACAGCATCGCCTGTAGCGGCAAGGTTCGCGTTGCAGCGGACGCAGACACCGTGTGGGGGCTGATCGGCGATCTCCGCAGCATGGCGATCATGGAGGGCGTGGTCGAGCGGCTGGAGGTCGACGGGGACGGGGAAGGCGCGATCCGCAGGCTGTTCCTGCCCGGCGGCGCGGTCGTCACCGAAGCCATCGTCCGCTACAATCGCGCGGCGCGGTCCTACACCTATCGCATCATCGCGCGCGGTCCCCTGCCCTTCGACAATTATGTCGGAACCGCAAGCGTGACGCCGGACGGGGACGCCTGCGTCCTGACATGGGAAGCCCGCGCGGACCCGCTCATCGAACCGGCCGACGTGCGCGCCGCAATCCAGGCGAACATCGACCATGTGCTGCGCGTCGTTTCGGCGCGCTTCGCCCCGGGAGCCTGAGCGCTTGCCGGACGTCTGGACGATAGAAAACGCGCCCCGTTTCGAACGGCTCGAAACGAACACGGCAGCCGACGTCGCCATCATCGGCGCCGGATACTCCGGGCTCGTCGCCGCGCTCGACCTCCTCGCACGCGGCGTATCGGTCGTCGTGGTCGATGCCGCCGCGCCCGGCAGCGGCGCCTCCGGCCGCAACGCCGGGCATTTCGCCCCGATGATGCTCGGCAGCAAGAAAAACCCCGACGACGTGATGAAGGCGCTGGGGCCAGTGCGCGGCGAACGATGGAACCGGCGCGTTGCGGGTTCCGGCCGGACGCTTGGGGATTTCACCGCCGCCATCGCCTGCGACCTGAGGCCCGGCTATCTCTGCGTCTCCCGCACCGCCGCAAGCCTCGACCGCGCGCGGACGAAATTCGCCGCGTGGGAACGGTACGGGGGAGTTTTTACCGCGCTGGATGCCGACGAAACCGCAAGCCGGGTCGGCACCGATCGTTATGCAGGCGGCATCCTGCTGCCCGAGGGCGGCACGCTGCACCCTCTGAAATTCGTGCTCGGACTTGCGGCATTCGTGAGGGCCGGCGGCGGGTCCATCCATGGCGAAACACCCGCAACCGCAATTGAACGACACGGGCATGCGTGGCGCGTGCGCACGCCGCGCGGACACATCGATGCAGCCCATGTTCTGCTGGCGACGGGCGCGAGCGCGCCGCTCTTTCCTGAGATGGCAGGGACCGTCTATCCGGTGGGATGCAGCATCGCCGCAACCGCGCCGCTTTCCGTTTCGCCGATGCCGGGAACGCACGCCTTCATCGATCTCGATGATCCGGCGATTTTCTCGCCCGCGACGGACGCCGAACAGCGCCTTGTCGTCAGCGCGCTTTCGGAAACCCGGCACCCCGCATTGCCCGCCGCCGCGAGACCCGCCGAGCGTCGCCTGGCCCGAACCTATCCGCAGTTCGCGCCGCGCTTCGAAAGCCTTTCATCGGGCACGATCGGCGTGACCCCCGATGGCCTGCCGCGACTCTTCCGTCTCGGCGACACTCTCCACGCGCTTGCCGGTTGCAACGGCTTCGGACTTACGCTCGGCATCGCAGCCGCGCGCGAGGCCGCCGCAATGATCGGCGGCACCCCAGAGGATGATCTTGCGCTGCCGATCCTCGACCCGGCGGCGCTGCCCGGCCACAAAATGCTGCCCTGGTTCATGCGCGCGGTTGCGGTGCCGCTGATGAACAGATTGGGCTAACCGGCGGCTTCGGCCTTCCGCATCATCTGCCGCGCTATGATCGTCTGCTGGATCTGCGAGGTGCCCTCGTAGATGCGGAGCAGGCGGACGTCGCGGTAGAAGCGTTCGACCTTGTATTCGGCCATGTAGCCCGCACCGCCGTGAATCTGCACGGCGCGGTCGGCGATGCGGCCGACGGCTTCGGAAGCGTGGAGCTTGAGCGCCGAACATTCGAGGCTCACCGCCTCGCCTGCATCGAACTTCGCGGCGACCGATTGCATCAGGGCTTCCGTGGTGAGCATGTCCACCTTCATGTCGGCGAGCATGCCTTGCACGAGCTGGAAGTTCGCGATGCGCTCTCCGAATTGCGTCCGCTCCATCGCGTAGGCGAGACTCATGGCGATGAGCCTGTCGCACATGCCGAGCGCGACGGCGGAAATGTGGATGCGGCCGCGATCCAGCACCTTCATCGCGGTTTTGAAACCGCGCCCCGGCACGCCGCCGATGATGTTCGCCGCCGGAACCACGACATCGTCGAGGATCACGTCGGTCGTCACCGAGCCTTTCTGGCCCATTTTCCTGTCGGGCTTGCCGAGCGTGATACCCGGCGTATCGGCGGGAAGGATGAACGCGGAAATGCCCGCTGCGCCCTTCACCGGCTCGGTGCGCGCCATCAGCGTGAAGACGTTCGCGCGCGTCGCGTTGGTGATGTAGCGCTTGGTGCCGGTGATGCGGTAGGTGTCGCCGTCGCGCACGGCGGCTGTTCGCAGCGAGGCGGCATCGGAGCCTGCCTCGGGCTCGGTGAGGCAGAAGCTCGCGATCGCCTCTCCGCTTGCGAACTTCGGCAGCCATTCGCGTTTCTGCGCCTCCGTGCCGTCGATGACGATACCCTGGCTGCCGATGCCGAGCGTGGTGCCGATCACCGAACGGAACACGACGGAGGCGCGTGTCAGCTCGCGGATGAGTGCGGCTTCCTCGGACATGGTGCAGCCGAGCCCGCCGTAGTCCTCGGGGACGGAAATGCCGAACAGGCCCATCTCGCGCATTTCGTTCACGATCGCATCGGGAACGGCGTCAGCCTCTTCGACCGCATCCTCCGCCGGGATCAGGCGTTCGTCGACGAAACGGCGGATGGTCGAGCGGAACAGCTCGAACGTCTCTGCATCCATTGCGCTCACTCCTTCAGAGCGCGGTCTATGGCATGGCGCGGAGCCGGAGGCGAGCTGTCAGTCCGCCCAGTAGAGCCGCTCGGGATTGGCGACGAGGAGCTTGTGCTGGAGTTCCTGCGTCACTGCGATGCGGGGGAGGACGTCGACGAGGGTGCCGTCGTCGGGGACGCGGTGCTCCATGTTGGGGTGCGGCCAGTCGGTGCCCCAGAGTATGCGGTCGGGGTAGCGCTCCACGATGGGGCGGACGATGTTTATGAAGTTATCGAAGGGAGGTCCGTCGAGCGACAGGCGCTCGGCGCCGGAGACCTTGGCCCAGATGTTGGGGTGGGTGTCGAGCAGCGCCTTGAAGGCGGTGATGTCTACGCCTTCCGGGCCCTGCGTGAGGTCCGGGCGGCCGAGGTGATCGACGACGATGGTGGTGGGAATGGCTTCGAGGAAGGGGATCAGTTCGGCAAGACTGTCCGCCTCGAAATAGACGACGACGTGCCAGCCGAGCGGGGCGATGCGTTTTGCGACCTCGATGAACTTATCCTTCGGCGCATTGTCGACGAGGCGCTTGAGGAAGTTGAAGCGTATGCCCCGAATGCCGCCCGCGTGCAGGCGCCTGAGTTCATCGAGGCTGATATCGGGATCGACCACGGCGACACCGCGCGCGCGGCCGGCGGATCTGGCGATGGCGCTGAGCGTTGCGGCGTTGTCGGTGCCGTGGCAGCTCGCCTGCACGATGACGTTGCGCGAAAAACCGAGATGGTCGCGGAGCGCGAACAGCATCTCGGGCGTCGCGTCCTCCGGGTGATATTTCGCGAGCGGGCTGAACGGAAACTCCGCCTCGGGGCCGAACACGTGGACGTGCGCATCGACCGCGCCGGGCGGCGGAACCCAGTTCGGCTTCGACGGAAAATCAACCCAGGTCTTGCTGCGCGCCATCAGAACACCATCCCGTCCATCAGCTTGCGCGCCGTGCGCAGCAGCGCGGCGCGCGTGACATGCCCTTTATCGTCGACGTCGAGCACGCAGCTCATTTCGCCGGTCGGGTGCTCGACCGAAATCCGCTTGCGCGCGCCGCCGGGCACTGCGGCGAGCGCGGCGGCGGGGGAGCCTTCGATCAGGCAGGCGGTCGCCACGCTCACCGCGCCGAGCACGCCGATGCCCGCGTGCGCGCGGTGCGGGATGAAGCTGCGGACGGTGATCCCCCCGCCGCCGCGCGGGGGCGCGACGAGCATCATCTTGGGCACCGACTTCGCGGACACGTCGCCGAGGTTCATCATCGGCCCGGCCTTGAGGCGGATCGCTTCGATCCGCGCCTTGAGCGCGGCAGCGGCATCGAGGTCATCCCGGCTTTCGTAGCCGGTGGCGCCCACGTCCGCCGCCTGCATCACGACGCAGGGCATGCCGTTGTCGACAAGGGTGCAGGATACGCCGTCGATCTCGTCCGCCGCGTTTCCGGTGGGCAGCAGCGCGCCGCAGCTCGATCCCGCCGTGTCGCGGAAGGCGAGCGGCACGGGGGCGTGCGCGCCCGGCACACCGTCGATGCGGGCATCGCCTTCGTAGGTTACGGCGCCGCCGGGGGTGCAAACGCTTGCGACGGCGATCTGGCCGGTATTTTCCATGTAGATGGAAACAGGGGTTTCGCCGTCCGCCGCCGCCACCAGCCCGCGCTCGATCGCGAACGGGCCGACACCCGCGAGGATGTTGCCGCAGTTCTGCGCGTCGCTGACGATCGCTTCGTCCACGAACACCTGCAGGAACAGATAATCGACATCCACGCCCGGCCGCGCCGATTTCGACACGACGGCGACCTTGCTGGTGAGCGGATCGGCGCCGCCCATGCCGTCGATCTGGCGCGGATCGGGCGACCCCATGATGCGGAGCAGGAACGCGTCGCGCGCCGCCGGGTCTTGCGGCAAATCGGCGCCAAGGAAATAGCCGCCTTTCGAGGTGCCGCCGCGCATCCACATGCAGCGGACGCCGTCAGACATATTTGAGGCCCATCGCCACGAGCTTTTCGCGCATGGCATAGATATCGAGGCCGAGCTCGCCTGCGGCAAGGCGCTCGCGCTTGGCGATCTCGGCAGCCTCGCGCGCCTGCGCCTTCGCAAGCGTTTCGGCGGCGGACGCGCGCGGCACGACGCAGACGCCGTCGTCGTCCGCAACGATCACGTCTCCGGGCATGATCGCCGCGCCGGCGCAAACGACGGGCACGTTCACCGAGCCGAGCGTCGCCTTCACCGTGCCCTGCGCGAACACCGCCTTCGACCAGACCGGGAAGCCCATTTCGGTGAGATCGCGCACATCGCGCACGCCCGCATCGATGACGAGGCCCCGGCAGCCGCGCGCGATCGCCGAGGTTGCCAGCAGATCGCCGAAATAGCCGTCTTCGCAGGGGCTGGTCGGCGCGAGCACGAGAATGTCGCCGGGGCGCAGCTGTTCGATCGCGACATGCACCATCCAGTTGTCGCCGGGCGGCGCGGAGATCGTCACCGCCGACCCTGCAATGCGCGCGCCCGCGTAGATCGGCCGCAGACCGCTGCCGAGAAGCCCCGTGCGGCCCTGCGCCTCGTGCACCGTGGCGACGCCGCAGCGCGCGAGGCCGTCTATCACGGCGGCGTCGGCGCGCGCGACGGACTGGACGACGATAGCGGACATAGGCCCCTCCATAGTGAGAGAAACGGCATGCGCCCACCGCCGCAAGGCGGCAATTCGGAACTATGCGCCCGCCATAGGCTGATGCTAATCATGATTGCATGCAATACCAGGACTTCAATCTTCGTCATCTGCGCGCGCACGCGATCGTTACCCGCGCGGGCAGCATTTCGGCGGCGGCGCGCAGCATCGGCCTGACGCAGCCCGCAATCACCGAGGCGCTGGCGCGGCTGGAGGCGCGGCTGGGGCTGAGCCTGTTCGACCGCATTCCTTCGGGCATGCTACCGACCACGGCCGGCCATCTGCTCGCGGCGCGCGCCGATGCGGCGCTGGCGCATATCGCGTCGCCGCGCGTGACGATGGCGCAGTTTCGCGCGCTGCTCGCGGTGGCGGAAAGCGGCGGCTACGCGGGGGCGCGCCTTGCGACGGGGCTCGCCGAACCTACGCTGCACCGCGCCGTCCATGACCTGTCGTTGGCGCTGAAGCGCACGCTCGTCGAGCGGCGGGGACGCAGCGTCGTGTTGACGGCGGCGGGCAAACGCACCGTCCGCGCATTCCGGCTGGCGCGCACCGAACTCGTTGCCGCACTTTCGGAACTGGACGCGCTGCATGGCCGCGAAAGCGGACGCATCGCGATCGGTGCCATGCCGCTGTCGCGCGCGCGGCTGCTGCCGAGCGCCATCGCGCTGTTCCACCGCGCCCACCCCGGCATCACCGTCGCGATCATCGAAGGATCGCATACCGAACTGATCGAGCCGCTGCGCGACGGCGAACTCGATCTGATCGTCGGCGCGCTGCGCGAACCCGAACCCGGCGGCGACGTGGCGCAGACGGCGCTGTTCGACGACCATCCGATCGTGGTGTCGCGCGCCGATCATCCGCTGACGAAGGCGAAGCGGCCGGATATCGAAGCGCTCGCCCGCTATCCCTGGACGATCGCCGCGCCGGGAACGCCGCTGCGCACGCAGTGGGAAAGGATGTTCCGCGAGGCGGGCATTGCCGTGCCGGAGGTGCCGGTGGAATGCGGATCGGTGATGACGATCCGGCAGATTCTGCTGGAAAGCGATTTTCTGACGCTGCTGTCGCGCGATCAGGTCGCGGTCGAGCTGGAAGCGGGCTGGTTGGTGAGGCTCTGCGATACGCCGCCGGGCTTCAAGCGCACGATCGGCATGACAACGCGCGTCGGCTGGCGGGCGACGGCGGCGCAGCAGGCCTTCGCGGATACGCTGAAACACTGCGCGGATACATTCTGAATTCGGTAAAACCTATACCCCCTGTTCCGTTCCGATTAGCAGGCCGCAGGCGTGTGTGCGCATATGCCGGGCATGGCTTGCAAGGTTGCCCTTATCGGTTTCGGCGAAGCGGCGCAGGCGTTTGCCGCCGCAGCGAACTGGGGCAGCGCGGCTGCGGCATTCGACATCAGGACCGATGCGGAAAAACGCGCCGACTATGCGAGGGTCGGCGTGACGCCCTGCGCAAGCGCGCGCGATGCGCTCGCCGGAGCGCCTGCCGCGCTCTCGCTGGTGACGGCGGACGCCGCGCTCGCGGTCGCGCGGGAGACTGCACGCGATCTGGGCGCAGGCGCATTCTGGTTCGACATGAACAGCGTCGCGCCTGAAACCAAGCGCGCCGCAGAAGCGGCGATTGCGGCGGCGGGCGGGCGCTATGTCGATGTTGCGGTGATGGCGCCGGTTCATCCGAAACGCACCGCCGTTCCGCTGCTCGTCTCCGGGCCGCATGCGGACGCGGGCGCGTCCGTGCTGGAGGGGCTCGGCTTTCAGGACGTGCGCTGCGTCGGCGCGAAGGTCGGCGACGCTTCGGCGATCAAGATGATCCGATCGGTGATGGTGAAGGGCATCGAGGCGCTGACCGCCGAGTGCGTGCTCGCCGCGCACCGCGCGAACGTGGTGGACGCGGTGCTGTCTTCGCTCGGCGAAGATTGGGCGCAGAAGGCGGACTATAATCTCGACCGGATGCTCGCCCACGGCCTGCGCCGCGCCGCCGAGATGGAGGAAGCGGCGCGCACGCTCGAAGACCTGGGCGTCGCCCCGCTGATGACGCGCGGCACGATCGCCCGCCAGCGCGCGCTCGGTACGCTCGGCATCGCACCGCCCGAGGGGCTTGCCGCAAAGCTCGCGGCGCTGGGCAGCCTGAACGTTCCCGCATGAGCCTCGTGATCGATTGCCACGGCCACTATACGACGGCCCCCGCGCCCCACAACGCATGGCGCGAGGCGCAGAAGGCCGCGTTCAAGGCGGGCAGCGCGCCGCCGCCCTACCCTGATGTTTCCGACGAGGAAATCCGCGAGAGCATCGAGACGAACCAGTTGCGGCTGATCCGCGAACGCGGGGCCGACATGACGCTGTTTTCGCCGCGCGCATCGGCGATGGCGCATCACGTGGGCGACGAGGCCGTGAGCATCGCATGGTCGCGCGCGTGCAACGATCTCATCGGGCGCGTCGCGTATCTTTACCCGGAGACGTTCGTGGGCGTCTGCATGCTGCCGCAGTCGCCCGCCGCCGATCTTGCTGCGTCTGTCGCCGAACTGGAGCGCTGCGTGAACGAACTCGGCTTCGTCGGCTGCAATCTCAATCCCGATCCCGGCGGCGGGCATTTCAAGCACCCGCCGCTCACCGATCGCTACTGGTATCCGATTTACGAGACGATGTGCGACCTCGACGTGCCCGCGATGATCCACGTGTCGGGATCGTGCAATCCGGGGCTGCACGCGACCGGCGCCTATTACATCGCCGCCGACACGATCGCCTTCATGCAATTGATCGAGGGCGATCTGTTTCGCGATTTTCCGGCGCTGCGCTTCATCATTCCGCACGGCGGCGGCGCGGTTCCCTATCACTGGGGCCGCTATCGCGGGCTCGCCGACATGCTGAAGAAGCCGGACCTTTCCGCGCATCTGATGCACAACGTGTTCTTCGATACGTGCGTCTATCACCAGCCGGGCATCGATCTGCTCGCGGACGTGATCGACACGAAGAACATCCTGTTCGGCAGCGAGATGGTGGGCGCGGTGCGCGGCATCGATCCCACCACGGGGCAGTATTTCGACGACACCAAGCGCTATGTCGACGCGCTGCCGATCAGCGATGCGGAGCGCAATGCGATTTTCGAAGGCAATGTGCGCCGCGTGTTCCCGCGCCTCGATACGCTGCTGAAGGGACGCGGGCTTTGACACGCGACATTCACGCCTATCTCGCGCAGTTCGACGACATCCCCGGCACGCGCGTGTTCACCGCCGCGCGGGCGCGCAGGGGCTATCACCTCAACCAGTTCGCGATGAGCCTGATGAAGGCGGAGAATCGCGAACGCTTCAAGGCGGACGAACGCGCCTATCTCGGCGAATGGCCGCTCACCGAAACGCAGAAGGCCGCCGTGCTGGCGCGCGATTACAACGCGATGATCGATGAAGGCGGCAACATCTATTTCCTCGCCAAGATCTTCGCGACCGACGGCAAGAGCTTTCAATATGCGGCGGGATCGATGACGGGCATGTCGCAGGACGATTACGCCGCCATGATGCTCGGCGGCGGCCGCTCGCCCGACGGTGTGCGCTCGATACGGGAAGGACGCTGAACATGGCGCGCATCACCGCCGGAATCGCAACCAGCCACGTTCCCGCGATCGGCGCGGCGATCGATCTGGGCAAGACGGGCGAGGAGTACTGGAAGCCGCTGTTCGCGGGCTACGACTGGGTGAAGCAGTATCAGGCGCGGGAAAAGCCCGATGTCGTCGTGCTCGTTTACAACGATCATGCGTCGGCGTTCGACATGAAGATCATCCCGACGTTCGCGATCGGATGCGCGGACGAATATGCGGTCGCCGACGAAGGCTGGGGGCCGCGCCCGGTGCCGCCGGTGAAGGGCCACGCCGATCTCGCCTGGCATATCGCGCAGTGCTGCATCCTCGACGAATTCGATCTTACGATCATCAACGAGATGGCGGTGGATCACGGGCTTACGGTTCCCATGTCGCTGATGTTCGGAGAGCCGCGCGCATGGCCCGTGAAGGTCGTGCCGATTGCGGTGAACGTCGTCACCTATCCGCCGCCCACGGGCAACCGCTGCTGGCTGCTCGGCGAAGCGATCGCGCGCGCGGTGGAGAGTTTTCCCGAAGACCTGAACGTGCAGATATGGGGCACGGGCGGCATGAGTCATCAGCTTCAAGGGCCGCGCGCGGGGCTTATCAACAAGGACTGGGACCGCGCCTTCCTCGACCGGCTGACCGGCGACCCCGAGGCGCTGCGGCACATGCCGCATATCGAGTATCTGCGCGAGGCGGGATCGGAGGGGATCGAACTCGTCATGTGGCTCATCATGCGCGGCGCGCTCGGGCCGCGCGCGCGCGAACTGCACCGCCACTATCACGTTCCCGCCAGCAACACCGCGGTCGGGCACCTCGTGCTCGAACCCGCCGGAAAGGAGAAACCATGAAGATCGCCCTCGCAGGCGCCGGCGCCTTCGGCGAAAAGCATCTCGACGCGCTGCGGCAGATCGACGGGGTCGAGGTCGTCTCGGTCGTCGGGCGCACGCTGGAGCCGACGCGGGCGGTCGCGGCGAAATACGGCGTGGGGCACGCGACCACCGAACTCGACGAAGCGCTTGCGCTGCCGGGTCTCGACGCCGTGATCCTCGCGACGCCGACGCAGCTTCATGCCAGTCAGGCGATCCAGTGCCTGAAGGCGGGCAAGCATGTGCAGGTGGAAATCCCGCTCTGCGACAGCCTTGCGGACGGCGAAGCCGTGCTGAAGGCGCAGCAGGACACCGGGCTCGTTGCGATGGTGGGCCATACGCGGCGCTTCAACCCGAGCCACCAGTATATCCACAACAAGATCAAGGCGGGCGAGATCGGCGTTCAGCAGATGGACGTGCAGACCTATTTCTTCCGCCGCAAGAACATCAACGCCAAGGGCGACCCGCGCAGCTGGACGGACCACCTGCTGTGGCACCACGCCGCGCACACGGTCGATCTGTTCGCGTATCAGGCGGGGCCGATCGTGCAGGCGAACGCGCTTCAGGGGCCGCGCCACCCCGAACTCGGCATCGCGATGGACATGTCGATCCAGCTGAAAAGCGAAAGCGGCGCGATCTGCACGCTGTCGCTGTCGTTCAACAACGACGGGCCGCTCGGCACGTTTTTCCGCTACATCTGCGACAACGGCACATGGGTCGCGCGCTACGACGATCTCGTGACGGGGCGCGACGAGGTGGTGGACGTGTCGAAGGTGGATGTTTCGATGAACGGCATCGAATTGCAGGACCGCGAATTCGTCGCCGCGATCCGCGAGGGACGCGAACCGAACGCCAGCGTGGCGCAGGTGATGCCGTGCTACCGCGTGCTCGACAGTCTTGAAAAGCAGCTCGCCGCTTAGGGAATATCGGCAGCCCTTGCCTTGGCGGCCTGCCGCGCCGCGAACCACTGCTGCAGCAGCGCCGCCGTGCAGCCGGTCTGCCCGCCCGAGCCGACGGCCGAGCAGCTGTTGGGCATCGACGGGCGGCTCGCCTCGTCGAGCGTGCGCACGCGGGCGGCCCAGGACTGCGAGGGCGGATCGTTCTTCTTCGTTTCGCGCAGGCGCTTGGGGATGCGGTACTGCTCCCCCTCCGGCTCGCGCGCGCACACGACGATCTCGTCGCCGTCGCCGCTGGGGCAGGGCTCGTTGCCGTAGACGGTGACGTTGGTGATGCGATCGGGCACCTCGGCGTGCGCCGGAGATACGTACACGAGGGCAAGGAGCGCTGCGCACAGCAGCCCCTTCACCTTCACCACGCTCATATCGCCGCGTTTCATGTCTCGTCCGCCATCGCGTCGCATCCTTTGCGTCCGTTGATGAGCGGGGGCTGAACGTGCCTGCGGCTACGCTGCGCCCCCCGCGTTCCAGCCGCCGCCGAGCGCCTTGAACAGGTTGATCTGCGCGTCCGCGATACCGGCATCGATGGCGGCAAGCTGCGCCTCGGCTTCGGCGAAGGTCCGCTCCGCATCGATGAGCGCGAGGCTATCCACCTGCCCTTCCCGCTGCTGCGCGCGGACGATGCGCGCGGCCTGCTGCGCGGCATCGCGGGCGGCTTGCAGCGCCGTGCGCCGATCAAGCGCGCCCCCGTAGGCCGAAAGCGCGGTTTCGGTTTCCTCCAGCGAGCGAAGCACCGTGCCGTCGAACGCCGCAAGCGCCGCGCGCGTATCGGCCTCCGCCCCGGCGATGCGCGCGCGGGTACGCTCGTGATCGGTGAACGACCAGCTGATGAGCGGACCGAGCAGCCAGCGCAGCGGCCCGCCGCCGAACACGTCGCCGATGTCCGGCCCGGTCGAGCCGATCGAGGCGCCGAGGCTGACGCGCGGATAGAGATCGGCGGAGACGACACCGATGCGCGCGGTCGCGGCGGCGAGTCGGCGTTCGGCGGCGCGGACGTCGGGACGGCGCGCGAGAAGCCGGGCACCGTCGCCGACCGGGATCGGCGTATCGAGACGGAGCGTGGAGACACGCGCCGCCGCGATCGGCGGAAGGTCGGCGGGGGCGCGCCCGGTGAGCGTGGCGAGACGGAACAGCGCGGCGTCGCGATCGGCGGTGAGCGCCGGAATTTCGGCCTGACGCTGATGACGGAGCGTGGCGATGCGCGCGACA
The DNA here is from genome assembly GCF_014199685.1 of Sphingosinicella soli. Lineage (GTDB taxonomy): Bacteria > Pseudomonadota > Alphaproteobacteria > Sphingomonadales > Sphingomonadaceae > Sphingosinicella > Sphingosinicella soli. The sequence goes on along the minus strand of NZ_JACHNZ010000032.1, from coordinate 5,635 downwards.
TCGAGGCTGGTGGTGAGACCGACCGCGCGCCGCCGATCGGTGACGCGGAGCGAGCGATCGAGGAGGTCCACGATGCGCTGCGCCACGGCGATCTGTTCGGCTGCGGCGGCGGCAGTCGCATAGGCGCGCGTCGTTTCCGCGACAACGGAAACGCGCACCGCTTCAAGGTCCGCCTCGGCCGCGCCGAGATCGCCGCGCGTGGCCTCGATCCCGCGCGAGACGCGACCGAACAGATCGACCTCGTAGGCGACATCGAGCCCGGCATCGATGGACCAATCCTCGCGCGGCGCGCCCGAACCGCGCTGGCTTTCGGGCAGGCGGCCGTAGGCGGCGTTTGCACCGACGCCGACATTCGGCAGGCGATCGGTGCGGACCTCGCGGAGCGCGGCGCGGGCTTTTTCGAGCCGGGCGACCGCGACGCGGACGTCGGTGTTCGCGGTGATGGCGCCCGCGACGAGACCATCAAGCACCGGATCGTCGTAGAGACGCCACCAATCGGCCTTCACCGGGGCGAGCGTATCGACGGCGGACGTGGCCGCGACGAAGGCACCGGCAGATGTCGGGGTATTGGGAGCGGCATAATCGGGGCCGGTCGCGCAGGCGGCGAGCGCGAGCGTGGAAGCGGCCATCAGAAGCGTGCGAAACATGGCATGTGCCTTTCTTATTCGGCGAGTTGCAACGCAGACGGGCGGCGGCGCATCCGCTCGCCGAGGCTGCGGCTGGCGACGTAGAACACCGGCGTGAAGACGAGGCCGAACGCGGTGACGCCGATCATGCCGTAGAACACGGCGGTGCCGAGCGCCTGGCGCAGCTCCCAGCCCGGCCCCGACCCCATCATCAGCGGCAGCACGCCGAGGATGAAGGCGAGACTCGTCATCAGGATCGGACGCAGCCGGGCGCGCGCCGCCTCGACGGCTGCCGCGCGCGGCGCAAGGCCCCGATCTTCGGCCTGCTTGGCGAACTCGACGATCAGGATCGCATTCTTCGCGGCGAGGCCGATGAGCACGATGAGGCCGATCTGCGTGAGAATGTTGTTGTCGAGACCGTGCAGGTTCACGCCCAGCATCGCCGCGAGCAGTGTCATCGGCACGATGAGGATGATCGCGAGCGGCAGCATCAGGCTTTCGAACTGCGCGGCGAGCACGAGGAAGACGAACACCACCGAAAGGCCGAAGATCAGCACCGCGATATTGCCCGCCGCCTTCTGCTGGAAGGCAAGATCGGTCCATTCCGCCGCGAAACCCTGCGGCAGGTCTTCGGCGATCGTTTCCATGCGCGTGAGCGCGTGGCCGGTCGAGGCGCCGGGCGCCGTATCGCCGTCGATTTCGACCGCAGGGAAGAGATTGTAGCGGGTGACACGGTAGGGGCCGGTGCGGTCTTCGAAGGTCGCGACGGCGCCGATCGGAACCATGCCGCCGCCGTTCGATCGCGTCTTCAACTGCGCGATGTCGGAGACGTCGTCGCGGAACGGCGCGTCGGCCTGCGCGGTGACGCGGAAGGTGCGGCCGAGCAGGTTGAAATCGTTGACGTAGGCCGAGCCGAGATAGACCTGCATCGCTTCGAACACGCGCGTTGCGGGCACGCCGAGCATATCGGCCTTGGCACGGTCGATATCGGCGTAGATGCGCGGCGTCGCGGTGTTGAAAAGCGTGCGCACGTTGGCGAGTTCGGTCGCCTGATGCGCCGCGCCGATCACGCCGCCTGCAGCCTGTTCGAGCGGGCCGTAGCCCGCGCCGCGGCGATCCTGCACCATCATGCGCCAGCCGCCGCCGTTGCCGATGCCCTGAATGACGGGCGGCGGAATGACGAACACGAAGGCTTCGTTGAGATCGGCAAGCGCGGCGCGCATGTCGTTTTCGATGGCGCCGCCGGTGCGGCCTCCGGCGCGCTCGGCGAACGGCTTGAAGGTGACGTAGGCGGCAGCGGCGTTGGAGGCCTGTGTTCCCGAGGCACCGTCGAAGCCCGAGAACATCACCGCCGCTTCGGTGCCGGGCACCTCCAGCAGCTTCGCGACGGCCTTCTTCATCACGCGGTCGGTCTGTTCGATCGAGCTTCCCGGCGGAAGCTGGATCGCGGCGAGCGCATAGCCCTGATCCTGCGCGGGGATGAACCCGGCTGGAGTCGCCCAGAACAGCGCGCCCGCCGCAAGCACGAGGCCGCCGTAAACCGCGAACACGCGCTTTGGAGCACCTGCAAGCCGATGCGTGAACGCGCCGTAGCGCTCGCTCAGCCGATCGAAATTGCGGTTGAACCAGGCGCCTGCAAGCCAGGCATGGCGGCGCCAGCCCGATGCGGGCGCGACCTCCGCCTTCGGGCGCAGCAGCAGCGCGGCGAGCGCGGGCGACAGGGTCAGCGACAGCACCAGCGAGATGATCGTCGCGCTGGCGATCGTGACCGCGAACTGGCGGTAGAATTCGCCGGTGATACCGGTGAGGAAGGTCGTCGGCACGAACACGGCGCAGAGCACGAGCACGATCGCGACGAGCGCGGCGGAAACCTCGTCCATCGAGCGGTGCGACGCCTCGCGCGGGGAGAGGCCGAGTTCGAGATTGCGCTCGACGTTTTCGACCACGACGATCGCGTCGTCGACGACGATGCCGATGGCGAGCACGAGCCCGAACATCGAAAGCGTGTTGAGCGAATAGCCGAGGCCCGCAAGCACGGCGAAGGCGCCGATCAGCGATACCGGGATCGCGATGATCGGGATGATCGCCGCGCGCCAGCTTTGCAGGAAGATAAGGATGACGACGACGACGAGCAGCGCCGCCTCGAACAAGGTCGCCTGCACCGCGCCCATCGATTCGCTGATGAATTCGGTGGGGTTCCAGATGATCCGGTATTCGAGCCCCTGCGGAAAGCTCTTTGCCGCGTCGGCGAGTTCGGCCTTGATCCCTTCGGCGGCGGCGAGCGCATTCGTGCCGGGGCGCTGGGTGATCCCCAGGATGATCGAATCCTGGCCCGAGAGATAGGCGTTGACGCCGTAATCCTCCGCGCCGAGTTCGACGCGCGCGATATCGCGCACGCGGGTGATCGCGCCTGAGGCATCGGTGCGCACGATGATGTCGGCGAATTCATCGGCGGTCTTGAAACGGCCCTGCGTTTCGACGCTGAGCTGCTGCGCCGCGCCGGTATCGAACGGCGGCTGGCCGATCGTTCCCGCCGCGACCTGGACGTTCTGCGCGCGCAGCGCCGAGACGATCTCGCCTGCCGTCAGCCCGAGCGCGGAGGCGCGGCCCGGATCGATCCAGATGCGCATCGCATAATCGCGCGCGCCGAGCACCTGCACGTCGCCGATCCCTTCGACGCGCGTCAGCCGGTCCTTGATCTGCGTGAGCGCGTAATTCGAGACATAGCTGCGGTCGAGCGAGCCGTCGAGCGACAGCACGTTGACCGCCATCAGCCACGACGGCGAAGTCTTGCGCACGACGACGCCCTGACGGCGGACCTCTTCGGGCAGGCTCGGCTCGGCGAGCGCGACGCGGTTCTGCACCAGCACCTGCGCGGCATCGAGATCGGTGCCGAGCTTGAAGGTGACGGTGATCGCAAGCCGCCCGTCGCCGGTCGATTGCGAGGACTGGTAGAGCATGTTGTCGACGCCGTTGATCTGCTGTTCGATCGGCGCGGCGACGGTGTCGGCCACGGTTTCGGCAGACGCGCCGGGGTAGTTGGCGCTCACCGTTACCGTCGGCGGGACGATGTCGGGGAATTGCGAGACCGGCAGGCCGAAATACGCGAAGGCGCCGACGATGGTGATGATGATCGCGATCACGCCCGCGAAGATCGGCCGGCGGATGAAGAAATGACTGAAGCGCATCGGACAATGCCTTTCCTGCCGCCTCCCGCAGCTTACGCGGGAGGCGTGGTCTTCTGTTGGTCGTGGCGGCGGATCAGAGCGCGGCGATGGTCGCCTGCGAGGCCGCGGGTTCGTTTACGGCAGCCGCCGCAGCGGGGGCGGCAGCGGGCGGATCGATCCGCGTGAGACGCTGCGTGACCTTCGCGCCGGGCTGCACCATCTGCAGGCCCTGGACCACGACGCGGTCTTGGGCCGTGATACCGCTGCGGATGCTGCGGAGGCTGCCGATGCGCGGGCCGGGCGAGACTTCGCGCGCGGCGACGGTGCCGTCCTCGGTGACCACGTACACCACCTTGCGCGCCTGATCGGTGCGGACGGCGCTATCCGGTACGAGCAGCGCGCGGGCGGGCGAACCGTCCGTCAGCCGCATGTTGCCGAACATGCCGGGGGTGAGGAAATAGTCCGGATTGGCGACCACCGCGCGGGCGCGGATCGTGCCGGACTGCGCGCTGATGCCGTTGTCGGTGAAATCGACGTGACCTTTCCAGCTATAACCGGTTTCGTCCTGCAGGCGAATCTCCACCTGCTGCGCCGCGCCCGCCTTCTGCCGCTCGCGCTGCGCCTTCAGGAACAGCGCTTCGGAACTGTCGAAGGTGAAATAGATCGGATCGAGCGCGTTGATCGTTGTGAGCAGCGTGCCGCCCCCCGTATCGGCGGTGGACACGATGTTGCCCGCATCGACACGGCGATCGGAGATGCGGCCGGTGACAGGCGCGCGAACCTGCGTGAACTGAACATCGAGCGCGCGCGCGCCGATACGCGCCTCGGCCGCCGCAAGCGACGCGCGGGCGGCGCGGACACGGGCGGCGAGACGATCGAGATCGCTTTGCGAAACGGCCTCGTCGGCAAGCAGGCGGTTGGCGCGGTCGAGATCGGCCTGTGCGAGCGCGACGTCGCTGCGTGCCTGCACGGCGCCGGCGCGGGCTTCGGCAAGCGACGCGGCGAACGGGCGGGCATCGATCGTGAAGAGGAGATCCCCCTTCTGAACGATCGCGCCGTCGGTGAAATGCACCGCCGTCACGGCGCCGGAGACGCGCGGACGCACCTCGACGCTTTGCGACGGCTCGAACCGGCCGACATGGTCCTGCCACTCGGTCACATCGCGCACGAGCGGCGCCGCGACCGTGACGGTGGGCGGCGGCGCCGCCGCGATCGCGGGCGATTCGCGGTTGAGAACACCCACCGCCACGATCGCGATCACCGGGAGCGCGGCCGCCGAAAGGTGCTGCCAGAGCGGGCGCTGTGAGAGGCGGCGCACGCGCGACGGCGCTGCATCCTCGGCCTTGATCTTCGTCATCATGTTCATCGGGAATTCCTTCGGTCGCGGCGGGCGCGTGCATTGGTGATGCTGCCTGCGAGCAGCGCGTAGTGATCGTGACTGAAACCGGCGGCGACAAAGCTGCGGACCGCGGATTCGGCTATCGAATAGCCCTGATGCCACGTGAGCACGGCGACCTTGCGCAGGGCTTCGAGCTTCGAATCGGCGAGCTGCGGATTGGGGCGGCTGCCGAAAAGGGTGCCGAGCGCGACGGCGACGCGGCCGGGGGAATGCAGCGTCGAGAGGGGGTCGCGCTCGGCGAGGGCCACCACCGACCATTCCAGGGCCGAAAACCTGGCCGGTGTGTCGGTGGCGGGGAGCGATGGGGAGGATAGAACAGCCGGTGCCGCAGCGCCGAGCGTGTCCGTGAATGCCGCCGTATTTGGGCAGGACTTCGCCGACACTTTGACCTGTTCCTGGCCTGCCGCCGACGCGCTCGCGGCTTGCGACGGGGGCGTCGCAGT
>NZ_JACHNZ010000031.1 GCF_014199685.1 Sphingosinicella soli | reverse complement strand
AGCGAAACTCGCGCTCAACATCAACCGATCGCCACGCCGCGGTGGGGTCCCTTTTGCACGCCGATCGGGGGTCCCTTTTGGACGCCGATTGACAGGGATCAGCCGAGGAACAGCGCCGACAGTACCAGCACAAGCCCCGCCAGCGAGACCAGCCAGACCAGCGTCCGCACCTTGGGGATGCCCGCAGCATAGAGCGGGAGGTAGATCAGGCGTGCCCAGAGATAGAGATGCGCGCCGAGCTCCGTCTTCCAGCCGAGCCGGTCCGCCGCGACCGCTGCGAGCAGCACGGCGGCGAACAGCGGGAAGGTCTCGAAGAAGTTCGCCTGCGCCCGCGCCAGCCTGCCGGCGAGCGGCGTCAGGGGCGGCATCTCGGCATCGCGCGCGCCCATGTTCCACTGCGTGCCGTACTGCGCGGTCTTCACGTTCACCGCCCAAAGCACGTGAACGAGGCCGAGCACCACGGCGGCGCCAAGAAGATACAGTTCGATCGGCATGGTCATCCCTCCCCGTTGGAAGGGTCGGACGATCCCTTATTCCGCGCGGCTCCGCAAGCGGGGAGCAGGAGTCTAAGCGGCCGCCTGGCTTCGCGCGGCGTGATCGACCTCGGTCTTGATGCACTCGGCAAGCAGGAACGCAAGCTCCAGGCTCTGTCCGGCGTTGAGGCGCGGGTCGCAGTGCGTGTGGTAGCGGTCGGCGAGGGCTTCGTCGGTGATCGCCATCGCGCCGCCGGTGCATTCGGTCACGTTCTGGCCCGTCATCTCGGCATGGATGCCGCCCGCGTGCGTCCCTTCGGCGCGGTGCACCGCGAAGAAGCCGCGCACTTCGGCGAGGATCCGGTCGAAGGGGCGCGTCTTGTATCCGCTGCCGGCCTTGATCGTGTTGCCGTGCATGGGGTCGCACGACCACACGACGTGGCGTCCCTCGCGCTTCACGGCGCGGATGAGCGGCGGCAGGCCGTCCTGCACCTTGTCGTGGCCGAAGCGGCTGATCACGGTGATGCGGCCCGGCACGTTTTCCGGGTTGAGCGTGTCGATCAGGCGGATCAGCATGTCCGGCTGCAGGCTCGGTCCGGCCTTCAGGCCGAGCGGATTGCCGACGCCGCGCAGGAACTCGATGTGCGCCGACCCTTCGAAGCGCGTGCGGTCGCCCACCCACAGCATGTGCGCGCTCGTGTCGTACCAGCGGCCGGTCAGCGAATCCTGCCGCGTCATCGCCTGCTCATAGCCCAGCAGCAGCGCCTCGTGGCTCGTGTAGAAATCGGTGCCCTTCAATTGCGGAACCGTCTCCGGGCTGATGCCGCAGGCTTCCATGAAGGCGAGGGCGTCGCCGATGCGGTCGGCGACATCCTTGTATTTCTCGGCCCACGGCGAGTGACCGACAAAATCCAGGTTCCACTTGTGGACCTGATGCAGGTTCGCGAAACCGCCCTGCGCGAAGGCGCGCAGCAGGTTGAGCGTCGCGGCGGACTGCATGTAGGCACGCAGCATCCGCTTCGGGTCGGGCTCCCGCGCGGCGCTGTCGAATTCGATCCCGTTCACGATGTCGCCGCGATAGCTCGGCAGCGATACGCCGTTCAGGTCTTCCATGTCCGCCGAGCGCGGCTTGGCGAACTGACCGGCAAGGCGGCCCACCTTCACCACCGGCATGCGGCTTGCGAAGGTCAGCACCACCGCCATCTGCAGGAGCACGCGGAACGTGTCGCGGATGTGGTTGGGATGGAACTCCGCGAAGCTCTCCGCGCAGTCACCGCCCTGCAGCAGGAACGCCTTGCCCGCCGCGACGTCGGCGAGCTGGGCTTCAAGCGCGCGCGCCTCGCCCGCGAAAACGAGCGGCGGGTAGCTCGAAAGCTCGCCTTCCACGGCTGCAAGTGCGGCCGCGTCCGAATAGGCGGGAAGCTGCCGCGCTTCGAAATTGCGCCAGCCCGCAGGGCTCCAGGATCGCTCGAACGTGTTCATCGCGCGCCTTTTGGCGAGTCGCATCAAGGAGCGCAAGCAATGCTTTCTCGCGCGTCCGGCCCGTTCGTTACCTCTGTTTTTCAGGTTGTGGTTAACACCATTGTAACACTTCACCGCAAAAGATGGCGCTAACGCAATGAATGCACTTGATATTAACCCTCGATGCGTACATTGTTCACATAGTCCGGGGGACAGGGGTGCTTTTATCATGCTGAAACAGTCGCCGGTTTATGAGCGCAAAGCGCCCACCAGCTATCATCACGGCAACCTCCAGACGGCATTGCTGAACGCCGGTCTGGACCTTCTCGAGCGTCGCGGCTGCGCGGATCTTGCGCTGCGCGAGGTCGCCCGCGAGGTGGGGGTCAGCCCTGCGGCGGTCTATCGCCATTATGCCTCGAAGGAAGCGTTGCTCACCGCGATGGCCGTCGAGGGCTTCAAGCGGCTCAACGCGGAGCAGATCGAGCCGATTTCGAACAGCGTGGTCACGCCTGTGCGCTTTGCCGAAATGGGCCGCGCTTATGTTCGCTTCGCGGTCCGTAATCCGGCGCTTTTCCGCCTGATGTTCAGCGATCAGATCGATTCCAGCCGCGATGCCTCGCTGATGTTCGCCATCGAACCGCTCACCGGCAATATCGAGGACGCCGTCGCCCGCCTCGCGGGTCCGCGTTTCTCGTCCGCCATGCGGCGCAAGGCGGCATTGCGCGCGTGGTCGCTGGTACACGGCCTGTCGATGTTGATGATCGATGGCCAGCTCCGCATCGCGCACAGCGAGATCGACCGCATGATCGAGGCCGTCGTCGACCCCAATCACGCGCTCGCCATCTAACGCATCAGCACGAGTTCCTCGGCCATTGTCGGGTGGACGGCCACGGTCTCGTCGAGCTGTGCCTTGGTCAGCCCCGCTTTCACCGCGATCGCGAGAGGCTGCATGATCTCCGCAGCGTCCGGCCCGATCATGTGCGCACCGAGGATGCGCCCCGACGCTTCATCAACGACGAGCTTGTAAAGCGACCGCTCGTTTCGGCCCGCCAGTACGTTCTTCATCGGCCGGAAGTCCGACGCATAGACGCGCACGGAACCATAGGTATTGCGCGCCTGCGCCTCGGTGAGGCCGACTGCGGCGATCGGCGGGTGGCTGAAGACGGCGGAGGGGACGCAGCTGTGATCGACGCGCCACGGCTTGTTGCCGAAAACAGTGTCGGCAAAAGCATGGCCCTCGCGGATTGCGATCGGCGTCAGCTGCACGCGGTCGGTCACGTCGCCCACCGCATAGATATTGTCGATGTTGGTGCGGCTGTCGGCATCCACCTTGATGGCGCCGTTGTCGGAGAGTTCGACGCCGATCTTCTCAAGGCCGAGGCCAGCGCTGTTGGGCGGCCGCCCGATTGCGTAAACGAGCAGGTCGGTTTCAATGGGCGCGTCCTTGCCCGCGTGGACGAGGAGGCTGCCGTCGGCCTGCTTTTCCACTTTGCCGAAGGGCGCATTGAAGCGGAAATCGATCCCCTTCGTCGCGCTGATCGCCTGAAGCCGCTCGGCAAGCTGCTGGTCGTATTCGCGCAGCAGACGGTCGCCGCGCAGCAGGATCGTCACCTTCACGCCGAATTCATTGAAAATGCCTGCGAATTCGTTCGCGATATAGCCGCCGCCCGCGATCACCACGCGCTTCGGCAATGCGTCGAGATGGAAGACTTCGTTCGAGGTGATGCCGAGGTCGGCGCCCTCGCAGTCGGGGACGCCCGGACGGGCTCCGGTCGCGATCAGGATTTTTTCGGCAGTGACGGTCTTGCCGTCGATCTGCACGGTGTGCGCGTCGGCAAGCACCGCGCGGCCGTGAAGGATCGTGACCTTCTGGGTTTCGAGCGTGGAAATATAGGCGCCGTTGAGCCGGTCGACCTCGGCGAGCACGTTGTCGCGCAGTGTATGCCAGTCGAAACGCTTGCTCTCTATGGTCCAGCCGAACCGCCGCGCGTCTTCAAGGTCTTCAGCGAAATGCGCGCCGTAGACGAGCAGTTTCTTCGGCACGCATCCGCGAATCACGCATGTGCCGCCGACGCGGTACTCCTCGGCGATCGCCACGCGCGCGCCGTACCCTGCTGAAATCCGGGCCGCGCGTACACCGCCCGAACCGGCGCCGATGACGAAGAGATCATAGTCGTATGCATTCATATTTGCTGTTCGCCCCTGTGTCGCAGTAGATACGGATGTGTAGTGTTCGCCGGGCGCGTCCGGTGTCGCAGGGAAAGTAAGGTCAGATGACGACGGTCGCAACGGCGCCTCAGGAAATACCGGCCCGGCGGAAGGTTTTGCTGGTGGAGGATTCTCCGCTGGTCGCCATGTCCCTCGAAACGCTGTTCGAGGACATGGACTGGGAAATGGAAGGCCCGGCGACCCGGCTCGACGAAGCGCTTGCACTTGCCGAGACGACCGATGCGGACATCGCGCTCCTTGATGTCAATCTCGACGGCGAGATGAGCTGGGCCGTTGCGGATCTTCTGAAGGTGCGCGGCATACCGTTCGTGTTCGCCACGGGCTATGACGGCGCATCGGTGCTTCCGGTTGCACACGGTGAAGCGCATTTTGTAAGCAAACCCTTCCAGATCACGGAACTCGAAACCCTGCTCCGCGAGATCGTGGGCGAGGACATCTAACCCAGACGTTCGCGGGCGGCCTCCCAGTCGCGGCCATCAAAGGCTTCCACGGCAAATGCCAGCGATACGTAGTCGTCGAGACAGCGGGCGTTGACGCTGTACCCGTCCGGGTGCGAGCGCGGCACGTAGAAGCTCTTGATACCGCAGGTCTTGCAGAACAGGTGCCGCGCCACTCCCTCGCCGAAGCGATATTCGCCGAGATTGTACCCGCCGGAGAGCAGCCGGAAGGCGTCCTTCGCGGCGATGAGGTGCAGGAAGCCCGCCGCCGAACTCATCGAGCAGTTGCAATCGAGCAGCGGGATCGGGTCTGCCGCCACGTCCACTTCAAATCGCACAGCCTTGCAGTGACAGCCTCCGGTGAGTGTCTTCATTCCACCGTCACGGATTTCGCAAGGTTGCGCGGCTGATCGACGTCCGTGCCCTTCGCCACCGCAACGTGGTACGCGAGAAGCTGCACCGGCACGGCGTAAACGAGCGGCTGGATCAGCGGGTGACAGTCCGGCATCTCGATGGTTGCGATCGCGCCGTCTCCGGCCTTGGCGATTCCCGCCGCGTCCGAGATCAGAACGATCCGGCCACCGCGCGCGGCGACTTCCTGCATGTTGCTCACGGTCTTCTCGAAAAGCGGCCCGGAGGGCGCGATGACGATAACGGGGACGCTGTCGTCGATGAGCGCGATCGGGCCGTGCTTCATCTCGCCCGCCGCATAGCCTTCTGCGTGAATGTAACTGATTTCCTTCAGCTTCAGCGCGCCTTCGAGCGCCATTGGATAGTCCGGTCCGCGCCCCAGGTAGAGCACGTCGCGCGCTCCTGCGACAAGCGGCGCCATCTTTTCGATCTCCTCGTCGTGCGCGAGCGCGGCATTGAGCGCTGCTGGCGCTTCGGCGAGGTGCTGAACGATGTCGCGTTCCTCTTCGGCCGTCATCTTGCCCTTGGCGCGCGCAAGGTTCGCGGCGAACGCGGCGAGCACGGCAAGCTGACAGGTGAACGCCTTTGTCGAAGCGACGCCGATTTCCGGCCCCGCGTTGGTGGGAAGCAGCAGGTCGGCCTCGCGCGCCATCGAGCTGGTCGGCACGTTGACGACGACGGCGATCTTCTGGCCCTCCGCCCGGCAATGACGCAGCGCGGCAAGCGTGTCCGCCGTTTCGCCGGACTGGCTGATAAACAGCGCGAGCCCGCCTGCCTCCAGCACCGGCTCGCGGTAACGGAATTCCGAGGCGACATCGATGTCCACCGGAACGCGCGCGAACTTTTCGAACCAGTATTTCGCGACGAGGCCCGCATAATAGCTGGTGCCGCAGGCGACGATCGTCACGCGCTTCACTTCGGCGAGATCGAACTCGGGGATGGGGAGGGCAACCTTGCCCTCGAGCGGCTTCAGATAGGCCTGCAGCGTCTGCGCCACCACCACCGGCTGCTCGAAGATCTCCTTCTGCATGAAGTGGCGGTGGTTGCCCTTGTCGATCATCGCGCCGGAGACACCCGACAGCGTCACCTCGCGCGTCACCGGCGCGTTTTCCCGGTCGAAGATATCGATCTTCTCGCGGCTGAGCACCACCCAGTCGCCTTCTTCCAGATAGGCGATCTTCTGGGTCATCGGCGCCAGTGCCAGCGCGTCGGACCCGAGGTAGTTCTCGCCCTCGCCGATGCCGACGACCAGCGGCGCGCCGAGGCGGGCGCCGACGAGCATATTGTCGTGGCCCTTGAACATCATCGCCAGCGCGAACGCGCCGTGCAGGCGGGGCAGCACGGCCTTCACCGACTCGATCGGTGATTTGCCGCGCTCGAGTTCGCGCGCGACGAGGTGAGCGACGACCTCGGTGTCGGTCTGGCTCGCGAAGGTGCGGCCCTCGGCCGAAAGCTCGTCGCGCAGTTCCTTGAAGTTTTCGATGATGCCGTTGTGAACGAGCGTCACGTCGCCGACGATGTGCGGGTGGGCGTTGTCTTCCGTAGGCGCGCCGTGCGTCGCCCAGCGGGTGTGCGCGATGCCGATGCGGCCGGGGAGGGGATCGAGCGCGAGTTTTTTCGCGAGATTGTCGAGCTTGCCCTCGGCGCGGCGGCGCTGGAAGGCGCCGTCCACGATCGTGCAGACGCCTGCCGAATCGTAGCCGCGATATTCGAGTCGCCGCAGGCCTGCGACGAGTTGGTCAGTGACGTCGCTTTTGCCGAGAATACCAATGATGCCGCACATTACTTCGCCGCTTTCTTCTTGGCCGTCATCGCCTCGCGGAATCGCGCGGCCCAGCCGGGTTTGCTGTCCTGAACACCGCGCGCGACTGCGAGCGCATCGGCTTCAACGTCCTTTGTCATGACCGAGCCTGCGCCGACGATGGCGCCGTCCCCGATCTTTACCGGCGCGACGAGCGCGCTGTTCGAGCCGATGAAGGCGCCGGCGCCGATCTCGGTTTTGTATTTGAAGAAGCCGTCGTAGTTGCAGGTGATCGTGCCCGCGCCGATGTTCGCCTTGGCGCCGACCGTTGCATCGCCGATGTAAGAGAGGTGATTGGCTTTTGCGCCGTCCGCGAAGTCCGCCTTCTTGGTTTCGACGAAGTTTCCGATCTTGACGTCGGCGCCGAGCACCGTGCCGGGGCGGAGGCGGGCGTAGGGGCCGATTTCCGCCTTTTCGCCGATCTTTGCACCTTCGATGTGCGAGAAGGCGTGGATGCGTGTTTTGGCGCCCACGGAGACGCCGGGGCCGAACACGACGTTCGGCGCGATGCTCACGTCCGCCGCGATCTCGGTGTCGAACGCGAAGAACACGCTGCCGGGGTCGGTGAGGGTCACGCCCTCGCGCATGAAGAAACTGCGGCGCCCGGCCTGGAACCGGGCTTCGGCGACCGCGAGTTCGGCGCGGCTGTTGATGCCCATCACCTCGGCTTCGGCGGTTTCGACGACGCGCGACACGCGCCCGTCCGCGTTCGCCAGCATGACGATGTCGGGCAGGTAGTATTCACCCGCCGCATTGTCGTTGCCGACGCGTTCGAGGAGCGGCCAGAGGTCGTCGGCGCGAACCGCGAGCAGCCCCGAATTGCAAAGGTCGATGTCGCGCTCTGCAGGCGAGGCATCCTTGAACTCGACCATCTTGCGGATGACGCCGTCATCGGCATCTATACGCCCGTAGGCGCCGGGTTCTGCGGCGCGGAAGCCGAGCACGACGGCGGCGGGCGTATCCTTCTCGTTGTTCAGCTTCGAAAGCATCAGCCGCATCGTGGCGCTCTCGATGAAGGGCACGTCGCCGTAGAGCACGAGCACGTCGCCCTCGAAGCCCGCGAGCGCATCCTTCGCCTGCAGCACGGCGTGGGCGGTGCCGAGCTGCGGCTCCTGCGTCACGACCACGGCGGCGGTGTGCGCGACGGCCGCTTCCACCTGCTCGCGCCGCGCGCCGACGACCACGACGGTGCGCTCGGGCGCGATCTCGTCCACGCTCGCCATCAGATGCAGCAGCATGGGCCGCCCGCCGATGGGGTGCAGCACCTTGTGCGTTTCGGATTTCATCCGCGTGCCCATTCCGGCGGCGAGGATGATGGCGGCGACAGGCCGGCGGCTCATGAAACTCTCACAGACTCAATCGATTCCCTGGGCAGTTCTGCGCGCCGCTGTGCCATATCGGGATTGCCATTTCCATAACGCCGGGCAAAAGGCTTGCATGAATCCGACAAATCCCTCGATCGTTTTCGACCTCGACGGCACGCTCGTCGATACCGCGCCCGACCTTGCGGCGGCGATGAACCACGTTCTGGCGCATTTCGGACGGTCGGCGGTGGATCCGGAAGCCGTGCGCCACATGGTCGGCCACGGCGCGCGCCGTACCATTGAACGCGGTCTTGCCCTCACCGGAGGCGGCGACGAGGCGATGCTCGACGTGGGCGTGCCGGTGTTCCTCGAATTCTACGGCGCCAACGTCTGCGTCGGTTCGCGGCCGTGGGACGGCGTCGAGGCGTCGCTTGCCGCGCTTTCCGATGCCGGCGGGCGCCTCGCGATCTGCACCAACAAGCCCGAACGGCTTGCTATCGACCTCATCGACGCGCTCGGCTGGGGCGATCTGTTCGATGCGATCCTCGGCGGCGACAGCCTGCCGGTGAGGAAGCCCGACCCCGCGCATGTGTTTGAAACGCTGGCGCGGATGGGCGGCGACGCGGCGCGCGCCGCCTTCGTGGGCGATTCGCGGCCGGATGTGGAGGCGGCGCGCGCGGCGGGCCTTCCCGTGGTGCTGACCAGCTTCGGCTACAGCGACGTGCCGCCCGATACGCTCGGCGCGGATGCGATGATCGACCATTTCGATGCGCTGGTGCCGACGCTCAAACGGGTTGCGCCTGCGCTTTTCGCGTGAACGCCTTGCGCGTGAGGTGCCGCGCCAGCATCAGCGGCGGCATCCGCAGCCAGTGCCCCCGAACGTAGAGCAGACGGTCGCTCAGCTTCGCGCCCTGATGCCCGAAGCGGTCGCGCCAGTAGAGTTTGCGCAGCGCGAGCCGGTCGACGATGTCGATGCGCCCGGCGAGCGCTTCGGGCACCGCCGTACCGTAAAGACGCCGGGCGAGCCTCAGCGCGCGCGACACCGGCACGCGAAGCTGATGCCGGTCGGCGGTCTCGGCGAGCCTGTCCCAGAATCCGGGCGTTCGTGAAAAATCCGTCGCGAGGCAGTGGATGTCCCAAAGGTTGCGGTTGCCGCCCTCGAACTCGCCGTCATAGGCGACGTGCGCGGCGCTGTGCAGCAGCATCTCCGCCGGGCCGAGAACGAACAGGCCGTCTGCAACCGCCACCCGGCTTTCGATCAGCGCATCCGCATCGGGTCTCAGCCGCGCGGTGAGCGGCAGGATCGTGTGGTGCACGTCGATGACACCGCCGCGCTCGGTGTGAACCATCGGCGGTATCTCGTGCATCCACGCGCGGTAATAATGGTCGTCGTAGGCGTTTTCCTTCGCCTGCATCCAGCCGCGCGCAATCAGTGCGGCCTCGACGACGGGGAGCGCGGCGCGCGGCACGAGGATGTCGAGATCGCCGATGCGGCGGCCCTCGGCGGCGGGGAGCCCGGCGTGGAGATACGCGGACCCCTTCATCAGGATGACGGGACAGCCGACGTTTTTGAGCGCCAGCGCAGCGCGGTCGATCTCCCAGCGGGCGGCGAGGTGGTCGCCGCGCGTCAGGTCGCGTTCTTCGGCGAGGCACGTGCGCGCGCCTTGCGGCAGGGCGTCCCACACCGCTGCGGCCCGCGCCGCGACGGTCCCGAGCAGCCGCTCGGCGCGGCCGACGCGAATGAGGGCGTTCCACGCGTCCGCGCTCAGGTTTCGCATCGATTCGGGCTCGGCGAGCGCGCGGTGGAGGATGGCCGCCGGGATCACCCCGTCACCTTCCGCCACAGCGTTTCGAAAAGCTCCAGCGCGTCGTCGCTCGACCCGTACATGATGTCGAAGGCGGGGGCGTGTGCGAGGCAGCGCCAGACCGCCTCGAAGCCGGCCTCGCCCATCAGCGCCTGATTGGTCGAGGAGGCCGCGAGGCGCACGTAGGTTTCGGTGCGCGTCATCGGCCGCCACGCGGGCGCTGCGTTCTCGCGGAAGTGCGGGGCGACGACGAGCGCGATTTCGGCGGGCGTCTCCATCGCGTCGATCGCCGCAGCGGGCGGCAGCAGGTGCCGGATGGTTCCCTTCACCGTACCTTCGAGCACAGGCCCGAAGCGGTCGGCGGGCGCGCGCGCCTCCATTGCCCCGATCGAGGCATTCTTGAGCGAAATCGGGCGCGGGAAGGGGTGCAGCAGCGGCGCGTGGAGATCGAGCAGAGCGAACTCGTCGCCCAGATGCCGCCAGCCCTTGCGGTAGGCGAGCAGCGCCGACAGCGTGCTCTTGCCCGCGCCCGAATCGCCGATCAGCAGCGCGGCCTTGCCTCCGTTTGCCGACGACGCGGCGTGTACCACGACATGGCGCCGATAACCGACGGCCATCTGCAGGTTCATGCCCATTTCCAGCCCGAGCATCCCCAGTTCCACGGGCAGCGGCAGCGTGTCGAAGGGTTCGAAATCGCATTCGAGACGGATGTTCGGCTTCACCCAGCGCCGCAGCGGGCTGGAGGGCACGGCGCTGACGGCATAATCGTAGATGCCGTCCGCCGTTTCGGCCGGATAGTCGCGGTAGAGCGCGTTCACCTCGTCGATGGTGCGCCGGAAGGGCGAACGCAGATGAAAGGACGCCGGGCCGATCCGCAGCGTCCGGGCCGGCCAGCGGTCAGGCGTCATGCGATGCGGTCGATAATGTCCATGGCGGCCATTTCGCCGAGCCGCGCGCTGACGACAAGGGCGATATCATCGCCTTCTCCGTCCAGATCATGATCCTGTGCAAGCTGCGCGCAAACCTCCCCGCCCGTGAGCGTCCGCTCGTGTAGCAGGTCGAGAATGGCGACGACAGCAGGGGAAACGACATGCGTCATCCCCGACGGGCGATGATAGACGAGCGTGAGATCGTCGACGGGGCGAACGACATAAGCCTCCCGCGCGGCAGCGCGGTAACGCACGGTGTCCCCGCTCAGAGCTTGTGAACGAGCGAGGTGAGACAGGTGAACCCGTCTTTGCCCGGCTTCAGGTTCTTGATGTACTTCAGGTGGGCGTCGAACTGTTTCTTGTCGTAGATGCCGTCAGGAAGTTTGCCGGACGCTTCGTAATCGATCAGTTCCTGGCCGTAGTAATAGCCCTTGGGCGGGGGGGCGTAGCACTTGCCCTTGCCCTTGTCCTTGTCTTTGC
Organism: Sphingosinicella soli; assembly: GCF_014199685.1. GTDB lineage: Bacteria > Pseudomonadota > Alphaproteobacteria > Sphingomonadales > Sphingomonadaceae > Sphingosinicella > Sphingosinicella soli. The sequence continues at coordinate 37,266 of NZ_JACHNZ010000031.1, read as the reverse complement.
CCTTGTCGTCATAACCGCCGCCGCCGTAGGCGACCATGCCCTCGTCGTCCACCGAGTCCATGTCGTAGCCGTAGGCGTCGTAGCCTTTGCCGTCCTTGTCGCAGACCTTGTCGATCGGGATCTGGCACATGGCGAGGGATGTCGTGGCGCCGCCGCCGCCACCACCGCCGCCACCGTGGTATCCGCCGGACGCCCATGCGGGACGCAGCGTGACGACCGCAGGCGCGGCTATCGCACCGAGCCGCAGGAGCGCGCGCCGTGAGGCTTTGCCCGTCGCCAGCTCCATCTCGTCGCTTTTGCGTTCGTCTGTCATATGCCTGTCCCGAATTCCGTTAAGTACACACTATACGCCGTCTTGTTCTCATGGGAAGCAAGGACCATACCATCGCTGCGATTCTAATGGGTTGCGAAGTAAACGGCGACTGGAAAAGCGAAAGTTGTAAAACGTGCCGACATCTGCGGACGACACCTTAGACGCTGAAGCCGCCGGCCGGAACCGCTGGATCGCGGTTGCGTCGGCCGTCTTGCTCGCGGCGTCGTCGGGCTATGCCTTTGCATGGCACGAGGTGCTGGCTGCGGCGATTCTGGCGCTGCTTGCGGCGGCGGCCGGGGCATTCGCCGCGCGCACCGCGCGAACGCCTCCCGGCCCCGCCGAGGAGGGGGTCGCGCCCCCGCCGGACGCGCAGCCGACGATCGGGCTCGATTCGCTGGAGAACGCCGCGGTGCTCGTCGATCGCAACTTCGGCATCATCGCCATGAACGCAGAGGCTGTGGATGCCTTCGGCGCGCATGCCCTCGGCGAGGATATTCGCATCGCCATCCGGCATCCCGCCGTGATCGAGACGGTAACGACGGCGATGCGCCAGAATCGCGATTCGATTCGCGAGATCGAGGGCATCGGGCGGCATTCCACGGTGTTCCGCCTGCGTGCCGGGCCGGCGGGGGACGCACGGCTGCTGCTGTCGTTCGCGGACGTGTCGCCCGCGCGGCTGGCCGAGCGGATGCGCGCCGATTTCGTTGCGAACGCCAGCCACGAGCTGCGGACGCCGCTTGCGACGCTGGTCGGCTTCATCGAGACCTTGCAGGGGCCCGCCGCCAACGATCCGGCGGCGCGCGCGCGTTTTCTCGACGTGATGGCGAATGAAGCGGCGCGCATGTCGCGGCTTGTCGATGATCTGATGTCGCTCTCGCGCATCGAACTCGACAAGAATATCCGCCCGCGGGAGATCATCGACGTCGCGCCGCTCTTTGAGAACGTCGCCACGACATCCGCCGTGTCGCTGGAGGCGGACAAGCGCCCGCTCGTCATCAACATCGAGGCGGAACTGCCGCAGGTGATCGCAGACAAGGACCAGGTGCTGCAGGTGCTCCACAACCTGATGACCAACGCGATCAAATACGGGCACACCGGCACGCCGATCACGGTTTCGGCGGAGCGCGCCCGCGCTCTGCAGGGAGAGGTGGTGCGCATCGCCATCGCCGACGTGGGGGACGGCATCGCCGCCGAGCACATCCCGCGCCTGACGGAGCGCTTCTACCGGGTGGACACCGGCCGTTCGCGCCGTCTCGGCGGCACCGGGCTCGGTCTTGCCATCGCCAAGCATATTGTCGAAAGACATCGCGGAACGCTGGAAATCAGCAGCGAACAGGGGAGCGGCACGACTGTGAGTTTCACTTTGCCTGCGTCGGTGTCACAAATCTGAAAACATGACACCACACAAGCGCGCGGAACGTGGAGCCGGGCGAATCAATCCGCCGCAAGGTTGCGGCAGTGAGCGTATCAACGGGAAAGGATGAAGGTGCGCGTGCCGAAACGTCGGTAATGCGCACCGTTCGATCATGTCAGCAGCTGCTCTGATCTTCGCCCTGCTCGGTCTGGCCGTCGCGGCGTTTCTTGTCGCCCGCGCCCGGGCCGCTGCGTTTGCGGGCCGCAGAGTGTTCGCGAGTGCGGCGGACCGGATCTCATCGATCCATTCGCGCCCGGCCTACCACGGCTGGTACGTCGCGCTCTGGGCGCTCGTGCCCGCGCTCATCCTCGTGCTGGGCTGGTCGCTGGTCGGCGAAGGGATCGTCGCGGATCGCACGATCGCCTCGCTTCCCGCCGAAAGCCGCCCGCAGACCGCGCTCGACCGGCAGGCCTTCCTTGCCGAGGTGCGCGGCGTCGTTTCGGGCCAGCTTGCCGGCGCGTTCAATCCGTCCGCCGATGCGGCCGTGCCGGTCTACCGCTCGATCAAGACGCAGTGGTCGCTGGTGATCGCCGGGCTTGCGGCGTTGCTGGCGGCTTCGGGCGGCGGGTTTGCGTGGCTGCGCGTGCGTCCGCACTTCCGCGCCCGGCCCCGTGTCGAGCGGTTCGTGATGGTGGTGCTGGTCCTTTCTTCGCTGGTGTCGATCCTCACGACCTTCGGGATCGTGCTGTCGCTCATCTACGAAAGCATCGAGTTCTTCCGGCGCGTGTCGCCCTTCGAGTTTCTGTTCGGCACCAACTGGAGCCCGCAGACCGCGATCCGCGCGGATCAGGTCGGCTCGACGGGGGCGTTCGGCGCAGTGCCGCTGTTCTGGGGCACGATCTTCATCGGCGCGATCATCGCGATGATCGTGGCGATCCCGCTCGGGCTCATGTCGGCGATCTACCTTACGCAGTATGCCAAGCCGCGCTCGCGCAGGATCATGAAGCCGATGCTGGAGGTGCTCGCGGGCGTGCCCACCGTTGTTTACGGCTACTTCGCGGCGCTCACGGTCGCGCCCGCCGTGCGGGACTTCGCGCTGTCCATCGGCATCTCGAACGCCAGTTCCGAAAGCGCGCTCGCGGCGGGTGTCGTCATGGGCATCATGATCATCCCGTTCGTCTCCTCGATGGCCGACGATTCGATCACCGCCGTTCCAGCGGCAATGCGCGACGGCAGCCTTGCGATGGGCGCGACGACATCCGAAACGATCAAGCGCGTGCTCATCCCCGCAGCGCTCCCCGGCATCGTCGGCGGTGTGCTTCTCGCGGTCAGCCGCGCGATCGGCGAGACGATGATCGTGGTGATGGCCGCAGGCCTCGCCGCCAACCTGACAGCGAACCCGTTCCAGTCGGTCACGACCGTCACCGCGCAGATCGTGCAGCTGCTCACCGGCGACCAGGAGTTCGATTCCGCCAAGACGCTGTCGGCCTTCGCGCTCGGTCTTGTGCTGTTCGCGGTGACGCTGTGCCTCAACATCTATGCGCTCTCGGTCGTGAAGCGCTACCGGGAGGCGTATGAGTAGCGCGCGCATACAGACGGATTGGGCGTCCCCCGTGATGCAGGCGCGCGTGCGCCGCCGCTATGCGAAGGAACGCCGTTTCCGCTTCTTGGGGCTTGCGGCGCTCGCGCTGGCGGGGTCGTTTCTGTTTTTCCTGCTCGGGACGATCTTTTCAGACGGTTACACGGGCTTTCTGCGGACCGAGGTGAAGCTGTCCGTCGAGTATGATGCCTTCGAACTCGGCATAGACCGCAGTGCGATCGAAGGCGCAGGCGGCGAAAACGCGCTCAACACGGCGAATTTCCAGGGCGTGATGATGGCGGCCGCGACAGCGCGGGCGCAGAGTCTCGGCGTTGCCGCGAAGGATATCGTAAGCGACGGCGCATGGCTCGCGCTGCGCGAGGCCGTGCGCGAAAACCCTGATCTGATCGGCAGCCGCGTCGATGTGTGGGTGCCGACGTCGGGCGATTTCGATCTTCTCGGCAAGGGGCTTGTCGAACGCGACGTGCCCGAGGCGAACCGCCCGGTGTCGGATGCGGAGATCGCGGCGTTCGACAGGCTGAAGGCCGAGGACGCGGTTCGAACCACGCTCAATACGACCTTCCTCAGCATGGCGGATTCGACGAGCCCCGAGCTTGCGGGCATCTGGGGCGCCGCGAAGGGGTCGCTGCTCACGCTTGCCGTCACGCTGCTGCTCTGTTTCCCGATCGGCGTGATGACGGCGATCTATCTTGAAGAATATGCGCCGAAGAACCGCTTCACCGACCTCATCGAGGTGAGCATCAACAACCTCGCGGCGGTGCCCTCGATCATTTTCGGCCTGCTCGGTCTCGCCGTATTCCTCAATTTCTTCGGCATGCCGCGCTCGGCGCCGATCGTGGGCGGACTGACGCTCGCGCTGATGACGCTGCCGGTGATCGTGATCGCCGGCCGGATCGCGATGAAGTCGGTGCCGCCGTCCATCCGCGACGCTGCGCTGGGCGTCGGCGCGTCGCAGATCCAGGTGGTTTTCCACCATGTTCTGCCGCTTGCGCTCCCCGGCATCCTTACTGGCACGATCATCGGCATGGCGCGCGCGCTCGGCGAGACGGCGCCGCTGCTGATGATCGGCATGCGCGCCTTCGTCACCGATGTGCCCGGCGGGCTGACGACGCCGGCGACCGTCCTTCCGGTGCAGATCTTCCTGTGGTCAGACGAGGTCGCGCGCGGCTTCGTCGAGAAAACGTCGGCCGCCATCATGGTGCTGCTGGTTTTCCTCATGCTGATGAACGGTCTCGCGATATACCTCCGCAACAAGTTCGAGAAACGCTGGTGAACGATATGATGGCGACCATGACCGCGAATGCGGAGGCGACGATGTCAGCCCCCAAGATGACGGCGCGCGACGTCAAGGTTTTCTACGGCGAGAAACAGGCGCTGAACGGCGTGTCGATCGATGTGCACTCCGATCTCGTCACGGCGTTCATCGGCCCGTCGGGCTGCGGAAAATCGACCTTTCTGCGCTGCCTCAACCGCATGAACGACACCATCGAAACCGCCCGCATGGAAGGCAATATCGAGCTGGAGGGGCACAATATCTACGCCCCCGACATGGATGTCGTGCAGCTTCGCGCGCGCGTCGGCATGGTGTTCCAGAAGCCCAACCCGTTTCCCAAATCGATCTTCGAGAACGTGGCCTACGGTCCGCGCATCCACGGCCTTTCGTCCACCAAGGCGGAACTCGATACGATCGTCGAACAGAGCCTGGTGCGCGCCGGCCTCTGGAACGAGGTGAAGGACCGTCTGCAGGACAGCGGCACGGCGCTTTCAGGCGGTCAGCAGCAGCGCCTGTGCATCGCGCGGGCCATTGCGGTCGATCCCGAGGTGATCCTGATGGACGAGCCGTGCTCGGCGCTCGATCCCATCGCCACGGCGAAGATCGAGGAGCTGATCGACGATCTGCGCGGCCGCTACGCCATCGTCATCGTTACGCACAACATGCAGCAGGCGGCGCGTGTCAGCCAGCGCACGGCTTTTTTCCATCTCGGCACGCTCGTCGAATACGGCGATACGGCGGAAATCTTCACCAATCCGCGCGAGCAGCGTACCAAGGACTATATCACCGGCCGCTTCGGCTAGGAGGCAGGAACGCCCAATGAACACGACAACGCCCACCGCGCACACGGTCAAGTCCTTCGACGACGATCTCCGGCAGCTGCGCCTGCTCATCGGCGAGATGGGCGGGCTTGCCAAGGATCAGGTCGATCGTTCGGTCGCCGCCATCGTGGCGCGCGATGCGGACGCCGCGCAGGAGGTTGTCCAGTCCGACCCGCGCATCGACAAGCTGGAGGCGGAGGTCGAGCAGCTCGCCATCGCCACGATCGCACGCCGCGCCCCGCTTGCGGACGATCTTCGCGAGGTGATCGCCGCGCTCAAGATCTCCGCGGTCATCGAGCGTATCGGCGACTATGCCAAGAACAACGCCAAGCGCGTGAACTCGATCGCGCAGGATTCGCCGATCCGTCCGATGGTGATCGTGCCGGAAATGGCGCGTATTGTTTCGCAGATGGTGGACGATGCGCTCGATGCCTATGCGCGCCGCGACCCCGAACTTGCGCGCGATGTGTGGAAACGCGACAATTCGGTCGATGAATATTACAACAGCCTGTTCCGGGCGCTGCTGACCTTCATGATGGAAAACCCCCATCACATCACGCCTTCCACGCACATGCTGTTCATCGCCAAGAACCTGGAGCGGATCGGCGATCACGCCACCAACATCGCCGAGGTGGTTTATTACACCGTCACGGGCGAGCATTTGACCGAACGGCAAAAGGCCGACGAAACCGTTTATACGGTCAGCGAAGACGTCGAAGGCGAACAGGAGCGATAGCGACATGAAGCCCAAGATTCTGGTGGTCGAGGACGATGCGAACCTCGTCGAGCTGATCCGTTACAATCTGGAACAGGAAGACTTTGTCGTCGTCAGCACCGAAGACGGCGAGGAAGCGCTGGTGCTCGCGGACGAGGAGAAGCCGGACCTCGTTCTTCTCGACTGGATGATCGTCAACCTCTCCGGCATCGAAGTGTGCCGCCGCATGCGCCGCGAACCCGCGACCGCGAACCTGCCGATCATCATGCTGACCGCGCGCACCGAAGAGGCGGACCGTATTCGCGGGCTCGAAATCGGCGCCGACGACTACATCACCAAGCCGTTCTCCCCGCGCGAACTCGTCGCGCGCATCCGCGCCGTGCTGCGCCGCCTGCGCCCGGCGCTCGCGGGCGGCAATCTCGAATACGCGGGCATCTTCATGGATACGACCGCGCACAAGGTCACGCGCGACGGCCAGTCCGTCGCGCTCGGGCCCACGGAGTTTCGCCTGCTGCGGCACTTCCTTGAGCATCCGGGCCGCGTTTTCTCGCGCGAGCAGCTGCTGGATTCGGTCTGGGGCCGCGATGTCTATGTCGAGCAGCGCACCGTGGACGTCCACATTCGCCGGCTTCGGAAGGCCATCAACCTCGATGGTCTGCCCGATGTGATCCGCACCGTGCGCTCGGCGGGCTATTCGCTCGATACCGACGGCCGCCGGGAAGCTGTCGCATAAGACGGGTTTTCGCGGGCATGGCGCTTCGCTAGGCAATCCTCCGATTTTGTGTTCGGGGGAATTTGCCAATGACCATCGATTTCAACGGCCGCGTCGCCATCGTCACGGGTGCAGGCGGCGGTCTTGGCCGTGAATACGCGCTGGAACTCGCGGCGCGCGGCGCGAAGGTCGTCGTCAACGATTTCGGCGGCGCGCGCGACGGCAGCGGCGGTTCGGCGAGCGCGGCGGACGTCGTGGTCGCGGAGATCGAGGGCAGGGGCGGCATTGCTGTCGCAAACCCCGCGAGCGTCACCGATTTCCCCGCCGTCGAGGCCATGGTCGCCGATACGCGCGCGCGCTGGGGCCGCGTCGATATCCTCATCAACAATGCGGGGGTGCTGCGCGACAAGAGCTTCGCGAAGATGACGCTCGACGATTTCCGCTTCGTGCTCGACGTGCACCTGATGGGCTCGGTGAACTGCACCAAGGCGGTGTGGGACACGATGCGCGATGCTGGCTACGGCCGCATCCTGATGACCGCGTCCTCGACCGGGCTTTACGGCAACTTCGGCCAGGCGAACTACGGCGCGGCAAAGCTCGGCCTCGTCGGCCTGATGAAGACGCTCGCCATCGAAGGCGCGAAGTCGAACATTCACGTCAATTCGATCTTCCCGGCCGCAGGGACGCGCATGACCGAGGATGTCATGCCCGAAGAGGTGCTGCGCGCGCTCGCGCCGAAGAATGTCGTGCCCGCGGCGCTCTATCTCGTCAGCGACGCCGCGCCGACGAGTGCGATCCTCGGCGCGGGTGCAGGGGGCTTCCACGCCGCGCACATCACGCTGACGCCCGGCATCATGGTGCCGGAGGGCGATCGCACCGTCGAAACCGTGGCGGCGCGGATCGGCGAAATCACCGACCGCACGGGGGAGACCGTACCGACGAACGGCGCTGAGCAAGCCATGCTGGTCATGTCGCGGCTTGGTGAATTGAGGGGGTAGCCTCATAAGCCCCTCCCCTGAAGAGGAGGGAGGAGGCGCTCTAAACGTCGACCAGTTTCAGTAACTTGCGCTCCAGCGGCGCCAGCAGGGGCGGCAGTTCGTGGCCGCGCCGCAGCACCGCGCCCGCCTCGCCGAGCAGGATGTACTGCCCTTGCCGCACGCGCAGCTCGGGGCGTTTCACCACCCGCACCTCGGGCCGTTCCGATGCGCGGCGGAACGCCGAGAACACGGCCTCTTCGCGGTTCATGTCCACGGCGTAATCGCGCCACAGTCCTGCAGCGACCATGCGGCCATACAGGTTCATGATGTGGTTCAGTTCGTAACGGTCGAAAGTGACTTGGGTGGGCGCGCGCCCCGCGAAGAGAGGCGTGATGTTGTTCATGCCTTGCGGGCGGTCGCCCCCGATTTGGCGGATTTGAGATCGGCCGGCGTGAGTTCGGCGAGCCGCTTGCGCAGCGTTTCCACCTCGCAGCGCAGGATTTCGAGCTGCTGCGTCTGCGGGTCGAACTTTTCGCTGCACGGCGTGCCGTAGGGCACGAAGTCCTGCGTTTCCGGCTTCACCTCGACGAGTGTGGAGCGCGCCGGGATGCCCACCATCGTGGCGCCCTCCGCCACGTCCTTGGTGACGACGGCGTTCGCGCCGATGCGTGCGCCCGCGCCGACCGTGATCGGCCCCAGGATCGCGGCGCCCAGGCTGATGATGACACCGTCGCCGATCGTGGGGTGGCGCTTGCCGGCGACGCCGTTCGTGGGGTTCGTGCCGCCGAGCGTCGAGCCCTGGTACATGGTCACGTCGTCGCCGATCTCTGCGGTTTCGCCGATCACGACGAAGCCGTGATCGATGAACAGCCGCTTGCCGATCTTCGCGCCCGGGTGAATGTCGATGGCGGTCAGCATCCGCGCGAGGTGGTTCACGAAGCGCGCCAGAAAGAACATTTCGCCGCGATAAAACCAGTGCGCAACGCGGTGCAGCCCCAGCGCCAGAATGCCCGGATAAAGCAGGATTTCCCAGCGCGAGCGCGGAGAGGGGTCACGCGCCTTCACCGAATCGAGGTAGGCGACAAGCGTGTCGAACATGGCGGCGAAGACTTCCCGGTTCCTTGCTGATCCCCGGAAATCTAGGCGCTTCGCGTTCCGATTACCAGCCCCGCGTCAATGGGCGGCTTGCAGGGGCGATAGAAAAAATCGTTTGTCACGAGGGCGCTGTATGCGATCAGCCGCGCACCAGCCGCTCTGCAGGGGGATCGCAGCTTTCATGTCCACGGACGCATTTGCGGACCTTTTGCCTTTCATTGCGGTAGGTTTCGCGGCCCAGCTCGTCGATGGTGCGCTCGGCATGGCGTTCGGCGTCATATCCTCCACACTGCTTGTCAGCCTCGGGGTTCCGCCTGCGGCGGCTTCGGCGGGCGTTCACACCGTCGAGACCTTCACCACGGCGGTTTCGGGCATCAGCCACGCGATCCACCGCAATATCGACTGGAAGCTGTTCGCGCGGCTCGTCATTCCCGGCATGATCGGCGGTGTGCTCGGGGCCTATGTGCTGACGCAGATCGATGCCGAGGTGGCGCGCCCGATCGTGCTTGCCTATCTGTCCTGCATCGGCGTTCTGCTCATGTGGCGCAGCTGGCGCTACCCGCCGAAGATCAAGAACCCGCGCATCGTCGAGCCGCTGGGCCTTGCCGGGGGTTTCCTCGATGCGGCGGGCGGCGGCGGCTGGGGGCCGGTCGTGACCTCGAACCTGCTCATTCAGGGGGCGTCCCCGCGCAAGACCATCGGCACGGTCAACACGGCGGAGTTTTTTCTCACCCTCACGGTTTCGGCGACATTCCTGTTCACGCTCGGCGTTGCGTTCTTCACGCAGGCGATGCTCGGCCTGCTCATCGGCGGCGTGCTGGCAGCGCCGCTCGGTGCATGGCTCGCGAAAAAGGTCGCGCCGCGTCCGCTGCTGATGATCGTGGGCGTCGTGCTCACTTTGACCAGCGGCTACGGAATCTGGCGGGCGTTCTTCTAGGGCGGATCGACATTCAGCTCTGACGGCCTGCAAATGGCGGCTTTCCGCGCTTTCGGTGCTCACGTACCTTTAGTACGCTGCGCTCCGGGTCACGAAAATCCACCATTTTCGGCACGTCATCTTCTGAATGTCGATCCGCCCTAAGGCCCCGAAACGAATGCGACCCGCCGGGAGGGGGGGGGACCGGCGGGTCGCTGGGGGCTTCGATGGCTTGTGTGTACCCGCTCGGCGCGTTATAGAGCCAATGGATAATTCTGATCAGACTGATCGAAAACGCCGATGAACTTTCTGCCGACTCTCAAGCAGCTCCAGTATCTGGCAGCGCTTCACGAGCACCAGCATTTCGGCCGCGCCGCCGATGCCTGCTTCGTCACGCAGTCGACCTTGTCCTCGGGCATCCGCGAGCTTGAAACCCTGCTCGACGCTGCGCTTGTCGAGCGCACGCGCCGCGTCGTTCGGTTCACGCCGCTCGGCGAGAAGATCGCGCGCAAGGCGATCCACGTTCTGCGCGAGGCTGAAGACCTTGCCGCGCTCGCGCAGGCCGAGGCGCGTCCGCTGACGGGCGAAATCCGCATGGGCGTGATCCCCACGATCGCGCCGTTCTTTCTCCCCAAGGCGCTGCCCCGCCTGCGCGCCGCCTGGCCCGATCTGAAGCTCTATCTTCGCGAGGAAACGAGCGCATCGGTGTGCGACGCGCTCGGCCGGGGTCAGGCCGACTGCGTGCTGCTCGCGCTGCCGTTTCCCTGCGGGGACGTGGCGAGCGTGACGCTGTTCCGCGACTATTTTCACATCGCCGCGCACAGGGACGACATCCACAGCGCGGGCAAGGTCATCCACCCCCAGGACATCGACACCGACCGGCTGCTGCTGCTGGAGGATGGCCACTGCCTCAAGGAGCATGCGCTCGCCGCCTGCGGGCGGCCGGAATACCGGGCCGAAGCCTCGGTGGTGGGCACCTCGCTGCACACGCTCGTGCAGATGGTCGATAACCGCCTCGGCACGACGCTCGTGCCCGACATGGCGCTGAAAGCCGGTATCCTGAACGGTACGGACGTGGAGACGCGGCCCATCGACGGCGACAAGCCGTACCGCGAGATCGCGCTCGTCTGGCGCAAGTCGAGCCCGCGCGAGGAGGAGTTCCGCCTGCTCGCTCAGGCTCTGGTCGACGCTGCGAGCGCCTGACGCAGCCTCTTGCCGGGTATCGGCGGCGCGCCCGCTTCCGCCGCGCGCATCAGTTCAACGAGCTTTGCGTTCACCGGCGCCTTGCGTCCCAGCCGCTCGGCCAGCCGCACCACCGCGCCGTTCAGGTGATCGACCTCGGTTCTGCGGCCGCGCGCGAGATCGTCCGCCATCGAGGTGCGCGCGTGCCGGTCCACCGTCGCCTTCTGCCGCGCGGCGATCCGCCGGTAGAGGAAATTCGGCAGCGACAGCAGCAGCGGCATCCGCTCGACGGGCAGGGGCAGCACGCTTGCCGGCCGGATGCCCGCCGCCTTCAGCAGGTCGAGCGCTTCGGCGATCGAAAGCGCCCACGCGCGCCGGTAATCGCGGTCGGCGAATTCCTGCGCCAGCGTCTTGCCGGAGAGTGCGTTGATCGCGTTGTTCAGGTTCACGAGCAGCTTGCCCCACAGCACGCCGTCCATGTCGGCGCTGCGGACGGGCGGCAGTCCGCCCGCGGTCAGCGCGTCGGCGAACCTGTCGAGCGCCGGGTCGGTGCCGATCTGCACGGGGCTGCCCGTCGCCTGATGGAAATGGCCGGGGCCGCGCTCTGCGACGCTGAACGGCACCATGCCCGCAAAGGCGCGCGCTTCCGGCAGAGCGGCCGCGATGGCGGCGACATTGTCCGCGCCGTTCTGCAACGAAAGCACCGGCGTTCCCGCCGCGATGTGGGGCGCAAGCGCGGCGGCGGCCTCCGCCGTGGCATCGCTCTTCACCGTTATCAGCACGACATCCGCCGCTGCGGCCGCGGCGGGGCTTTCCGTCAGCACCACCTCTGCGGCGACAAGGGTATCGCGGCCGCTTGCATCGGACACACGCAGACCGTTTGCGCGAATCGCAGCCAGATATGCCGGGCGGCCGATCAGCGTCACCCGCGCGCCGCCTGCTGCCAGCACGCCGCCTATGTAGCAACCGATGAGCCCGGCACCCATCACGGCGATGGACAGCCTATCTTTGTCGTGCATTGCCCCGATCCTTCATGTGGTTATTCTGACGCTTCAATGCCCGATGGCAACCTGCGGATCGCGAAAGGGACGATGTTTATGAAGGCACTGCTTTGCGTGGAGCACGGTCCACCCGAAACGCTTGTCGTGCGCGAGGTGCCGACTCCCGAACCGGGCAAGGGTGAAGTGCGTATCCGCGTGGCGGCGGCGGGTGTCAATTTCCCCGACGTGCTCATCATCCAGAACCTCTACCAGTTCAAACCGCCGCTGCCGTTTTCACCCGGCGGCGAAGCGGCGGGTGTCGTCGATGCGGTGGGCGAGGGCGTCACGCACCTGAAACCGGGCGACCGCGTGCTCGCGATGACCGGAACGGGCGCTTTCGCCGAATATCTCATCGCGGAAGCCGCGCAGGCGGTGCCGCTGCCTGATGCGATGCCGCTCGATGTCGCGGCGGGGTTCACGATGACCTACGCGACCTCGCACCATGCGCTGAAACAGCGCGCGAACCTGCAGCCGGGCGAAACGCTGCTCGTGCTCGGCGCGGCGGGCGGTGTCGGGCTCGCGGCGGTCGAACTCGGCAAGGTGATGGGCGCGCGGGTCGTGGCCGCCGCTTCGTCGGAAGAGAAGCTGGCGCTCTGCCGCGAATACGGCGCGGACGAGACGATCAATTATTCCACCGAAGACCTTCGCGCAGGTATCAAGCGCACCTGCGGCGCCGGGCCGGACGTGATCTACGATCCCGTCGGAGACACGTTCGCCGAGCCCGCCTTCCGTTCGATCGGCTGGAACGGCCGTTATCTCGTCGTCGGCTTCGCGGGCGGCGAGATCCCCAAGCTGCCGCTCAACCTCGCGCTCATCAAGGGCGCGTCGATCGTCGGCGTGTTCTGGGGGGCGTTCACGACACGCGAGGCGAAACTCCATGCCGCGAACATGGCCGAACTGATACGGTGGCTCGCTGAAGGCAAGCTGCACCCGCACATGTCCCGGCGTTTCAGCCTGGATGACGGCGCCCAGGCGATCCGCTGGATGATGGACCGCAAGGCGATGGGCAAGGTGCTCGTCGAGATGTAGCGCTCAGCGCACGTAGCTTGCGCCGTTGATGTCGAGCGTCGCGCCCGTCATCGCGGCGGGCGCCTTCAGCGCGAGGTAGATGATGGCGTTCGCCACCTCTCCGGGGTCGGCGACGCGGCCGAGCGGGATGTCGGCAAGAAGCTGCTGCCCGCCGCGGCTCGAAAGATAGTCCTCCGCCATGCCGGTCATCGTGAAGCCCGGCGCCACGGCATAGGCGAAGATGCCTTCGCCTGCATGCGCGCGGGCGATCGTTTTGGTCATCGCGATCATCCCCGACTTGGCCGCCGCATAGTGCCAGTGCGCCGGCGAATCGCCCCGGTGTCCGGCGCGGCTGGCGACGTTGATGATGCGCCCGCCGCTGCCGCGCTCGCGCCAGTGCCGGATCGCCGCGCGCGACAGATCGGCGGATGCCTTCAGGTTGATCGCGAGCCCGCGTTCCCACTGCGCGTCCCATTCGGCGTCGCTTGCGTCCAACGGATTGGCCTCGAACACGCCCGCGTTGTTCACGAGCACGTCGATGCGCCCGTCGAGCGCCTCGATCGCTTTGTCCCAAAGCGCCCGCCCCGCGCCGGGCAGGCTGAGATCGGCGCCGATCAGCCCGCCGCCGTCGCTGGTGGCATGGCCGACGACGCGGGCGTCCTGCTCGCGAATGAGCGCCATCGTGGCCGCGCCGATGCCGCGCGATGCGCCGGTGATGAAGATGTGGGGACGTGCCATGCGGGGGAGTGTAGCGGCAGCGCCGCTACGGTGTCACGGCCCAAAGGCGGGATCGTTCAGGCCGCGATCGCTGTCATGAATTCGCCCACCGCGCTCTGCAGCTGCGTCAACTGCTCGTCCATCTCCGCGAAAACGACACGAACCGAATCCACTTCGCTCGCAACGCTCTCCGTCGACTGGCGGATGCTGGCGATCGCGGCGGACATCGCGTCTGCGGAAAGCGCGGTCTCATCGACGGAGCCGGTGATCATCGTCACGGTCGCGGCCTGATTGTCCATCGCGCCCTTGATGCGGTCGGCGGAGCGGCGGACGCCGTCCACCGTGTCGCGGATCGATCCGTTGGCGGCGACGGTGCTCTGGGTCGCTTCCTGGATGGCGGCGATCTGCTTGGCGATGTCGTCGGTGGCGCGCGCGGTCTGCCCGGCCAGCGACTTCACTTCCTGCGCGACCACGGCAAAACCGCGCCCCGCATCGCCCGCGCGCGCCGCCTCGATCGTGGCGTTGAGCGCAAGGAGGTTGGTTTGCCCCGCGATGTCGCGGATCAGGCTGACGATCGATTCGATGGTTTCGCTGTGCTTGGCGAGCAAAGTCACCGAAACGACCGCTTCACCGGCCTGTGAGGTGGCGCGATCGGCGACGGTTGCCGCGCCGTCCACTTCCGCGCGCGTTTCCTCGATGGTGCGGATCAGCCCGGCGGCGGTCTCTGCCGCCTGCCGCATCGCCATGGCCGATTGCTCGGCCGCAGCGGCGACTTCGGCGGATTTGGAAATCATGTCGCGCGCCTTGACCGCCGCGGTCGCGGACTGCGCGCGCACGGCGGCGGAGCGCTGGGACGCCCGCTCGACCGCGCTGGCGATCAGCGTGCGGAATTTTTCGCCGTAAGCATGGATCTCGTCGGTACGCTGCTTGTCGCGCAGCACCAGAACGCGCGTCAGCACCAGATCGACCTCAAGCTCGCAGATCTTGGAGAGGACGCGCAGCATCTTGCCGAGCTTCGTGCGGTCCTCGATCAGGTGCGGCAGATGTTCGTAGGCGACGTCGTAGGCGCAGCTGAACGCGCCCACGGCCTCGTGGCTCTTCGCGCCCGCCGCGAACACGCCGTTGCCATGCAGCGCAACGCGCTCCATCCACGCGGAATCGAGCGGATCGGTGAGGTTCTGCCGGGTATAAGCGACGCTGTTTTCGATCATGATGCGCTTGTGCTCGGGCGTCAGATCGTCGCCCGCACCCGCCGACGGGCCGAAAACTTCCCAGAACGCCTGCGCCATCTGCGGCGCGACCGGCTCAAGCGCCTGCCACAGCTCGGGCATCAGCCGCTGGTCTTCGTCCGTGATGCGATAGGAGTGGAGGCGCTCGCGCCAGGAGGACATTTCGTTGTCGATCATGCGTCTGGTTCTATCGCCTGCATTTCGCGAAATTGTGTATCGAGTGCGAAACAATCTAGCCGATCGAGGTTAACGCCCCGTTAGATCGCGCAGTTGCGATGCAGCGAAGAGACGCTACCCTTGTCCGTAATGGAACATGATAGGACCGATCCGGAGGCGGCGCGTGCGCGCCTCGCCCGCGTGCTCGAGCGGGCAGTGCCCGGCCATGTGGATGTCGAGGCGGTGATTCCGCTCTCCGGCGGCGCGAATTCGCTGACCTATGCGGTGGATGCCGTGCGCGATGGCCAACCCTGGCGCCTCATCCTTCAGGTGACGCCGCCGGGTCAGACGACCGACGGCATGCCGCGCGCGGTGCAGGCGGCCTTGCAGACACGCGCCGGAAACGCGGGCGTGCGCGTTGCGCCGGTGATCGCGGTGCTCACGCCGCAGGACGGGCTCGGCGAGGGCTTCGTCATGGCGTTCGTGGAGGGGGAGACGCTTGCCCCGCGCTGGCTTCGCGACGACGGCTATGCGCAGGCGCGCGCCGCGATGCTTGCCGACTGCGCGGAATCGCTCGCCCGCATTCATGCAATCGGCGCCGAAGCCGTTACCGATCTGTCGCTTTCCGTCCGAACGCCGCAGGCGCAGCTCGACGATCTTCGCGAGATTTACGATCGCTGCGACGGCGCTGTGCCCGTGTTCGAGCTGGCATTTGCCGAGCTTGCGGCGCGATTGCCGGGCGGCGATCTCACGCTCGTCCACGGCGATTTCCGCTCCGGCAACTTCATCGTCGGGGAGAGCGGCCTGGCGGCGGTGGTGGATTGGGAACTCGCGCACATCGGCCATCCGCTGCTCGATCTCGGCTGGCTTTCCACCAACACATGGCGTTTCGGCCAGTCGCAGATGCCCGTCGGCGGCTTTGCCGAGCGTGAGGCGTTCTACGCGGCCTATGAGGCGGCAGGCGGCAGGCCTGTGGACCGGGAAAGCGTTCTCGCGTTCGAAATGCTGGGCTCGCTGCGCTGGGGAGTGATGTGCATGCAGATGGGCGCCGCGCATCTTTCGGGCGACGTCGCCTCCGTGGAGCGCGCCGCGATCGCCCGCCGTGTTTCGGAAACCGAGGCGGATATTCTCTACATGCTGAAGCACGGAGCGCTTTGAACCATGCGGTCCAGAATCGAAGCCACGGATCTCATCGAAGCCGCCGCCGCCTTTCTGAAAGAGGCTGAAGGCGAGCTTTCCGGCCGCATGGCCTTTCATGCCAAGGTCGCCGCCAACGCGCTCGCGATCGCCGCGCGCGAACTGCGCGCGCGCCCGGCCGAAGCGGAAGCGGCTGCGCTTGGAAGCCTGCTGCCCGACGTTCCTGCCGGCGCGCGCGTCGCGGAGGCCTGCGCGCGCATCCGCGCCGGTGACTGGACGACCCGAACGCCGGGGCTGCTCGATGCGCTGGAAACGGGTGTCGCGGCGCGTCTCACCGTTGATAACCCGCGCTTCTCGACGCTTGAGCGCCTGAATCGGCATAGTTGAGAATGGTTCGCACGCATAAGAGTTGCACGACTCGCCGTGCGCCCTAAAAGCACCCGTGAAAAGGGCACTCAACTGGGGATAAAAGCGTGGCATCCGTGAACCGGCCGCTTTCACCGCACCTCAGCATTTGGCGCTGGCGCGTCCATATGCTGGTTTCGATCCTGCACCGCGCGACCGGCGACGGCCTTGCCATCGGCGGCACGCTGCTGTTCCTGTGGTGGCTGGTTGCCGCCGCGACCGGCCCCGAAGCCTATGAGACCTTCCTGTCGATCGCCTCCGGGTGGGTCGGGATCACGATCCTCGTCGCGCTGACCTGGGCTGTTTTTCAGCACATGATGTCGGGCATCCGGCACCTCGCGATGGATACCGGCTGGGGCTATGAACTCGCCACCTCGAAACTGACCGCCATCCTCACCATCCTCGCCTCGCTGACGCTTACCGCGATCACCTGGGCGATCATCCTGTACGTCTGAGGAGCTGACCCATGGGACGTGGAACCGAAATCGGCCGCGTGCGCGGCCTCGGCACGGCGAAGTCGGGCGTGCATCACTGGTGGCTGCAGCGCGTCACCGCCATTTCGAACCTGGCGCTTGTCGTGTGGTTCATCGTGTCGCTCGTGCGCCTGCCGGATCTCGGCTACCAGACCGTCACTGCCTGGATGGGCCAGCCGCTCGTCGCGGTGCCGCTGATCCTGTTCGTGGTCAGTGTTTTCTGGCACTTACGGCTTGGTCTTCAGGTTCTGATCGAAGACTATCTGCATGAAGGCGCCAAGGTCGCTTCGCTCCTCGCGCTGACTGCCTTCGCGGTCGCCGGCGGTCTCGTCGGTGTGTTCTCCATTCTCAAGATCGCGCTCGGCGCCTGACGGACAAACGCATGACCAGCAGCTACCAGATCATCGATCACACCTATGATGCCGTCGTCGTCGGCGCGGGCGGCTCGGGCCTGCGCGCCACCATGGGCATCGCCGAGGCGGGCCTGAAAACGGCCTGCATCACCAAGGTGTTCCCCACGCGTTCGCACACCGTCGCGGCGCAGGGCGGCATCGCCGCTTCGCTCGGCAACATGGGGCCGGACCACTGGACCTGGCACATGTACGACACCGTGAAGGGGTCGGACTGGCTCGGCGATCAGGACGCGATCGAATATCTCTGCCGCGAGGCGCCCGCCGCCGTTTACGAGCTGGAGCACGCGGGCGTGCCGTTCAGCCGCACCGCCGAGGGCAAGATCTATCAGCGCCCGTTCGGCGGCATGATGCAGAACATGGGCGCCGGTCCGCCCGCGCAGCGCACCTGCGCCGCGGCTGACCGCACCGGCCACGCCATGCTGCACGCGCTCTACCAGCAGTCGCTGCGCTACAGCGCGGACTTCTTCATCGAATATTTCGCGCTCGATCTCATCATGGAGAACGGCGAGTGCCGGGGCGTCATCGCCATGTGCATGGAAGACGGCACCATCCACCGCTTCCGCTCGCACAGCGTCGTGCTGGCCACCGGCGGCTACGGCCGCGCGTACTTCTCCGCCACCTCGGCGCACACCTGCACGGGTGACGGCGGCGGCATGGTGCTGCGTGCGGGTCTGCCGCTGCAGGACATGGAGTTCGTGCAGTTCCACCCGACCGGCATCTACGGCGCGGGCGTGCTCATCACCGAAGGCGCGCGCGGCGAGGGCGGCTACCTCACCAATTCCGAAGGCGAGCGCTTCATGGAGCGCTACGCGCCGTCGGCGAAAGACCTCGCCAGCCGCGACGTCGTTTCGCGCTCGATGGCGATGGAAATCCGTGAAGGCCGCGGCGTCGGCAAGGAGAAGGACCACATCTACCTTCACCTCAATCACATCGACGCCAAGATCCTGCACGAGCGTCTGCCCGGCATCACCGAAACCGGCAAGATCTTCGCGGGCGTGGACCTCACGCGCCAGCCGCTCCCCGTGGTGCCGACCGTCCACTACAACATGGGCGGCATCCCCACGAACTATCACGGCGAGGTCGTCACGCTGAAAGACGGCAACCCGGACACGGTCGTCCCCGGCCTGTTCGCGGTGGGCGAGGCGGCGTGCGTCTCCGTTCACGGCGCCAACCGTCTCGGCTCGAACAGCCTCATCGATCTCGTCGTCTTCGGCCGCGCCACCGCGCACCGCGTCGCCGAGACGATCAAGCCCGGCACCGCGCACAAGCCGCTCCCGGCGGACGGCGCCGACCTCGCGCTCGGCCGCCTCGATCACTTCCGCAATGCCGCCGGCGGCTCGCCCACGGCGGACGTGCGCCTCGAAATGCAGAAGACCATGCAGGCGCACTGCGCGGTGTTCCGTACCGACGAGCTGCTGCAGGAAGGCATCGGCAAGCTCACCAAGACGTATGAGCGCGTTCAGGACATCCGCGTCACCGACAAGGGCCTCGTCTGGAACACCGATCTCCTCGAAACGCTGGAGCTGGACAACCTCGTCAGCCAGGCGATGGTGACGATCCACGGCGCCGCGAACCGCAAGGAAAGCCGCGGCGCACACATGCACGAGGACTATCCGAACCGCGACGACGAGAACTTCATGCGTCACACGATCTCATGGTTCGACGGCTGGGGCGGCAAGGGCGGCGGCGTCAAGCTCGACTACCGCCCGGTGCACACTTACACGCTCACCGACGAGATCGAATACATCAAGCCGAAGGCGCGCGTTTACTAAATCTTGTAGTTGATCCAGTAATCTATAGGTAATTTATAGATTACTGGAGAACTCTTTTGCAGACGACGCTTGCTGGAAATATGGTGCATTGTCGCGAATGCGGTACGCAAATCGCGCGGAGTGCGCCGACGTGCCCGAAGTGTGGCGGGCGACAGTCCGCTGCTGGCGGCAAGAGCAAGGTCGTAGCCGGTATTCTCGCCATTTTGCTGGGCGGGCTTGGTATTCACCGTTTTTATCTTGGCCAAGGTTGGGGTATTTTTTACCTGCTGTTCTGTTGGACGTTCGTGCCGTCTATCATCGCCTTTTTCGAAGGTATCGTTTTTCTTTTATCTTCGGACGACAACTGGAACGCTAAATACGGCGGTTAACGCGCGGCATTGCCGCCCTGCCGCAATCTTGTAAACGAGGTTGCTTCCAGCCTCTCGGCGAGCTTCTTCTTGAACTGCTCGCAGACATTGCCGCCAATTTCGTCCCATTCTTTTCGTGGGCTTTGCAAAAACGCCAGCCTATAGGTCGTCCAGCGAGACTTCGACCGGGGTTTCGTTTGCACGCGCGCGTACGATCTCGGCGAGTTCGATATCCTCCAGACGGTCCATCAGCCGGGATGCTGTCGTCAGCCGCGCCAGCTGCTCCACGCTCAGCGTCAGAGTCGCGGCGGCGATCAGTTCCGCGACCTGCTCCGGTCGGCTGGCGCTCGCGATGGGCGCGGTAATGCCGGGCTGCGCCATCGACCATGCGAGCGCGATGGCAGCCAGGCTGGCGCCCGTCTCTGCGGCGACCGCGTCCATCACTGCGAGCATGGCGGGGCCATCTCCCTCGAAATAGGCCGTTGCCGCCTCCGCGCGCGGGCCGGTCAGGTCGGCTGCGGTCCGGTACTTGCCGGTTAGATAGCCGCTCGCGAGGCCATAATAAGGAACGACGCCGATATTCTCGTCGATCGCAATCCGCTGGAGCGCGCCTTCATATTCGGTGCGGTTCAGCAGATTGTAGTTCGGCTGCATCACGGTGAAGCGCGCCCAGCCGTTGCGGTCGCTGATCGCAAGCGCCTCGGCGAACCGCTGGGCGCTGTAGTTGGATGCGCCGATCGCGCGCACCTTGCCCGCCTTCACCAGCGCGTCGAACGCGCCAAGCGTCTCCTCCAGCGGTGTCTCCGGGTCGTCCTTGTGCGCGAAGTAAACGTCGATAACATCGGTTTGCAGCCGCCTCAGCGACGCGTCGCATGCCGCCGCGATCCGGCTTGCCCGCAGGCCGGTTCCGCCCTCGCCGTCGAGCAAGCCGACCTTGGTGGCGATCACCATCCGGGAACGATTTTCGCGCGCTGCGAGCCATTTGCCGATAACGGCTTCGGATTCGCCGCCGCTGTGGCCCGGTGCCCATAGGGAATAGACGTCCGCAGTATCGATGAAATCGCCGCCGCCCTCGGCAAAGGCGTCGAGCACGGCGAAGCTCGTCGTCTCGTCGGCGGTCCAGCCGAACACATTGCCGCCGAGCATGATGGGCGCCACCGAAAGGCCGCTTGCACCAAGCATTCGCTGCTTCATCCTGATCTCCCGTCGCAAGGCCGGCAAGCATCCCGCGCCCACGCGCGCAGTGCAAGCCCTTCAGCCGGCTTTACTCCGGCGTGATGCTCTGAACGACCCGGTAAACGTGCCCGCTGCCCGCATCGCGCACCATGTCGATCCTCAGGCCGTCCCAGTGATAGTCGAGATGTCGCCCCTGCACGGGCGATGCGGCGCTGTCCGGGTGGAAAAGCCCCGCGCAGGTGCCGCCCGCGCGCCGCACGCTGGGATAGAGGATCCCCTCCGACCCCGCCGCCCGCAGCCGCGCGCCCAGCACCTGACCGGCGCTGTAGTCGTCGGGGGAGAGCGCGGCGTCTGGTCCGGCGCGAAGATCGTGCAGCGGCGCCGAGACATCGAGCAGGATTTCGCGGAACTGCGATGTCCAGCCGGGCAACTCGGATGTCGCGGCCATGAAGCGGGCATGGTGATGCACGGTTTCGAACAGCGCCGTTTCGAAGCTCTCGCCGATGTAGAGAACGCCGAAGCGCCCGTCGCTGAACCGGCTCGGCCGATCGGTGCTGATGTGCGTGAAGGGGGCCATCAGATAGCTTGCGCCCGGCCCTGAAACGCGTCGATCCGGCGGCACGAGATCGATTGCGCCGATGCTCGCCATCAGGCGCGGGTTGGTTTTCTGCTCGGCCGCGATCAGCAGCGGCCAGTCGGCAGGGTCGGCGATGTCCTCGAACAGGTCGATGGGCGGCCAGGCGCTGCGGATGATCCGTACCGCGCGCGTCCAGTCCACCTGCGTGATCGGAATGTCCGTCTCACTCACCAGCCGCCCCGCTCGGCATCGAGGTAGCGGCGCACGCGCATCAGATCGGTGAGTTCGCCGCCCAGCATCACATCGAGCGCGCTCTGCCCGCCCAGCGCGGCGTTCGGTGCCTTTACCCAGGCGTAGCTGCGATGCGGCTCGCGGAAGATGATGCGCAGCGCCTTGTGGATGCCCATCAGGTTGGAAAGCCGCGCCTTGCCGTCGCGGCCCATGCGGCCCGCACCTTCCGCCTTCCAGCGCCGGTAGGTGCGCAGCGGCAGATCCAGCAGCGTGGCGGCCGCTTCATCGGTGATTTCCCAGGCGCGAAACAGGGTCAGCGCGGCGCGGAACATGGCGGCGGCCTCGGCGTCGGTGATCGGCGCCGGGCGGAACGCGGGGGCGGACGTATCGACGATCTGCAATGTCGGGGTCACGGTATCTCCTTTTGGCACCATATATAGAGTATGATGCCATTTGGCAATATACGTGCATGCCGACCTGCCATACGGGAGGAGGCCCGATCTTGCGGATCGAGCCTCCGAGTATTGATAGTGCTTGGAAAACCGCGTTCTGCGATGATGCGCAGACCCCATAAGAGGGTCGCCAACTGGGCCGGGCACTTGCTCGGCCCAATCGTTTTGCGGTTCCGTCTAGCTGGTCGCGGTTTCCGTCACCGGCACCAGCTTGATCTCGACACGGCGGTTCTGCGCCCGGCCGGTCTCGCTGTCGTTGCTGGCGATCGGCTGGCTCTCGCCAAGGCCCTGCGTCGCGATGCGTGCGCGCAGCACGCCGTTTGACGACATATAGGTCGCCACGCTGTCCGCACGGCGCTGCGACAGCGTCATGTTGTAAGCGTCGGATCCTGTCGAATCGGTGTGTCCGATCACGTCCACGAAGGTCTTCTCGTACTGCGAGAGCACCCGGGCGACCTCGTTCAGCGTCGGCTGGAACTGCGGATTGACGATCGCCGAATCCACGTCGAACGTCACCTGGGACGGCATGTTGAGCAAGATCTCGTCGCCCTGGCGAACCACGTCGATGCCCGTTCCTGCGGTCTTTTCGCGCAGTTCCTTTTCCTGCTTGTCCATGTACGCGCCCACTGCCGCGCCCGCGAGCGCGCCGATGCCCGTGCCGACCAGCACTTCGGTGCGGTTGCGCTTGCCGCCGATGATGGCGCCCAGGCCCGCACCCGCGCCTGCGCCGAGGGCCGCGCCGATCGCGGTTTTCGAAATTTCCTTCTTGCCCGTTTCCGGGTTGGTTACGCAGGCTGTCGTGAGCAGCAGGCCTGCCGCGGCTACGCTCGCCACCATTTTCGATTGGATAGACATAAGCCCCAGATCTCCATTTCTGTCTGCAGCGCCTGTAAGCCGGACACCGCGTGCTGGTTCCAACAGCAGTTCATCTTAACCCGCGCTGAGCAAATCGTTCAGGTGGAAAAAACGCTGCATCATCGCGGCGACCTGATCCATCACCTCGAACTGCAGCATATGGCCCGAACCCGTCACCTGCGCGGTGGCGATGCGGCGGTTCAGCCTGGAAAGGTCCGCAAGCCGGTTCATCGTTCTCTCGACCGTGATAACGAGCGTCGGCACGCTGAGCGCGGCGAACGCGGCGGGGCCGTCCCAGTCCCAGATCGCGTCCCAGCCGGCGCGCGCGACGTCGGGGTCGGCGGCGGCCTGCGTGTCGGCCAGCGCGCGCACCGCGTCCGCATCCGCCGGCGCGATCATCATTCCGCTCGAAAAGCGGCGCATCAGCGCGGGGAAGTCGTCCGTCGTCGCGAGGTCCGCCTTCATCCTGTCGCGCCCGGCGAAAGCGGCGTCCATCGGCTGTATGGCAGCGGGGTCGAGCAGCACGGCGGCCATCACGCGCTCCGGCGCGCGCGCAGCGGCTTCCACCACGATCTGCGCGCCCATCGAATGCCCGATCCAGATCGCGCGCTGGGGCATCGCTGCCAGCACGGCTTCTGTCTGGGCGGCAATGGCATAGTCCCCCGCCTTGGGGCTTGCGCCGTGGCCCGGCAGATCGGGCATCACCGCGTGTTGCAGAGGGAAAGCATCCGCGACCGGCTGCATCGCGCGGTGGTCGCAGGTCCACCCGTGGACGAGCGCGAGCGCCGGTTCTTTTCCGGCGCGCGTCACAATATTCAGCACTCCAAGCTCCTTCCCCTCAAATGCTCACTTCAAATGCCGCGCCGTGCCGTATAAGGAAAGCGCATCATGCAGCCTTTCCCTTGGGTCGACATCGGCATCATCCTTTTGCTTATCGCGGTGAACGGCGTTTTCGCGATGTCGGAAATGTCGGTGGTCTCCTCGCGGCGAGCGCGGCTTCAGGCGATGGTGAACGCCGGAAAGCCGGGCTCGCGGATTGCCCTGGCGCTTCACGATGATCCGTCCCGCTTTCTTTCGACCGTGCAGATCGGCATCACGCTCGTCGGTATCGTCAACGGTGCCTATTCGGGCGCCACGCTGGGCGGGCCGGTGGCGGAGCGGCTGGCCTTGCTTGGTGTGCCGGAGCGGCTTTCGAGCGAAGTGGGCATCGTTCTCGTCGTCACGCTGATCACCTATCTGTCGCTCACCGTGGGCGAGCTGGTGCCCAAGCAGCTCGCGCTGCGCAGCCCGGAACGCGTTGCCGTCGTGATCGCGGCGCCGATGTCGGTGCTCTCGCGCATCACCGCGCCGCTGGTCTGGGTGCTTGAACATTCGACGAAGGCGCTGCTCCGCCTGTTCGGCGCGGCGAAGGAGAATGCCGATCATGTGACGGCCGAAGAGCTGCACCTCATCGTTTCCGAGGCGACCAACGCCGGGGTTATCGAGGAGAACGAGCGGCAGATGATCAGCGGCGTCATGCGCCTTGCCAACCGCTCCGTGCGCGCGGTGATGACGCCGCGCACGGAGATCGACTGGCTCGACATCGAAGCCGACGAGGCCGAGATTCGCGCCGAACTCGTGGCGACGGCGCACACGCGCCTGCCCGTTGCGGAGGGGTCGATCGACCGCATCATCGGAATCCTGCAGGCGCGCGACGTCGCCGCCGCCATTCTCGACGGCCGCCCGCTCGATGTGAGGGCGCTGCTGCGGTCCGCGCCTGTCGTTCCCGATGCGATGGATGCTGCGGACGCGCTCGAGGTTCTGCGCCGCGCCGACGTACCGATCGCGCTCGTCCACGACGAATACGGCCACTTCGAAGGAATCCTGACGCCTGCCGACCTGCTCGCGGCGATCGCCGGTGCGTTCAAATCCGATCTCGACGAGGGCACCGAGCCCGACGCTGTCGAGCGCGGCGACGGCAGCTGGCTTCTGGCGGGCTCCATGCCTGCCGACGAGATGGCCGAAACGCTGGGCACGCGGCTTCCCGCCGAACGCGATTACCAGACCGTCGCGGGCTTCGCGCTCAGCGTGCTGACGCATCTTCCCGAGATCGGCGAAACCTTCCGCTACGACGACTGGACCTTCGAGATCGTCGACATGGACGGCCGCAAGATCGATCGCCTGCTCGCCACGCCAGCGGCGGACCCTGAACCCTAACGCGCCTTCAGCGCCGCAATCTCCGCTTCCAGCCGGTGCAGCGTCTCGATCACGCTCAGGTCGATCTTTTCGTGAAGGCGCAGGATTTCAAGCTCGGCGCGCAGGTTCACCTCATAGTCGAGCCGCGCGGCGAGCCTGTCCTTGTTGGACTGCCGGTTCTGGCTCATCATGATGATCGGCGCCTGCACGGCGGCAAGCGTCGAGAGCATCAGGTTGAGGAATATGAAGGGGTAGGGGTCGAAGGCGAGTCCCTTGAGTATGCCGCTGTTCAGCAGCATCCACCCGAACAGTACGGCCGCGAAGGCAATGATGAAGCCCCACGAGCCGCCCACTTCGGCGACGCGGTCGGAGAGCCGCTCGCCCACCGTCGCGTCTTCGTCCGCAAGCCGGCCCGCGTCCCGGCTGATCGGCTTTCGCGCCGAAACATGTTCCAGCACGCGCTTCTCGTGGTGCCCCAGATCCTCGGGCGCGCTTCCGAGCAGGCGTTTCGAAACTTCCGCAATATCGATGATCGGTCGCATGGATGGGCCTCTTGCTGGTTCGGCCCCGATAGTAAGCCCGGTGCGGGCGCCGATCCATCCTGCTCAGGCGGCGAGCGCGCTCCAGCGTTTTTCCCAGTCGCCGAGATCCCAGGCGTCGGGGTCTTCGGATGAAACGATGGCATCACCCTCCGCATTCGTCAGCAGGTTGATGTCCTGCGGCGGGATCGGCGCGCCGTGCGCGATCGAAAAGAACGCGCGCACGATCGGCTTGGTGAGATCGGCGTCGTTGATATCGAGCACGAAGGCGAGGTGGCCTGATCGCAGCTTCACCAGCGTCCCCACCGGATAGATGCCCACGCTGCGGATGAAGGCGGTCAGGATGTCCGTATCGAAGTGCCCGCGCCAGCTGAACATGGTCTTCAGCGCCTGATTCGCGCCCCACGCCGTCTTGTACGGACGGTTGGACGTCAGCGCGTCATACACGTCGCAGATCGCCCCCATGCGCGAAAACAGCGTGATCCGCCCGCCCTTCAGCCGCCCCGGATAGCCGGTGCCGTTCACGCGCTCGTGGTGGTGCAGGCAGACGTCGAGCGCCATGCCCGGCACGTCGCGGCTGCGCCGGAGCAGCGCATGGCCGCGCTCCGGGTGCGTCTTCATGATCGAGTATTCCGCGTTGGTCAGTTCGCCCGGCTTGCCGAGCACGGCTTCGGGCATCGCCATCTTGCCGACGTCGTGAAGCAGCCCGGCCACGCCCATGTCGCGGAGCATCGCGGGGTCGAAGCCGCCGATTTCGCGCCCGAGGTTTATCATCAGCGCCGACACCGCCACCGAATGCACATAGGTGTATTCGTCCTTGGTCTTGAGACGCAGGATGCTGGTCAGCGCGGAGCGGTTGCGCGCGAGCGATCCGGCGATGTCTTCCACCAGGGGTACGAGCGTGTCGGCATTCACGATCCTGCCGAGCCTCGCCTGGTCGTAAAGCTCGGTCATCACGCGCTTGGCGTGGTCCGCGATGATGTTGGCGCGGCCGAATTCCTCGGCCATGCTGCAGGGCGCATCGGAAGCAAGCGCGGTGATCGTCGGCAACGTCTGCGGGGCGGTCGCGCTCTCGGCGCTCTCGGCGGGCACTGCCCGTTGCGCCGCCGCCGGTTTCGCACCCTCGCTGGTCGCATCGATGGGCATCACGCGCGGCTTCTGCCCCTCGATATCGAGCCCCTTCTCGGTATCGATCAGCACGCCGTCGATCTTGCTGCTCAGCAGCGCCTCCACGTCGGCAGGGTCGGTAAGAAGAAAACCGGCCTTCAGGAACGGATGTGAAAACCACGATCCTTCCATCGACTGAATGAACATGCCGGACCTGATCTGGTCGCGCCGAATTCGTCTTAGCACCCCGAAGTTCCTGTTTTTCAGGTGCATTTCGCGCCTGGCCCCGAAACAATCTATGGCACGCCAGTCTTGAACGGGACGCTGACGTTTACGGTTAACATCGGTTGAACGTGCAGATTCCTTTCCGGCGCGCGGACTTGCCTTTTCAGCGTGCGGGCTGGCATGATCGGGGTCTTTCACGGGGAGAGCCACGAATGCGTAATGTTGCTGTCGCGATCTTGCTTGCGGGTTTTGCGGGAATGGCCGGTGCGGAAGCGCGGCCCGTCGTCTTTTCTGATCGCGCGCCCGATGGCAGCGCCGCGATCGTCCTGCCGCTTGCCGCGAAGGAGGATCTGGCGGTCCGCGCACCCTCGCTCGATGCGGCGACGCGGGAGGCCGTGGGCAAAGCGCTTGAGTCTGCAGCCTTCGACTATGCGGCGAAATCGACGCTGGTGCTGCGCGGCATCGGCGCCTGGCAGCAGATCGTGGTGATCGGCGCGAAGGACGGCGCGACGACTGCGGGGCTCCAGGATATCGGCGGAATCGCCGCGCGGGAAACCGCCTCGGCGGATGGCCCGGTCGCGCTTCTCGCGTCGGGGCTTGCGCCTGCTGTCCCCGATGCGGCTGCCGATCTCGCCGTCGGCGCCGAACTCGGCGGATACGAATTCAATCTCTACAAGGCGGCGCCCGGGAAACCGCGCGCGGCGGGGCGCGACGCCCCGCTCACCGTGGTCGGCGCTACGGGCGCGGATCGCTATGCGCAGCAAGGCAAAACGCTCGTCGAAGGCGTCATCCTCGCGCGTGATCTCGTCAGCGAGCCCTCGAACATCAAATACCCGGAGGTTTTCGTCGAGCGCGTGCGCGCGGCGTTCAAGGGCGTCGCCGGGGTTCGGATCGAGGCGCTGGACGTGCCGCAGATGGAAAAGCTCGGCATGGGCGCGATCCTCAGCGTCGGCATCGGATCGCAGCGCCCGCCGCGCATGTTGATCGTGGAGTATCGCGGCGGCGGCAGCGAAGCGCCGCTCGTGCTTGTGGGCAAGGGCATAACCTTCGATACGGGCGGGGTGTCGTTGAAGCCGGGTCTCGGCATGTGGCGTATGCGGACCGACATGGCGGGCGCCGCCGCCGTGGTGGGAACGACGCTTTCGCTCGCGAAAAGCGGCGCGCCCGTCAACGTCGTCGCGGTCGCAGCGCTTGCTGAAAACATGCCCGACGGCGGCGCGACACGCCCCGGCGACGTCGTGAAAGCCTACAACGGCAAAACCATCGAGATCACCAACACGGACGCCGAGGGCCGCATGGTGCTCGCCGACGCGGTTTCATACGCGGATGCGCGCTTCAAACCCGCCGCCATCGTCGATATCGCGACGCTCACCGGCGCTGTCGGCGGCGCGCTCGGTGATGATTATGCCGGGCTTTTCAGCCGCCACGACGCGCTCGCGGCGCAGCTCACTGCGGCGGGCAAGGCGGTCGGCGAACCGCTCTGGCAGTTGCCGCTTCACGCGACCTATACCGAAACGATGAAGTCCGGTGTCGCCGACATCCTGAATTCGCCCGAAGGGGGCAGGCCCGGCGCGGGCCTCGGCGCGCACTTCATCGGCGAATTCGTAAAGCCCGAAACCCCGTGGGCGCACCTCGACGTCGCCTTCACGGTCTGGACCGACAAGGGCCAGCCCACGGCACCCAAAGGCGCGGTCGGCTACGGCGTGCAGCTCCTCGACAGCTTCGTGCGCAACTGGAAGCCGGTCCCGCTGGCGGCAGGCGAAGGCGGACGCTGACAGCAGAAAGCCCCTCCCTTCCAGGGAGGGGTTGGGGAGGGTGACTGGCGCACCCCCTCGCCATCGACCCCCACCCGACCTCCCCCTTTTCCAGGGGGAGGTCGGGTGGGGTGGTCTCTCAGCCCGTCTTCATCGCCTTTTCCGCCTGTGCCCATGCGAGCTTGGCGAGCGGCACCAGACGTTCGCTCATTGCGGCGGCGTGGGCGTTGGCGGCGGTGCCTCTTATCAGCCGGCCCTTGATGCCGTGGATGATCGCGGCGAGGCGGAACATGTTGAAGGCGACGTAGAAATCGAGATTGGCGATGCCGCTGCGCCCGGTGCGGCGGCAATAGGCCTCCACATATTCGGTTTCGCTCGGGATGCCGAGTGCCGCGAGATCCTGGCCCGCGAGTCCGGCGGTTTCTTCCGGGGGCATGCGGTACATCATCAGGTGATAGGTGAAGTCGGCGAGCGGATGGCCGAGCGTTGAAAGCTCCCAGTCGAGCACCGCGAGCACCTTCGGCTCGGTGGGGTGGAAGATCATGTTGTCGGCGCGGTAGTCGCCGTGCACCACGCTCGTCTCGTCGCCCGGCGGGATGTTCGCGGGCAGCCATTCGCACAGCCGGTCCATCTCCTCGAAGTGGCCCGCCTGTTCGTCGTCCTTGTACTGCCCCGCCCAGCGGCCGATCTGCCGCGCGAAATAGTTGCCCGGTTTGCCGTAATCACCGAGGCCGATCGCTTCGGGATCGAAATTGTGGAGGTCGGCGATGGTCTTGTTCATCGCGTCGAAGTGCGCGGCGCGGCTTTCGTTCGATTCGCCGGGAAACGACGTGTCCCACACCACGCGCCCGTCGACGCAGTCCATCACGTAGAACCACGTTCCGATCACGTCCTCGTCGGTGCAGAGCCCGTACGCGCGCGCCACCGGGAAACCCTGCGCGTAAAGCGCGCTGATGACCTTGTATTCGCGGTCCACCGCGTGCGCGGATTTCAGCAGCTGTCCCGGCGGCTTGCGGCGCATCACGTAGTTTTTCGCGGGCGTCGCCAGCTTGTAGGTCGGGTTCGACTGCCCGCCCTTGAACTGCGCGACCGTCAGCGGGCCTTTGTAGCCTTCCACATTGGCCTGCATCCACTCCGCAAGCCGCGCCTCGTCGAAGCGATGCGCCTCGCGCACGGCCTGCGTACCGGAAAACTGCTCCTGCTTGTCGCTCATGCCGTCTTTCCCTCCCGCGCAATGGCTCTCCAGCCGATATCTGACCTGTGGAAGCCTTCGGGCCACCTGATCTTTTCGGCAGCCACGTAGGCGCGGTCGCGGGCTTCACGCACGCTGCGCCCCGTGGCGGTGACATTCAGCACGCGGCCGCCGTTCGCGATCAGTCGTCCTTCGCCGTCGCGCGCGGTGCCTGCGTGGAAGATCACGACGCCTTCGCCGGCCGCCGTCTCGGTGCCTTCGATCACGGTGCCCTTCCTGGGCGTGCCCGGATAGCCCTCGGCCGCCATCACCAGCGTCAGCGCGGGCGCGTCGTGCCACTCCACATTTACGTGTTCGAGGCCGCCGTCCACCGCCGCGATCAGCGCCGGCACGATGTCGGATTTCATGCGCAGCATCAGCACCTGGCATTCAGGATCGCCGAAGCGTGCATTATATTCAATGAGTTGTGGGCCGCTCTCCGTCAGCATCAGTCCCGCGTAGAGCACGCCCACATAGGGCATCCCGTCCGCCGCCATCGCGTCTACCGTCGGCTGCACGATCTCGCGCATCACCTGCGCCTCAAGCGCGGGCGTCAGCACCGGCGCGGGCGAATAGGCGCCCATGCCGCCCGTGTTCGGACCGGTGTCCCCGTCACCCACGCGCTTGTGGTCCTGCGCGGAGGCAAGCGGCAGCGCGGTCCTGCCGTCGACGAGCGCGAAGAAGCTGGCCTCTTCGCCGGTCAGGAACGCTTCGATCACCACTTCCGCGCCCGCCGCGCCGAAGCTGCCGCTGAACATGTCGTCGATCGCCGCGTCCGCCTCCTCGCGCGTCTCGGCGATGATGACACCTTTGCCCGCCGCGAGCCCGTCCGCCTTGATGACGATGGGTAGCCCGCGTCCCGCAGCATAGGCCTTCGCGGCGTCCGCGTCGGTGAACCGTTCATAGGCGGCGGTCGGGATGCCCGCGCGCTTGCACAGATCCTTGGTGAAACCTTTGGAACCTTCGAGCTGCGCGGCCTTCGCGCTCGGCCCGAACGCCTTGATGCCCGCGGCCGTCAGCGCATCGACCAGCCCCTCGACGAGCGGCTGCTCCGGCCCGACGACCACAAGGCCGACGGCGTGCTCCCGGCAGAAGGCGATCACCGCCCCGTGGTCGGCGGTGTTCAGCGGCACGCAGGCGCACACCTCTGCGATCCCGGCGTTGCCCGGCGTACACCAGAGCGTGTCGCACAGCGGCGACTGGGTGATTTTCCAGGCGAGCGCATGTTCGCGGCCGCCGCTTCCGATAAGGAGGATGTTCATGGCCGGGCCTTGTAGAGCGTGCGCCGAGCGCTTAGCAACGCCTCATGGACGCTGCCGGCAACGCCCACGAATTCACCGTCTCCGAACTCTCCTCGGCGCTGAAGCGCAGCATCGAGGATCAGTTCGGCAATGTCCGCCTGCGCGGCGAGATTTCAGGCTGGAAAGTGCCGGCCTCGGGCCACGCCTATTTCGCGCTGAAGGACGATGCCGCGCTGATCGACGCGGTGATGTGGAAGGGCCAGCGCGCGCGCCTCGGGTTCCGGCCCGAAGACGGCATGGAGGTGGTCGCCGTCGGCCGCCTCACCACCTATCCGGGCCGCTCCAAGTACCAGATCGTCGTCGAATCGCTCGAACTCGCGGGGGAGGGCGCGCTCCTCGCGATGATCGAGCGGCGCAAGGCGATGCTCGCCGCCGAGGGGCTGTTCGCGCCTGAGCGCAAGCGGCCGATCCCCTGGCTGCCGGAGCTGATCGGCGTCGTCACCTCGCCCACGGGCGCGGTTATCCGCGATATCCTGCACCGGCTGGGAGACCGTTTCCCGCGCGACGTGCTGGTCTGGCCGGTGAAGGTGCAGGGCGAAGGCGCCGCCGAAGACATCGCGGCGGCGATTCGCGGCTTCAACGCCATGGCGCGGCGGCCGGACGTGCTCATCATCGCGCGCGGCGGCGGCTCGATCGAAGACCTCATGGCCTTCAACGAGGAGATCGTCGTCCGCGCCGCCGCCGCGTCCGAAATCCCGCTCATCAGCGCCGTCGGCCACGAAACCGACACCACGCTCATCGATTTCGCTTCCGATCACCGCGCCCCCACGCCCACCGCCGCCGCCGAGCTTGCCGTTCCCGTCCGCGCGGAGCTGGTCGCGGGCGTCTCCTCCTTCGCGGCACGGCTCGATCGCTGCGTCGCCAAGACGCTGGAAGCCCGCGCCGAACGTATCCATCTCTGGTCCGCCCGCTTGCCGACACCGACCGCCATTCTCGGCATGAAGGCGCAAAAGCTGGATGATGTCGGTGAGCGCCTGCCGCGCGCGCTGCGGGCTGCGCTTCAACAGTGGCAGGGCCGCTACGAACGCACGGCCGAGCCGCTTCGCGGTGCGATGCGCAGCCGCATCGCGGAGGCGCGCCATCAGCTCGCCGGCGCAGCGACGCGCCTTCGCCCGACGCTGCTCGGCGGGCTCGCCCAGCGCGATGCCGATCGCATCGTATCGTGGGGGCGCCTGCTCGAATCGCTGAACCCGCTCGCCATCCTGTCGCGCGGTTATGCTGTCGTGACGCGGCC
Organism: Sphingosinicella soli; assembly: GCF_014199685.1. Lineage (GTDB taxonomy): Bacteria > Pseudomonadota > Alphaproteobacteria > Sphingomonadales > Sphingomonadaceae > Sphingosinicella > Sphingosinicella soli. The sequence continues at coordinate 4,754 of NZ_JACHNZ010000031.1, read as the reverse complement.
CGACGGCAGCCTCGTGAAGCGCGCCGACGAGGCCCGCCGCGAGCCCCGCCTCGGCCTCCGCTTCGCCGACAGCGCCGAGCCCGTCGATGTGGTGGTCGGCACGAAGCCCCGCAAATCTGCAGCGCCAAACGATGGCCTCTTGCAGGCGAAGCTCCTGTAGGCGACATTGGCATGGCTATGCTCAAACTCGGTGAAGGCCGCCCCGCGCGGCTGCAATATCTTTCCGGCTCGTACCGCGTTCTTCAGAACGGCGATCATGTGACCTGTGCGGTCACGGGATCGCGCGTTCCTCTCGCGAACCTTCGCTACTGGAGCCACGAACTTCAGGAAGCCTATATCTCGGGCGAAGCGGCAGCGGCCCGCTATACGGAAATGCGCGCGCTCGGCCGCCTCTAGCGCCGTCCTTCTGCTCGGCAATACTTTTGCGTTTATGCTGAAATAGAACGTCGAAGCATTCGTTTCGACGTCGAAACTTTGTTGACGGCCGCGCTCCAAACGCTGTTGCACAGTAATAAAATTACAATTTCTGTGTTCCGCACGCTACGTCTGCGCCCATCTTGTTGTGATATCGCCACACCGAGTGTGTCTTGCGATCAACCGTTGAGCGTGCAGCTTTACACTTCAATAACATTTGAGGGACAACGCGGCTGGTCCAAAATGGACTGCCTCGATACGTGATTGTGTATCAAAAGCGAAAATGAGCCGAGACAAGGCCGATCCGCATAGATGCAAAAAAGCAACATGTGTCGATGATAAACTGGGATATATTGTAAAGGACTGGGACGTGAACAACGCGAAAATATCGCTCTCTAGACGTGCGCTCTGTTCAAGCAGCGTACTTGTGGCTGCATCGGTAGCCATGCTCGCATCACCGGCAGCCGCGCAGGAGGAACCTTCCGCCGAAGACATCATCGTTATCACCGGCTCGCGTATCGTGCGTGCTGACCTCGAAGCCTCCAGCCCCGTTATTTCGCTCTCGCAGCAGCAGTTCGCTGATGTGAATGCGAGTTCGGTCGAAAAACTGCTGACGCAGAACCCGCAGTTCGTCGCGGCAATCAACCCGACGGTGAACAACGGCAATCCTGGCGTTGCGACGGTCGATCTGCGCGGCCTCGGCGACAACCGCACGCTGATTCTGGTCAACGGCAAGCGTCAGGCTTCGTACGATTCGGAAGGTATCGTCGACGTCAACGCGATTCCGGTCGCGCTGATTTCGCGCGTGGATGTTCTCACCGGTGGCGCTTCGGCAGTGTATGGTTCCGACGCCGTTTCCGGTGTTGTGAATTTCATCCTGAACGAAGATTTCACCGGGCTCCAGGCCGATGCCTCGACGGAAATAACGTCGCGCGGAGACGGCGCCGTCCACAATCTGGCGCTGACCGGCGGCATCAATCTGGGCGAGCGCGGCAATCTTGTCGTTTCGGGCGGCTATACCAAGCGCGAGCTCGTTTATCAGGGCTCGCGCAGCTATGCGAACCCGGCGAGGTTCTCGGACGACTTGTCTCCGGGCGGCAGTTCGACATCAAATCCCACCGTCATCGACAATTCTTTCGATGATACGGAAAACTCCTATTACCAGATCGACGCGAACAACGATTTCGTTCCGTATTATCAGCCCTATAATTATGCGCCGCCGAATTATCTGGTGGTTCCGCAGGAACGCTGGAATGCGATGGCGATGCTCAAGTACGAGCTTTCCGACGGTATCGAATTCTTCACGCGCGGCACCTACCTCAGCTCGAAGGTCAACAGTCAGTCGGCGCCAACCGGCACCTTCGGATATACGTTCGATATCTTTCAGGACAATCCGTTCCTGACGCCGCAACAATCCAACCTTCTGTTCAACAGCCCCAACAGCACCATCAACGACGACGGCTCGACGACGATCGGTATCCGGCGCCGCATGGTGGAAAGCGGCGGGCGCACCACGACCTATGACAACAAGGTGTGGCAAGCCGTTGCGGGCCTGCGCGGCGACCTCGGCAATCTGAACTGGGAAGTGTTCGGCCAGTATAGCAAATCCAAGCGTGAGATCGCGTATCTGAACGATATCACATATGCGCGAACCGCTCAGGCGCTCGATGTCGTGATGACGCCCGACGGCCCGGCGTGCCGTGATCCCTCCGGCGGCTGCGTTCCGCTCAATCTGTTCACGCAGGATGCTATCGGGCCGGATGCGCTCGGCTTCATTCTGACCGGCGGCCAGCAAGTCGACAAGACAAACCAATGGGTTGTCGGCGGCAGCATTTCGGGTGACGTAGGCAATCTCACGATGCCGTGGGCCGAAGCGCCGGTGGCATTCGCTCTGGGCGTGGAATATCGCCGTGAGGAAGCAAGAACCGACGTTGACGATGCCTATGCATCGGGCGACCTGATCGGATACGGTCAGGGCTTCAATCTCGCGCCTTATCACTTCGATACGAAGGAGATCTTCGGCGAGCTTCGTATCCCTGTCGTTACGGATCGTCCGGGCTTCTATGCGCTGAACCTCGAAGCCGGTTATCGCTATTCCGATTATTCGACGGTCGGCGGCGTGCACGCTTACAAGGCGGGCGCGGACTGGGCGCCGGTGCAGGGTGTGCGGTTCCGCGGTCTGTATCAAAGAGCGGTACGGGCACCGAACATCTACGAACTGACGGCGCCTCCGGTTTCGATCATCGAAAATCTCGACACCGATCCCTGCGCGGGCAGCAACCCGGTCGGCAATGCAACGCTCACGCAGCTTTGCCTTGATACCGGCGCGCCTTCCGTCGGCAATATTCCCGGTCCGGTTTCGGGTCAGATCAATGCCTTCGCGGGCGGCAATCTCGATCTGAAGGCGGAGAAGTCCGACACCTATACGATCGGTGTCGTCATCAATCCGCCGTCGGTTCCGCGTCTGTCCCTGTCGGTCGATTACTTCGATATCACGATCAACAACGCGATCGATCAGCTCGGCGGATCGCCGCAGAATGTCGTGGACGGTTGTTATCTGGTCACGCAGGATATCAACAGCGCATATTGTCAGGCGATCAACCGCAATACGCTGACGGGTTCACTGTCGGGCAATATCGAATTCGGCGTCGATCAGGCCTTTGCGAACAGCGCATTCCTGCAAACCAAGGGCATCGATGTGTCCGCGGGCTATTCGCACGACATCGGTTCGGGCGGTGTGTCGTTCCTGTTCAACGGCACCTATCTCGATAGCTACAAGAAGAAGGGAGACCCCATCGCGCCGACGACGCAGTGCGCAGGCAAGTTCGGGTTCGCCTGCAACCTCGCACCGATGCCGAAGTGGAAGCACGTCGCGGCGCTCACCTACAGCCTCGGCGACGTGTCGCTGATGGGCCGCTGGCGCTACATCGGCAAGGTGAGCCAGGATTCGGGAACGAACATTCTCGTTTCGTCGATCAAGGCGCATAACTACTTCGACGCGACGTTGTCGCTGCATATCGCCGATGCTTATGATTTCCGCTTCGGTGTCCAGAACATCTTCGACAAGGATCCGCCCATCGTCGGTTCGGAAGCCGGCAGCACCACGCATAACGCTGCCAATACGTTCCCGACTGTTTACGATGCGCTCGGAACCACGTTCTTCGTTTCAGCTTCTGCGAAGTTCTAGAGCATATTCACGATGGGCGGAATCGCTGGGGGATTCCCAAAGGCTTCATCGTGTGATTCATAGGTTGCCGTCACGAAGGAGGCGGCGATGGGTTGGCGATCAGGTCAGAGTTACTCACAGGATTTGCGGGATCGGGTATTGAAGGCGGTGGATGGGGAGATGCCGGTCCGGCAGGCTGCGACGACGTTCGGGGTCAGCATTGCATACATTTACAAGGCGCTGATCCGCCGGCGTATAACCGGCCATACGGGGATTAACCCGAACCGGGGTCACTCTCCGCGCAAGCTCTCACCGGCCCAGGAACTGACGCTGGCGGCGCACATTCGCTCGCGGCCGGGGATCACGCTGGCGCAGGTCCAGGCATGGTTGCTGGCCGAGCCCGGCGTCACGCTGAGCACCGGCGCCACTTGGAACGCGGCCGGGCGTCTGGGGCTGTCGTTCAAAAAAAGCCCTGCGCGCAGCAGAGCAGGACAGACCCGACGTGGCCGCGCGGCGCAAGCTGTGGAAGGCGGCGCAGTCCTTCCTTGATCCTGAGAGCCTCGTCTTCATCGACGAGACCGGCGTGAACACGAAAATGGCTCGGCTGTATGGCTGGGCGCCGGTTGGCGAACGCTGCCGCGACAGCGTGCCGTTCGGACACTGGAAGACGATGACGTTCATCGCCGGGCTGCGCCTCACCGGCATGACCGCGCCCTGGGTGCTCGACGGGCCGATGGATGGTGGTGCGTTCCGAACCTACGTCCAGCACATCCTTGCGCCGACCCTCAGGCGCGGCGACGTCGTAGTGCTCGACAACCTGCCCGCGCACAAAGTTGCCAGCATCCGTGAGACAATCGCCAACCGCCGCGCACAGATCTTCTACCTGCCGCCCTACAGCCCGGATATGAACCCAATCGAGATGGCCTTCTCAAAGCTCAAGGCGTTGCTGCGGCAAGACCCCGAGCGAACCATCGACGGCCTCGTCGAGCGCATCGGCGCGCTCCTCGATCGCTTCCCACCAACCGAATGCGCAAACTTCTTCCACGCCGCAGGATATCAACGCTCAATATGAAAATGCTCTAGGCGCTGTCTGCATTCATTTTATCCAGATCATCGCGCAAGCGAGATGGACGAATCCCATGAATGCGGTGAGGGTTTTCTCGCAGCGGAGGGC
>NZ_JACHNZ010000030.1 GCF_014199685.1 Sphingosinicella soli | reverse complement strand
GTCGTTGTGGCGCTCCCATGGAGTATCTGTCCCATAGCGCATCCTTCCATTGCTGGCTGAATAATGCACCATCAAAGCCTGGGATAAAACAGGTATGTGACTTCGACGCAGTTCGACATCGATCTGACGGGTTACGAGAACATCGTGCTCTCGTTCCAGTACAAGCCCTGGAAAACCGAAGCCGGCGACATCCTCGAAGTGTACTTCGGCGATCTCGTTTACTCGGTCTCGCTCGACAGCGCCTGGGAATGGTTCAACGTCTCGCTCGCTCTCGACATCGAAGACATCGCCGGGACCGACCTCATCTTCAAGCTCATCTCGACCGACAACTCCTATGTCTCCTATTACTGGGAAGAGGAGTGCGAGTGGAAGTGGGTCGGCAAAAAGTACAAGAAAGTCTGCGAGGACGTAAAGAAAAAGCACGAGTGGAAGGACAAGGAAGACTGGGTGAAGATCGACAACGTCCTCATCACCGGCGACCTGATCCCGCCGCCGCCGCCGATCGATACGCCTGAACCCGCCGCGCTGGCGCTGTTCGGCCTCGGTCTGCTCGGCCTGGGTGCTGCCCGCCGCCGCAAGGCGAAGTAAGCACGCCTCTCACGGCAAAAGACAGACGGCGGCTCCGAAAGGGGCCGCCGTTTTCTTTGCGGTGCTCGCGCCGCCGTCAATAGCGCGCGGGGCGCTGCCGCAGATCATAGTCGATGCGGATACGCACCCATTCGCCCACCATCACCCGGCCGCCCACGCGGGGCGGGCGCACCCGGAACTGCCAGGCCGCAGCAAGCACCGAGCGCGCGATGTTCGATCCCTGCGGATATTCCCCGATCGCCACGCAATCCTCGACCCGGTAATCCGCCACCGTGCGGCAGGCGATGAGCCCCCACCCCGGCCCGCGCGCCGTCGACAGATAGCCGCTCAGTTCATCCTGATAAGGCTCCCGATACCACGCCGCGGCATAGAGCGGTTCGCCGTTCGGCCCGGTTCCGTCCACAAGCGGCGTATCCCCGCCCGTCGTCGGCGGCGCCGGAGGCCCCATGACGGGGCGCGGCGGCGCGGGTGCGGACGGCGGCGGCGGCAGTTTCGCGATGTCGGTAATCGCCATGTCCTCGCGCGAAAGCTGAATGACCGGAATCTCTATCGGCACAGGCGGCGGATCGACGGGCCGGGCCGTCTGCTCAGGCTGCGCTTCGGGCTGCGGCGCCTTCCTGGGTTCCTCCGGCTCTTCCGCAGGCTCGTCCTCGCGCACCTGATCCAGCCGCATGACGACCATGGGCACCATCTTTTCGGAAACCGACGGCACCAGCGTCAGCAGGATAAGCGCAAGGAACCCTTCGATGAGCAGCGCGAAGGCGATGCCGGCCGCGCGCCGTTTTACCCCGGCACGAAACCGTTCGGGCAAAACGCGGGCAAGAACACGAACCGGCTGAAACAAAGGCTCTCTATCTCGGCAGACACCGGGCGGCGGGGCTCAGCGATAGTGCGACAGCGGGCCGAGAGCAAGCCGCCGGCCGAGAAGGATCGATCCCTTATACCTTGGGCCGAGGATCATCGGGCAGCGGTATCCGTTCTTCGTCGTCGCCCGGAACGTGCGCGAAACGGTCGGCCTCCCAATCGTCGATGGCCTGATTGATGCGCTCGGGGCGGGAGGAGACGAAGTTCCACCAGATTTCGCGGTGGCCGTCCATCGCCTTGCCGCCCAGCATCAGCACGCGGGCATCGGTTTCCGCTGTCCATTCGACCTTCGCGCCGGGCTCCAGCACGAGCATCGTCGCCTCTTCGGCCACGCCGTCTGCAAGCGCGATGCGGCCGCTCGCCACATAGAGCGCGCGCTCCTCGTGTTCGTTGCAGACGTCGATCGTCGCGCCTGCCTTCGCATCGACATCCACGTAAAACGTAGGCCACACCACGCCCACGGGCGACTGCCTGCCATAAGCCGTGCCCGCGATGATGGTCAGCCGCGCGCCCTCGCGCGCGATCACCGGCAGCGTGTCCGCCGGGTGATGCACGAAGCTCGGCTCCACCTCCTCATGCGTTTTGGGAAGCGCGACCCAGGCCTGGATGCCCTCCATGCGCTGGCCCGTCGCCTGCACCTCGGGCGAGGTGCGCTCCGAATGCGTGATCCCCCGCCCCGCCGTCATCCAGTTCACCGCGCCGGGACGAATCGCCTGCGCGCTGCCCAGGCTGTCGCGGTGGAAGATCTCGCCTTCGAACAGGTACGTGACCGTGGCGAGGTTGATGTGCGGATGCGGGCGCACGTCGAAACGCTCGCCGGGCGCATACGCCACCGGGCCGAAATGGTCCCAGAAGATGAACGGCCCGACCATGCGCCGACCCGCCGACGGCAGCACCCGCCGCACCACGAAGCCGCCCCCCAGATCCCGCTGGCGACCTTCGATGCGGCGTTCGATCATGGCTTCAGTTCCCTTGCAAGTGTGGCGTGGGTTTTCTTCCCGTAAGGGGGTTTCAAGCCTGCCAGCCCCGCAAGGTCAAGTTTCGGCTGGCGGTAGATGCTTTTGGCATGGCTGAACGCGCGAAACCCGTCCTGCCCGTGATAGCTGCCCATGCCCGAGGGACCGATGCCGCCGAACGGCAGGTCTTCCGCCGAAACGTGGAAGATCACATCGTTCACCGTCACGCCGCCCGAGATGGTGCGATCGAGCACGCGGCGCTCCTCCGCGCCGTCTGCACCGAAATAGTAAAGCCCGAGCGGCCGGTCGCGGCCGTTTACGAAGGCGATGGCCTCGTCGGTCTCCCGGTATGTCTTCACCGGCAACAAAGGCCCGAAGATCTCCTCCTGCATCACGCGCATGTCGTCGCTGACGTTGCGCACGATGCTGAGCGGCATCTTGTTGGAATTGGTGTTCGCGAAATCCTCGTTTGCCGGGTTCACGGTCACGATTTCCGCGCCCTTCGCGGCGGCATCGACCAGCAGTTCCTGCAGCCGCTCGCGGTGGCGGGCGTTCACCACCGAGGTGTAATCGTCGTTGGCAAGCAGCGACGGGTACATCGTCGTCGCCGCCGTCTTCAGCCCCTCGACGATCTCGGCCTCATTCTCCTGCGGCACGAGCAGATAGTCCGGCGCGAGGCAGATCTGCCCCGCGTTCATCATCTTGCCGAGCGCCACCCGCTCCGCCATCTGCGCGATGTTCGCGCTGCGCGACACGATGACCGGCGACTTGCCGCCAAGCTCCAGCGTTACGGGCACGAGATTTTCGGCAGCGGCGTGCAGGATGTGCTTCGCAATGGCCGTCGCGCCCGTGAAGATCAGGTGATCGAAGGCAAGCCCCGCGAACGCCTTGCCGGTCTCCGGCCCGCCCGGCACGATCGCGAGTTCGGTCTCGTCGAAATACTGTTTCGCAAGTTCAGCCATCAGCGCGGCGGTGACGGGCGTGAATTCCGAGGGCTTCACCATTGCGCGGTTTCCGGCCGCGAACACGCCCGCGAGCGGCCCGAAGGTGAGGTTCAGCGGGAAGTTCCACGGGCTGATGATACCCACGACCCCCTTGGGCTGATACACGACCTGCGCCTTCGCCCCGAGCAGCCCGAGCGGGAAATCGAGCGAGCGCCGCTCCGGGCGCATCCACGCATCGAGGTGCTTGACGGCGTGTTTCAGAGGTTTCACGGACGACATGATGTCCGTCACCAGCGTCTGCTCGGCGCTCCGGTGCCCGAAGTCTTCCGAAAGCGCCTTCACGAACGGCAGCTTGTGCGTGAGAACAAGATCGACCGCCCTGCGCAGCCGGTCCTTGCGAACCGCCGCGCTCACCGGCAGCTCCGCCATGAACGCCGCGCGCTGGCGCTCCAGAAGCGCCTTCATCTCTGCGATGGATTTTGCCTCGCCCGGCAGAACGGCAACGGTCGCCATGAAGCGTCTCCCTCAAAACGCATGAATTTGAGCGAAACTTTAACCCGTCGCGGCGCGTCGCGCCAGCCGGGCGAAATCATCAGGTCAGGCGCAGCGATCCGTATAGACCGCCGCCTCACGCGCGGTCAGCGGTTTCAGCGCTTCGTCGAGCGACAGGCTGAAGCCTTCCCACGGCTGCTGCGGTGGCCTCGCCCCCGTCACCCAGAGATAGGCGGGGCGCTTGCCGGGGGCCGAGAGGCGATACCAGACCGGCGCGGGCATGGTTTTCAGCTTCGGGCAGCGCGCGAGCGTGGCGGTATAGCCCGCGCTTTTCAGCGCCGCGAGCATCGCGGGGGTGCCGATCGGCTTGCCCTCGTTCTTGAAATAGAAGGTCATCACCATCGTGCGCGCGCCGCCCGCCAGCACCTTGAGCTGTTGCCCGGCGACGCTCGCGATGCCTGCGCGGCGGAAATATTCGCCGTTCGACATCGGCTTGTCGAGCATCTCGGGCGGCAGCGCGGCCCAGGTGACGTGCGGCGCGGATTCGATATGGCGCCAGTCGTAATAGCTGTTCGCCGGAGAGGTCGCAGGCCGCAGCAGCCCGCCCAGAACCGACGCAAAGCCGTCCGCAGGCGTTTTCGCGGGCGGTGCGGGTTTCGGCAGGACCGGCTTCGCGGCGGCGGGTTTGGCCTGGGCGCCTTGCGGCGACGCCGCGCCGCACTGCTTCATCGCTTTCGCGCGGACCACCTGCGTCATCTGCGCACCGATCGGCGTTTTCAGCGTATCGTCGTGCTCGATATGAACGAGGCCGCGCTTTTCCTGCGCATTGAACATGAAGATCACGGGCATGTTGTCCCCGCCCCACTTGTCCTTGCCGTATTTCACATACACCCAGCGCTGGATGCCCTCGTACCGGGCGCCGCCCGCGCAGGAGTAGCAGACGCTGACCGGAAGCGGCCCCTGCCGCCCGGCGGCGGTATCGATGAAAACGCCGGGCTTGCCGACCTCGATGCGCGGCTGGAGCGAACAATCGCCGCCCGGCGCATAACGACCATAAAGCTCTTCGGGTGGCGCATCGAGCTGCGCAGCGGCGGGCGCCGCGATCAGGCCCAAAGCGATAAACAGAGCACGCATCCGCATTGCAGCCCCCTTTGTCCATTCATCTCACATGATCGTGTCCAGACTGTGACGATTAGCCGGAGGGAATCTCGCGCTGCGCTTTCCAGGCACGCGGATTGACGAACCACATGAACACCGCCGAGACGATCGGCAGGATCATGAACACGATCAGCGCCGCACGATAAGACCCGCCCACGTCATACATCCGGCCCATCAGCCACGGCCCGGCGGCGGATCCCAGGTTGGCCATCGCCGTGATCAATCCGGTCAGCAGGCCGAGATGCTGCGTCCCGTAGGTGTGGCGCGAGATCACCGGGCCATCCACCATCACGCTGGAATGGCCGAGCGCGCGGACCACGATATAGGTCACAAGCACGATCGGGTTTGTCAGCAGGAACGAAAGCAGCGCGCTGGCGGTCAGCAGCACGTAGAGCACCGCCAGACCGCGGTTGGAGTTGCGATCGAGGATGTTGCCCGCAACAATGCGCCCGGCAATCGTGAACAGCCCGATGATGCTGACCACCGACGCGCCCTGCCCTGCATCAAGGCCCGCATCGCGCAGCATCAGCACCTGATGCTGGGTCAGCGCCTGGTCAACGATCGTGACCAGAAAAAACGCGGCGGACATCAGCCAGAAGCTCGATCCCCGCATCAGCTTGCCGAAATAGGCGGCGACGCCGGCCTTTTCGCCCATATCGCCTGCCACCGCGACCTGCTGGGTGATCGGAACGCGCAGCAGGCCGTAAGCCAGCGCGGGGAGCGCGACGACCCAGATCCCGATCGACAGCATCGACATGCCGACGCGCCACCCGAACCAGCCGATAAACGCTGCGGTGACGAGCGGCATGACCACCCCGCCAAGCGCGGTGCCCAGCAGAACGACGCCGGTTGCGGTTCCCTGCGATGCGCGAAAGGTGCGGCCCACCAGTACGAAGCTGGAAACCATCGCACCGGGCCCTGCGATCCCCAGGAGCACGCCGACCGCATAATAGCTGTTGAGTCCCTCGACGAACGCGAAACCGATAAGCGCAATGCCGCCGATCACCACCGAGACCACCAGCGCGATCCATGCGCCCGCAACGTCAAGGAATCGCCCGACGACAAGACACGCGACTGCGCCCGTCAGATATTTTGCCGAAGCCAGCAGCGTCGCCTGCTCGCGCGTCCACCCGAATTCGCGGATCACCTCCGGGTAGATGAACGGCAGCGCATAGGCGGGCGCGGAAAATCCGAAGAACAGTGCGGTAATTGCAATCAGCAACACCCGCCAGTTGGCCGCGAATTCGTCACGGAATGCCTGGTCAAACTGAAACATCCCGTCACCCTCCCCCGATTGTCAGACTTTCGCGATGCGCACTGTTTGAAGCTGCGTATATTCTTCGAGCCCGTAAAGCCCGAACTCGACGCCGACGCCCGATTGCTTGGCGCCGCCGAACGGAACGTCCGGCGAGATGCTGGCATGGTCGTTCACCCAGGCCGTTCCGCACTCCAGCCGCTGCGCCAGCGCGATTGCCCCCTCGACATCCGCCGACCAGACCGATCCGCCGAGCCCGTTCTCACTGGCGTTGGCGCGTGCGAGCGCGTCTTCGACATTGGAATAGCGTATGATCGGAAGAACGGGGCCGAACTGCTCCTCGTCCACGATGCGCATACCGTCGCTCACATCGACCGCGACGGACAGCGGGAAGAAATAGCCTTCGCGGCCCATCGGCTCACCGCCCGCAAGGAAACGCCCGCCCTTCGCCTTCGCCTCGTCGGCGAGCGCGCAAACGTGATCGAACTGCATCCGGTTCTGTACCGGCCCGAACTGGTTCCCCGGATCGCTCGCAGGGCCGACCGACGCCGCGCGGGCCATTTCCGCCAGCTTTTCCGCCAGAGCGTCGTGCACGCTCTCGTGAACATAAATGCGCTTCACTGCGGCGCAGATCTGGCCGCTGTTCATGAAGGCCTTCAGGAACAGCTTCGGCGCAATCTTGTCGATATCCGCATCAGGCAGCACGATCGCGGCATCGTTGCCGCCCAGTTCCAGCGTCAGCCGCTTCAGGTTCGCGGCACCGCTCGCCATGATCGACCGGCCGGTGGGAGTCGATCCGGTGAACACGATCTTGTCGATGCCCGAATGCCCGGCGATTGCGCGCCCGATATCGCCTTCGCCGGTCAGCGAATTGAGCACGCCCGGCGGCAGATGCGCGTTTGCAATCTCCACCATCCGCAGCGCAGCCAGAGGCGTGTAGGAGGACGGCTTCATCACCACAGTGTTGCCCGCGACCAGCGCGGGAATGATATGCCAGATCGCGATCATCACCGGGAAGTTCCACGGGCTGATCGACCCGACCACGCCCAGCGGCTTGCGATGCACTTCGATGCGGACGCTGTCGTCGTTCTTGATGACATCGACCGGCAGCCGGAGCGCGGCGGTCGCGCGCGCCCAGCCGAGCGCGCCCATGATCTCCCCGCCGGCAGACACCAGCGGCTTGCCCTGCTCGCGCGACAGCAGCGCCGCGAGTTCGTCCTTCGCCGCCTCGATCGCATCCGCGACGGCCAGCACGGCCCGCGCGCGTTCCTCGATCGGCGTCGATGCCCAGCCGGGAAAAGCCCGCCGCGCGGCCGCAACCGCAGCGTCTACATCGGCGAGGCGCGCCAGCGGTGCATCGATGAAAGGCGCCGCCGTCGCAGGATCGATGACCGGGAAGGTCGTCGCCGTCGGCAACCGTTTCCCATCAATCACGAGCGCGGGCGAAATCACAGCTTGAACAGCTTCTGCGCGGTCCCGCTCCTGACAAGCTTCGCTGCCCCGGAATCCAGCGCATCCACCCGTGCCAGGCATCCCGCCATGTCGCCGATATTGTGCGGATAATCCGATCCGTACATCACGCGTTCCGGGCCGCCGGCGACTTCGATGCACAGATCCAGCGCGTTCTTCTCGTAGACCACGCTGTCATAATAGATGCGCTTCAAATAGCGCGACGGCTTGTCCTTGATCTTCTCGGCGCAGGCCGGAATCATCTCGTGGCAGCGATCCAGCCGCCCCGCCAGATAGGGCAAGGCCGCACCGCCGTGTCCGGCGATGATTCCGATATTGGGGTAGCGGTCGATGAACCCGTCGAGGATCATCCGCGAGATCGCCAGCGTCGTGTCGAACATGAAGCCGATCGGCGGCACCAGCCCATATTCGTCCAGTTCCATTTCCTTGGCACCCTGCGGCGCGGTGGGGTGGACCAGAACCGGCAGCGCCAGATCATCGATCGCCTGCCAGATCGGCGCGAACTGCGGCGCGGTCAGGCTCTTGCCGTCGACGTTTGCGCTCACGAACACGCCCACAGCCCCCTGCGCGATCGCTTCCTTCAGAACGCTTACAGCGCTGTCGGCATATTGCCAGGGCAGCGTTGCGAAGAAGCGTATCCGGTCAGGAAAGCGCCCCTGCTGATACGCCATGTGCGCGTTCATTTCACGCGCCACCCGCGTGCTCACCGCCTCGCCGCCCCAATAGGCGCTCGGGCAGGTCAGCGAGACGATCGCGACATCAACCCCCGCCTTGTCCATATTCGCGATGCGCAGATCGTAATCGAACATGCCGGGGAACAGCGTCATGAACGGCGCCCCGCTCACCCATACGCTGTCCTGCCCGGCCGCAGTCGGCTTCACGTCGTATTTGGGCGCGCCGTGCGCACGGATGTCGCTCAGCCATGCGTCGCTCAGCATGTGCGTGTGCACGTCGATGACGGGTACGGACATGCCTATTTCTCCATGTTGATGCGGTTGGAGAGACGGCCGAGACCCTCGACCTCGACGTCGCACAATTTGCCGTCATAGCCCGCGAGATAGGTGCCGATGTTTCCGCGCGGATGCTTTTCGGTGCCCTTGGACGCAGTGCCGGTGTGGATGCAATCGCCCGGTTCCATCGTGAACCATTTCGACGCTTCGGAGATGACGCGCTCGACCGGGAAGAAATAATTGGCGGTCGAATCGTCGGCAAAGCATTCGCCGTCGATATAGCCGCGCACGCGCAGTTTATTGGGGTCCGGAACCTCGTCCTTCGTGGTCAGCCACGGCCCCATCGCGGCGAACGTATCCGCCGCCTTGGATTTGGAGTGATAGATGAACAGCAGCCAGGTGTCCTCGCCTTCGAACTTCGGGCGCCAGGCGGTATGGTGCGGTTTCACGATGTCTGCGGTCTGTTTGAGCGCAATCGAATCCTGCCCGAACTTCACGCCGCTCGCGGTCACGTCGTTGGTCAGCGTGTAGCCGAACACATGGTCGAGCGCCTTTTCCGGCGGAACGTTCTTGGCCATCTTGCCGAACACGACCACCGGCTCCGGTTCAGGGATCGAAGGCCCGTGATCCTTCAGGATGTCGATCGTCTTGTTATGCCCGGTCAGCGCCGAACGCCCCTTGATGAAGAACATCGGGGCCGTCATCGGCCTCATCGCCTTCTCGTTCAGGTTGTTGTTGTTGACCGCGCAGCCCAGGATTTTGGACGGGCGCGGGTTCGGCGCCATCCAGTCGGCGCCCGCCAGGTCGATCACCGGCAGCCTGCCCGCGAGCGCCGCCTCGATCGCCGCGTTCGCGGCATCAAGACCGGCATTGCCCGCCTCGATCAGGTCTTCCATCCAGCGATAGGCGGCCAGCGCAACGGCCTTGTCGTCGGCAACGCGGGCGATCACCGTCGGTGTGCCGTCAATTCGGATCGTACCCAGTTTCATTCCCGTAAACTCCCTCAAAGATCGTTCTGGTTCAGATGGTTTCGGTCGCGTCCTCGGGGATCATCCCCATCGCGATCTGGTATTCGCGTTTCACCTCGTCGGGCTGGCCGACCTGATGCTGATAATCGGGCCGGTTGAGCCGGTACTGGATAGAATCGCCCAGCCTCCGGCTTTCCTCCAGCGTCATCGACGTGGTGAACAGCTCGCGGTGCTTGATCGGCATTTCGATGCACGTGTTGCGCTGCGGATCGCGGATCAGGCCCATCGGGTCGCCCTCTCCCGATTCCACGATCTTCATCGCCTTTTCGAACGCGCGCCGCATCATCACGATGCCCAGGTCGCTGCGTCCCAGATGCTCCTGCGTCCGGTCGGCAATCGTACCCTGACCGACCCAGGCGACGATATCCTGGTTCATCACATGGCTCGTGATCCAATTGCCGAATTCATCTTTCACAGGCCCCTTCCACCAGGGGATTCGCGGCTGGACGAACGGTTCGCGATTGCTCGGAACGCGGTGAAACATCCAGGTGATCGACAGCGTGTTCTCGTCGTCCACCGGCACGCGCCATTCGATGTGATCGCCCAGAAAGAATGCGTTCGGCCACAGCGCGGTGGCGCCGATCGTCCAGTGCGGATTGTCCTTGTCGGTATCCTCGCGCACGCGCCTGTAAATGTGCCCGAATTCGAACTCCTCGAACGACAGTTCCAGATGCGTCGGGCCGTAGCGGCCGTCGCCGCCGAGCACTGAGGACCAGTTGCGATGCATCCATTCGAAATGCACCGGATCGCAGCTGTTCTCCTGGCACTGGAACCAGTTGCACGGGATGTCCGCGAAAACGATCTGCTGGAACCCATTCTCCCACGTGAACGGCTCCCAGTTGGGGACAAGCGGCGCAGGCTGCGGCCCCAGATAGGCCCACAACATCCCGGCTTTCGCCTCGACCGGATAGGCCTTGGTCTGGATCTTGTCGCGGAAGCGCGCGCCGGGGTTGGCGACATCTTCGAACGGCTGCTCCAGGCACTGCCCGGACGTGGCAAAACACCAGCCATGATAGCTGCAGCGGACGCCATCGTCTTCGATGATCCCGTGCAGCATGTCGGCGCGGCGATGCGGGCATTGCCGGTCGATCAGTCCGTAGGCGCCGTTCTTCGCCCTGAACGCCACAAGGTTCTCGCCCAGCAGCCGCACCGGCTTGATCCCGGCCTCGTCAACCTCCGAGATTGCCGCGAACGGATGCCAGTAGCGGCGGAGCAACTCGCCCATCGGCGTGCCCGGCCCAACCTGCGTCAACCGTCGATTCTGTTCCGGACCCACTTCAACCTCTCTGCTCGGCTATAGGGCGAGCTACCGACATTGAATCGCCCTGCGCAACATCGAAGGTCATTAGTTGCATATGATGCGACAAAACCGGCCGCCGCAGGTCACCGCCCCGCATTGCCCACCGCCGCGATCGCATCGGCGACACGATCGACATTGCCCTCGTTCAGTCCCGCGACATTCACCCGGCCGCTGCTGGTGAGGTGAACGTGATGCTCCCGCCGCAGCGTTTCGACGCCTTCGGGCGAAATCCCCAGCATCGTGAACATGCCGCGCTGACGCGCAATGAAGCCGTAGTCGCGATCGCCGTGTCCGGCGAGCCGCGCGGAAAGACGGTTGCGCATGGTATTGATGCGATCCCGCATCGTCGCCAATTCACGCTCCCATCCCCGCCGCAGTTCCGCATCGCCGAGAACGTGCGCGACGATCGCCGCGCCGTGATCGGGCGGCATGGACCAGAGCGTGCGCGCGACCGGCAATGCGTGGGCATGCGCCCGCACCGCGTTCGTCTCGCTCGCCCCGACCACCGTCAGCGCGCCGACGCGTTCGCGATAAAGCGCGAAGTTCTTCGAACAGGAGGTCGCCACGATGAACTCGGGCAAACGCTCCGCCAGCAGACGGATGCCCGCAGCGTCCTCGCTCAGGCCGTCGCCCAGCCCCAGATAGGCAAGATCGACCATCACGGCGGCGCCTGTCTTCGATACAAGATCGGCGATCGCGCTCCATTGCGCCGCGTCGAGATCGGCGCCTGTCGGGTTGTGGCAGCAGCCGTGCAGAAGCAGCGTATCCTTTGCGCCCATCGCGCCGAGCGTTGCCATCATCTCGTCGAAGCGGACCTTGCCGGTTTCAATGTCGTAGTAGGGATAGACAACCAGTTCGTGCCCCGTGGCCTTGAAGATGGCGGGATGGTTCGGCCATGTCGGGCCGGGGATGAAGATGCGCCCGCCGGGGCTCAGCCTGCGAAGCAGGTCCGATGCAAGCCGCAACGCGCCCGTGCCGCCCGGCGCCTGAATGGTTCTGCTGCGCGCGAAGCCGTCGCTGCCGTCTCCGAACAGCAGCGCCCGGGTCGCCGCATTATAATCCGCGTTGCCCGAAGACGAGAGATACCGCTTGCTCGGCTGCGTCTCCAGGAGCCAGCGCTCCGCGGCCTTCACGCAGTCCAGCACCGGCGCCCGGCCTTGGTCGTCGTGATAGATGCCGATGCCCAGATCGACCTTGTCCGGGCTCGTGTCGCCCGCAAGCAATTGGGCGAGGCCCAGAATTGGATCCAGCGGCGGCTCATCGAGTTCAGCGAACATCAATCTCTCCAGTTGCTTCATAATGCGATACTCAGTATCGAATTATGATACAAGATGGATTTCCGCTTCCTCCTGCCTGGCAATGCGATTAAGGTTCGATCTCCCCAATGAGACCCGCCCCATGTGTCTGATCTGCCTTCCAGAAACGCCCGCAGGCCCGCCGCCCTCGGGGCCGGGCGTGGACACCGGTCGGCACGCGGCGGGGCTGGCTTTCCTCGAACGCTATCCCACCGTCGATCTGCACGCTCATCCCGGCCGCTTCTTCATGTCGGGCGCGCCGAAGACGCCGTTCGTCGCCTCCTATCCCGAGCCGGACGCCGCCCGCGCCGTGGCGGAGATGCGGTCTGCAAGGCTGGGCGCGGCCGTCTTCGCGACGGTCGCCGACCTTCCGGTGCTGGAGCGAACGGATCGCGGCATCGGCGCAACGCGGGCGTTTGGACCGGGCGAGGCGCTGGCCGATCATCAGCGCCAGATCGGGGCCGCAAACAGGGTCTTCCAGCGCGAGCAGCTCCCCCTCGCCCGCACGGGGGAGGATATCGCTGCGGCGCACGCGGAAGGGCGATTGGCCGGGCTGCTTTCGATCGAAGGCGGCGACTTCATCGAAGACCGGCTCGACCGCATCGCACACGCGGCCGCTTCGGGCGTGCGTTCGATCACCATCATCCATTATCGCACCAACCAGATCGGCGACACGCAGACCGAGGCGCCCACGCACGGCGGCCTGACGGCGCTCGGCCGTGATACGATCCGCGCGATGGAGGCGGCCGGTCTGCTCGTCGATCTTTCGCACGCCAGCCCCCGGACGGTTGCAGATGCCACCGCGATCGCCGCCCGTCCGATGCTGCTCTCGCATTCCAACGTCGCCCCGGCCGGCGGCAGCCATCCGCGCCTGGTCACGCTCGAAGATGCCCTGCGCGTCACGGCGACCGGCGGCGTCGTCGGCTGTGTTCCGGCGGGCTTCGCGCAGGCAAGTTTCGATGATTTCGTCGATACGATCTTCCGCATGATCGACCAGCTCGGCATCGACCATGTCGCGATCGGAACCGACATGGATTTCACCTACCGCAGCGTCCTGCCCAGCTACCGGGACTGGCCGACACTCGCCAGAGCACTGCTCGCGCGCGGGCTTGAAGAGACCGAAGCCGCCAGGGTGATGGGCGGCAATGTGATGAGGATACTGGCATGAACGAACCCGACACACGCGCGCCGATCGAATATTTCCCCGGCGGACGCCCCGGATCGCCGTTTTCGCGCGCTGTAAGGGTCGGCGACACGCTGTATCTGTCCGGCCAGATCGGCAACCGCGCGGACGGAACCAAGGCCGACGATCTCGCCGGCCAGACACGGCAGACGATGGAAAACATCAAGGCCGAACTCGCGGCCTTCGGCCTAGGCATGGACGCGATCTTCAAATGTACCGTGATGCTCGCCGACATGGATCAGTGGCGGGATTTCAACGCCGTCTATCTGGAATATTTCGCGCCCGACCGGCTGCCCGCCCGCAGCGCGTTCGGCGCCGACAAGCTCGTCGGCGGCGCGCTGACCGAAGTGGAATGCTGCGCCTACATGCCCGGCAACAACGCATGACCGACGCGCAGCGCGCCGCCGAGCGCGAAATCCGCGCGGCCCGCGCCCGCTCCAATGCCGCCATAGCGCGCCGCGACCCTGATGCCTCGGTCGCGGAGATGGCACCGGACGCGCTGGTGATCGCAAGCAGCGGAGCCCTCGTGCCGAACCGCGCCGCGATGCGAGACGCCTTCGCGCATGCGTTCGCCGAGACCGGGTTCATCAGCTTCGTCCGCACGCCGGAACGCCTGGAAATCAGCGCGAATGCCGAAACGGCAGCAGAGGAAGGACGGTGGCGTTCGTTATGGGAACCCGCAGCGGCTGGGCGTGAGCGCAGCGGCCCCTATCTCGCACGGTGGACCTGCAGGGACGGGCGCTGGGCAATCCAGTCGGAAGTGTTCATTCCCGTTTAGTTGAGTGGGATGCGTTTTGGGCGTCCACTTCATTCACGTGCGGCAAGTCACGCCGACGAGCATCCGATTTGCTCACAGCCTGTCGTGGCGCGAAAAACAGACCTGACCGGCCCCGCCCGACTTCGTTGGCAAACGCGTCCTTAGACTTAGAGTGCCTGGGGAATCAGCCTATGCTTCAAACAGGCTTGTTCTCAGCGCGTGTTTGGCATCTTATTAGACACGTGACAGATTCGGCGCCCCTTCGAAATCTCTGGATCGCCAGGCACGTGTTGCCGAACGAACCGGCGCTGCGGCGATACCTGGCGCGGCAGAAGCTGCCCGGCGGGCTCGACGCAGAGGATGTCGTTCAGGAGGTCTACGGCCGTATCGTGGGCCTGGAGTCGGTCGATCACATTCGCGATCCGCGCGCCTTCATGGTGGGGACGGCCCGCAACATCCTGCTGATGCACTATCGCCGCTCGCGGATCGTTCCGATCTGTTCGGCCGAGGATCTTGCGGTGCTTGATTTCGTTGCCGACGATCCCACGCCCGAACAATCCGCGGTCGATCGTCAGCAGCTGCATCTGCTGGCAATGGCAGTGGCGCGGACAAGGGAGCCCTGGCGCTCGGCGTTTCTGATGCGCGTGACCGAGGAATTGCCGCACGGCGAGATTGCGCGTCGGCTGGGGTTGAGCGAAAATGCCGTGCAAAAAGGTCTCGCCCGGACATTGACGAAACTGATGCTCTTTCTGGGAAGAGGCGGAAACGACCCCGTTCGTGCAACGAAGGACGGTGAGTTCAGGAAAGACAATGATGGACCGGAGCGAGTCGAGCGCGGAGATTGATGCGGCGGCTTCCCGATGGGCGGTGCGCACCGATCATGCGCCGCTTTCCCGAAGCGAACAGACTGAACTCGACGCCTGGCTGAGCGGGGATATCCGCCGACGCGGTGCCTTTGCGCGCGCGCAGGCGATGCTGATCCACGCCCGGCGGACGACGGCGCTCGGCGCGGATTTCGATCCCGACGCCTATCTCGCCGCGCATCGGGGTGAAGCGGAGGTCGAAACCGAGCGGTTCACGGCGGTCGATCGGCGCCGCTTCCTGCGCTGGGGCGGATCGGCTGCGGCGACCGCCGCCGTCGCGCTGACGGCATGGTTCGGCTTCGACACGTCCGCCGAGGCCTATGCGACAACGCGCGGCGAGGTGCGTCTCGTGCCGCTCCACGACGGATCGCAGATGACCCTGAACACCGCCACTCGCGCCGAGGTGCGGTTCACGCAGCGCGAACGGCAGGTCGTTCTTTCCAGCGGCGAAGCCCTGTTCGACGTGGCGGGCGACGCGGGGCGACCGTTCGTGGTGATCGCCGGGAACATGACCATCCGCGCCATCGGCACCAGCTTCACCGTCCGGCGCTTGCCGGACCGGTCGGTGCAGGTGCTCGTGCGCGAAGGCGTGGTCGAACTGCGTCCGGGTTCCGGCGGCAGCAAGCCCGGAACGCGCATCGCGGCCAACACGCGCGCGGTGGCGGTGAGCGATGCGCCCATCCGTGTCGCGGACCTTCCGCCCGCCGAGGTCAGCCGGGCGCTGGCGTGGCGCGAGGGCATGCTGTCGTTCGAGGACGAGACGCTCGCCGACGCCGCGGCCGAGTTCGCGCGCTACAGCGACTGGCGGATCAGCTTCGCTGACCCTGCGCTCGGCGGCGAGACGATCACGGGGCTGTACTCCGCGAGCAACCCCCGAGGCTTCGCGCGGGCGGTCGCATTGAGCCTCAACCTGGAGGTTCGGGAGACGGCCGAGGGCACCGTACTCGTGCGGTGAGCCGAATATTTATTGCCCGACCGGCGGTTTTCGACAGCATCAGGCAACTCATTCCCATCAGGGACTGCGCGGGCAAGACCGGGCGGCAAGCGAAAAGGGGATAAGAATGAAGCTCTCGATAAAGCGTAAACTGCTGGTGGCGACCGCGGTGATCGGCCTCTCCATGCCGGGTGTTGCAGCGGCTCAGCAGCGGATTTTCGATATCCCCGCGCAGACGGCGAACCAATCAATACCCGAATTCGGACGTCAGGCGGGCGTACAGATCGTCGCCCCCGGCACCATGCTGCGCGGCCTGCGCACGGGCGCGATCAAGGGCGCGTACGACGTGCGCGCCGCACTCGGCGAATTGCTGCGCGGAACCGGGCTGCGGATCGTCGCGGACGACGGCCAGACCATCACGCTCGCCGCCGCAGAGGGCGCCGAGGCCGTTTCACCTTATGGTATCGACGCCAACGAGATCGTCGTTACGGCGCAGAAGCGCAGCGAACCGCTGAGAACCATCGCCGCCAGCGTGCAGGCGGTGAGCGGCGCGAACATTCAGTCGCGCTCGCTGCGCTCCGTCGAGGATATCGCGCGCTTCATTCCGTCGCTCTCGATCGCGCCGGAAACCGGTATCGGCGATCGCAACATCATCCTGCGCGGCATCGCGCCTTCGGGCGGCACGCAGCCGACGGTGGTCACCTATCTCGACGACATCCTGATTCCCAATTCGATCGATCCGATGCTCTATGACGTTGCGCGTGTCGAGGTGCTGAAGGGGCCGCAGGGTGATCTGTACGGCGCTTCGGCCGCGGGCGGGCTGCTCCGCTATGTCGAGGAACGGCCGGACCCGTCGGAGATCGCCCTCGACGCCGAGATTCGCGGCTCCGCCACGGAAGGCGGCGCGGGCAATTACGGGGGTGCGGGCGTAGTCAATCTTCCGCTCGGCGACACCGCCGCACTCAGGGCCAGCGCAGTCTACGACAATCGCGGCGGCTATATCGACAATCTCGATCCCTACACCGGCGCGCGCCGCAAGAACGTCAACGACCTGGAGCGTTTCACGGGCCGGATCGCGGGCCTCTGGGAGCCGACCGAGGCGTTCGAGCTGCGGGTATCGGCGATGTACAATTCGCGCATCAACGGAGCGTTCAGCGAAACCGACCGCAACGACCGGCTGCCGGAGGGCTCGCCGGGATCGCTGACGACCAGCCGCTTTTTCCCCGAGCGCATTTCCGACAAGTCCTGGATATTCAACGTCACCGCCAACCTGGACCTCGGCGCGGGCACGCTGACATCGGCGACGGGCTATGTAAGGCAAAACATCTATCGCGTGCTCGAACTGCGCGACATCTACAATCTCGATCCCGATGTGATCGGCTTCGCCTATCCCGGCTTCGATCCCGACGTGAACGGACCGTTCGTGGGCAATCCGAACACCGAACTGCTTGCGCCTTCGACGCGTTCGGAGCGTTTCCGGCAGTTTACGCAGGAGGTACGCTTCAGCTCGGATTGGGATTTCCCGGTGCAATTGCTCGCGGGCGCCTTCTATCTGCGCAGCACGGTGCGTCGCACACAGTTCCTGGGCTTCAGCGCGCCGATCCCGGAATTTTCCGAAGAGTTGTACGGCGCCGACCCGGGCTCGCTGGTGGAAACCGGTTTTCGCGGACGCGAACGGATCGAGGAGATCGCTGGTTTCGCCAATCTGCGCGTCGCCTTCGACGAGGAGCGCGGCGAGTTGAAGGCGGGCGTCCGCTATTATGACCGCAAGAATCCGCGGCTGATTGTCGATACGCCCGGCGCGCTGTTCCCTAACGCTGTCGATGTGACGGCGAAGGACAGCGGCACGCTGTTTTCGGCAAGCGCGTCCTACAAGTTCACCCCTGAGACCTTCGCCTATGCGCGCTATGCGGGCGGGTTCCGGCCCGGTGTCGGCCGGATTCTTCCCGGCCCCGTCTGCAACCCGGATTTTCAGGCGCTCGGCATTGATCCGTCGACGATTGCGCCTTTCACAGGGCCGGAAAAGCTGAACAGCTATGAGGCAGGTGTCCGCCAATCGAGCAGCGACGGCCGCTTTTCGGTTGGCGTGACCGGTTATGTCATCAAGTATCGCGACATTCAGCAGAGCCTGGTGCTGCCGACGTGCGCCTCGCAATTCGACGTGAACGCCGGACGCGCGACCAGCAAAGGTTTCGAGATCGAAGCGCGGGCCGCACCCACGCGCTATCTCAGCTTCGCCTTCAACCTGGGCTACAGCGACGCCCGGCTTGACGAAGGAGATCCTTTCAGCGGCGGCGATGCAGGCGAACAGCTGCAATATGTTCCGGCCTGGACAGTCTCCGTGCAGCAGGATTACCGGGCGCCCGTCTTCGGCGAACTGGATTTGATCGTGCGCAGTGACATCTCCTACACCGACAAGCGGCAAACCCAGTTCGGCTTGACGGGCTCGAGTCCCGATTTTGCAACCAGCCTGCCCGATTACACGCTCGTGAACGCACAGGTCGGCGTCGGCCGGGGCGATTGGGAGGCGGTCGTCTTCGTCGACAATCTCGCGAACACGCTGCCGATCTACGGAACCAACCAGACCCGATATTTCGGTTCGGACGGGCGTACCTGGTCCGTCGGCACGCCGCGCACCTGGGGTCTTCGGCTGCGTTCGAGTTTCTGATGCACGGCCTTTCGCGGCGGCTCTTCCTCGGCGGGCTCGCCTCGTCTTGCGCGGCGGCCCGCGCATATGCCCGTCCAGCGGCGGACAGGCTGCCGACGCTTGCCGTGATCGATGCGGAGGTCCGCCGCATCACCGGCATACTCGGCAGCGAAGCGCGGACGCAGCGGCTGGGGCGGAGTCGCAGCGAAAGGCCGATCGACCTCGTTTCGATCGGGCGGGGCCCGAACGCCGTGCTCCTCGTCGGCGCGCCGCACGCCAACGAGCCGATCGGGCTGCTGACCATACTCCGCCTGATGGAGCGCCTTGCCCACGACCGGGCGCTTCGTCAGGACGGCGGTTTCAGTTTTCATTTCATTCCGGCCATAGACATCGACGGAGTCGCGCTGAACGAAGGCTGGCTGGAGGCGCCGCGCACGCCCGACCATTATCTCCGCCACTTCTTTCGCCCCGCTTTCGCCGACCAGCCCGAATATAGTTTCCCGCTCGATATGCCTGGATACCGATTCAGCACCCCGACACCCGAAAACCTCTGCTGGCAGGAGGCGCTGGAACAGACACGCCCGATGCTGCAATGTCCGCTCCACGGCAGCGACGCCAACGGCGTTTTCTACCTGGTCACGAGCCGTCGACAGGCGCTCGCGGACCGGCTTTCAAGGCTGCCCGGCACGTTCGGTCTGGCGATCAACCGGATCGGCGAGCCGGGACTCGGAACCGAATCCTATGCGCCGGGCGTCTTCTCCGAATTCGCCGTAAAGTCCATGATCGAAGACCTCACGGCCGAAGGCAAGGATCCACGCGCGGTGTGGAATGCCGGGCAATCGAGCAGCGAGTACGCTTTGCAGCGTTTCGGGACATTCAGCCTGATCTGCGAGGTGGCGTTGTGGGACGACCAGCGGCTCTACAGCGAACGTGCGTCGTCCATGAACATGGCGGACGTCACGCGAGACGCGCTGGCTCAGCTTCGCGAGGACAAGGCGCTCTTTGCATTTGCAAGGTCGCTTCGCCCACGTCTTTCGCCGGAGGCACAAGCGCTTGATGCCGCATTGGTTGAGGCACACAGCAGGATCGACACGCGCATCGAAGCGCTGACCATGGAGAAAGACGCTGCCGAGGACGACGTAAAGCCCTTGGCCGAACGTGATCTGGTGCAATACGAGCCGGGACTGTCCGCAATGAGGGCAGCAGCGATGCTTGCCCGCCGTGCCGGACTGTCAGACGACATTTCCATTGCAGCCAAAGCCCAGGCAGTTGTCGCGCGACGCCTCAAATCGCAGCTAAGCAAAGCCCCCTTGACCCCGATCCCCTACACGATCAGCGCTGATCTCCAGATGGAGGCGACACTGATCGCGGCCGATATGCTGGCGCAAGGAAAACCGTAGATCGTGTTTCAGCGCACCCATCGACAACGAGTTAATGGCGCACGGAATGTCTAACCGCGAACCCGGAAAATGCCAAACCTTCGGCAAGCCATTGAATGATAACGAACAAATGAAGTGGATGGTGACCCCTACGGGAGGGGTGATTAGGCCCCCTTGAGGCACCATATTTCAAGCACTTAGGCGTGTCTGGTATCTGGCCTGTATCACAGTCCTGTTGCCCGTTCCAGTGGGATTTATCACCCCATTCGGACCGGAACGTGAAGTCAGCGCAACAGTTCGCGGAATTTCGCCCGGCACATATTTTGGAGGGCAGGCTCCCGCGCAATGTCATGGGCGTTCAGCAACGCCTCAAAATCATCATCGGTGAAGACCAGTATCGCTCCCTGCTGGGCACGAAACGCATCACGGCATCGCTCGATCAATCGGTTCTGATCCACCACGGAGCGACAGGCAACAATCCCAAGCCTGCCCCGGCGAGGGTCAAACCTGCCGATCATCTGGTCGATTTCATTGTTCGCCAAATCTTCCGCGTAATTCTTGCACTCGATCATTATCTCACGTGCCATCAGAAAGACATCGCTCCGCTGGTCAGAGAAAAAACCCTGCTGGCTCGCATTCGCGAAAGCGATGTCGATCCTTTTGCGGCCTTGATTGATGTCCAATTCCAAGGTTGGCGTGATGAGGTGAGGAAAAAATAGGTAGGTGATTATGCCTGAAACCAAATGATGGTAATTGGTCGCATTAGGTCTTCCGGGTGGTATCGCACGAAGTAATGCGATTAGGTCGGTGTTGAACTGGCCTTCATTAAACTGCTGCCCATCAAGCTCGACGATTTTTCTGAGACCAATTGGCCCCTTTCGTTTAATTACCTCTTTGAACCGTCGATAGACATCAGGATTTTCAACGGAAAATCGTGCCAGATTTTCCTTTGTGGGAGGCATGTCTTTCTTGATGTCTTTTTTATAAACTTCCCTCTTTTCGCCTTTTTTTGTCTTTATAACCTGAACAAGATGGCCATTCGTGCGAAGTTGCTCGTCACGCACGAAATTTGTAACGAAGTGGGTGTAATAATGAGTTGCAACCTGCTGCATACCTCCGCGCCATCGGACGTAACGCTTCGGCACCAGTAGAACCCGCTGCCCCTCAATTAAGGGTATTCGGTCGAAACGATCAGTCTCCCATCTTCCTTCGCCGCGAACCCATAAGCGTCCAGTAGGAAGATTTGTTTGGAGAGGGATGTTATGAAACTCGAACTGTTGTTGGGTATACTCGATCAGGTTCCGGCGAATGATATTCGTCGTGATGTCGGAAACCTTGTCCGCCCCGATGTTTTCGATGAATAGAGCGCAATCCGTCAGGTCATGGAGTAGGCCCGTCTTTGCGGCGGGACTGTTTGCCAAGCTCTCCAGCAATTGCTCGGCCTGCTTGGCTCCTATTCCTCGTCCACGGGGTTCGCCATCAGATATACCAAGATGAGTTTCATTCGGCTCTTGCAGCGCGGCAAGTAACTCATTGCCCTTCGCCATATCTCCCGCGATGATTGCTTGAAGAACGGCCTCGAAAAAATCTCTAATGTCATCCTGACATTCTTGGGCAAAAGGCTCCCTTGGCTCAAGAAAGCCAATTGGGTCAATGAATAGTGGAAAGTCCAAATGAAGGTCGATGTCGATAAAATCCAACATCGGCTGACTAAGATTAAGCCCCAAAGCCTGCGATAGCAGCATCAAGTTTCTCCCCCGAAACAATAAGGTAGCTTGCGAGGGAGAAAATGGAAGGGCGTTATATCCACGCCACCTAATTATTCCGCGTCCCGGCCCGGCTGATGGCGTTCTGGGCCTTGGCAAGCTGCTGGGCTTCGGAACGGCGGAAGGTGTCCGGGCGGCGGCTATCAAGGGCCTGCCCCACGGCATCGGCAATTTGACGGGCAACGCGGGCGTCCTGTCCGCCTGCTACGTTCACGTTGACGCTGGGAGCGTAGGTGTTGGACATGCTCGCGCCGATGCGTCCGCCCGTGGCGAAGGCCGGGGCCTTGCCGCTGTTGATCGCCTCCAGCAGGGGCAGGTTCTCCCGGGTCGCCTTGGCGTTGATGACGTATTCCCCGTTGCTGGCCATGATGGGGATGCTGTCACTGGTGGACGTGCCCGGTCCCCGAATATGACCGCCCTCGGCAAAGCCCAGTAGCCCGCCAATGACGGCCCCGATGCCTCCTGCTCCCCCGCCGCCGAACAGCCCGGCCATGGGGCCGCTGCCCAGCAGCATGGATTGCAGGGCCATCTTGATAAGCGCGCTGGTCATGTCGAGAATGAATTGCTTTGCGCTCTTGGTGCCGGTGATGACGCCATGCAGGGCGTCCACGGCGCTGTCCCCGAAGAACCGCGATAGCTCGGCGGCGTTGCGCTGGGCTTGGGCAAAGGCCGTGGTGGCGGCTTCGGCAGCGGCCATGCCTTGGGCAAGCTGGGCAATCTCGGCGCGCTGGCCCGCTGTCAGTTCGATGCCCTGCTGCTGGGCCTGATTGAGCATGTCCTGTTCATGCAGGAAGGCGGACGCGGCTTCCGGGGCCATGCCCATCGCCTGCATCTCATTGCCCTGATCCCGGACGAAGTTCTGGCCGTCCCCGATGATCCCGGCATAGCTTTCCTGCCGCTCTTTCTGTTCCTGCGCCTGCCGCTGGGCTTCGGCCCGGTCCACGGCGGCGATGGCCAATCCTTCCATGAGGGCAAGCTGTTCCCGCAAGGCCGCGTTTTCGGTGTTCACCAATTCGGGGAACTGCCCCCGGATATTGGCAATCGCCTGTTCCTTGTCAGCCTGCACGTCCAGCCCATCGGCGCGCAGATCGGCAAGACGAAGCTGAAGGCGCAAGTCGTCGGTGGCCTGCTGGATGCGTTCCTGAAGCCGCTTTTCGGCTTCTGCCGCCCGCTCGGCATCGCTCTTGCCGGTGCGGGTCCGGCCCGTGGGCTTGCCCCCGGTTGCGGCTGGGGTGCGGGGATTGGTGGCGAACCGCTCCAGATTGCGGGACGCTTCGGCAATCGCGGCATCATAATCCGCCATGGCATCCTTCAGGTCCGTCATGCCGTCCTGAAGCTCGGCTTCCGGGTCTTCCAGCACGCCCAAGGAACGGCCCAGCCGGGTCAGGTCCGCTTTCCAGCCATCCGCGCTGAATATCTGATGCCGGATAGAGCCATCGCCCTTCACGCGGGCATCAAGGCCGCGCCGGGTCTGGCCCCAAAGCTCGCTATATTGAACGCTGGCTTCCTGCCGCTTGGCTTCCAGATCGGAAATCAAAGCGGCCTGCCGTGCCCGCGCCAGATTATATAGTTCCTGCGCCGCTTCGCCCACGGCCCCGGCGAAGGACCGCACCTTGGTTTCCGATGCGGCGGCTTCGCTGCCTACGCCCCGGACGCCCGTGGCGGCATTATCGGCCTTGCCCTTGGCATCATTGAGCGCACGGGCGGCATCGCTGGTGATGGCTTCCACGCCATCAAGGGCGGCGCGGGTCTTGGCGGTTTCGGATGCCAGCCCGACAAGGGCGACGGTGATGCCGGTGATGGCGATGCCCACGGGGCCGCCGAACGCCCCCAGCAGCGCCCCGCCCACGCCACGGGCAGCAAACGCGGCACGGGCTGCATTGGTGACGAAGCCGATGCCCAGCGCGGTAGACAGGGTGACGATGGCCGGGATCACAATATCCAGATTATCGGCCAGCATCTTGATGGCTTCGGCAAAGGCTGCGGTGGAACCGTTGGATTTGTCCGCCTCCCCGAAATACTGCACCATGGCATTGCGAAGGGTCTGGAAGGCCGCGCTGGTGGTCAGCACGGACTTGGCGGCGCGTTCCTCCAGCATGGGCGCGCCCGCTTGGAACGCCTCGAAGAACTCTCGGCTGGACACGGTGCCCGCCATGACTTCGGCGCGCAGCTTGGCAACGGAACCGCCAAAACGATCATTGCCCGCCGCGACGGCCTGAAGGACCGGGAACAGCCCTTCATTGATCGAATTGAACTCTTCGGCCCGAACCGTCCCGCTTTGCAGGGCTTGCGACAATTGCAGCAGCGCGCCCGATGCCTGCTGGACGGAACCGCCTTGCACCTTCACGGCGGCGGATATGTTATCGGTGAACTTCAGCAGATCGCTTTGCGATGCCCCCAGCGTCACGGCGGCTTGGGAGGCGCGCCCATAAAGCTGGCCCAGCGTTTCCAGTTCCACGCCATATCGCTGCGCTGATGCGAATAGCTGATCCTGCACTATCTTCAGGTTCACGCCCTCGACGCCCGCCACGCGAAGGCTGTTCTGGAACCGGGTGTAGCTGTCCGTCAGGGAAATCAGTTCACGGGCGGAAAAGGCAGCGGCCAGCGAACCGGCCAGCCCCTTCAGGCGGTTGCCCATGCCGGTGGCGGCGTCCGCCATGGATCGTTCCAGCCGCTTGGCGGATACGCGGGCGCGGCCCTCGATCTTGCCGAAATTGTCATTCGCCGCCCGGTTGGCGCGCTGGAAATTGCGCTCGAAATCCCGGATGCGGGCTTCAAGGGAAACAACAAGCTGTTCTGTTTCGGTGGCCATGATGCGTCCCCTAGAAAATCAACAGGCCATCGGCCCGGTCATCGGTTTCATAAACTGATCGGGTGTCTTCCCCGGTGGAGGCACGGGCGACGGCCATGGCGGCGGCAACGGCCCCGTCTATGCGGTCCCGGCTCTTGCCCTTGTGGAAGGACTTGTTCCCGGCCTTGTCCGTCTCGACAGCGATATTGTCGAAGTTCCAGCGCAGGACCGGATGCCCGCCGTGAAGGAACTTGCCCGCGATGATGGCGCGTTCCAGTTCCTTGATGGCCGGGGCCATCGTTATCCAGCCCTGCCGCATCTCCACGGCGGGAAAGCCGTCCTCCAGCAGGTTGTTCAGCATGTTGCGGGCAAGGTGCGGGTCGAAGGCGATTTCCCGCACGTCGAACCGCTCGCACAGATAGCGGATAGTGTCTTCCACATGCCGGAAGTCCACGACGTTGCCCGGCGTCGGTTCGATGAACCCCTGTTCGGCCCAATAGGGATAGGGAACGCCATCGCGGTCGGCACGGCGCTGAAGATTATCTTCCGGGCAGAAAAACCAAGGGTGGACGATATAACCGCCGTTGCCGTCCCGCCACGCGGCGACAATCACGGTCAGGTCCGAATTGCTCGACAGGTCCACGCCCAGCCAGCAGGGTTCGCCCTCCAGCTCGGCAACGTCGAACGCGCTGGCCCCAATGTCATAGATGGGCATGTCCACGAAGGGCGTGGAGCTATGGCCCAGCCAGACATTCAAATGCAGTTGCCGGAAGGCATCCCGGTCGGCTGGGCTGTTCGCGGCGGCACGGGCGATGCGGCGCAGGCCCGACAGGCTGGGATAGCCATGGGCAAGGCCGGGGTTGGCAAGGTGCCACAGGCTTTCGTCCTGCCAGTCCGCATCGGCGGGCGTTTCATACAGGACGGCCAAGGTGCTGGGGTCGTCGATCTCGCCCCGCGCCACGCGGCGGGCATAGTCTATGACTTGAAAGGCGACGTTTTCCTGTCCCCGGCCCGCCGTGGTGATGGTGACGCGCAGGCTGTTGTCCACCTTGGCAAGGCCGGTGTCGATCACGTCCCACAGGTCACGCTTCCGCCAAGCGTGGATTTCATCGCACAGGGCAAAGACGGGGGTGCGGCCATGCTGGGTTCCCGCATCGTTTGACAGGGCCTCCAGCCATGAACCGTTCGGGAAGCTGATGCGGTTCTTATATTCCTGGAGCTTTATCTGGCTGGCGGCGTCGAACCGGACATTGCCCTGTCCCTTGCGCCACAGGTCATGCTCCCCGGCCTGAATAAGACCGATGGCTTCCTGCAAGCCAATCTTCGCCTGTTTCTGATCGGCGGCGGCCAGCAGGACTTCGCCGCCCGGCACGGCTTCCGGGCCAATGGTGTGCAGCAGGGTCAGGGCAGCGGCTAGGCTGGTCTTCCGGTTGCCACGGGGCACCATGATGACAACGGACTGGATGATGCGATTGCCGAACTTGTCGCACGGGCCATAAATCTGGCGGACAATCTTTTCCTGCCACGGGTCTAGCTGGAAGGCTTGGCCCGGCAGCCGGGATTTGGGATGCTTCAGGCCGCGCAGGAAATCGACGGCCCGCTGGCCATGGCCGAACGGGTCCGGGATTTCCGGGAACGGATTGACCGGCGCGCAAGCAATATCACGGGTGCAATCACTTGGCCGCCGTTTGCGGATGGTGATGCGCCCGCTGCGGCGGGGGCGGGAGACAAGCGGTTCAGGCGGGGGAGCCTTGGCCTTTTTGCGGATGACGATGGCCACGGCTCATCCTCCCGTCGCCGTGCAGCGAAGTTCCAGCCCTTCGCGCCGCCCAAGCTCCTTGATCTCCTTCACGTCGAAGATGGCGGAACCTTCCTTCACGCGATCGGCAAGGGTCAGCCCGTCCATGTGGCGGAAGCGGAAGATCACGGCGGTTTCGCTGCTGGCCCCGAAGGACCGCATGAACTCTTCGGTGGTGGACTGGATGCGCTGCGCCCGAACCGTGGCGATGGTGGCCCAGCCCGAAACGGGGGTGCCGAAGTCGTCCACGGTGGTCGTGACGCGCTCGATGGTGATGATGCGATCAAGTTTCCCGGCCCTCATGATGCAAGTTCCACAAGCTGGGCTTCCACGCTGATGATGCCATGCGAATGCAGGCCATCGGGGTCGCGGATGAAGCGGCTGGACGTGATATGCAGGTCCGCGACGTGGTGCCCGTCTATCGTGTAGAAGGGCGTCCGAAACGCGCCCCACAATGCGCCTGCCACGCCCTTCACGAAGGCCAGTCCGGGTTCGGTCTGCCACAGGTGAAGGTCGGCAAAGACGGTGTAACGGGTGCGGGCAAGGCCGTCGCCCGGCACGGTCTGGGCCTCCCCGATGATGATGGACGGGAAGACTTCCGGGCGGCTGTTCTTGTCCAGCACGTTGGCGGCAGGCACCAAGGCCGTCACGGCTGGGGTGCCGATCAGCCGGGCGCGGATGGCTTTCTGGAGGGCAAGGCTCGGTTCCATCAGCGCGCCTCCTTCACGGCCTTGCGGATGGCCCGCTTCACGCGGTTGCCGATACGCTTCTTTGTCAGGCGGTAGGCGGGCCAGAAATAGGGCTGCGCCGGGGCGTCCGCCGTGCCGTATTCGACAAGATGCGGATAGCGCACGTCGCTGTTGCCCGCCGTCACCAATACCTGATTGTCCCGCGCAACGGTGGAACCGCCCGGCTGGCTATAGGGCGGGGTGGCCTGTCCGGGCGGCGTGACGGCGATGCTGTCCTTCAGGTCGCCCGTGTCTTCCGGCGCAAGGTGACGCATCCGCTGGGCCAGTTCCTCCCCCGACTGGATCAGGGACGGATGGACAGCGGAACGCACGGCCTTGGGGATGGCCGCAAGGCGTTTGGACAGACGGGATAGCTGGGCACTCATCAGAAAGCCCAATCCCGATAAGGGGCCATCAGGTCGAACAGGCCGGGCGACACGTCCACCATGTTCAGCCCGACAAGGGTGGCTTCCCGGTTCTCATAGAGGTGGGCGACAAGCTGGCGGGTCGCTTCCTTCAGCGGTTCGGGGGTGCCGTCCGGGAACGTCTCGGCATCGTCCAGCGCCGTGCCGATGAACTGGCCAATCCACGCTTCGGCGGCCCCGATCTTCGCCGTTATCAGGGCGTCGTCGGCATCGCTGGTGATGTTCATATGGGCCTTGGCATCGGCCACGGTGATGATGGTCATGCCGTTTCCCCTGATTGCAGATGATGAACGTGCCTCCCCACGCCGGTCCCCAAGGGATTGGCGAAAGTTGGAAGGTGCCCCCCGGTCATGGGGCGGAAGGTGGAGGCGATGCGGCGGATGATGCGACGATTGCGGAACCTGATCGTCCGCATGGTGTATCGGGGATCGGGAGGCGTGGTGATGGCGTCCACGGGGTGCCAGCCATGCGCTATGCGGGAATAGATTGTCTCTTTGCTGATCCCCATGCGCTTTGCCCACGCTGCTGCGGGCAGGGTTTCGCCGTCATGGGTTATCAGCAGGGCAGTGCTGGGGGCGTCCTGAAAGCCGCTGAAGGGATCAGGGGTTTCCCCGATGTCCAGCACGCGGTTGCCCACGACGCGGCGATATACGGTGTCGCGATGCCTGCCGATCATGGTGGCGATGGTCTTGGCGTCCAGCATCCGGCCCCGGAACTCATAGAGCCGGGGTTGTCTGCCTTCGGGGTTCAGGCGATGCTTGGGGGTGATGGGCATGGCGATGGCGTCCGCGACGGACATGCCTTTCACGCACAGCCGGAAATGCAGGGTGCTGGGCTTCATGCCCGCCATGCGCGCTATCTCCCGGATGGACCGGCCAGCGCCCTGATAGAGGAACAGGCGGCGCGTCATCGCGTGCATCCAAGAACGCTTGCAACTTTGGAAGCATCCTCTTCTATTGGATCATGCAACAGAAGGGGGCTTTCATGGTCGGAATGGATAAGAAAACGGGTAAGGCGATTGGCCGCGAACAGCACATTGTGCAGTCGATTGAGGATATTCTCACCACGCCGAAGGGAACCCGTGTGATGCGACGGGATTACGGCGCTTCCTACCTTGCCGAAGATGGCAGCTTTCGCATCGGCACATCGGGCGTAGCAATCGCTAGTGAAGCGACTGAACTTCTTAAAGAATACGAACCGCGCATCAGTATTGGCGACGTGTCCACTCGTATGAATGGCGACAAGCTGGACGCTATCGCTGTCAGCTATACGGACGTTGAAGGCGGCGGCGTTAAAGAAACGCAGGTGGTGTTCGCTTAGCATCGGCGGGCCTCCTGCGATTGCTTCCGGCTGGAATGACAAGGGGTGCATAGGGCCTGCCAGTTGGACCGCTGCCAGAACAGCTTGCGGTCGCCACGGTGCGGGGTCTTGTGGTCCACGACACGGCTGGGGTTGCCGCACATGACGCAACGGGGATGCGCCTTCAGGAAGTCGGCACGGGCCTGATCCCACTTGCTATCATAGCCGCGCTGGCGGGCGCTGGGGCGCTGCTGGTCGTGCCGGGCCTTTCGCTCCCGGTCGCGGGCAATCATGTGCTGGCAACGCTGGCCGGACGGCACGACGCAACCGCACATGCGGATGGATGGGGCGCGCACGGGCATCAGCGATGCTCCCCGCGAACGCTATGCCCATCTGCCCGCCTGATCGCGTCCAGTTCATAGCCCAGATAGGCCAGCAGGGTTTCCAGCGTGGTGATGGGCATATGACTGCTGCCAAGGTTCAGCCAGCGGCGCAGCGTGGCGCGGTGAACGCCCGTTGCCCGCGAAAGCTCGCGATAGGACACGCCCTTTTCGGCGATCAGTTCGCGGACCATGCCCGCCCAATACTCGCGGCCCTGCGCCATCATGCTGCCTCCCGGTTGATGATGGTGGTGCCGAAGGAGCCGAACGCCGCCCGGAACTTATCGTCCAGATTGCGGGTGTCGGGCTGGCGTGGTTCATCATCGGCGCTGCCGAAGATCGCCTTCAGCATGTCCATGCGGCCCCGATAGGCTTCCATGATCTCGGCGGGGATGGCGTCCAGCGTGGCGTCGGGCGTCCAGCCCAGCCAGCCGGTGCCGATGCGGTAAAGATGCTGGAGGTGTTCCGCGAAGGATATGCCGGGGCCTTCGGATGCGGCCTTGGGCGCGTTTGGGTCGATCCCCGCGCATTGCAGCACATAATCAATCAGGACCGGGCGCAGGCTGTCCAGCCCGGCGTCCATGATCCTGCTGGCAAGCATGGGATGGGAATGATGCGGTGCGATGATCGCGCTGGCGGCGGACAGGCTATCGTCCGCGATCTCGTCCAGCAGCCCCTTGAAGGAACCGGGGCGGCGCTCAAGCTGCATGGCGCAGGCCAGTGACGGGCGAAGCGTCACAGCCTCGCCCGCCAAGATGACGATGATCGGCACGGCCAGCCGCATCATCCCGCCCTTATGCCGCGACGTTCAGCGTATAGGCGGCGGACGCGGTGCCCGCCCCGTCGAAGGTCGCCGTCACGGTGAGGGTGTAATCCCCCGCCGCCGTAGGGGTGCCGCTGATTTCGCCCGTGGCGCTGTTCAGTGCCAGCCCAGCCGGAAGCGCGCCCGCCGTGACGGCATAGGCCGGGGTGCCAGCGCCGCCCGTCGCCGTGACGGTCGCGGTGTAGGCGGTGCCCTGCTCGCCAGCGATGAGCGCGCCAGCAGCCGGGGACATGGTGATGGCCGGGGCGGCGGGCAGTTCCAGAATGGCCCCGTCGATGGACAGCGCGAAGGTGGTCTTCACGATGTTGTCAGCGTTACCGTAGTTCGACTTGGCGGACATGACCGGGGCGCGGAAATAATAGATGGTGTTGGTGCCGGTCGGTGTCGGCTTGTCGTTCAGTTCCACCTTGAAGGGATATTTGAACCAATCGCCAGCAGCGGCGCGGGCACGGTTCTGGCCGGGGTCGCTGGGATCGCGCCCGGCGATCACTTCAAGGGTGCCGGAATTGAGCGAGCCTTTCAGCTTGCGGACATAGCCATCGGCCAGCGACAAGAAGGTCTGTTCGGACCCCTCGACGCCAAATTCGCCAATGTCCTCGACTTCCTTGATTTCCAGCCAGTCTTCCGCCTCGAACTCGGACAGTTCGCTGATGGTGTTATTCGCCACGCCGATGAACAGACGGCTTTTGGCGTTAGTGTGGACGGTCATCGCATGAACCTTTCAGATGGGGCAGCAGGCTGGGGGCGACGAAAACCGCCACCCCCGGTTCGGATCAGGCAGGCATGGTGAGGGTGCGGAAGGCTTCGGCCTTGGTGACGCCGCCGCCCACGCGACGACGCGCATGGAAGCGGACAAGTCCGTTCACCTGCTGGCTATAGGGATCGCGCAGGACGGACAGGTTCACGCGGTCGAAGATGCGGAAGCCCGAACCGAAGTCCCCGAAGACAAGGGGGATTTCCTCGGCATCGGCGTCCGGCATGTCCGGGAACTCGACAACGGGACGGCCCAAGATGGTCGCCGGGTTGCCTTCGCTGATCGGCTCCCGCCACAGATAGTCCCCGCCGCTGTTCTTCAGCTTGCGGACGGCCCCGATGGTGGTGCGGTTCATGGCCCAGACGGCACGGGCGGCATAAGCGCCGGGCAGCGCGTGATACAGGTCAATCAGTTCGTCCGCCGTGAAGGCGGCGGCGGCTGCGGTGATGCCGGTCAGGCCAGAGGTGTTCAGCAGGCCATTTGGCTTGCCGGTCCCGTCGCCGTTGACGAAGGCCGCGCCTTCCGCCCGTCCGAACTCTTCCGCGAAGTCGAACGCCAGTTCCGCGTCAAGATTGAACGCGCTGTCCTCCAGCAGGGTGTTGGACACGTCCACATAGCATTTCAGCTCATAGACGTTGATTTTCTGCTGGCCGTAAACGGGCTGGGTGCCGGTCGCGGGATCGGTCTCGCCGCCCCAGCTTGCCGTCATCGTGCCGGTGCGCTTGGGCAGAATGATTTCGCCCGAACTGGCGGGCGACACGCGGGCAGCGGCGCGGATCGGGCTGAACAGCACAAGGTTGCGGTCCAGTTCCCGGACAAACTGTTCCGGGGCCAGATAGCCGCCCGCCGTATCGGTCGAAACGGTCAAGGCGCGGACTTCATCCGCTTCCATGCGCTCAACGCCCGTGCGAACGAAGCTGTTGAACGCCCGCTGTTCAACGGCGGGTTCATCCTGCCGCTGCTCCTGCTGGCCGGTGCCAGGACGATTGAGCCGGGTTTCCAGCGCGGCGATGCGGTCCCCGATGGTGCGGACTTCATTGCCCAGCCGCTCATCAAGCTGGGTGCGGTGCTGTTCGGCGGCGGAGCGCAGTTCCTCCACGCCCGCGACGACAGCGGCCAGCGGGTCGTCCTGCTGCTGTTCGCGGGTTTCAATGGGCTGGGCACTGCGGATTTCGATGGGCTGATGAAGGGTCACGGTCATTTTCCTTTCAGGGCGGCAATGGCGTTGGTGATGGAGCGATTGAGGATGGACAGGTCCGGGACGGTGCGAACGCTGGTCACATGCGAGCCGGGGACGCTGGGGACCGCGACGAATGAGACTTCCACAAGCCGGGCTTGCGTGATGTGGCGGATGCCCCCGGCGCGGCTTTCGTCCTTCAGGCGCTTGAAGCCGATGGACAGGCCAGACACGTCCCCGGCGATCAGCATGGCCCGGACTTCACGGGCGCGCTGGACTTCCAGATTGAGCTTGCCCCGAACCTTCAGGCCATCGGCCTCGACGGACACGCTGCGGACGCTGCCCACGACTTCATCGGCGCGATGGCTCCACAGCAGGGGCAGGCTCTTTCCGTCCCATGCGAAGGCGCGGGGATCGAAGCTGGTGCGATAGCTGTCCACGGTGTTGAACCGGACGGCGATGCCCTCAATCGTGCCGTCATCGGCTGGGGGCGCGAACCGAACTTCGCAATCGAGCGTGTCGGGTACAATCAGTGTCACGGGTGCAGTCACTTGCGCCCCCATTGGTGATGCCAGCCGAAATGATCGGGGGTGCGAACGCGGCAACAGGCCAGCCCGATGATAGGGGCAAGCTGGCGCAAGACGCGCCCGATGTTGTTGGTGTCGCCGCGTGTGATTTCCTTGCCCGGATAGACACGGGCGGCGACTTCCTTGACGGTGAGCCGGACGCCCGGCTCATCCTCGAATATGGCCATGACGGCCCGCTGGGCGGACCCCAATCCGCTACCCATTGGCCTGCTCCTGCGATTGTCCGAACCAAGCGGTTTCAAGGATTGCCACGGCCAGCGGGTAGGTTTCGGCCAGCGGGCGGTTGACGGCATAGGCAGCGATCAGCGCGGCGGCGGGTTCGGGGTTTTCGCCTCCGCCGATCAGGCCCAGCCGGATGGTTTCGATGATTTCGCGGTGGTGGAAGTCGCCGCTGAACAGGCGACGGCACAAGCCGCCGATGCCCGCGCCCGTGATGCGTTCAAGCTCCACGATCAGCTCGGGCGGCAGCGCAAAGGCGCGTTCCCGGTCCCCGAAAAACTGGCGATGGCTGGGGGCGTCAGACATTGGCCGCGCCTCCCGTATCCTTGCCGGTGGTGGTGAACGGGTTTTGCAGCACGTCGCCGCCCGACAGCGGGGGCAGGTTAAGGCCCCGGCGAACCTCGTTCGCGGTCAGGACGCCCGCCGCACGATACTGCGAATATGCGGTCGCACGGGTGGCGAAGTCGGCGCGCAGCAGCGCGTCCGTCAGATGCTCCACGAAGATGCTGTCCCGGTCTTCGGCGGGGATCAGCTTCAGGGTGACTTCCGCTTCCCAACGGGCCAGCCAAGGGGAGAGCGAGTAGGTTAGGAACTGCTGTCCGCCCGTTTCGGCATTGGCCCAAGTCTGGCGCGTGTAGTCCATCAGCAAGACGGGCGGGACGCGAAGGACGCGGGCCACTTCGGTCAAGGATAGCTGCCATAGCTCGGTGAACTGATTGTCCACGCTGCTGAAGGCCAGCGGGGTGAAGGTGCCGCCTTCCTCCAGCACGGCGGTTCCGCCAGCGCTGCTGCCCGATGTGGCGGTGCGCCAGCTATCGCGGATGCGTTTGGCGACTTCCGCGCCCAATTTCTGGGGGAAAGACAGGATGCCGGACGGACGCCCGCCGTTGGCGAACAGGCGACAGGCATGGCCTTGCAGGACGATCAGCAGGCCGATGGCATCACGGGCCTGCATCAACGGTGACACGCCGGATACGCCATCGGTGCAGGTCGTGGCCGGGGCGCGCAGGTGGATGATGTCCATGAACCCGACAAGCCGTTGGCCCGCCTCGGTCGTGACACGATAGCGCGGCTCTCCGGTGAGGCGGTCGATTTCGATGGCGACGGCGGTGGGGTGGATGCGGTGAAGCTCGCGGGGTTCGCCCATGCCGTCCCGCACGATCAGCGCGAAGCCGTCCCCGTAGGCGATGGCGTCGGCGGTCAGCAGTTCGCGAAGCTGCGGCCCCCGCGTCCACGGGTTCGCATCAAGGTTCAGCAGGCGATAGGCGGGGTGGTCGTTGTCGCGGTCGCGGGAGGCGTCTTCGCCGCGACGATAGGCGGGCAGCGGGAGGATGCCGGTTGCCTCGGCCAGCGCCTTGACGCCCGCCGCAACAGCAGGGACGCGCATGGCGGTGACGGGATTGACGGCCACGCCTGCCAGCGACGGCACAGCCCCGAAGACAGCGAAGTCAAATGCGGTCGGCTCGGCAAGCGAACGGACTTCATCCGCGACAGGCGCGGACGCTTCAGGCTGCTGGCGTGAAAAGAGACGGAACAAGGCGCGGGCTTTCGGATGGTGGACATGGATTTCATGTCATCCGAAAGCTGGGTCAGCTTTCCCCGAAGCACTACGGGTCTGATGCGCTGTTCGGTCTTATGCCATTCGGGCGGGGCGCGGTCAATAATTCTCGGCGCGGCGGGAGGGGGGCTTTTGGGGGGTGGGGGGCCTGCGGCCCTCGGGAGAGGGAGACATGCGAAGCATGGCTACCGATCCCCATCGGGATACTGGCGTTATCCAGTGTCCCCACTTCCTTCCTGTCCCGGACAAGGTTCGGGAACTGTTGCAGCCCGCCAGCGGAGCGAAGCGGGTTGCACCTATTCCTATCGTAAGATGGGAATAGGAAGTCTCTCCTGTTATTTCCCTCTCCCGTTGATTACGAAGTAATTAAACGTCCAGAACCCGGACATTTACTAAACCGCTAAATTCGGCGTTTTAGGGGTAGAGCGGAAGGCCCTCGTTAACCGCCACTTTCAGTTCATATCCGGCTTCATCCAGTGCTGCGCGAAACGCGGTTTCGTCGAAGTGGACCCACGTCTGTTTGCCCGCGCCGCGCCCATGCGGTGCGAATTGCACGATATGGCTCGCATATTTTTTCAGGCGCGGGACAGCATAGTTTTTCAACTCGCTTGGCTCCAGCCCGGTTGAACTGCACCAGTCAGCTTGCGTCAGGGCAAGATACTCCCGGCTGCCGCCCGGCAATGTCATTTTGTTCGGGGTCGTCTCCCACAGATATGCGATGCGGTAGAGCAAGGTTCCCGCCCGCCAGTCCCCAGCAGCGATAGCACGGCACCTAGCCCATAAGCTCGGCGCGGATAGCCTTGCCTGTTGCTTCGCCTTGACATTGATGGCGCGCTTGATGTTCGCGGCGGTCTTCTGCTCGCGGACCGACGCTTTCGCCGTCTTGGCGTTGCTCTGGCCCTTGGTGAGGGCCTTCTTTGCTGCCGCCTTGGCCTTCGCGCTGGTGCTGAGGGATACGACATTGGACACGGCTCTGGTTCCTTCCGGTATTGCGTGAAGGGATCGCCGGGGGTAGTGTCGCTGTTGATAGTCAGCGTCGGTTTTCCGGCGTTCCCGAAGGCCCTCGCCCTGCAAGGCGGGGGCTTTCTCTTTAAGGTTGGGCAACTGACTGCGCCCGTGCAACGAATTGCTGAAAGGGTGGGACGGTCTTTAACCCACCCCGTTTGTTAGTCGGCTGGCGGCGCGGGCAGCTTCACGCCCACGGCCTTCACCGCCGCCATGCCCTCGACAAGCTGGAACAGCGAATAGCCGTTGCCGTAGTCGTCGGCCACGTCCTCGCCGCTATGGCCCATAATCTGGCGGGCCACGCCTTCGGGCAGGCCGCAATGCCGGGCCGCGTCCTTGAAGGTGTGGCGGAAGCTATGGAAAACCTTGCGCTTGTCGGTGATGCCGATGGTGCCGCGCAGGTAGCTGCTCCACCATTCGCCCCATTTGCTGCCCAACTTCCCATAGGCTCCCGGCTTCAACAGGTGGAATAGGCGGGCATGGCCAGCGTCCTGCTGGGCCTTCACGAATGCGATGAAGCCCAGCGTCTCCAGCACGGGATGCACGGGGACAAGGCGCTCGCTGCCTGCGGTCTTGACCGTGGTGCCGTCTTCGCCGTCATCTTCCACAATCGTGATGAACCAGCCTTGCCGGGTCTGGCCGTCGCCATCGGTATAGGTCTGCCGGGCCACGTCATGGGGACGAAGCTGGGCCATTTCCTCCAGCCGCGCCCCGCTGAACAGGGCAAGCAAGGGGAGCCAATAGGAGGCTTCCCCACGTCCGCTAAGGGGCCGCTGGCCATCCCCATGAACGGGACCGGCAAAGATCGCGTTCAGATCGTTCGCGTCGAAGGGCTGGCGCTTGTCCTTGCTCTTCTTCGGCACCTTGACGGTGATGCCCTTGGCAGGGTTGGCAGGCAGGTGCCCGTTCTCTGCGGCCCAGCCTAGCACGGTGTTGAGACGGCTTAAGCGGGTCTTGATGTTGGCGAGGCTCTGG
Organism: Sphingosinicella soli; assembly: GCF_014199685.1. Classification (GTDB taxonomy): domain Bacteria; phylum Pseudomonadota; class Alphaproteobacteria; order Sphingomonadales; family Sphingomonadaceae; genus Sphingosinicella; species Sphingosinicella soli. The sequence continues at coordinate 13,701 of NZ_JACHNZ010000030.1, read as the reverse complement.
CCGTCCGCGATCATCGCGGCCTTGTAGGCCAGCACGTCTTGCCGCGTTATTTCGCCCACGGCCTTCGGCCCGGTAAGGATCAGGAACTTGCGCGCTTCGCTCCGGCAACTGTCCACAGCTTTTTGCGAAGGTTTCCGCTCGGCTGCCCAGCCATCCACAATGTCAGCATCGAGCGCGGCCACGCTGGCGGTGGCTGGGGCCTGCGCGGCGGGATCAAACGCGGCATCGTGGAAGGCGGTGCCGTTTTCATTTGTCAGCCGCCCGATGTGACGGCGGGTGACTTCCACCAAGCCCCGCCGCACGATTTCCGCGAACTGCGCGACAAGCACGGCGTCGGTCAGGTCCGCCCCGTGGGCGTGGGCAATGCGGTCGGTCGCCCGCGACACGACTTCATCCTGCCGGGGGTCGCCGGGATCGGTCAGGATGCCAAGCTGGATTTCGGCATCCTGCACCATGTCAGCCAGCTTCTGCTTATCGGCGGGAGGGACCAGCGCCAGCCGTTCGGACGCCTTGCGGTCCATCTCTTCCACGGTTTCCCGCACATAGCTGGTGAGGGCGTCCAGCGAGACGGACATGCGCCCGATGCCGGGCTTGATGCCCTTTTCCGCTTCCCGAAACATTGCTTCGGTGCGGGCATCTTCCATTGTGCGGCGGCGGCGCGCTTCCTTGGGGCTGTCAGTGCCCAGCGCACGGCGAACAAACTTCTTGCCGACTATGCCGACAAGGTGGAGCGGCACGCGCCGGTGATAGTGGTAAGTGTCGCCGCGCTTCAGCAGCCGTTGCATATCAGCCATTTCTTCCATGCCTTTTTGTATCACAGAATTGTGACCAGTGGGCACGTCTAAATGTCTGAAATCTGCCGTTCTTGCCCATTTCTGGGACATTCGGCACCGAATGGTGACCCCTACGGGACTCGAACCCGTGTTTTCGCCGTGAGAGGGCGACGTCCTGGACCGCTAGACGAAGGGGCCACGAGCGGCTGGGCCGCTAGCGAAGGCGCGTGACTAAGCGCACTGCCCCTGGGAGTCAAGCAGGCAAGAAAACGGTCGCTCTGCGGTCTCCGCCGCCCGGTTTCAGGCAGCGACCATGCTTACTGGTCGATATCGCGGCGGAAGGTTTCCGGCAGGAACAGAAGGCCGATCACCAGCGTCATCACCGCCACGACAACGGGATACCAGAGACCGTAGTAGATATCGCCCGTCGCGGCGACCATTGCGAAAGCCATGGTCGGCAGAAAGCCGCCGAACCAGCCGTTGCCGATGTGATATGGCAGCGACATCGACGTGTAGCGGATGCGGGTCGGGAACAGCTCGACCAGAAGCGCGGCTATCGGGCCGTAAACCGCTGTCGCGAGCAGAACCAGGAAGAAAAGGATGGCCACGACCGCCACCTTGTCGATCCGGTCAGGGTCCGCGCGCGCGGGATAACCGGCATCGCCGAGCGCTTGCTCCAACTGATCCTGAAAGGCGGCAATCGCAGCGACGCGCTCTGCACCGACCACCTCTGCCGGGTTCGGCGCCTTGATCGTGGCAAGGCCGATGTGAATCTCGGCAATGGTGCCCGCCGGGGCTGCAACATTCTCGTAGTTAAGGCCCGTCCTGGCGAGATAGGCCTTGGCGATATCGCAGCTCGATGAGTCGAACGTGTTCTTGCCGATCGGATCGAACTGGAACGAGCATTCCGCCGCGTTCGCCGTTATCGTGACCGGCGCCGCCGCCTGCGCCGCCGCGAGCGCCGGGTTGGCGGCTTTGGTGAGTGCGCCGAAAAGCGGGAAATATGTGAGCGCCGCGATCAGGCAGCCGGCGAGGATTATGGGTTTGCGGCCGATCTTGTCCGACAGCCAGCCGAAGAAGATGAAAAAGGGCGTGCCGAGCGCGAGCGCGATGGCAATCAGGATGTTCGCTGTCGCGCCTTCGACCTTCAGCGTCTTTTCAAGGAAAAACAGCGCATAGAATTGGCCGGTATACCAAACCACGGCCTGCCCGGCGACCGCGCCCATCAGCGCGACAAGCACCCACTTGAGATTACCCCATCTCCCGAACGCCTCGGTGAGCGGCGCTTTCGATGTCGTGCCTTCGTCTTTCATTTTTTGAAAGACCGGGCTTTCCGAAAGCTGCAGGCGGATCCACATCGAAATGCCGAGCAGGATGATCGAGATCAGAAAGGGTATCCGCCAGCCCCAATCGGCAAAGGCCGCCTCGCCCATCACGGTCCGAATGCCGATGACGACGAGCAGCGCAGCAAACAGCCCGAGCGTTGCCGTTGTCTGGATCCAGCTCGTGTAGAGGCCCCGCTTGTGGTTCGGCGCATGTTCGGCAACGTAGGTCGCCGCGCCGCCGTACTCGCCGCCGAGGGCCAGGCCCTGCAGCAAACGCAGCGCCACAAGGATGAACGGGGCCGCCACTCCGATGGTGCCGTATGACGGCAAGAGTCCGACCGCGAACGTCGAAAGACCCATGATGCCCATCGTCACGAGGAAGGTGTTCTTGCGTCCGACGATATCCCCGATGCGTCCGAAGAAAATGGCCCCGAAAGGCCGCACCGCGAAGCCTGCCGCAAACGCCGCCAGAGCAAGTATGAACCCCGTCGTTTCATTCACGCCCGAGAAAAAATGCGCGGAAATATAAAGCGCCAGGAGGCCGTAAAGATAGAAATCGTACCATTCGAACACGGTGCCCAGCGATGAAGCCGCGATAACGAGCTTTTCGTTCTGGGTGGCCTTGTGTTGCTTCGGTATCTCCCCATCGCGCGCTGGCATGCTTATGCTTCCCCCTCCCCTGCAAACGGAGAATTTGAAAGGATTCACAGGGCAATGCAAGGGATGCTGTCAAGCGCCGTGCGCACGTCATGATCGGTTGCGCGCGAACGCTTCAGGAAGCGTTCATCGCTGCGCCGTAGGAAGACGGCACGATGCCGGACATCGACAGGACGCATTGCTTCGGCTGATGTCTGGATGAACGTCTACCCGGGCGACTCCCTCCCTTCGGAAAGCCCATCTGTGGCAATTGGACAATTGCACAGCTTCCGATTGGGAGGCAAAGCGTCCGCAACCAGGCCGAATGGCCGAAAAATCGCAATCCGGAAGAATGCCGACCGGAAAGGCGCAACCCACTGGGAAGCAAGGTAAGCATATGAAAATAAATAACAATGCCCGTTACAAAATAACCAATAACGTAACAGATGGCAATAAATTAAACGCGCTGCCGTCCGCAATGTCCAAGCGGGTCTGATCGCGGATCGGGCCTGGGCCGTTCGATAGGCCGCCCCGCGTGATACAGTTTCCGCTGAATGCAGCGGGTCAAGCCATTCCAGGGACTCGATTTTGTTTTCTCGCTGCACATCGCCGCCGTCCGGCAGACGCACCCCTCTGTTACGACCTTCAAGCCACATGCGCGCCGCGATCTGTCGCTCCTCCGGTCCGGACGCATCGGCATAGATCGCGGTCGTCTTCATGTCCGCATGCCCGAGCCATCGCTGCACGAGATTGAGCGGAACGCCCGATTGAACGGCGCGAACGCCGAAACCATGCCGAAGTCCGCGCGGCGTCGCATAGTCTCCGGTAAGTCCTGCTTCGACCATCACCTCGCAAACACGGCGGTATGCGGTCATTCGAGACCAAGTCCACAGAGAAGATTGTGCAGCCGACTTGTCCTTTTGCCACCTTTTCAGGAACGACAGAAACTTTTCGGAAAGCGGAACCTCCCTGTACACAGATTTACCGCGCTTCTTGAGGCACTTTATAATCAGCGTTCCGGCCTGAAAATCTATGCTGTCCTTGGTAACGGAAAGAGCTTCCGATATTCTGCAACCTGTTTCCGCCATCAACCAACAAAATGCGTAAACATCTTTACTTTTTTGTTTCGCAAATCTAACAAAATCTACAGTTTCGGATTCAGTAAGATATTTACGCTTTCCGTTATTGTTATACATGTTCCAGGACATTTTTGCTCTACCATTACATTGGCTTTTTGAATTTTCTTCTTCTGATACAGAATATTGACGCCCTATACTCTGCCGTCCAGCCGTCTCTGATACCGTTTTGGTTATTTCGTCTCAAACTCAGGCGAAATGATTTTGGCGGGACGCATGGCGGATATGGCGGCAAGGTTCACGGCAATCGAGGCGGCAAGCGCGCACCCGGACCTTTCCGTGGCCAGCGCTTTTCACAGCACCCCGATCCTCATCGCGCTTCGAATCGACAATATCCGGTCGATCGCGAAAGCCTACGGCGAAGCCGCTGCGCTGGCGTCCCAGCAGCATCTTGAAACCACGGTCGCTGCACTGGCGACGATGCATGTCGCGAACCGCGCCCTCGGCCGGCTCGACGCTGCGCTCGTCGTTCCCGGCAGCGCCGAAGGCTTCAACGAGCAGTTGCGTAGCGTACTTGCGTGTTCGCCGGCCCGGCATCTGGACATTTCGATTTTCCTGACCGTGTCCAGTGCCTGGTCGGCGGCGACATTCTCGAGCGGGGCAGACATAAGCCCCGCCGGGTTTGCCGCGCTTCACGACAGCCTCGGCGCCTCCCCCGCCGCATGCCCGGATGCCGCGCGCTATCGCCGCGACATGGCGACCGCCGCGCAGGTGTTCACGGCGGCGGCGGAGGGGCGTCTGTTTCCGGCGTGGCAGGCCGTGAGCAGCGAAGGCGATATCCTTTATCACGAATGCCTGTTGCGCCTGATCGGCGACGACATGCCTTCCGTGAGCGACGCGATCACGGCGCTCGAACGCACGGGCCTTGTGCGGGCGTTCGACCAGATCATGGTGTCGCTGGTGCTCGACGAGCTGGAGGACGATCCCGCCGTTCAGCTTGCGGTTAATATTTCAGCGGAGAGCGCGACGCTCGACTCCTGGTGGGACGGCGCGCGCGCAAGGCTGAAGGCGAACCCCGCTGTCGCGCGCCGGCTTGTCGTCGAGATCACCGAGACTGCGGCCTTCCCGTCGATTTCCTGTGCCGCGCGCTTCACGTCCGCGCTGCGTGAACTCGGCTGCCGGATCGCGATCGATGATTTCGGCATGGGCTTCAGTTCGTTGCGAAGCGTGCTTGCGCTGTCGCCGGATTATCTGAAGGTCGATGCCTTCTTTCTGCGCCGCGCGGATCAGTCGGCGCGCAACCGCAGCATGCTCGCGCACCTCATCGGGCTCGCCGGAACGCTTGCCGCCGGAGTGATCGTCGAGGGCGTCGAAACAGAGGCCCAAAGCCTCCTGGTCGCGGCTCTTGGCGCGAATTGGCAGCAGGGTCACTACATCCATTTCCCCTCGACGCTGCGTCCATGGATCGCGCGCCGCAGCGTGGCCGTTTCGGAGAGCAGATTTGCATCCACAATGACCGCATCTGAAGGCGCGGCATTTCTCCCCGCAATTTCGCCGCAGAGATCGATCGGACTGCACGGATGATCCGCACGCGATCGTTGCGCGCGCGGTCCGAAGCACCGGAACGGTTCCATCCCCGGTTCGCGTTGGAGGAAGCCGCGTTTATGCATTTTTCGGCGAAGTCGAACGGCAGTCGCACAAAACAATAACAAATGCTGCTGGTGATCAATGCCCCTGTTACTCTACGAGGATCCCGTCCTTCTCCAGAAGGAACTCCACAGACACGCCGCACTTCTCGCCAGCGAGAGCTATCAATTTGCCGCAGGCGCCGTCGCGGTCCCGCTGAACATGTCGGAGTTCGCGCTCGCGGCGCGTTTCTATCCGATCGTGTTCGCCGACACCGAGGGGATGTTGCCCCTTGCGGTGACCGGGCTGCGCGACCTCTCCAACCTGTTCGTGGACAGGGAGGGGCGCTGGTCGGAAGGCGTCTATGTCCCCGCCTATGTACGCCGCTATCCGTTTCTGCCCGTCACCATGTCCGGCAGCGACGCGCTGATGCTGGCGATCGACCGGCCGCGCCTTGTCGAAGGCGGCGGCGCCGTGCCGGACGATCCGAACCGGCTGTTCGAAGACGGCAACGCCTCGGCGCTCGCCGCCCGCGCGCTCGCCTTCTGCGAGCGTTATCATCGCGATCACCTGCAAACGTCGGTGTTCGCGGCGGCGCTTCGCGAGCGCGATCTTCTCGATACGCGGCGCGCAGAGGTGCGCCTTCCCGATCAGTCGCAATTCCGCGTCGACGGCTTTCGCATGATCGACCGTGCGAAGCTGCGCGCGCTTCCCGACGACACGCTCGGCGACTGGTTCCGCAATGGCTGGCTCGATCTCGCCGCGCTTGCCGAAGCCTCTCAGGCGAACTGGCAGGCTCTGCTCGACCGCCAGGCCACGCAACTCTCCGCCGCAGCGGACGCACCGCAAGCGCGCCGGCGATCAACCAGAAAGCGCACCGATGCGTAAACCCTTCCCGGCGGCCACCGCGCTCGCCGTCATGCTGTGCACCACCTTTGCGGCGGAGGCGCAGGTGACCCCCGCCGACATTCCGCGCACTGCGGAGCCGCGCGCGCAGCAGACGCCCGATCAGACCCCGCAGGCCCGCGCGGCCGCACCCACCCCGACGCCGCTGCTTCGCCAGCAGGTCGCGCCGGAGGCGGCGGCCGAAACACGTTTCACGTTCCGCACGCTCGCGATCGATGGCGCCTCCGCCATTTCCGAAACCGAATTGCGCGCACTCTGGCGCGCAGCGCCGGGGGACGAGATTCCTGTCAGCGATATATTCGCGTTCGCCGACGCCGTCACCCGCGCGTATTCGGCAAGCGGCTACCTGCTCTCCTTCGCGCTGGTGCCCGAGCAGGCGATCTCGGACGGCGCGGTGCGCATCCAGATCATCGAGGGACGTGTCTCCGCGATCCGTGTGAAGCGAAACGGCAAGGTGCGCGAAATCCGCAGCGCGGCAGACGCGGCGGGCGAACCGCTCGCGGTGCGGACGGCGGCGCGCATTCTCGATTCGCGCCCGCTGAAGGCGGACGCTCTCGAACGCGCCTTGCTGCTGATGAACGATCTGCCGGGTCTTGCCGCCACATCGGAACTCGCGCCTTCGCCCGACACCCCCGGCGCGTCGATACTCACGATCGATCTCTCGCACCGCGCCGTGCGCGCCGACTTCAGCTACACCAACATGATGTCGGGCGTGCTCGGGCGCGACATGCTGGGCGGCGGACTGCGTTTCAGCGGCGACAGCGGAGAGGTGCGTCTGCGCGGATGGGCGAGCCCCGATGGAGACCGCTACCGATCCTTCACCGGCGAAGCCAGCAAGTGGCTCGGCCCGAACGGGTTGCGCGTGGACGGGCGCGCCGGTTTTTCGTGGAGCCGCCCGATCGGCGAACTCCTCGAAGCGATCCGCTATCGCGGCGAAACGCTTAATGTCGATCTCGGCATTGCAGTGCCGATCCGTCGCAGCCGCGCGCACAATATCAGCCTCACCATCGCCGGGCACGTGATCGATTCCGATTCGACCATTCTTCGCACGGCGTTCACGCGCGACCGCATTCGCACGGCAAGCGCCGATCTCGATCTCGATTGGGCCGACGCGAGCGGGGGCATCAACGTCGTCCGCGCGGGCGCCGTCAAGGGCTTCTCCGGGCTCGGCGCAACGGCGGATGACGATCCGCTGCGCACGCGGTTGAACGGCTCGGCATCGTTCCTCAATTTCGCGCTCTACGCGCAGCGCTATCAGCCGATCGCGCGTATCGCCGGCGGCGATTTCAGCCTTGTCGCCAAGGGCTCCGGCCAGTGGGCCGCAACCGATGCGCTGCTCAGCGCGGCGGAATGCAGCTACGGCGGCGCGGGGTTCGGGCGCAGCTACGACAGCGGCACGGTGAGCGCCGATCACTGCGTGATGGGCGCGCTCGAAGCGCGCTGGCGCGGTGCGGTGGCGGGCAAGGTCGGGGTCGGCGTTCACGGGTTCGTGGACGGCGGCATCGGCTGGCAGAAAGGCCTGCTCGATACGGGCGAGGCGCGGCGCCATTCCGCGTCCTCGGCAGGCGGCGGCATTTCGGTGCAGATCGGGCCGCGCCTCTCCGCGCTCGCGGAGGCCGCACACGGCCTTTCGGGAGCGACCGAACGCAAATGGCGCGCGAATTTTTCGATCTCTCTCTCGCTATGACCCTGAGCAAGGACAGACTCATGATCACCCTGCCCGCCCTGCTTCTCGCGCTCGCCGCTGCCGCCGAAACCCCGAGGGGCGGCGTCCACGGCGACTGGACCGTGCAATGCACGAAGGCGGCGGACGTGCCGCCGTGCGAGATCGCGCAGGCGGCAACCTCCAAAAGCACAGGCGAGCAGATCATGCGCATCGCCTTCGCCTATCGCGGCAGCGGCGAACGCTATGCCGTGCAGATCCGGCTGCCGCTCGGTGTGCGCCTGTCGCAGGCGCCGCTGCTGCGTCTCGACGAGAATTCCGATCTCGAAGGTTACGCCTTCACGCGCTGCGATGCGGGCGGGTGCTACATCGAGCGCATGCTCGGCACGCCCGAAATCACGCGCCTGCGCGCCGCGAAGGCGGGCGTGCTCGCCGTGCTGGGCAGTGACGGCAAGCCGATGGTGCTGCCGCTCTCCTTCAACGGATTCGCCGAGGCGCTCGACGCATCCGCACTTCAGAATACAGCGTGGGCGAAAGCCGCCAACCGCTGAAAGACCAATAACAAAAAAAGGCGTTCCCGATGGCCCCCCTTCCCGTTTTCAACACGCGCCGCATCGTCCTTGCGGGCACCAGCCTTGCCGCGCTCACGCTTGCCGGCGCAGCCCATGCGGGGCCGAGCGGCGGCACGGTAAGCGCCGGGAGCGCATCGATCGCGGGGGACGGAACCGGCCGCGTGACGGTGACGCAGACCAGCGACCGCGCCATCCTCGACTGGAACAGCTTCTCGATCGGCGCAGGCGAAAGCGCGCGCTTCATCCAGCCCGGCAGCACGTCCGTCGCGGTGAACCGCGTGACGGGCGCCGACCCCTCCGCGATCCTCGGCAGCCTCACCGCGAACGGCCGCGTCGTCCTCATCAACCGCAACGGCATCGCCTTCGGGAAGGACGCCACGGTCGATGTCGGCGGCCTCGTCGCGACGACTGCGGATATCGACCGGCAGTCGTTCATGGCGACGGGATCCCTCAATTTCTCCGGCGGCAGCCTGCCGGACGCGATGATCGTCAACGAAGGCCGCATCACCGTGCGCGACGCGGGGCTTGCCGCGCTCGTTGCGCCGAGCGTGCGCAACAGCGGCACGATCGTCGCCAACCTGGGCCGCGTCGCGCTCGGCGCGGGAACCGGCTTCACGGTCGATTTCTACGGCGACGGGTTGGTGTCGTTTGCGCCCGATGGTCTCGTCGCTGCCACGATCGGCGATGGGAGCGCCGCGCTCGTCGAAAACAGCGGCGTGATCGAAGCGAGCGGCGGCAAGGTGCTGCTGAGCGCGGCGGCGGCGCGCGATGTTCTCAACGCATCGGTGAACGTGTCGGGCATCGTGCGCGCCGACGGCATCAGCCGGAAGGGCGGCAGCATCGTGCTTTCGGGCTCGGGCAACGTCACCGCGGCCGGGCACGTCACCGCCGACAGCGACAGGCAGGGCGGCGGCGCCATCGCGATCAGCGGCGGCAGCGTTTCGCTCGGCGGGCTGATCAGCGCGAGCGGTGCGGACGGCGGCGCGGTGACCGTCGAGGCGGCAGGGCTGCTGTCGCTCGCGGAAAACGTCGCGGCTACCGGCCGTCTCAGCGACGGCGGCACGATCCGCTTCAACGCCGGGCGCATCATCGAAACCGCGACGAGCCGCAACGATGCCTCGGGCATCATCGACGGCGGCGCGATCCGCGCCGTCACCGATGGCGGATTCGCGACCTCCGGCAGCTACGTGGCTGAAGGTGTTTACGGGCGCGGCGGCCGGATCGATCTCGGCGGCGCCGACGTGTCCCTGCTCTCAACGCACATCAGCGCACGCGGACGTCTTGCGGGCGGCCTCGTGCGCGTCGGCGGCGCGTTTCAGGGCGGAAAGACGCCCGATACGGCGCAGGCCTATCATTCCACGTTCCTCGGGCGCTGGGGCACGCTCGACGCCCTGCCGAGCGCGGACACGATCTTTGTCGGCAATGCAACCTCCGTCGATGTCTCCTCCACGCGCGGCGATGGCGGCACGGCGGTGTTCTGGTCGGACACGCGCACGACGTTCCTGGGGTCGGTCGATGCGCGCGGCGGGCGCGGCGGTTCGGTGGAAATCTCCTCTGCAGGCGACCTGCGCCAGGCCGCGCTCGACCGGGTGTTCACGGGCGCTGGCGGACACTTGCTGCTCGATCCGAAAAACATCGTGATCGGCACGGTCGATGATGTCGAAGGCTGGCAATATGCCGCGATTCTCGGCGCGGTCTACGCCAACGACAGCAACCCCGATGAATTCGAGAATTCCGTGGCGGCGGCGCTCGAGTCTTCGGACCGATTCGGAACATCCGTGGCGCTCAACGCCTCAGGAACGCGCATGGCGGTCGGCGCGTTAGCAGACGGCGGCGCGAACAATAGCACGACCAATGTGGGCGCCGTCTATCTGTTCAGTTTCAGCGACGGCGATTTCTCGAACGGCACGCTGACCGGCATCGTCGGCAAGGGTTACGCGGGCGGCAAGAACCTCGATATCGCGCAGCTCGCTGCCGACGACGCGTTCGGCGGTTCGGTCGCGCTGAACGCGACGGGCGATCTGCTCGCGGTCGGCGCTTTCAGGGACGACGGCAAGAATGAAGACGCGAGCGGTTCGGGCGCCATCTATCTGCTGCGTTTCGCGGACGGCAATTTCAGCAGCGGCACGCATGTCGGCACGATCGGCAAGGATTATAACGGCGCGGGCGACATTGCGATCGCCGTTGAAGCCGGCGACGACTTCGGGCGGTCCGTTTCGCTGAACGGCGACGGCGACCTGCTCGCGATCGGCGCGTGGAGCGACAGCGGCTTCGGCAACGCCGCCAACAAAACGGGCGCGGCCTATCTCGTCAGCTTCGCCGACACGAGTTTCGGCGGCGGCACGCACACCGGCACGATCGGCCACGGTTACGTCGGCGCGAATGATGTCGATCTCGCGCTGGACACCGAGGATTTTCTCGGCGTCTCCGTCGCGCTGAATGCGGCAGGCGACCGACTCGCTATCGGCGCGGGCAACGACGACGGCTTCGGCAATAGCGCGACGAATTCCGGCGCGATCCACGTGATCGGCTTTTCCGACACGAATTTCTCGAACGGCGCACGGCTCGGCACCATCGGCAAGGGCTACACGGATGCCGGAGATACGGACATCGCCGCCATCGTCGACGGCGACATGTTCGGCTACACGGTCGCGATGAACGCGGACGGCACGCGCGTTGCCGCAACCGCGCCCGGCGACAATGCCTCGACGAACGATATGGCCGGCACCGGCGCCGTGCACCTGCTGTCGTTCGCGAACACCGATCTTTCCGGCGGCACCTACGAAGGCATCATCGGCAAGGGATACACCGGGGGCAAAAACGTCGATGTCGCAGACCTGGAAGCGGGTGACACATTCGGTTTCGGCCTCGCCTTCAATGCTGCGGGCGATCGGCTGGCGGTCGGCAGCTACGGTGACGACGGCGGCAACAACGGCTTGAGCGATGCGGGCGGCGTCTACCTGATGCGTTTCGCGGACGGTGATTTTTCAGCCGGCACGGTCGCGGGCGTGATCGGCCGCGATACGTGGCGCACGAGCGATGTGGATGTCGCGGGTTTGCAAGACGGCGACCGGCTCGGCATCTCAGTCGCGCTCAACGCCGCCGGGGACCGGCTTGCGGCTGGTGCCATGTATGACAGCGGCGTGCTCGACGACACGGCGCACGCGGGCGCCGTTTATTTGTTCAGCTTCACGGACGGTAATTTCTCCGGCGGAACGCTCTCCGGCATCGTCGGCAAGGGATATGTCGGCGGCAAGAACGTCGATATCGGGCGCCTCGATGCAGACGACTTTTTCGGGTCGGCGATCGCGTTGAATGCGGAGGGCTCTCGGCTCGCGATAGGCTCCATTGGCGACGACGGCGTCGATGAAGCCACGAGCAATGCGGGCGCCGTCTATGTGCTGGACTTCACCGACGGGGATTTTTCGAACGGCGCGGTCAGCGGCATCGTCGGCAAGGGATATTCCGGCGTGAACGGCGTCAACTCTCTTGATGTCGATGGCCTGGACGAAAGCGATCGGTTCGGGCGCGCAGTGACGCTTAATGCCGTGGGCAACCGCATGGCAATCGCGTCGACTGGCGACGACGGTGCGGGGAACAGTGTCGCAGAGTCCGGCGCCGTGCATCTCTTCCTATTGGAAAGTGCCACATCGATGGTGGGCACCATAGGGGCCGGCTATGCTGACGCCGATGATGTGAACATCGCGCTTTCAAGCGATGACAATTTCGGAAACGCGGTATCGCTGAATGCGGCAGGCGACCGGCTTGCGGTCGGCGCGAATGGCGACGACGGGAGCGATGACCTGACAAGCGGCGCGGGCGCGGTCTATCTGTTCGCCTTCGCCAATACCGATTTCACGGGTGCATCCCAAACCGGTACCATTGGCAAGGGTTATGCGGGCGCTGGAGACGTTTCTCTGGCGCTGGATGTCAATGAACAACTTGGACTGGCCGTATCGCTGAATGCGGCAGGGGATCGGCTCGCCGTGGGGGCGCCCGGCGATGCCGGCAACAGCAACACTGCAACGAATGCAGGCGCCGTCTATCTGCTCAGCTTCACCGACACGGATTTTTCGGGCGGTACGCTTTCAGCCCAGATCGGCAGCGGCTACAGCGGCGGCAAGAATCTCGATCTGGATAACCTGGAAGCGGGCGACCGGTTCGGTATCTCTCTTGCGTTGAATGCCGCGGGCGACAGGCTTGCCGTCGGCGCGTTTCTGGACAGCGGCGCGAGCAATCGAACGGCGGGTTCCGGCGCCGTCTACCTGTTCGGATTTCAGGACACGGATTTCTACGGCGGCAGCCTCACGGGGGTCATCGGCAGCGGCTATGCGCGCACGCTCGACCTCGCGCTCAACGGCCTCCCCGATACAGGCGAACAGTTCGGCATGTCCGTCGCGCTGAACGGCGCGGGCGACCGGCTCGCGGTCGGCGCTTTTGCCGACAACGGCGCGGGCAACACGACAGCGGGAGCCGGCGCCGTCTATCTCTTCAGCTTCTCCGACGACCAGTACTCGGACGGTGCGCTGGAGGGCATCATCGGCAAGGACTATGTCGGCGGCAAAAACGTGAACCTCACCCCGCTGGAAGCAAATGACGGATTCGGCATTGCCGTTACACTGAACGACGATGGTGATCGCATGGCGGTCGGCGCCTCGTCGGATGCCGGGTACGGCAACACGGCGACGGGATCGGGCGCGGTCTACCTTTTCAGCTTTTCCGACGACACATTTACGGGCGGCGACCATGTCGGCACCATCGGTAAAGGCTACACGGGCTCAGGCGATATCGACCTCACCCCGCTGGCTGCCGGCGACAGGTTGGGAATCTCGGTGGCCTTGAATGCTGCGGGCGACCGGCTTGCGGCAGGCGCCTATCTCGACGACGGCGTCGCGGGCGGAGCGGAAGCCAATTACGGCGCTGTGTATCTGTTCAACTTCGCCGACACCGACTTCGGTGGAGGCCTCCATACCGGTACGATCGGCAAAGGCTATACCGGCGTGGGAGATGTCGATCTGTCAGGCCTAGATGTTTAGTCCCTCGTTTTGATGGTGCGGTTCTCTGATAAACCGTTTTGGCTGCTCGGACCATATTTTGCAGACATATTCATATGGGGTGAGGCCT
>NZ_JACHNZ010000029.1 GCF_014199685.1 Sphingosinicella soli | reverse complement strand
ACCCCATATGAATATGTCTGCAAAATATGGTCCGAGCAGCCAAAACGGTTTATCAGAGAACCGCACCATCAAAACGAGGGACTAAACACCTAGCCGAACCAATGGGGCCGAAGCCGGACAAGACCGTGATATTGGGGTTGTAATTGCGGCCAGCGAGTAGTTCGTAGTGAATGCGGGTAGATGGCGCTTTACCAGGCGCCCGATGTGCCCCGCAGCCGTGCCCTCCGGCGGGAGAGGCTCACGGCGTCCATAATGATTTTTTCGCGGCGGGTTCGGTTAACCCGGTATTAGCCGGGTTCGTTTAGGAATGCCGTACAGCGCCAACAGCCCGATTGGCGTAGGGGCCGCCGAACATGAAGATCAACGCTCAGAGTTTCCTCCGCGCGCGCAGCACGCGCCTTGTGCTTGCCGCGTCGCTTATCGCCATCAGCGCGATCGGTTTCGCGCCGTATGTCTTCAACAACGTCTCGACGCAGGCCGCAATCAATGCGCCGCTGATCCGTCTGGCGGCGCCTGTCGACGGTACGGTGGCGGAGCTTCCCGCCGACGGGCGCTATTTCGCCCGGCCCGCCTCGATCCGGCTGCTCGATCTTTCGCAGGATACCGGAGAGGTCGCCGATCTCGCCGCGCAGGCCGACCTGGCGCAGGCGCAGATGGATCTTGCAAGCCGCCAGCTTGCCGAGCTTCGCGCCGAGGAACACCGGCTCGACAAGCGGGCATCGGCATTCAGTTCCGCGACGCGCGAACGGCTCGGGGAGGATCGCGGCGCGGCCATCGCCGACCTGCGCGGATGCCATGCCGAGCGTCTGCAACAGGCCTCCGCGCTCACGCGCGTGCGCAGGCTTGCAAGCGACGGCTTCATGTCCCCCGCCGCCGTGGAAAAGGCCGAAGCCGCAGCCACGCGCACAAGCAGCGAGTGCAGCAGCGCAGCCGCGAAACTCCGCTCCATCGAGGTGACGGAGGAGGCCGCGCGTTCGGGCGTGTTCATCGGCGACAGCTACAACGATGCGCCCTACGCCACACAGCAGGCGGACCGGCTGATGCTGCAGCGCCAGTCCATCGAAAAGACGCTGAGCGACGCGACCGCGCAGCACACACGCGCCAAATTGCGATTGAAGGACGCGCTCGGCCGCGCAAGCTACCGCGCGCCTGCCGGAACGCTCGTCTGGGCAGCGACGGCAAGCTCCGGCGCGTCCGTACGTGCAGGCGAACCCATTCTCGATCTCGTCGATTGCCGCCGCCGTTTCGTGCAGGTCGCACTCCCCGAACGCAAGGCCGAGGCCGTCGTACCGGGCGGCGCTGCCGATGTGCGTCTGATCGGCTCGGATCGCTGGATGAAAGGCCGCATCTCCAGCATTTCGGGCGCCGCGAGTCGGCGGGAAGAGCGGCTCCTCGCCGCTTCCACATATTCGAGGCCGGGGGCCCGCGAAATCATCGTGGATGTCGCGCTTTCCGTGTCCAGCACCGATACGCTCGACAGCAGTCGCAGATGCGATGTCGGACGCCTCGCCGAAGTGCGCTTCAGCCGAACACTCTGACCGCCTTGAACACGATCCCGCTCGTCGAAACGCTGGCTCCCCTCGCCCTGGTGATGGGGGCGCTGCTGCTGTTCGGCGGCGTCCGCTACAGCCGCGCCGGTATCATCGCCACGGTCGGCGCAACGATCCTCTACTATCTCCACTGGCGGATCACCCGGACGATACCGTGGTCCGGTGGTCCCGGCGATTTGTGGTGGCCGCTGCTGTGCCTCACCGTGGAACTCGCCGCGCTGTTCGATGCCGCCGTCCTGCTCGCGATCCTCTCGCGCCCCACGGACCGTTCGGCGGAAGCGGACACTGGCGAGGCGCTGCTTCGCACCCGGTGGAACGAGAATGCCGAAAACCTGCCCGCCGTCGACGTCTTCATCGCGACCTATAACGAACCCCGCGACGTTCTGGAAAAAACCATCCTCGGATGCCTGGCGCTGAACTGGCCCGATGCGCGTATCTGGGTGCTCGATGACGGCCGCCGCCAGTGGGTGCACGACCTTTGCGTCGCCAAGGGCGCCGGCTACATCAACCGCCCCGACAACAAGGGTGCCAAGGCCGGCAACATCAACCACGCCCTGACGCTCACGACCGCCCCCTATGTCGCGGTATTCGATGCCGATTTCGTGCCCCGGCGCGATTTTCTGCTCCGCACGATGGGCTTCTTCGAGGACGCCAAGATCGGGATCGTCCAGATTCCGCACAGCTTCTACAATCACGATCCCATGCAGACCAACCTCGGTCTCCAGCAGAGCATGCCGGACGACCAGCGCTTCTTCTTCGAAGCGATCATGCCAGGCCGCGACGGCTGGGACGCCTCGTTCTGCTGCGGTTCCAATTCGGTCACGCGGCGCAAGCTGTTCGAGGATATCGGCGGCGGCCTGCCCGAAGGCTCGATCACCGAAGACATGCTGCTGACGCTCGCCAGCCTGCGCCAGGGCTACGTCACGCGCTATCTCAACGAACCGCTGGCATACGGCCTCGCGGCGGAGAGCACGGCCGCCTTCTTCGTGCAGCGGCAGCGCTGGGCGCAGGGCGCGATCCAGATCCTCTATCTGAAGGAAGGGCCGCTCGGCCCGGGTCTGAAACTCCGACACCGCCTGATGTTCCTGCCCACGGCGTGGATCACGCAGGGGTTGCAGTCGGCCTTCGCGATCCTGATGCCGATCCTGTTCATGCTCTTCAACCTGTCGCCGATGATCGATGTCGATCTGCCGGCCCTGGCCAGCTATCTGCTGCCGCTCGTATTAGCGCTGCTCGTCGGCATCACGCTGCTCGCGCCCGGCCGGTATTTTCCGCTGGCGGCGCAGGTTCTTGCGGTGTTCCAGATGTTCCGCATCCTCCCCGTCGTCCTGCAGACGCTCATCAAGCCGCACGGCCACGCCTTCAAGGTCACGCCCAAAGGGTCATCGGCGGGCGGCGGCAACTGGGAAAGCCGCGTGCTTTTCTCATGCCTGTTCCTGATCGCGGCAAGCGTGGCGGGCATGGTCGCCAACATCGGCGCCGATTATCGCATCGTCGCGCAGGATGAACTTCTGCCGATGGTGAGTTTCTGGCTGCTGCTCAGTATGCTGGTGATGATCCTCGTGGCCATGATGTGCCTCGAAAAGCCGCGTATCCGGGGCGAGGAACGGTTCGAAATCCAGCAGCCGCTGTCGCTGCTCAGCGATGCCGGCCACATGATTACGTCGGGCAAGGGCGACATTTCGCTCTCGGGCCTCGGCATGGAGGTCGCCGAACCGGCCGACCTGGCGATCGGCGAGCGCGTACAGGTGGTCCTTCCCGAAGTCGGCATCGTTCGGGGCTTCGTCCGCCGCACCGGCCGCCGCATCGGCATCGCGTTCGATTTTCATTCCGAAGACGTTCGGGATCGCCTCATCGTCTGGCTGTTCACGAACCGTATCAGGGTCAATGCGCAGCGCCCGTCGGCACTCGCGGTGGCGGGCGCCGTCATTCGAAGGCTTTGGGCAGCCGATCTCACGCTGCAGGCCGGTCCCCTTCCCGTCCCCGAGCCGGAAGCACCGGAAATCAAGCTCTCCGCCGCCACGCGCCTTGTTCAGCCCGCCGCCGTCCGAACGCTTTCAACGGCGGGCCTGGAGGCGGAAGTCGCGCTCGCGGCATATACCGGCGCCGAGCAGGAGCCGAAGCGCGCGGCCTGAACGCCCCGGCGTTCAGTATCAGCGGGGCAGGGCAAGGTTTGCGTGCCCCTTGCTCTCCGGCTCAATCCGTCTACAGACAGTGCGACGAATCGCGGAACGTGTCACGCTCGCCGTGCGTTGAGCGGACAACTTAGACAATCGACAGCACTGCCACGTTCGCTTTCGCGTTCGTGAGCCCCTTATTCATGCGTCAAGGAGACTCGGTCATGGCGGAGTATACGGATGCGATTGCACTTCTGAAGGCGGATCACCGCAAGGTTGAAGACCTATTCGAAGCCTTCGAAAAGGCGCGCGACAGCAAGCGCAAGCGTGAACTGGTCCAGGAAATCTGCACCGAGCTGAAAATTCATACGATGATCGAGGAAGAAATCTTCTATCCCGCCCTGCGCGGCAAGATCGAGGATGACATGCTTGATGAAGGCTATGTCGAACACGACGGCGCCAAGGTGCTCATCAACGACCTTCAGTCCGCGTTCCCCGACGAGCAATATTACGATGCGAAAGTGACCGTGCTCTCCGAGGAGATCAAGCACCACGTCGCCGAGGAAGAACGCCCGTCGGAGGGTATGTTCGCGCAGGCGCGCAAGGCCGATGTCGATCTCGTTGCCCTCCGCGATCAGATGCTCGCCCGCAAGGAAGAGCTGATGGCGAAGGCCGCGTCGAAGGCGCTTCCCGTCGCACGGCCGAGTGCCGTGAAGCTCGTCACGGCGTGACCACGCAGCCCCGGAACATTTGCACGAGCGAACGCGTGCCTGCTGCGCCCCTCGGCCGCATAGCGCTCATCGGCAACAGCGAACCCCGCCGCTGCGGCATCGCGACGTTCACGACCGATTGCCGCAATGCCCTGGCGGCGGCCTTCCCGGACTTGGGCATCGATTTCTATGCGATGAAGGGAGAGGAAGCGCGCGATCGTTATCCTCAGGATGTCCGCGTTCTGGACGATCAAGACCGTGACGCCTACGCCGAAGCGGCTGAAATGATAGAGGAAAGCGGCGCGCAGGCGATCTGGCTGCAGCACGAATTCGGCATATTCGGAGGCGTCGCCGGCGATTTCATTCTCCACTTGCTCGCGCGCACGAGCCTGCCGGTCATCACCACGTTTCATACCGTTCTCGAACAGCCTGACGAGGATCAGCGCCGCGTGATGAATGCGCTGCTCGCCCGAAGCAGCCGCATCATCGTGATGGCGGAACGCGGGCGGGCCATTCTTGAAGAGACCTACGGCACTGCGGCTTCGCGCATCAGCGTCATTCCGCACGGCGTTCCCGATCGCGAGCATGTCGATCCCGGCCTGCTGAAACCCGCTTTCGGCTGGACAGACCGCAAGGTGATCCTCACCTTCGGTCTTCTCGCGCCCGATAAAGGGATCGATACGATGATCCGCGCGATGTCCGGGGTGGCGGCCCGGCACACCGACGCGCTCTATATCGTGCTCGGCGCCACGCACCCGAACTTGCTGCGGACCGAGGGCGAAACGTATCGCGAGCGCCTGAGGGCACTTACGCGCGAACTCGATGTCGAACAGCACGTCACCTTCATCGATCGCTTCGTCGCACAGGACGAACTGCTCGATCATCTGCAGGCGGCGGATATTTACGTCACGCCGTATCTGAACCCTGCGCAAATCACATCGGGCACGCTCAGCTATGCGGTGGGTCTGGGCAAGCCGGTGGTTTCGACGCCCTATCTGCATGCGACGGAAATTCTGGATGACGATCACGGCATCCTCGTTCCGTTCCGCGACAGCGAGGCAATGGCGGAGGCCGTCTCGGATCTGCTGTCCAATACACGCACACGCCTCGGCTACAGCACGCGGGCTTACGATCGCGGTCGTTCGATGCTGTGGTCGGAGCTGGCGCGAAAGGCCCATGCTCTGCTCGCCGCGTCACATGAGGAAAAGCCCGCGCGGTTGTCGCCGCGGCTTGTCGAGACGATCCTGACGCCCGACCCGAGCGCCGTGCTGCGCATGAGCGATGCGACCGGCATGCTGCAGCACGGCATATTCGCCGTGCCCGACCGCGATCACGGTTATTGTGTCGACGACAATGCCCGCGCCCTTATTCTGATGCACCGCCTGCCGGGTCTGGATGAAACGCTGCGCGATCAGTGGACTGCGGTATACGCCGCGTTCGTTCAGCATGCGTGGAATCCCGCGCGTGGACGATTCCGGAACTTCATGGCGTACGACCGCAGTTGGTGCGAAGAGGAAGGGTCAGAGGATTCCTGCGGCCGCGCGCTCTGGGCGCTCGGCGTAACGGCACGGGAATCGCCGTTTTCAAAATATCGCGAATGGGGCTTGCAGCTTTTCGATACGACGAGCCGTGCGATGACGCTCGAGTCGCCCCGGGCAAGTGCCTTCGCCATGCTCGGCGCCGTCGCCGTGCTTGAAGCGGTGCCGGATCATACAGCCGCTCGCACGATTGCCGAAGGCTCCGGCGCGCGGCTGCTCAGGATACTCGACGCCGCGCGGAGGCCGGACTGGACCTGGATCGAAAACGTGCTGGCCTACGACAATGCGCGCCTGCCCGAGGCGCTTCTGGTGGCGGGGCGCTTTTTAAAGAATACCGCGTTCATCGAAACCGGCCTCGCGATGCTGCGCTGGATCGTCGAACAGCAAACTGCACCCGCAGGGCATTTCCGCGCTGTCGGAAGCGAGAGTTTCGGCCGCAGCTACAAGCGGCCGCTGCCGTTCGATCAACAGCCGCTCGAAGCGCACGCGACGCTCGAAGCCTGCATCGCGGCATTCGACGTCACGGGCGACAGATTCTGGCTCGATGCCGGGCGCAGTTGCTACCAGTGGTTCCTGGGACACAACGACCTCGGCACCCCGCTGGCGACACGGGCAGACGGCGGGTGTTTCGACGGTTTGACTCCGGTCGGCGTCAATCGCAATCAGGGTGCGGAGTCGCTCCTTGCCTTGCAATTGTCGTCTTGTGCCATGATCAGGCTTTCAAAACGTGCCGAATCGGCGGCACAGCAGCATCCGGCGGAGAAGCTCTCCGCCTGAGCCGGAGAGACAGGGCCAAACCTTGCAAGCGATTCGTACGTTGCCTCTCCGCCTGACTGCCGACCCGTCGCGTGTGGTCGTGCGCCCCTTTCACCTCGGCTGGCAGGCGTCCACTGCGGCGCCCAGCCGCAGCCGGCGCATCGTCGATGTCGTCCTCGCGCTCGACGAAGCGACGGTCGCTGCGGAGCTTGCGCTCGTCATGCGCGATTTCGAAGCGCGGCACTGGCAGACGCAGAAGGTGTTCCTCACCCGCTGCGAGGAAGTGGCATCCACGCTGAAGCTCGACACGGCGCAGCTGAGCTCAGCGCGGCGGCAGCTCATCGGCGCCTACTTCTGCCATGAATACAGCTATGCCGCAGCGGCGCTCATGAACCCCAGCGTCGTACCGCATGTCGATCAGTCCGGCCTTGAAGAGGACAGCGTGCGTATCGTGCTTTCGCTGCGCGCCGTCGGCGAGGGGCATATTTCCTCGATCGCCTTCCGCGAAGGCATTCTGGGGGCCAAAGGCGAGCTCAAGCTGGCGCCGGAGCCGCCGTTCGCCACGGCCGCCGATGCGCACGACCCCGAGGAAAGGCTGCAGGAAGGTCCGGTCTGCGTCTATCGCCATGCGGACAGCACCCTGTCCGGCACGGTGCTGTTTCCGATTACAGCGGCGCAGACCAACGGCCTTGAAGACCTGCGCCTTCTGCGCTTCGAACACGAAGACGGCAGCTACGAATGGCTCGGCACCTACACCGCCTACAACGGACGCGAAATCCGGTCGGAACTGCTCTCGACCCGCGATTTCCGCAGCTTCCACCTGACCCCGCTTACGGGCCGGGCAGCGCGCAACAAGGGCATGGGGCTCTTTCCCCGCAAGATCGACGGTCGCTACATGATGATCGGCCGGCAGGATGGGGAGAACCTCTTTCTCATCAGTTCCGATACGCTCACCCATTGGGATGACGGGGAATTGCTGCTTTCGCCGCGATATTCATGGGAACTGCTGCAGATCGGCAATTGCGGTGCGCCGATAGAACTCGATGAAGGCTGGCTCGTGCTCACCCACGGCGTCGGCGCCATGCGCAAATATTCGATCGGCGCCGTGCTGCTCGACAAGAAAGACCCGTCGCGCGTGCTCGGCCGTACGGTCGCGCCGCTGCTCGCTGCATCGGAAGAAGATCGCGAGGGGTATGTGCCCAACGTGGTCTATACATGCGGCGCGATGCGTCACAGGGATTGCCTCTTCATCCCCTACGGCGTCGCCGACAGTGCGGTGGCGTTCGCGTTCACACGCATCCCCGACCTGCTGGCCACCCTCTCCTGACGCCGCGCGCGGCGGCTAAACCAGCCCCGCGAACGGCCGCACGGCTTCGGCCGCCTCCAGTGCGGCCGCGCGGAGCCGCGCGAGCCGCGTGGGCCCTGTAAGCCACGCCCCGGCGCCCGACAGAGATATCGCGAATGTCACGGCGCCATCTGCCGCAGGCACGGGCACGGCGAGACAGGTAAGTCCCGAGACGACCTCCTCGTCGTCCACCGCATAGCCCTTCTCGCGCGCCAGGCGGAAAGCCTCCCTCAATGCTGCGGGGTCCGTGATCGTGCGCGGCGTCAGCGCTATGAACGGCCCGTTTGCGAGGTATTCGGCTTGCGCCTTCTCGGGCAGGTGCGCGAGCAGCACCTTGCCGATGCCCGAGCAATAGGCTTCGAGCTGGATGCCTTCGCGCGTGAAAAGCCCCGGCTCGCTGCCTTCCTTGATAAGATACGTCACCATGTTGCTTTCAAGGCAGCCCAGATGCGCCGAAAGCCCCGTGTTCCGCGTAAGCCGGGCCAGCACGGAGCGCGTGGCTTCGGCGGCGGCGACGCGCGCCGAAACGGTCTCGCTCACAGCCAGCAGCGCCGGCCCCGCGACATAGCGCCCCCGCCGCACCCTGTGCAGATAGCCCGCCTTCGCAAGCGTCGTGGCGAGGCGGTGCGTGGTGGCGATCGGCAGGCCCAGCGCCTGCCCGATTTCGAGCGCGGGCCGCCGGGCCTGGTCGCGCGCGACAGCCCCGAGCAGCACAAGGCCCCGCTCCAGCGCCGCGATCGAAGGGGTTCCCTTTTTCATCTGGTGAGAAATAGCGCCATCGCCTCGCTGTCCGCAATGGTTGCTTGCGCCTATGATCGGTCGCGAGAAACAGGAGAGTAGACCTTGGGCAAGGACTTTGAAGCCACCGCCGCGCGCCTGCGCGACGCCTATTCGGGGGCGGTGATCGCGCCGCTTCGTGATGTGCTGGAGCCGAACGATACAGACGGCGCCTACGCCGTTCAGGCGATCAACACGCGCTACTGGCAGGCCGCAGGCCGCCGCATCGTGGGACGCAAGGTCGGGCTGACGGCAAAGGCCGTGCAGCAGCAGCTCGGTGTCGATCAGCCCGATTTCGGTGTGCTGTTCGAAGATATGCAGGTCGCCGACGGCGGCGTCATCCCGTCCCGCCGCCTCATTCAGCCGAAGGCGGAGGCAGAGGTCGCGCTCATCCTCGGCAGCGACCTTGCCGGGCCGGACATCACGCGCGCAGACATCGAGGCCGCCGTCGCCGAAGTCGCCGCCGCCATCGAAATCGTCGACAGCCGCATCGCCGACTGGAAGATCAGCTTCGCCGACACCGTCGCCGACAACGGCTCCTCGGCCATGTTCGCGCTGTCCAAGACCCGCAAACCCCTCGCCGAGCTCGATCTCTGGACCTGCGGCATGGCGCTGGAGGTGAACGGTGCGCTCGTCTCGCTCGGTGCGGGCTGCGCCTGCCTCGGCCATCCCCTGAACGCCGCCGCGTGGCTCGCGCAGACCCTCGCGGCGCGCGGCGAGCCGCTGCGCGCGGGCGACATCATCCTCACCGGCGCGCTCGGCCCGATGGCCCCCATCCAGCCCGGCGACAGCGTGCGCGCCACCATCGGCGGGCTCGGCAGCGTCTCGTTCGCTTACGGAAAGGCAGGCGCATGAGCGCGAAGGTGAAGGTCGCGATCATCGGTTCGGGCAATATCGGCACCGATCTGATGATAAAGGTGATGCGCCTGTCCGATACGCTGGAAATGGGCGCCTTCGTCGGCATCGACCCGGAATCCGACGGGCTGAAGCGCGCGCAGCGCATGGGTGTGCCGATCACGGCGGGCGGCATAGACGGCCTTGTCGCCATGCCGGAATTCGCCGACATCGCGATCGTGTTCGATGCCACGTCCGCCGGCGCGCACGCGAAGCACAACGAAATCCTTCAGGCCCACGGCAAGCGCGTGATCGATCTCACCCCCGCCGCGATCGGCCCGTTCACGATCCCGCCGGTGAACGGCGACGCCAACCTCGATGAGCGCAACGTCAACATGGTGACATGCGGCGGTCAGGCGACGATCCCGATCGTGAGCGCCGTGAGCCGCGTCGCGAAGGTGCATTACGGCGAGATCGTCGCGTCGATCGCGTCGAAATCCGCAGGCCCCGGCACGCGCGCGAACATCGACGAGTTCACCGAAACCACGAGCCGCGCCATCGTCGAGGTCGGCGGCGCGACGCGCGGCAAGGCGATTATCGTGCTCAATCCCGCCGAACCGCCGCTCATCATGCGCGATACCGTCTATTGCCTCGCCGAAGATGCCGACACCGCCGCGATCGAGGCCTCCGTCGAGGCGATGGTCGCCGAGGTGCAGAAATACGTCCCCGGCTACCGCATGAAGCAGAAGGTTCAGTTCGAACACATCGGCTCCAACCGGCCATTGCGGATCCCGGAAATGGACGGCGAATTCACCGGCCTCAAGGTCACCGTGTTCCTCGAAGTGGAAGGCGCCGCGCACTACCTCCCCGCCTATGCGGGCAATCTCGATATCATGACCTCTGCGGCGCTGAAGACTGCGGAAAAGATCGCGCAAAGGATGGCCGCATGAGCTTCGACCCCACCAAGACTAAGCTCTACATTCAGGACGTCACGCTGCGCGACGGGATGCACGCCATCCGTCACCAATATGGCCTCGATCATGTGAAGGCGATCGCGAAGGTGCTCGACCGCGCCAAGGTCGATGCCATCGAGGTCGCGCATGGCGACGGGCTTTCAGGAAGCTCGTTCAATTACGGCTTCGGCGCGCATACCGATTGGGACTGGATCGGTGCCGTCGCCGAGGTGCTGGAACACAGCATCCTCACGACGCTGCTGCTACCCGGCATCGGCACGATCCACGATCTGAAACACGCCTATGATCTCGGCGTCCGTTCGGTGCGGGTCGCAACGCACTGCACGGAGGCGGACGTTTCGAAACAGCATATCGAATACGCGCGCGGCCTCGGCATGGATGTGTCCGGCTTCCTGATGATGAGCCACATGTCCGAACCGGAACCGCTCGCCAAACAGGCGAAGCTGATGGAGGATTACGGCGCGCACTGCGTGTACGTAACCGACAGCGGCGGCGCGCTAACGATGGATCAGTACGCCGCGCGCCTGCAGGCCTACGACCGCTTGCTGAAGCCGGAAACGCAGCGCGGTGTCCATGCGCATCACAACCTCTCGCTCGGCGTCGCGAACTCCATCGTGGCGGTGCAGAACGGCGCGGTGCGTGTCGATGCGAGCCTTGCGGGCATGGGCGCGGGCGCGGGCAACGCCCCGCTCGAAGTGTTCATCGCCGCGGCCGACGTTCACGGCTGGAACCACGGCTGCGATCTCTATGCCCTGATGGACGCCGCCGAAGATCTCGTCCGCCCCTTGCAGGACCGCCCTGTCCGCGTCGATCGCGAAACCCTCACGCTCGGCTACACGGGCGTCTATTCCAGCTTCCTTCGCCATGCGGAAAAGGCGGCGGGGGAATACGGCCTCGATACGCGCGCGATCCTCGTCGAACTCGGCCGCCGCAAGATGGTCGGCGGCCAGGAGGACATGATCGTCGATGTCGCGCTCGATATGCTCAAGGAAAGCGCG
Organism: Sphingosinicella soli; assembly: GCF_014199685.1. Taxonomy (GTDB): domain Bacteria; phylum Pseudomonadota; class Alphaproteobacteria; order Sphingomonadales; family Sphingomonadaceae; genus Sphingosinicella; species Sphingosinicella soli. The sequence continues at coordinate 39,944 of NZ_JACHNZ010000029.1, read as the reverse complement.
GCTTGAAGTTTGCGAACACGGTTTCGATCTTCACCGATACGAGGCTGCCCTATTGCAGGCCCGTGATCCGCTGCCCCGCTTCGACGTTTGCCGTGAACCCGGCGATATCGATATTCGCGCCGCAGACGATCACCCCCACGCGCTTGCCGCGCACCCGCTGCGAAAGGGGCCCCATGAGCGCCGCAGTCGCAGCTGCCGCCGCGGGCTCGACCGCGAGGCGCGCTTCGCGGAACAACAGGTCCATCCCGGCGCGGAGCGCATCATCGGACACCAGAACGATCTCTTCGACTGCCTCGCGGCAGAGCCCGAAGCTGTAGGGGAGCGAGTATGGCGGCCCGAGACTGTCTGCGATGGTTGCGATTTTGGCGTTCGCCACAGGCGATCCTGCCGCAAAGCTGCGGTACATATTGTCCGCGCCTTCGGGCTCGACGCCGAAAATGCGGCACTTCGGCATCAGCATCCGAATAGCGGTCGCCAGACCGGCGCACAGGCCCCCGCCGCCGATTGGGCAGATCAGCACGTCGAGCGGCTCGGTCTGGGCTGCCCATTCCAGCCCGATGGTCGCCGTGCCCAGCGCTGTCAGCGGGCCTTCGAAGGGATGCACGAACACGCGGCCCTCCTCCGCCTCGATCTGCTTCGCGCGTTCGAATGCGGCCGCGCCATCGGGAGCGATCTCCACCTCGGCGCCCAGGCGTCGACAGCGCTCTATGCGCGCCGGGTTCGCCGTGGGCATCATCACCACGCGCGCGGAAATTCCGAGTGCGCGCGCCGCATAAGCGGTGGCGATCGCATGATTTCCCGCGCTGACGGCTGTGACACCGCGTTCGCGCTGCGCCGCCGAAAGCGCAAGCATGACTGTAAGCGCACCGCGCGGCTTGAACGTCCCGGTTCGCTGAAACAATTCGAGCTTCAGATTGACGCGCGTATCGGCGCCGAGACGGTCGCGGAGTTCATCGGCCTCCCAATCAAGCGTCGGGGTGGTGACAATACGGGAACCGAGCGCCTCGCGCGCGGCGCGAATCGCCTCAATTGTAAGAGCGGGATCAGTCATCCCGCGAGTTTTGCATTTTCTACAGCGCGAATGAATGTGCAAAAATCATTTGCGAGTCGTCGGTTTTCCCGCCTTCACCGATGGGCTGCTTTCCTCGCGATAACCGGCGCGCCCGTAATCTTCGCCGCGATCGGCGCCCTGATAACTCGCACGCGGGTCGTGCCCGCCCCAGCCGGGGCGCCCAGGCTTTTCGGTGTCTCGATGCTCATCGCCCGAATTGTCCTTCTCGCTCTGGCGCGGACCCGTATCCCGCTCCTCACGTTCGTAATTCTCGGGCATCGAATCTCCGGATTTACCGGGGTTGCGGCGTTCGTCCTCGTGTCCTTCCGCAACTCGTTCACGTGATGCCATTGCCTGATCCTTCCAGAGTTTCATGCACGTCCAACGGACGCACCCGATGCTGGTTTCCCCGAAATGCGATGAAACGACAGCAACACGGGAACTCCGCAATCGCCCGCAGGTTATTCATGCTGTTGAACGCAGGAGGCATGGAATGGCCGCACGTCCCTATTGGCGGGGCCAGATCCGCCTCGCGCTCGTTTCGATTCCCGTAGAGATTTACACCGCTGTCAAAAGCGGGGCGCAAATCAGTTTTCGGCAGATTCACGAGCCTTCGGGAAAACCGATCCGCTATGAAAAGGTGGTGCCCGGCATTGGCCCGGTGAAGGCGGAAGATATCCTAAAGGGCTACGAAGTCGGCAAGGGTGAATATGTTCTGCTTGGGCAGGACGAGATCGATGCCGTGAAGCTGGAAAGTCGCAAGACGCTGGAACTCACGCAGTTCGTCGACGTCACGGAAATCGATCTTCTGTATTATGAGAAGCCCTATTTCGTCGTGCCCTCAGACGATCTGGCCGAGGAGGCCTTCGTGGTTCTTCGCGAGGCGCTACGCCGCACGCGCAAGGTCGGGCTCGGCCAGATCGCGATGCGCGGGCGCGAATATGCCGTGTGTCTGCGCCCCTGCGGACGCGGACTGATGCTCGAAACGCTGCGCTATGCGGACGAAGTGAACCGCGCGGCGTCCTATTTCCGCGACATCGACGACATCAAGCCCGACAGCGAACTCCTCGAACTCGCTGAAACGCTCATCAACAAGAAAACCGCGCCGTTCGATGCGAAGGTTTTCGAGGATCGCTACGTCGAGGCGCTTGAAGGCCTGATCGCGAAAAAGCGCCGCTCGCGCGGGCGCAAGATCATCGAGGATGCCGACGAGGAAAGCCCGCGCAGCGGCAACGTGATCGACCTGATGGCTGCATTGCGCAAATCTGTCGATACGCCCGCCCGCAAGCCCGCCGCCGCAAAGAAGAAACGCCCCGCGACCAAACCGCCTGCGCGCAAGCGGGCTTGATGATGGCGCGCCGCGCAGATCCGCTCAAGGCCTATAACGCCCGGCGCGATTTCGGAAAGACACCGGAGCCCGCCGGTACGCCGGGGCGCAGGGCGGGCAACAGTTTCGTGGTCCAGAAACACGCGGCGACACGGCTCCACTACGATTTCCGCCTGGAACTGGACGGCGTTCTCAAGAGCTGGGCAGTTACGCGCGGCCCGAGCCTGAACCCTGAAGACAAACGCCTCGCAGTGCGGACCGAGGATCACCCGCTCAGCTACGGCAGTTTTGAAGGGAATATTCCAGCGGGGGAATACGGCGGCGGCACGGTGATGCTGTGGGACGAAGGCACGTGGGAACCTGTCCCCGGCAAAGACCCGGCGCGGACGCTGAAGGAAGGCCATCTGCATTTCACGCTGCGCGGCAAGCGCATGAAGGGCGAATGGCTGCTCGTGCGCATGAAACCCCGCGCCGGAGAAAAGCGGGAGAACTGGCTGCTCAGGAAGATCGACGATGACCACGCGGCAGGCTCCGACGACCTCGTCGAAAAGGCGCTGACCAGTATCGAGACCGGCCGCTCGATGGCGGAAATCAAGGCGGACGCGCCTGCGACCTCTCTGAAGGGAAAGCGTGACAAGGCGTTCACGCGCGCCATGACCGAAGCGCGGCGTTCCACCGTGCAAGCGAAGCGCGGCAAACCCCGCGAGCGCGGGCGCCTCCCCGCCTTTCGCTCCCCGCAACTCGCAACGCTCGTCGATCATGTGCCCACTGGCGCCGAGTGGATGCACGAAATCAAGTTCGACGGTTACCGCTGCCTGCTCGCCGTCAGCGGCGAGAAGGCGCGCATCTATACGCGCGCGGGGCTGGACTGGTCGGACCGCTTTGCGCCGCTCGTGGAAGCCGCCAAGACGCTCGGTCTGCCGCCCTGTCTGATCGACGGCGAGATCGTGGTGATGGACAGCGACGGCAACCCCAGCTTTAGCGCTCTGCAGAAAGCCCTCAGGGACGGCGGCGGCGACTTCGTACTGTTCGCCTTCGATCTTCTGGAACTCGGCGGCGAAGACCTGACACCGCTTCCCAATGTGGCGCGCAAGCAAAGTCTCGCCGGCCTTCTGGGCGCTGACGGTTCCATCCGCTATGCCGATCATATCGTGGGTGCAGGTGAGACGCTGTATGAGGCGATGTGCCGTGCGGGGCAGGAAGGCATCATCAGCAAGCGCGTCGATGCCCCCTATTCCGGGCGGCGAACCCGAAACTGGGTGAAAGTGAAATGCACCCGGCGGCAGGAGTTCGTAATCGTCGGCTGGACCACGAGCAGCGCCAGGGCGCGACCGTTCGCTTCGCTGCTGCTGGCGCAAAATCGCGACGGCGCGCTCGTTTATGCGGGCAAGGTCGGCACGGGCTTCGATGCCGATACGTTCGCGATGCTCGAAAACAGGCTCCGGCCGCTTGCCCGCAAGACCGCGCCGGTCGAAGTTGCCGCCTCGGAATCGCGCGGCGCACACTGGGTCACGCCGAAACTCGTCGCCGAAATCGCCTATGCCGAATTCACCTCCGATAACCGTCTGCGCCACGCCAGCTTCATCGGCCTGCGGGAGGACAAGATGCCCAAGGACGTCGTCCCCGAGACCCCGGCCCAGATCGAAAACAGCGAAACCGTGTCGATCACGAATGCCGATCGCATCATTTTCCCCGAAGCGAAGATCACCAAGGGCGCGCTTGCGGACTATTACCGGCAGGTCGGCGGCATCATGCTGCCGTGGGCGTCGCACCGCCCGGCGAGCCTCGTGCGCTGCCCGCAGGGCCGGGCGCGGCAATGTTTCTTCCAGAAACACGACAGCGGCAGTTTCGGGCCGGCGGTGCGCCACATCGCCATCGTCGAGAAAAGCGGCAAGCCGGGCGACTATCTCTACATCGAGGACGTGCAGGGCCTTCTCGCCTGCGTTCAGATGGGCACGATCGAATTCCACGGCTGGGGTGCGCGCGTCGAGGATGTCGAGCGGCCCGACCGGATGGTGTTCGATCTGGACCCGGACGAAGCGGTCGGTTTCGAGGCCGTGAAAACCGCTGCGAAGGATCTGCGCGGGCACCTTGCCGATATCGGCCTCGCCAGCTTCCCCATGCTCACCGGCGGCAAGGGCATCCATGTGGTCGTGCCGCTCACCGGCGCGGACTGGAACGCTGTGAAGGACTTCGCCGACCGCTTCGCGCGTGCCATCGCCGCGCTTGAGCCCGATCGCTTCACCGCGACGATGTCGAAAGCCAAGCGCAAGGGCCGCATCTTCATCGACTGGCTTCGCAACCAGCGCGGCTCGACCGCCATCCTCCCCTACAGCGCGCGGGCCCGGCCCGGCGCGCCGGTCGCGGCGCCAGTGTCGTGGAAAGAGCTGGACGGGATCACCAAGGCTGACACCTTCACCGTGAAGGATGCCAAGACGCTCCTGAAACGCGCGGGCAGCCGCGATCTCGCCGGTTGGGGCGCCGCTGCGCAGCACTTGCCGGGCGTTTAGCCCAGAAAGTATGTCATTGGGCCGATCGACACCCGGGCCTCTCAGCGCCAGCCGGCGGTGAGTTTCTGTCCGACCGCGACATCCTCGGGGAAATCCACTTCGCCCCACTCCAGCCCCTCGATCGAGGTGGTGAGCACGGTGGAGGCTGGATCGGCCGCGATGTGATGGATGGCGCGCAGATACCAGCTTCGCGTGCCTTCGGGGGAGTGCATCATCTGCTCCACCTGCGCGCGGAAGCGCGCCGCGCCTTCGGCGTTGAAGCGCAGGAAACCGATCGATTCGGCGTTGCTCTCCTCGGCGGTCAGGCGCTTGCCGATATCGAGAAGGCGTTCGCCTTCGCGGCGGACCTTCATGTCGTCGAGGTCATAATCCGGTTTCACATCGACCGTGACGCGGATCGGCGCATCGGGGGCGGCAAGCACGCGCGCCACGATTTCGCGCGAGAAGAGCGTGTCGCCGTTCAGGATCAGGAAGGGCCGGTCCATCAGCGCGCGCGCCAGCCATACCGAGCCGAGATTGTCGGCCACCTGGTAGAAGGGGTTGAACAGCGTCCGCACGACGGCCTGATCGCTCCGGCGGGCGAGCGCGGCGTCCACCATGTCCGAATTGAAGCCGACCACGACCGTGATGTCGTCGATGCCGCCTGCGATCAGCATGTCGAGCTGCCAGTCGAGAAGTGTGCGGCCCGAAAATTCGATCAGGCATTTCGGGCGGTCGGCGGTCAGCGGAAGCAGGCGTGAGCCCTGCCCTGCGCTGAGGATGATGGCGCGTTTCGTCATCCGGCGCGCCTAGCCCGAAAATGTGGCAGGATGTGGAATACGCCCGGCAAGGATAGCGCCGGCGATCGCGTGATCCTCCACCGTGTCCACATCGATGCAGGCTTCCGGCCGGTCCAGCAGCACGGGCGCGGCGGTGACGCCGATCCTGACCCCCGCGCGTGCCAGCGCGCCCTCTATGCGCATCGCGCGCACCAGATAGCCGAGGAGGAGGACCGGACCGAACGCGCGGGCGATGGCGCGCACCTTCTTCCGTTCGCTTTCCACGCGCTGCCAGAAACGCACGGCGGAGAGCGCTGCGGGGCGGGCGAGGAAGAACAGGTTCGCGCCCGAATAGGCCCCGCCGCGAAATTTCAGCCATGTCCGGCGCGCGTCCGGGTAGGCGCGCGCAAAGACAGCGCGCGGCACGAGACCCACCGCAACGTCGGTGCCGCGCGTTCGGGCCCCGGCGATGAAGGTGCTGAGTGTCGCCGCATCGAGCAGCACGTTGTCGGCGGTGGTGACGAGGAACGGCCAGGCGTCGCCGTGGGTTTCGAGCGCGGCGGCGACTGCGGCGCTCACCGAATCCCCGCCCGCAAGCACGCCGATCCGCGTGTCGGACGCCATCCACGCGGTGCCGGGATGCGCCAGCAGGCGTTCGGGGGTTTGCGCCAGCACGATCGTGCGCGCGACCTGGGGATGATCCGCCAGCACCCGCGCCACGCGCGACAGCATCGGCTCCCCCGCGACCGCAATCAGCGCCTTGTCCTCCACGCCGAAATGCGCCGCGAGCGGATCAGCGCCCGTGCGTCTACCGGCGACGAGCAGCGCCGTAAGCCGCGGTTTATGGTCCGTTTCCAACGCGCCCGTCCTTGTCGCAAAATCGCAACACGTGATCCTTGAAGCCGCCTATGGCCAAATCCGGGCGAAGTCTATGCTTGTGCGGCGCCCGATTTAAGCGGCAAGAGTGCCTGGGGGCGTATCGAGGGAATTGTTCATGCGCCGTGTTGCCGTCTCCGCGCTGTTACTCGCCTTATCGTCGCACACCGCGCTCGCCCAGTCCGCACCGGGCGAAAAGGACAAGCCGACGCTCGACCGCGCGCTCGATGCCGCCGCGCAGCCGGTCGAGGACATCAACCTGAAGAAAGACGAGATTCCGCAGGAACTGATCGACATCCTGGATGATCCCTATTCGCTCAAAGGCATCCGCAAATGTTCGCAGGTGCGCACGGCGGTTGAAACGCTCGATGCCGTGCTCGGACCCGATCTGGATGTGGAGATCACCGAAAACAAGGGCAAGAAGCGCGCGGACACGGTCCTGCGGCTTTCAGGCAATTTCCTTTCCAACCTGATCCTGCCCTTTCGCGGCATCGTGCGCGAAATTTCAGGCAGCGCGGAGAATAAGCGCCGTTACCAGGCCGCGATCATCACGGGTGTCGCGCGGCGCAGCTTCCTGAAAGGCTACGGCGCTTCAAAGGGCTGCAAGCCGCCCGCCGCGCCGCTGCCGATCAGCGCCGAGAAGGCCGAGGCTCAGGCGAGCCGCAGCTCGTCCTGAGGCGTCGTCAGCAGCAGCCCGAGCAGGATCGCGCGCGTCTCGCCGTCAATCACGCCGTCGATGTTCGAAGGGCGGAACCGCCGCTGGAACGCGACGACGGCGGCCCGGCCGTTGCTCACGTCATACCCGTAGCGTTCGAGCGCGAGAAACGTACCCGCGTCGGTCCAGTGCGGATCGTCCGTCGCGGCGGGCGCCCCGGCGGCAAGCCCCAGGCCGGCAAGGCGCGGCCAATCGAACAGTTCGCCCGGATCGGCCTTGCGCGCAGGCGCGATATCGCTGTGGCCGATGACATTGCCGGGGCGGACGCCGTGCCGCTTCACGATGTCCGCGAGCAGCGGCACCAGCGCATCCATTTGCGCCTCGGGAAACGCTCGATAGCCGAATTCATGTCCGGGATTGACGATCTCTATGCCCACGCTTGCGGAGTTGACGTCGGTGATGCCGCGCCAGAAGGATTTGCCCGCGTGCCATGCGCGCCGGTCTTCGGCCACAAGGCGCAGCACATTGCCGTCTTCCGCGATCAGATAGTGCGAAGAGACCTTCGCTTCCGCATCGGTGAGGCGCTGCAGCGCCGCCGTGGCGGACTCCATGCCCGTGTAATGAAGCACCACAATCGAAACGGGCAGCGCGCGCACGTCGTGATTGGGTGAGGGGCAGTCGATCATCGCTTCACCTCGCGCGCCCATTCCTTCACCAGTTCCTCGTCGGTCTTCTGCGTCACGCTCCGCCACGTCACCACGGCGACCCCGACAAAGGTGACGAGCGCGCCGATGACGAATTCCATGCTGATCGGCGTATCGTAAACCACGACCGCGATAATCGCCGCAACAAGCGGTGTCGGCAAGGTGAGCGGCATGATCGTCGTTACCGGATAGCGCTGGAGCAGCCAGCTCATCCCCGCATGGCCGATGATCGACGAGCCGACCGCCGCATAGAGCAGCCAGCCCCAGAGCGCCGTGTCGGCATCCGCGACGCGGGCAAACCCGGAAGGTTCGAACCACAGCGCGCCGGCGAGCAGCACCGGCGCGCTCACGAACGCGAGCCAGGCGTGGATGGTGAGCGGGTTGACGCCCTTGAGGCGGCGGAACAGCAGCGAGCCGACCGCCCACGTGAACGACGCGATAATGGTAAGGCTCACGCCCAGCCGTTCATCCCAGATCGCCGGATCGAAGCCCATGATGGCGATGCCGACGAACGAAGCGCCCGTGCCGACGATTCGAATCCAGCGGATTTTCTCGCCCAGGAAGATCACCGCGAGCAGCAGGCTGAACGGGACGCCGAGCTGCCCGGCAATGGCAAGCGCCGCGACATTCTCGGTAAGCGCGAAGCTGAGCCCGCCGAGCGCCATGAAGATCGCGCCCGAGACGATACCGGCGATCACGATATCGAGCATGCGCCCCTTCACCAGCCGCAGCCAGGGAAGCATGAACAGCAGCACGATCACGTAGCGCAGGAAGCTGCCGGTGAGCGGGCCGGTCGCGTCGATGATCTCCTTCACGGCGACCATGTTCATCGCCCAGAGCATGTCGATGAACAGGATGAAGGCGAGGTGCGCAGGTTTCATGACGTCATGATCGTCCGGTACGCCGCGTTGATCTCCGCCATGCGCAGATCGGCCACGCGGATGAACTCGGCAGGTGTTCCTTCCGCATAGTGGCGGTCGGGGTGATGCCGCTTTACCAGCGCAAGGTAGGCGCGGCGAACGGTTTCCCTGTCCGCGCCCGGCTCCACACCCAGCACGACATAGGGATCATCCGGCTCGGGCGCGATGTAGCGCGCCGTGATCCGCGCGAAATCGGCGTCGCTGATCGCGAACTCGCGCCGCACGCTGTCGACATAGTCCAGCTCCTCGCGCGTGACCCCGTCGGCCACGGCGATCATCAGCAGGGCTTCGACAAGATCCTCGAGCACGGGCGACCCCGCGCCGATGATGCCACGCACCTGCCGGGCATAGGTTTCGAAGCCGTCCGTCGAACGCTTGGCGAGGTCGTAGAAGCGCTCGGCATTGGTGCGCTCGGCCGCTTCCACATGGAACAGGCGCTCGAAAACGGCGAACTCGTCGGCGGAGGCATAGCCGTCGGCGCGCGCCATCTTGGCCGAAAGCGCGATGGCGGCGATCGTGAAGGCGACCTGCGCGCGCTCGCCGCGGCCAAGCCGCGCCGCGCCCATGTCGATCGCGTGCCCGGCCGCAAGACCCGCAAGCGCGCCCAGCGGCCCGCCGATGGCGAGGCCGACGGCGGTTCCCAGAATCTTGCCCCAGATCGACATGCGCCGCTCTCTAGACGCTGTTGCGCCCGGATGGAACCGGGGGCGAGGCAGGAAATCAGCCCGCGCGCGCAAACGCGGGCGGCTGAAACCCTGAGACGGGCAGGTAGAGTCCCCGGTTCTGACGGTCCGGCACGAAGGCATCGCTGACGCCCAGCACGGTTTCGGCAGCGCCCAGAACCAGGCGTCCGTCGGGGCTGAGGTTCCGGTGGATGCGCGCGAGGATATCCTGCTTGCTGTCCTGCGCGAGATACATGAGCACATTGCGGCACAGAATGACGTCGAACGGCGCGCCGAGCGCCCACGGACCGAGCAGGTTGATCGGCTGAAAGCGCACCATCGCGCGGATGGCGGGGCTCAGCGCCCAGTGCTCCCCCGCCTTCTCGAAGTGCGCCATCAGCCGGTGAACGCTGAGGCCCCGCTGCACTTCGAACTGCGAGTACAGCCCGCTACGCGCCCGCGCGATCGCGCGGCGGGAGATATCGGTGCCGACGATGTCGATCGTCCAGCCGTCCCAGCGGCTGCGATCCTCCGCGAACAGCATCGCTACGGAGTAGGGCTCCTGACCGGTCGAGGACGCCGCGCACCAGATGCGAATGCGGCGCGATGCCGCGCGGGCCTCGCGCAGCTGCGGCAGTATGCGCTGCTGGAGCATATCGAAGGGCTGGATATCCCTGAAGAAGAACGTCTCGTTGTTCAGCATCGCTTCGACGAGATCGGTCGCAAGCACGTCGCCGATGCCGTCCCGGGCAAGCTGCTCCAGAAACGCCGACGCGCTCACGAAGCCGCGCGCGCGCGCCATCGGCCCCAGCCGGGACTCGACGAGATAGAGCTTGGCGCGGGTCAGTTCGATCCCCGCACGGACGCGAAGCAGCGATGCCAGAGCGTCGAAACCGGCGTCGGGCGGCGTCATCGGCCCGCCTCGAGCAGACACCCGATCGCCGAGGCAAGCCCGCTGATGGGCAGCATCTCAGCGGCAAGCCCCGCCTTCACCACCGCGCCCGGCATTCCCCAGACGACGGAACTCGCCTGATCCTGCGCGAGCATCGTCCCGCCCGCCGCAACGATCGCGCGCGCGCCTTCAAGCCCGTCCGATCCCATGCCTGTCAGCATCACCCCGAGCGTGGCGGCGCCCCAGACGGCGGCGGCCGAACGCAGCATCGGATTGACCGAAGGCCGGCAGAAGTTTTCAGGCTCCGCGTCGGTAAGGAGCAGCCGCACCGCCGCGCCGGTGCGCGCGACCTCCATGTGCCGCCCGCCCGGCGCCACATAGACCACGCCCGGCTGAACGGGCATACGGTGGCTCGCTTCGAAGGCTTGCAGTCCGCTGCGGCGCGCGATGTGTTCGGCGAGGATCGCCGTGAAGGTCGGCGGCATGTGCTGCGTGACGATGATAGGCACGCGCACGGGCTTGGGCAGCTGTTCGATCAGCTCGAACAGCGCGTTGGGGCCGCCTGTCGAGGCGCCGATGGCGATGGCCTGCGGCACTGCGCGCGAGGGTTCGGCGCGCGTGTAGGATGCGGCAGCCTCCGGCGGAACCCGGCGCGGCGCGTGCCGGGGCCGTTCGATTTCCCCGAGCGCGCGAACCTTGCGCACGAACTCATCGCGAAAATCCGGGCCGGCGGCGGTCGCCCAGCCGCTGCGCGGCTTGGCGATCGCGTCCGTCGCGCCGAGGTTCAGCGCCTGAAACGTCACCCGCGCGCCGCGAGTGGTGATCGTCGAGGCCATGAGGATGCGCGCGCCGGGTGCGGCCTCGACAAGCCGGGGAAGCGCCGCGATGCCGTCCATGCGGGGCATTTCGACGTCGAGCACGATCACGTCGACGGGGTGCGCCTTCGCCGCTTCGATGGCATCTGCACCGTTGGAGGCGGTGGTGACGACGCGAATTTGCGGATCATCATGCAGCCACCGCGTCATCAACGCGCGGCTTACGCCCGAATCATCGACAAGAAGCACACGGACCGCCTTCGCGTGCTTTGCCGGGGCAGCGGCCCTGTTCATCACAACCGCCTAGAGCGCGCCGACCTGCGCCAGCTTGGCTTCGATGACATCCCGGTCGAAGGGCTTCATGATATATTCGTCGGCGCCGGCGTCGATCGCGGCGCGGATGTGCGCCATGTCGTTTTCAGTGGTGCAGAACACCACGACCGGGCGCTTGCCGTTCTGTTCGGCACGCAGCACCGACAGGAATTCCATGCCGCTCATCACGGGCATGTTCCAGTCGAGCAGGATCACGTCGGGCATTGTCTGCCGGCAATGTTCGAGCGCATCGCGGCCGTCCGCAGCCTCGTCGGTCGCAAAGCTCAAATCCTCGAGAATGCGGCGGGCAACCTTGCGGATGACCTTTGAGTCGTCGACGATGAGACACGATTTCATCACAGGCTCTCGCACAGAGTGTTCCGCAAATTCTGTCTTGCACGGAAATGCTTGCATTCGCGTTAAGCTGCCGCAGCCAGTTCGGTGTCCATGATCGCGCGCACGCTGGCGAGCACCATCAGCACGTCGAGTTTCACGATCCCGTCGGAGACCTGCTGCCAGCGGCGATCGAGCGTCGGCGGATTGGCTTCGATCTGGTCGGGCGCGAGATCGATCACATCGCCGACGTCGTCCACGATGAACCCGTAGGGCTCTCCCTGATGCTCCACCACGACGCACATCGATCCCGCGCGGTCCTGCCTCGGCGGAAGGTCGAAGCGTGCCCGAAGATCGATGGCCGTGACGATACGGCCGCGCAGGTTCATAACCCCGGCGATCCAGTGCGGCGCAAGCGGCACCGGGCTCACCGTGCCCAGGCGGATGACATCCTGCACGCGGGCGACATCGATGCCGAGCACCTGGCCGCCGAGCACGACCGTAACGAGCTTCGCCGGAATCATGCGGTTGCTCCCATCATGCGGCCTCTCCCTTGATCTGCCGCGCGACGGCATCGAGCAGGCGGGACCGATCGAACTTGGCGACATACTGGTTGAAGCCCGCCGCTTCGCCCCGGCGCACGTGATCCTCGCCCGCGAGCGAGGACAGCGCGACCAGCGGCGTTTCGCGCCAGCGATCGTCGCCGCGCACGGCGCGCGCGAAATCGACGCCTGAGAGCCCCGGCATTTCGATATCGGAAAGAATGAGGTCGAAACACTCGCCGGATTCGCGCAGCGCCAGCGCTTCGTCGGCGCTCGACGCCGTCATCGCGCGGTAGCCGGCGGAGGCCAGCAGCGGTTTCAGCATGTTTCGGAAAAACGCGCTGTCGTCGACGATCAGCACACGGCGTCCCGCCGCGTCGTCGGCAGCCGGTGCGCGCGAACCCCCACGCGAAAGATAGTGCGTCACGTCGAGAATTTCCGTCGCGCGCCCGGCGACGACAGCTGTGCCGAGCCGCGCGGGAAGGTCGCTCGTCATGCAGATATCGACATGCGTATCGACGATGTCGAGCACCTCATCGACCATCAGCGCCACGGTCGTGGTGCCGTCGTCGAAGATCAGCGCGGCCTGGCCGCCTTCGGTGCGCGGCACACCGTCGTCGACCGCCAGCAGCGGCACCAGCGCGCCGCGATACTGCACGACGGGGCTGCCTTCGCTCCACTCGACGGCGGCGGCGTCGAACTCCTCGATCCGTGTCACGAGTGCGAGCGGCACCGCTTTGGGATGCGGGCTTCCCGCACGGAACAGAAGCATGGCGTCGGTTTCCCGCGCCGCCTCCCGAACCGGCGCCTCGATCGCGATCGAATCGCTTTCTCCGGCAATTCCAACGCTTGCCGCGATTCCGTTCGCATCAAGGATCATGATCACGCCGCCGTCGCCCAGGATCGCGTTGCCCGAATAGACGCTGAGCGTCCTGAGGATCGGCGCGACCGGCTTCACGACGACCTCTTCGGTATCGAAGATGGTGTCGACGATAAGCCCGTAACTGATGTCCCCCGTGCGCGCGATGAGCACATAGCCGTCCTGCGTGCCGCCACGGTCGATGCCGAGCAGCGCCCCGAGACGGATGAGCGGCAGCAACCGGCCGCGCAGGCGCATCACAGCGGCGTTGTTCACATGCTCGACCACGTGCTCGCTGCTCCCCCCCACCCGCACGAGTTCAACGACCGACATCTGGGGCACCGCGAAACGCTGCCCTCCCGCTGACACGATCAGCGCGGGCAGGATGGCGAGTGTCAGCGGAATGCGGATCGTGAAACGCGACCCTTTGCCGGGGGTCGATTCGATGTCGATCGTGCCGCCGATTTTCTCGATGTTGGCGCGCACCACGTCCATGCCGACGCCGCGCCCCGAAACCGAAGTCACCTGCTCCGCCGTGGAGAGCCCCGGATGAAATACCAGACGCTGGGCCTGCTGCGCGGAAAGCTGCGCGGCTTCGGCGTCCGTCAGAAGATTGAGCGCCACGGCCTTCGCCTTCAGCCGATCGACATCGAAACCCCGGCCGTCGTCGGCGAGCGTGATGATGATATGCCCGCCTTCCTGCGCGGCGTTCAACGTGACGCGACCCTGCGCGTCCTTGCCTTCCGCCCTGCGCCGCTCCGCCGTCTCGATGCCGTGGTCGGCGGCGTTGCGGATCATGTGGGCAAGCGGATCCTTGATGAGTTCGAGCAGTTGGCGGTCGAGTTCGGTATCGCCGCCCTGCATGTCGAGATCGATGGATTTGCCGAGTTCGACCGAAAGGCTGCGCACAAGGCGCGGCAGCGCGCTCCATGCGTTGCTGATCGGCTGCATCCGCGTCCGCATGACGGTTTCCTGAAGCTCGCCCACCTGCGCCGACAGGCGTTGCAGCGGGACCGCGAGCCGGTCGTCCTTCAGGGTGCGCAGATGCTGCTGAAGCTCGTTGCGCGTCAGCACGAGTTCCGAAACCGTGGTCATCAGCTGTTCGAGAAGCGCAACCGAAACGCGGATCGACTGAATGCCCCGCCCCGCCCCGTCCCGCTCGGGCAAGGCCGCGGCGGGTTGCACAGGCTCGACCTTCGGCGCCGCGATGGCCGCGTTCAGCCGCGCGATCTGCGCCTCGTCGTCGCCGACCGGCTCCTTGCCCGTCGCTTCCAGCACCGCGAGGATCGCCTTGATACCGTCGATCGCGGCGAGCGTTTCGCTGACCACGACGGGAGACACCTCCGCCTGCCCGTCGCGCACCTTGCCGAGCACGGTTTCAGCGGCGTGCGCCAGCCGTTCGAGGCGCGGCAGGTTCAGGAACCCGCACGTTCCCTTGATGGTGTGCACGAGGCGGAAGATGTTGTTGAGCACGTGGCGGTTGCCCGGTTCGCGCTCGAAAAGCACGATCTCGTTGTCCACGGTCTGCAGATTTTCCGCCGTTTCAGTCAGAAAATCGCTGAGCAACTCGTCCATATACCATCCCGGTCAGTGCGCGCGCCGCTACCTTGACCGGGAGTGGTTAATGCCGCGCTAAACGGTGAGGCGCGTTCCGAAAACGAGAACGCCTTCGTCGGGCTCGGAAATCTGCAGGCTGCTGCCGGTTTCCACGAGGAGCAGATGCACGAGATAGGCGGCGGCCGCGCGCGGCGTCAGCTGGCCGACATCGGTTTCCCCGCCGAGCGCTGCGCGAAGCTCCGGATCGAGCAGCATGCGCGGGCCTTCCGCGCGCACCGCGAGTTCCACCCCCGCGCCCGTCTGCTCGGCCGCGACGCGAAGCTCGCCGCCGCGCAGCAGCGCGTCTCCGGCGATCATCGCGAGGTTGAGCAGCAGCTTTACCGCGTCCTTGGGAAGCGCGGGATTGGCGACCATCCACTGCACCGCGACCCGGCGTTCCGAACCGAACAGCCCTTCGAGCGCGGCCTGCGCCTCGCGCGTATCGACCTGATCGCCGAAGCCGCCGGCCGCGCCGAAGGCAAGGCGGAAGAATTTCAGCTTGTTCGCGGTCTGCCGCGCGCTGTCGGAAAGCAGCTCCATGCAGCGCGCCCGCATTTCCGGGTCGTGCTCGTCCACGAGCAGTTCGACGCCGTTGTAGAGCGCCCCCACGGGCCCGACGAGATCATGACAAAGCCGGGAGCAAAGCAGGCTCGCAAAGTCGGCTGATTGCATCCTTTTACCCGCTCCCTCTGGACTCACATAACCCGCCTAATCGCTCGCGGACAACCGCGCAAGCGCTCAAACTGCGACGGATTCGTCCGAAGAACCTTCAATAATCCGCACGCCCATGGCCGATGTACGGCCGTCCGCAAGTTGCGTGAGTTCGAATTCGACGCGCTGGCCGTCGGCAAGCGCCGCGATATTCGTATGATGCAGGGCCGAAACGTGGACGAATACATCACGCGTGCCGACATCCGGCCTGATGAAACCGAAGCCTTTCTTGCGATTGAACCATTTCACTTCACCGCGTGCCAACGCTTGCCTTTCCAACGACTTCGATCGCCACCGCCTCGAACCGCCCATGTATGGAGCCGTTTGCGACGACACGGTAGGCTTTTTCGCCGTCCTGACCGAGGATGAGCCATATCCAGCCCGCGTCGAGCGCCCGCTGCGCATCGAGACGCGAGGGACGGGCAAGCGCGCCGGGGTGGGAATGATAGCAGCCCAGTATCGCCGGCCCGCCGCTGCGTGCCCCGCGATGCGCCGCGAAGAGCGCGGCCGGATCGATCTCGAAGTGCCGCAGCCGTTCGTCTGCGACATTCGGCGCCGCTACGCCGCGTTCGATGTGCCCGCCCTGCCCGAGCAGCAGCCCGCAGGCCTCCTCCGGCGCCCGCGCCGCGCAGTCCGCGCGAATTTCCGCGAGCGCATGCCTTGCAATTCGAACCGTCATGCCGACATCGCTATCCAATGAACGGGGGCAAGTCGAACATTAGCATCGTCCTTTCGGACGCAGCGGCAGGGCAGCGGCTCGACCGTGCGCTCGCCGATGCCCTGCCCGGCCTGTCGCGCGAGCGGCTGAAGGCGCTGATGCTCGAAGGCGCGGTCACCGTTGCGGGGAAGCGCCCCACCCCGTCGCTGAAGGTCGCGGGCGGCGAGCAGGTGTGCGTCACCGTGCCCGAGGCCGCGCCCGCTACCGCGGAGCCGCAGGCGATTCCGCTCAGCATCGTGCATGAAGACGACGACCTGATCGTGCTCGACAAGCCTGCCGGGCTCGTCGTGCATCCGGCCGCGGGCAACCTGGACGGCACGCTCGTCAACGCCCTGCTCCATCACTGCGCGGGCCGGCTTTCCGGGATCGGCGGTGTCGCGCGGCCGGGGATCGTGCACCGTATCGACAAGGACACCTCCGGGCTGCTCGTCATCGCCAAGACCGATCTTGCGCACGAGGGCCTCGCCAAACAGTTCGCCGCGCACAGCATCGGGCGGCGCTACCTTGCCGTCGTCGCCGGTCGACCCTCGCCGCTCGCCGGTCGAATAGAAGGCGCGATCGGCAGGCATCCGGTGCATCGTAAAAAAATGGATATCGTCTCGCCCGGCAAGGGCAAGCACGCGGTCACGCACTACCGCACGCTCGCGCCCCTGAAAGACGCCGCACTCGTCGAATGCAGGCTGGAAACGGGGCGCACGCACCAGGTGCGCGTTCATCTTGCGTCAAGCGGGCATGCGCTACTGGGGGATCCTCTTTATGGGCGCGCACGCGCAACTCACCGCGATATCCTCAAATCGCTCGGTTTCGGCAGGCAGGCGCTCCACGCCCGCTCGCTGCAATTTGTGCATCCGCGCACCCAAGAAAATCTCGCTTTCGAAAGCCCCGTCCCGTCTGATATTCAGGAACTCATAGAGGCGCTTGCCGTTTGAAATTCGTGCGCCGTCAAAACCCTTCTTTTCCACCGAAAGTCGCTATCATGGCCCAAGCCAAACTCCCCGCCACCATTCCCGCCCTGGGCGGCGAAGCCTCGCTGAACCGCTATCTGTCGGAAATCCGAAAGTTTCCGCTGCTCGCGCCCGAGGAAGAGTTCATGCTGGCGAAGCGCTGGCGCGAACATCAGGATACCGATGCGGCGCACCGGCTGGTGACGAGCCACCTTCGCCTCGTTTCCAAGATCGCGATGGGCTACCGGGGCTATGGCCTGCCGGTCAGCGAGCTGATCGCGGAGGGCAACATCGGCCTGATGCAGGGCGTGAAGAAGTTCGAGCCCGACAAGGGCTTCCGCCTCGCGACCTACGCCATGTGGTGGATTCGCGCCTCCATCCAGGAATTCATCCTGCGCTCGTGGAGCCTGGTGAAGATCGGCACCACGGCGGCGCAGAAGAAGCTGTTCTTCAACCTGCGCCGCATGAAGAGCCAGATCGGCGCGCTGGAGGAAGGCGACCTGCGGCCCGAAGTCGTCGAGAAGATCGCGCATGATCTGAACGTCACGGCGGACGAGGTCATCTCGATGAACCGCCGCATGTCGATGGGCGGTGACGCCAGCCTGAATGCGCCGCTGCGCGCCGACGCCGACGGCGAGGGCCAGTGGCAGGATTGGCTGACAGACGACGGCCCCATCCAGGACGAGATCGTCGCCGAGCGCGAGGAAACCAGCCTTCGCGCTGCGCTGCTCGCCGAGGCGATGGCCGTGCTGAACGAGCGGGAGCGGCATATCCTGACCGAGCGCCGCCTCGCCGAGGAGCCCAAAACGCTCGAAGAGCTGAGCCAGGAATACGACATCAGCCGGGAGCGTGTGCGCCAGATCGAGGTGCGGGCGTTCGAAAAGCTGCAGAAGGCGATCCGCCAGCTCGCAAGCGAACGCCACCTGCTCGAAGACGCCTGATCCGGGCGGTTCGCATATTGAACCGTTGCAGCACAAACGCTCGCCGCGCTAGACGTGATCCGTGGCTACACGGGGGAAACGGGGCAAGGCATCGTGGGTGGTCCGGTTCATCATCCGGCCGCTGCTTTTCGTGTTCGTCTTCACCATCCTCTGGGTGCTGCTCTACCGCTTCGTGCCTGTGCCCTTCACAGTGCCGATGGCCAAGGATTTCATCGCCGGCAAGGCCGTGAAGCGCGACTGGACATCGCTTGCCGGCATCGATCCCGATCTGCCGCGCGCGGTGATCGCGGGCGAGGATGCGAAATTCTGCACGCACTTCGGGTTCGATACCGAAGCGATCAGCAAGGCGATGGAAGCGAACGCCGACGGGCGCAAACTGCGCGGCGGCTCCACCGTCAGCCAGCAGGTCGCCAAGAACGCCTTCCTCTGGCCCGGCCGCTCGTGGCTGAGGAAGGGGCTGGAGGCTTACTTCACCGTCCTCATCGAGTTCATGTGGGACAAGAAGCGGATCATGGAAGTCTATCTGAACGTGGCCGAATTCGGCATCGGCGTTTACGGCGCCGAAGCGGCGGCGCAGCATTATTTCGACAAGAGCGCGAAATCGCTGACACGCACCGAGGCGGCGCGCCTCGTCGCCGTGCTGCCCTCCCCCATCAAGCGCGACGCCCGCAACCCGCGCGGCTACACCGCCCGCTATGCCACGCGCATCGCGCGGTGGACGCGCGTGGTGGACAACGAAGGACTCGATGCCTGTCTGGGGCTTTGAACCTGCCCTGACGTCGAATCGATCGCCCGAATTCCCCCCTCCACTTCAGGGGAGGGGCCGGGGGTGGGGCCTCTCCATCAGACGCAGCGCGGGCGGAAACGCCCCACCCCAAACCCCTCCCCTGAAGTGGAGGGGCTTTCGAGAGTCGGCTTTACGCCCGCCGCATCAGCCTGCCGAGGAAGCTGTTGTCCGCAAGGATTTCGCGCGCCGCATTGTGGCCCGGCGCCCCGGTGACGCCGCCGCCCGGATGCGTGCCCGCGCCGCACATGTAGAGGCCCTTGAGCGGCCCCCTGTAGGCGCCGTGCCCCAGCATCGGCCGCGCCGACCACAGCTGATCGAGCGACATGTGGCCGTGCATGATGTCGCCGCCGACAAGGCCGAACTTGCGTTCGAGATCGAGCGGCGAGTGGATTTGCCGTGCGATCACCGATGCCTTGAAGCCCGGCGCGTAGTGCTCGACCGTGTCGAAGATGACGTCCGCCGCAGTTTCCCGCTCGTCGTCCCAACGTCTTCCGTCCGGAAGCTCAGGCGCAAACTGCTGGCAGAACAGGCTCGCAACATGCTGACTCGGGGGTGCGAGACTGTCGTCGACGATCGAGGGGATCAGCATTTCCACGATGGGGCGCTTCGACATGCCGAACTGCTTGGCGTCGAGGAAGGCGCGGTCCATGTAATCGAGCGTCGGCGCGATGATGATGCCGCTCTGCAGGTGCTCGCCCGGCTCGGGCAGGCTCGAAAAGCGCGGCAGTTCCGATAGCGCCACGTTCATGCGGAACGTGCCCGACCCGGCCTTGAAGGCGCGGATGCGGCGCAGGAAATCGGCCGGAAGGTCGGACGCGTCGATCATGCGGTCGTAGAGCAGTTTCGGGCCGACGTTGGCGATCACGCGGTCCGCCGCGATCTCCTCGCCGCCGACGAGGCGCACGCCCACCGCCCTGCCGCCGTCCACCAGCACCTTTTCGACCGGGCTTTCGAGGCTGATCTCGACGCCGAGATCGCCGCACACCTTCGCCATGATCTCGGTGATCTTGCCCATGCCGCCGACACAGTGACCCCACGCGCCCTTCTTGCCGTTCACTTCGCCGAACACGTGGTGGAGCAGCACGTAGGCCGATCCCGGCGTGTCGGGCGAGGCATAGTTGCCGACGACCGCATCGAAGCCGAACGCGGCCTTCACCGCCTCGCTTTCGAACCAGCCGTCAAGGAACGTCCGCGCGGACTTCACGAACAGGTCGAGCACGTCGCGCTGCTTTTCGAGCGGCAGACCCGCAAGCCGCCGCCCCTGCCGCGCGGCATCGACCAGCGTCTTCACACCGTCGCCGATGTTGGGCGGCGCCTTCAGCGACAGGTCGCGCAGCACGTCCGCCACGGTTTCGAGCGCATCGTAATATTGCGGCAGCACATCGGCATCGTGGTTCGAAAACTTGCGGAACTCGGCCTGCGTCTTCTCCAGC
Source organism: Sphingosinicella soli (assembly GCF_014199685.1). Taxonomy (GTDB): domain Bacteria; phylum Pseudomonadota; class Alphaproteobacteria; order Sphingomonadales; family Sphingomonadaceae; genus Sphingosinicella; species Sphingosinicella soli. The sequence continues at coordinate 19,598 of NZ_JACHNZ010000029.1, read as the reverse complement.
CCGCCGCCCAGCAACAGGTAGCGGCCGTCGTCCTGCGGCAGGAAGTTCGAATAGGGCCGCTCGATCACCCGGTAGCCGTGGTCGGCGAGCCGCATGTCGGCGATCACCTTGGGATTGAGCAGGCTGACCGTGTAGCTCGCCACCGAATTGCGGAAGCCGGGGTGGAAGTCTTCCGTCACGGCAGCGCCGCCGATCACGTCGCGGCGTTCGAGAATGCGCACCTTCAGGCCCGCCTGCGCGAGATAGAAGGCGCACACGAGGCCGTTGTGGCCGCCGCCGATGATGACGGCGTCATAGCGTTTGGTCATTGAAGCAACCCCTTTGATCTTCGTTTTGTCAGTGCGCGGTGTGCGGCCGCCGGCTCCAGCCCGGCTGCGGCGGACGGTGCTGCCGCGCTTCCGGGATCAGGCCGCGGATCTTGCGGCAGAAATTGCGGAGTGCGACTTCGGTGTCCGCAAGCGGCCCGACCGTGAAACTCTCCGACGCCATGCCGTCCTGCACGCGGCCGATCAGCACCGTGTCCTCGGCGTTCACCTGCCGGTTGATGCGCCAGTTCAGATAGCGCGCCGCCTTCATCTCGCGGCGATCATCGGGCACCGCATAGCTGATCTCGCGGATCAGCGTTTCGGTGGGCGAAACCGGCAGCCACTGCATGAAATCGACCTGATCGGGGTAGATGTCGAAGGCCACGTTCGGCCACAGCTTGAAATAGGTCCACAGCTTCTGCCGGTCTTCGGGCAGGTACGGCACGTGCGGCAGATATTTCTGATAGGCCTGCTCGGACGGATTGTTGGACAGGCGCTCCCGGATCGGGCCCCACATCTTGTCCACGTTCTCCTGCGCCTCGACGCCGTAGCCGTTCCCCATCAGCCGGGTGAGGCCGGGGTGCGCGACCGGGATGTGCAGCCCGTCGGAATAATTGTCGCCCACGTTCTTCCAGTTGACGGCGCGCGGGCGCAGCGTGACGCGGCCGAACGCCTCCAGATCCTCGAAGCGGTAAGGTTCGATTTCCGGGTCGTAGGGCGCGATCATCTCCGCGACCGAAGGGCCGCCGTCGTTTTCCAGCCGCACGAAAATGAACCCGCGCCACAGTTCCAGATCGACGGGCACGAGGCCGTGCTTCGACTGGTCGAGCCCCGGATAGGTGTGCTTCATCGGCACGCCGACCAGCCGCCCCTCCAGATCGAACGACCAGGCGTGATACGGGCAGGTCAGCTTCTTCGCGACCGCGCAGCCCGAAGGCCCGTCGACGAGGCGCGAGCCGCGATGGCGGCAGACGTTGGTGAAAGCGCGCACGGCGCTGTCCTGGCCGCGCACGACGATGACGCTTTCGCCGAGATATTCGAGCGTATGGTAGTCGCCCACGGCAGGCACGTCGCTCAGATGACACACGACCTGCCACGACGGGCGCATGACGCGCCGCATCTCGACCTCGAAGAACTCCGCATCGGAATAGGTCCACGCCGGCAGGCTCCAGCCCGCATCGGGGTCCGCCTCGATCGTTGGTGCAGCCTTCGTCGCCATCCCGCCTCCACATTCTATTAGACAAGTGTAAAACAGCGGATCGGTCTTGGCAAGCCCCTTTCAGAGCGGCTGCGTGAGCGGCGCCGGGCGGCGCATCGCCACAAGCAGGATCACGATCTGCACCGCCGAAAGCGCCGCGAGCCAGAGCGGCAGGCCGCGCGGCGTCAGCTCCATCAGCACGGCGGCGGCGGGCGGGCCCACGATGGCGCCGACCGCATAGGCGAAGACGAGCCCGCTCCCCATTTCCACGCGCTCTTCGTTGGTGGCGCTGTCGTTGCCAAGCGCCACGAGCAGGCCGTAGAGCGGCAGCAGGCTGCCCCCGAGCACGAAGCCGCCCGCAAGCGCCACGGCGAATCCGGGGCGCGCGGTAAGGCCGAGCGCGCAGACCGCGATCATCGTGCAGACAACACCGAGCAGAATCGCCCGCCGCCGGTCCATCCGGTCCGAAAGCCAGCCGAGCGGCCACTGTGCCACCGCCGCGCCGAGCAGGGTGGCGGTCATGAACATCGAAACCTCGGCCACGCCCATGCCGTTCGACTGTGCGTACAGGGGCCCGAGCGCATAGAGCGAGGCTTCGCCGAGCCCGTAGATCGCGCAGCCCGTCATCGCGACCGGCGCGGCGCGCAGCACGCGCAGCGGGCGGAGCCGTCCGGCGGACATCAGCACCTTGCCGGTCGGGATTTGCATCCGCAGGACCGCCGCGAGCGCGACGACGCCCGATGCCGCCACGAACGGCGCCCAGCCCTCCACGCCGAGCGTGCCGACGACGAGCTGGCCGAGCATCAACGCCGCCTTGCTCACGATCATGTAGATCGAAAGCATCCGCCCGCGCCCGGCATTGCTCACCTCGGCGTTCAGCCCGGCTTCGGCGAGGATATAGAGCACGGCAAAGCCCGTGCCCGACACGAAGCGGATGCCCGCCCACGCTGCGGCATCGGGAAACAGCGGCAGCACGATGATACCGCCGAGCGCCAGCAGCGCCGCGACCGCGAACGCGCGCCCGCTGCCCAGCCGCTGCACCAGCGGCGGCGCAATCCACGGCCCCACGAGGAACCCGAGGTAATAGAGGCCCGCGATCCAGCCGATGTCGAGTGGCGAAAAGCCGATCCCGACGCCGTGCATGGGCACGAGCGTCGTCATCACCCCGATCGCGATGAGCGCGAGCGAGAAGCTGCCGATGATGCCCGCGATAATCATACGCAATTCCTATTTGACACGTGTACAATAGTCCAGCAGGATACGCGCGGACAGGGAGGTATGGATGACGATTCTGCAACGGCTATTTTTCGCGCTGTTTGCCGCAGGGCTGCTCGCGCCGCCGCTCCTGGCGGAAGTGTCTGCCGAAACCTCTTACGTCCGCGCCGGGCGCCTGATCGACACCGAAAGCGGCAAGGTGCTGGCCGACCGCCTGATCCGCATCGAAAACGGCCGCGTCGCGGCGGTCACGCCCTACGCGCCGCCGCCCGAAGGCGCGAAGGTGCTGGATTGGTCCGGCTTCACCGTGCTGCCCGGCCTCATCGACATGCACACGCACCTCTCCGATTGGGGCCAGACGAACAACGCCGCCGAGCCGCTGCTGCACTCTGCCGCCGACATTGCGCTGGTCGGCGCGAAGAACGCGCGCGACACGCTGAACGCGGGCTTCACCAGCGTGCGCGACGTCGGCACCTTCCGCGCGTTCGGCGACGTCTCGCTGCGCGATGCGATCGAAGCGGGCTATGTCGAAGGTCCGCGCATGACGGTGGCGGGCGCTTATCTCACCGTTCCGGGCGGCGGCGGCGAGGTGACGGGCATGGCGCCCGATGTCGAGATTCCCGCCATCATGCGCGTCGGCGTCGCGTCGGGCCCCGACGAGATGAAGGCGAAGTCGCGCATGCTGTTCCAGCGCGGCGCAGACTTCCTGAAACTGATCGCCACGGGCGCGGTCCTCGCGGCCGGTACGGAACCCGGCGCGCCGGAAATGACCGAGGCCGAGGTGCGCGCCGCCGTCGACGAGGCCGCACGCTACGGCAGCTACGCCACCGCCCACGCGCACGGCGCGGAAGGCATCAAGATCGCGCTCAGCGGCGGCGTCCGTTCCATCGAGCACGCCTCGCTGATCGACGACGACGCCATCCAGCTCGCCAAGAAGATGGGCGCGTGGCTGGTGATGGATGTCTACAACGGCGACTTCATCACGGAGATGGGCACGGCGGAAAACTGGCCCGCCGAGATCATGCGCAAGAACGACGAGACGACGGACGCGCAGCGCATCGGCTTCCGCAAGGCGGTCGCGGCGGGCGTGAAGATCGCCTACGGCACCGACGCGGGCGTGTTTCCGCACGGCCTCAACGCCCGGCAGTTCAAATACATGGTCCGCCACGGCATGACCCCGATGCAGGCGATCCAGTCCGCAACGACGAGCGCGGCGGCGCTGATGGGCAAATCGGCGGACGTCGGCGTGATCGCACCCGGCCGCTACGCCGATCTCGTCGCCGTCGCCGCCGATCCGCTCGCGGACATCAGCGCGCTGGAACGCATCGACCACGTCATGAAGGGCGGCAAGCTGATCCGCTGATCCGCGCAACCTTCCGGGTTCCGCCGCGTTCATCAGTCACGCGGGGATCATGAGGAGGCGTTCATGGAAGACCGGAAATCGAACCTGAAGCTGGAAGGCGAAGGCAGCTACGAAGGCGCGCGCAAATTTCAGGACGCGCAGCACGAATTCGCGAAGTCGGGCAAGGTCGGCGCCAAGGCCCGCGAGGCTGCGGAGGCCGTGGACGGCGCCGAAGCCGAAGAGCTTGAAGCCGCGCGGCGTGCGGCGGCCAAAGGCAAAAGCGCGTAACGGGAGAGACTCATGGAATATGGACTCATCGGCCTCGTCATTCTCGCGCTCGATATCTGGGCGCTGCTCAGCGTCTGGAACAGCGGCGCGACGACCGGCGTGAAGATCGCCTGGACGATCGGCATCATCGTGTTCCCGCTGATCGGCCTCATCGTGTGGTTCCTCGCGGGGCCACGCGGGAACCGGGCGACGGCGCTTTAGAGAACGCCGAAAGCCCCGCCCCTTCAGGGGTTTGGGGTGGGGCGCTTCCGCCCTGCGCCGAGCGTGGGGATAGGCCCCACCCCCGACCCCTCCCCTGAAGGGGCGGGGTGAAAAGGGTGACCTCAACCGAAATCCCGGCCCAGCTCATCGCGCATCTCCGGGCCGATGATCGCCATGTGGCCGTAGTTCGGATGATCGATCCCGAAGATCACCGTGCCCCGCCCGCTCCGCCATTCGGCGATCTGTTCCTGCGTGAACGGGAAGTGCAGGAAATGCACTGACGAGGCCTTGCCGTCCTCGCGGCTGCGTTCCACGTCGCCTTCGGGCACGGCGGCGATGCGCGTCTCGCCGAGGTGCAGGTAGATGCGATCCTCCACCCCGCCGAGCCGCCCCAGAATCGAGGCACGCAGCTTGGGGTCGTCGATTTCGAACATCAGCGTCGCGGTCAGCGCGTGGCCATTCGGGATCATCGGATTATAGGCGGCCAGCTCGTCCGCAACCTGCGCGTCGCCGCCGCGCTCGATATACAGCATTTCATGCACTTGCAGCCACATGCTGTCATACGACTCGAACGATACGGTCACGTGCGGCCCGACCGAGAGACGGCGTTTTTTCTTCGCTGCAACCTGCCCCAGCCGCAGCGCTTTGCGCTGCTCGCCGTAGGCGCGCATGTCCATGATGTCGGCGGGTTCGATGGCACGGGATTCGCGGGACATTGGGTTTCTCGATCCTAGAGGCCGTAGGCTTTGGCGATGAGTTCGATCGGATGCGGCACCTGCTGCGGAACGCCCTCCCCGCCCTCGCGCTCCATCACCTGCTTGAGGTGCGGCCCGGCGAGCGGGCATTCCGAAACCATGAAGGCCGCGTTCGTTTTCAGCATGGCGCGGCCCGCAGGCTTGCCGATCTTGAGCGCGGTGGCGAAGTTCGCCTTGAACATCCCCCACTTGCCGCCGTGGCCCGAGCAGCGCTCGACGACGCCCACTTTGGCTTCGGGGATCAGCCGCAGCATCTCGGCGCCCTTCTGCCCCATGTTCTGCGCGCGGCTGTGGCACGGCAGATGGATCGCGATGTCGCCGCCGAGCGGCTGCATCCCGGGCGCGAGGCCCTCTTTCTTCGCGATGTCGACCACGTATTCGGTGATGTCGAACGTCGCCCCGGCCAGCGCCTTCACCAGCGGATCATCCGGCAAGATCAGCGGCCATTCGAACTTCAGCATCAAAGCGCACGACGGCGTCACGGCGACGATGTCGAAGCCCTCGTCGATCAGCGGCGCGAACGCGGCCGCAACGCTGCGCGCCTGCTCCGCAACGGCGGCAAGGTCGCCGTTCTCCAGCTTGGGCATCCCGCAGCAGCCCGGATAGACGATGCGCGTCTCGACGCCGTTCGCTTTCAGCACCTTCACCGCCGCCTCACCCGGCCCCGGCATGTTCCAGTTCGCAAAGCAGGTCGCATAGAGCGCCGCCTTGCGCCCCGCGGCGGGCGCAGCCGCATCGGCGGCGATCCGGTCGAGATCATCGCGGCGGTCGAGCGGCGTGTCGGCAAAGGGCGGCAGCCAGGCTTCGCGGTCGATGCCGACGGTCTTTTCCATCAGCGTACGCGTCAGGGCGTTGTCAGCGTCCGTCGCCCAGTTGGCGAGCGGTGACACGAAGGTTGCGAGCTTGCCATTGCGATCGGTTTTGGCCAGTTCCGCATCGGCAAGGCGCGTTTCGCCCTTACGATGCTCCACGGCGCGGGCGCGCAGCATCAGGTGCGGCACGTCGAGCGCCCATTCGTGCGGCGGCACATAGGGGCATTTCGTCATGAAGCACATGTCGCAGAGCGTGCAGGCGTCCACGACCGGCTTGTAATCCTTGTGGGGATCGAGCCCGTCGATCTCGCCGGTCGGCGATTCATCGATCAGGTCGAACAGGATCGGAAAGCTGTCGCACAGGTTGAAGCAGCGGCGGCAACCGTGACAAATATCGAACACGCGCGTCAGCTCGGCTTCGAGCTTCGCCTCGTCGTAAAAGTCGGGATTTTCCCAGTCGATCGGATGGCGCGTCGGCGCCTCCAGACTGCCCTCACGCATCTGCGGCCTCCCGTGGCTGTTGCCGCTGCCGCGCGGAGGCGGCGGAAGGAGCGGCCCCGTTTCCTTGGGCCCGCCCCTCGCCTCCCACGGCAGGTTTCAGTCAGGCGTCCAGCGTGTCGAGCGTCTTCTGGAATTTTCCGGCGTGGCTTTTCTCGGCCTTCGCCAGCGTTTCGAACCAGTCGGAAATCTCGTCGAAACCCTCGTCGCGCGCGGTGCGCGCCATGCCGGGGTACATATCGGTGTATTCGTGCGTCTCGCCCGCGATCGCCGACTTCAGATTGTCGGAAGTCGTGCCGATCGCAAGACCCGTCGCCGGGTCGCCGACCTCTTCGAGATACTCCAGGTGTCCGTGCGCGTGGCCCGTTTCACCCTCCGCCGTCGAACGGAAAACAGCGGCGACATCGTTGTAGCCTTCGACGTCGGCCTTCTGCGCGAAATAAAGATAGCGGCGGTTCGCCTGGCTTTCACCCGCGAAAGCGGCCTTCAGATTGTCTTCGGTCTTCGTGCCCATGAGCCCCATGATGTCTCTCCTTCCCAAGCGTGTGCGGAACACTGAAGCCGACCGATCTCAACGCGGGGTCTGGCCTCATCATCGACGCTAACCGGCACGCGCGGCGAGGGCCAACACATTTTCTGCGTCAGGCTGATCGACACACTCGATAAAAGCGTCGTCACTTATCAAGGTAATGAAAATCATTTGCAGCAGTTCGGCAACACCTCCGATCCGCAATTTTTACGGCGGAAAAGCTTCATATCAGTTGCACGGCACCGTCACACGCCGCGCCTAGGCCTCCCGCCGCCAACTGCGATCAACCGCACCTTATGGGGGTTTTATGCGCTCAACCTGCACTGTATTCCTGGCCGCCGGCAGCCTTTTCGCGCTTTCCGCCGCCGCCTTCGCCCAAACCGGCGAGGACGCCGGTTCCGTGGCCCTCGACGACGAGATCGTCGTGTTCGGCACCGGCCAGACGCGGCAGGTGCAGGAACTCGATTCGGCCGACATCGCGCTGCTGGCGCCCGGCACCAGCCCGCTGAAGTCGATCGAGAAGCTGCCCTCGGTGAACTTCCAGTCGGCGGACGCCTTCGGCGCCTACGAATGGTCGCAGCGTCTTTCGATCCGCGGCTTCAACCAGAACCAGCTCGGCTTCACGCTCGACGGCATTCCGCTCGGCGATCACAGCTACGGCAACGTCAACGGCCTGCACGTCAACCGCGCGGTCAGCCCCGAGAACATCGGCCTCACCCGCGTCTCGCAGGGCTCGGGTGGGCTCGGCACGCAGGCGACCAACAACCTCGGCGGCACGGTCGAGTTCTTCACGCGCGCGCCCGCGCAGGAATTCGGGCTCGACGCTTCGGGAAGCTACGGCACCGAGAACACGATCCGCGCCTTCGTCCGCCTCGAAAGCGGCGAGATCGGCGGCGCGGAGGGCACGGGCGCCTACATCTCCTACGGTTATCTCGGCATGGACAAGTGGAAGGGCGTGGGCAAGCAGCGCCATCACATGCTGAACGCCAAGGGCGTCGCGGCGCTCGGCGATGCGCGCGTCACCGCGACGCTCAGCGTCTCCGACCGCCGCGAGAACGACTATCAGGACATGTCGAAGGAGATGATCGACCGGCTCGGCTCCGATTGGGACAATATCTCGGGCGACTACCGCCTCGCCGTGCAGGCCGCCGACGCCTATTGGGCGGGTACGGATCTTCCCGCCCCCTTCGCGACGATCGACGACGCCTATTTCAACGCCGCCGGTCTGCGGAAGGATTACGTGGCCGCGATCGGCGTCGAGGCGCCCGTCGGCGAGGCGGTGACCGTGGCGCTCAAGGGCTATTGGCACAACAACGAAGGCCAGGGCATCTGGTACACGCCCTATGTACAGACGCCCGGCGGCGCGCCGCTTTCAATCCGCACCACCGAATACGACATCGACCGCAAGGGGCTGTTCGGCAGGATCACCGGCGCGATCGGGTTCAACGAGATCACCGTCGGCGGCTGGTACGAGAAGAACGATTTCCAGCAGGCGCGCCGCTTCTACGGCCTCACCGATCGCCTCAGCCCGTCGCGGAATTCGCTGAAGTTCCAGACCGATCCGTTCTTCACGCAGTGGGAATCCGACTTCGACACCGAGACGCTGCAATATCATGTCGAAGACCGCATCATGCTCGGCGCGGCGACGATCACGCTCGGCTGGAAGGGCTTCAAGGTCACGAACGAAGCCACGCCGATCGTCGTGAGTACTTTTGCGCAGGGCAAGATCAAGGCCGAGGACTGGTTCCAGCCGCACGCCGGTTTCGCCTATGAAATCAATGACAACCTCGAGATGTTCGGCGGCTTCACACAGGTCGCGCGCGCGTTCACGGCCTCGTCCACGGGCGGCCCCTTCGGCACCACGCAGGCCGGTTTCGACGCCATCAAGGGCAATCTTAAGCCTGAAGAATCAGACACTTACGAAGCCGGCATCCGCTTCCGCGGCGGCAGCTTCAACGGCGTCCTCGGCGGCTACTACGTAAACTTCCGCAACCGCCTGCTCGGCTTCTCGACCGGCGCCGGCATCATCGGCAACCCGGCCGTCCTCCAGAACGTCGGCTCGGTCCGCTCCTACGGACTTGAGGCGGCAGGCGAGGTGAAACTCGGCGCAGGCTTCAAGCTCTTCGCCTCGTACAGCTACAACGACTCGACCTATCAGGACGATGTCGTGAACGCGGAAGGCACGCTGATCGCCGAGACCGACGGCAAGACCACGATCGACTCTCCCAAGCACCTCGCGAAGGGCGAACTCAGCTACGACGGCGAGTTGTTCTTCGGACGCATCGGCGTGAACTACATGTCGAAGCGTTACTACAGCTACGAGAACGACGCTTCGGTCGGCGGCCGCGCGATCGTCGACGCCAGCATCGGCTGGCGCATCGCGGAAGGCTACGAACTGCAGGTCAGCGCAGTCAACCTTCTCGACAAGACGTACGTATCGACGGTCGGCACCAACGGCTTCAGCAACAGCGGAGACTCGCAGACGCTGATGATCGGTGCGCCGCGCCAGGTGTTCGCAACGCTGAAAGCCGCGTTCTGACGCAGTGAGTGACGATTACGAACGGTGCGTGCGATAATCTTCGCTTGCCAACTCGATAGGACGCAGGGCTTCGAACTTCACAAGCAGCGCCGCCCGCAACCGCTCGATCTCATCTTCCAACCGGGCAAGCTCGCGCGTCAGCCGAATGATTTCGAAGCGCCGGGTCGCGGCGTCCGGACCTACATCGAACACAGGTCCGGCGTCGCGCGCCTCCCGCGACCGGCGGAGCGCCGCATCCGCATCCATGATCGCATTGGCGAAGGACGTGAGTTGCGTCTCGGCCGCGACAAGCGCCTGGCGGATATCCTCCAGTTCGTTGCGTCTCAGCAGACTGTCTCGATCATAGGGAGTCTTCATGGCATGTGCCGCCGGACATGAATGAGGGCCCGCAGGCCACCGGAAACGAAGAGGGGGTTGTACAACATGACCCCAGCTTGCCAGCCGATGGTTAACTTCAGCTTGCCGACGAAATTCTGCAACTGATTCAAAATGAAACAAACCGTGACTCAAGTGCCACAGCAACAATTCAAAGAACGGCCACGTTAACTTTTACGCGGCGTTAACCTTTGTAACTCATAACGGGCATGGTTAACGGTTTGTACGCGGCGGGGCCGGGGTTGGCCGGACGTCGGCGGGGACATGAAGAGGGCTATTCAATGCGGGTTCTGCTGATCGAAGACGACGCGAGCACGGCGAAGAGCATCGACCTGATGCTTTCGAGCGAAGGCTTCAACGTCTACACGACCGATCTTGGCGAAGAAGGCCTCGATCTGGGCAAGCTGTATGATTACGATATCATCCTTCTCGATCTCAACCTGCCCGACATGCACGGCTATGACGTGCTGAAGAAACTGCGGCTCGCCAAGGTGGGCACGCCGATCCTGATCCTGTCCGGACAGAATGAAATGGAATCGAAGGTGCGCGGCCTCGGCTTCGGCGCCGACGACTATGTGACGAAGCCCTTCCACAAGGAAGAACTGGTGGCGCGCATCCATGCCGTCGTCCGCCGTTCGAAGGGCCATTCGCAGTCCGTGATCAAGACCGGGAAACTCGGCGTCAATCTCGACACCAAGACCGTCGAGGTCGATGGTGCCCGCGTCCATCTGACGGGCAAGGAATACGCGATGCTGGAACTGCTCAGCCTTCGCAAGGGCACCACGCTCACCAAGGAAATGTTCCTGAACCACCTGTACGGTGGCATGGACGAACCCGAACTCAAGATCATCGACGTGTTCATCTGCAAGCTGCGCAAAAAACTCTCGGCAGCGTGCGGCGGCGAGAACTACATCGAGACGGTCTGGGGCCGCGGCTATGTATTGCGCGATCCCGAAACCCAATCAGCATCGATCACCGAGGTTGCCGCCGCCTGAGCGCGCAACCCTTGTCGGTTTGAAAGAGCGGCCTCGTTCGGGCCGCTCTTTTTCGTTACGGCGAGTGAGGAAGCCTTAACCTTTCGGTGTGATTAACCAAACGAGACAATGTTTGGACTTCGCCGGGAGATTACGAGTGAAGAGTTCGCTCTTTCTGGGTGCCGCATGCATCGCCCTAGCCGCTCCTGCTTTCGCTCAGGACGGACAGACCGGCTTTGAGGACGACCTCAGCGCCAATGAAATCGTGATTACCGCAACGCGCCGTGCGCAGACCGTGCAGGACGTGCCGATCGCCGTGACCGCGATCAGCGGCGATCTCATCACCAATGCGGGCGTCACCGACATCCGCGGCTTCGAGCAATTGAGCTCCAGCCTCGAGGTCTTCACGGGGCAGTCCGCTTCGACCGGCACCTCGCTTTCCATTCGCGGCATCGGCACTGCAGGCGACAACCCCGGCTTCGAGCCGGCGGTCGGCGTCTTCATCGACGGCGTTTATCGTGCCCGCGCCGGTCTGGCGCTCGCCGAGCTTGCGCCGATCGACCGCGTGGAAGTTCTGCGCGGCCCGCAGGGAACGCTCTTCGGACGCAACACATCGGCCGGCGCGCTCAGCATCATCACGGAGGGCCCTTCGTTCGATCTGGGCGGCTATGCCGAAGCGAGCTACGGCAACTACAATGCCATATCGCTGAAGGGCGGCATCACCGGCGCCGTGACCGACACCGTGGCGCTGCGCCTCGACGGCATCTACAGGACGCGCGACGGATATATCCGCGATGTGAATTCCGACCAGAGGTTCAACGATCTGGACCGCCACACCCTGCGCGCGCAGGCCCTGGTCGAGAAAGACGACCTGACCATCCGCTTCATTGCCGACTATTCGAAGACGAACGAGCAGTGCTGCGGCGCGGTGAACGTGGTTCAAGGCCCGACAGCCCCCGCGATCCAGATGGGCGCCGCTTTGGCGGGCGTCACCGGCATTTACACGGGCAAACCCTCGGATCGCCGCATGGCGGTGACACCGGGGCGCAGTTACGACGAATCCGTCAAGGAATGGGGCGTATCGGCCGAGATCACGTACGCCTTCGAAACCGTGACGTTCACGTCGATAACGGCATGGCGTGACTGGGATGTGCTGAGAAACCAGGATATCGATTTTTCCGGTTTCGACCGTGCCTACCGCGAAGGCTACAAGCCGGGCCTGCGTGACTTCACGCAGGAAGTGCGGCTGCAGGGCTCCGCCCTTGATGATCGCCTCGACTGGCTGGTGGGCGGTTTCTATCTCAACGAAAAACTGACCCTGACAGACCGCGTGCGTTTCGGCACGCAGGCCAATTTCTACAGCGATGCGTTGTTCGCGCCGAGCGGCTTCGAGCTTTTTGACACGTTCGGACCCGCCGTACCGGAATTTGGGCAGGTGCTGATGGCCCTGAACCCGGCGCTTGCGGCTGCTGCCGCAGACGATCCGGCACTGTTCGCGTTGCTGAACTCTCCGCTGCCGGGCGGCAGCGAGGGCGACGGGCAGATCAACGATCGCTACCGCGTAAAAACGGAAGCCCTCGCCCTGTTCACGCACAACGTCTTCGAGATCACCGACAATCTGAAAGCGACGCTCGGCCTGCGCTGGAACCACGAGAAGAAGACGATCGGCGCGAACCTCAACGCGGTCTCGCCGACATGCGACTTCTATCTCGATCCATCGACATCGATCCTGACAAACGCACTCGCCGCAATAGCGCCCGACGCCATTCTGCTGACCTGCAACCCGACAACGAACCCTGAATTCAATGGCCTTTACAGCGGCAATCGCAGTGAAAATGAGTTCACCGGAACCGCCAAACTTGCCTATTCGGTCACACCGGACTTCATGCTCTACGGCGGCTACGATCGCGGTTACAAATCGGGCGGCTACAACCTCGATCGCGGCGGCTTCGACTCCGTCATCCTCGGCGGCGACGGCGGACAGATCGAGGATCTGGAATTCGAAAGCGAAAAAGTCGATTCATGGGAAATCGGCTTCAAATCGCAGTGGGGCCGCGCGTTCACATTGAACATCGCTGCGTTCTATCAGGATTTCTCGAACTACCAGCAGCTGGTGTTTTCGGGAAACAGCTTCGTGACGATGAACGTGGACGAGACGGTTTCCAAGGGCGTGGAAGCGGAAAGCACCATCCGCCCGGCACGCGATCTGATCTTCCAGCTCGGCTACAGTCTCGTCGACGCGAAGATCAAGGACAGTAGCAACCTTGCAGGTACGCCGCTCGAGTTCGAGGCCGGCAAGCAGATGTCGCAGATCCCGCGCCACACGATCACGGGCGCCGCGACCTGGACGCCTCCGCTCAGCGATACGCTGAACGCGCTCGTTCACGCGGACTTCCGGTTCCAGAGCGAGCAGGTGACGAGTTCGCAGAGCCGCGGCATCGCCGACAACGAAGGTTTTGCCGTCGTCAATGCGCGCATCGGCGTGGCATCGGCGGACGCCAAATGGCGGCTTGAACTGTTCGTGGAGAACCTGTTCGACAAATACTACCATATCGCCACGTTCGCCGTGCCCGAGCAGCCGGGCACGATCGCAGCCTATCCGGCCCAGCCACGCTTCTACGGCGTGACGGCCCGCGTCGGCTTCTAGAAAAAAGGGACGGCCCGAGGGGTCTTCGGGCCGTCCCCTCCCTTGCCCGGCACACTAATGGGCGGTGCCGGGAAGCATGGGATCGGCATGGGCAAGGCTGCGCGAGCCGGAAATCACCGCATCGACGTGCGCCTCCGCCGTGACCGCCGTGTTGCGGATGCACGCGCGGCGAACCAGCTCCATCGCGGCCTCGGCGCTCGGCCGCTTGCCGCAAGCCGTGAAAACCGCACCCGACACGCGCTTGCGCAGCGCGGTCTCGCCCGCGAGGGTGGCGAGATCGAGATCGGCAAAATTGACGACCACCGATACCGGCTCGGCATGCGACGATGCACTGACGAGACCGATCGTTGCCGCCACCGCCGCCGCGAAGGCTGCGCCTCTGACGTACTCCATTGAAGACACTCCTGTGCTGCGGGGTCGCGAGGGGACACCGGGGGGAAGGGCTGGGGGAAGATGCCCGCCTCGCGATGGGCTCTTATCGCCCGCAAGCGTGACCGCCGCGTGAGAGGCGGGTCAAAGCAGCGTCAAAAGCGCGCTGCATCCCGTTCATGCTTTCTGAAGCACGCGAAGGGCCGCGTGCTTTCCCCCGTGGCCGGCTCGTGCCAATGTGTTCGAATCGGCACGATAAGGAGGTCAAAGCGCGTGGCAGGAAGCATTTTCGGACGTCGCAAGGGTCTTGGAGACTGGCGCAACTATTCCGGGAATCGCGCGCTCCGGCGAACGCTCACCTGGCCGCACCTGGTGGCGCTTGGCGTCGGCGCCATCGTCGGCACCGGCATCTACACGCTGATCGGCATCGGTGCCGGCAAGGCAGGCCCGGCCGTCATCGTTTCGTTCGCGATCGCGGGGATCGTCTGCGCCTGCGCCGCGCTCGCCTATGCAGAACTCGCAACGATGATGCCCGCTGCGGGAAGCGCCTACAGTTATTCCTACGTCGCCCTGAACGAGCCGGTCGCATGGATCGTCGGGTGGAGCCTCGTGCTCGAATATACCGTGGTCTGCGCCGCGGTCGCGGTGGGCTGGTCGGGTTATGCCGTCGGGTTCCTCAACAGCTGGGGCGTGACGATCCCCCACGCGTTCGCAGCGGGACCACACGCAGGCGGCATCATCAACGTGCCGGCTGTGGTGATCACCATGGCCTTGGCAGGCCTGCTTGCGCTCGGGACGCGCGAAAGCGCGTTCGTCAACACGCTGCTCGTCGTGCTGAAGATGTCCGCGCTGGCGCTCTTCATCGTGCTTGCGCTGCCCGCGTTCGACACAGCCAACCTCGAGCCCTTCGCGCCCTATGGCTGGGGCTCTGTTGAGGTCGGCGGCAATACGGTCGGCGTGGCGGCGGGAGCGGCGCTGATCTTTTTCGCTTTCTACGGCTTCGACGCGGTTTCAACGGCCGCCGAAGAGGCGAAGAATCCGGGACGTGACCTCACCATCGGCATCATCGGCTCCATGGTGATCTGCACGGCGGTGTACATGGCTGTCGCCGCTGCGGCGATCGGAGCCATGCCGGTCGCCGAGTTCGCGGCAAGCGGCGAGCCGCTTGCGCATGTTCTTCGTTCGCTGAACTGGCCGGGCGCGGCGCAGCTGATCGGCGCAGGCGCCATCGTCGCGATGCCGACCGTGCTCCTCGCCTTCATGTACGGCCAGAGCCGCATCTTCTTCGCGATCGCCCGCGACGGGCTTTTGCCGGAACGCCTGTCGCACGTGAACGCGCGCACGGGCACGCCGGTGCTGATGACGATGGTGACGGCTGTTGTCGTCAGCATCATTTCCGGCCTGCTGCCGCTCGGCGAGATCGCAGAGCTTGCCAACACGGGCACGCTCGCGGCGTTCATCGCCATCGGCGTCAGCCTGATCGTGCTGCGTCGCCGCGCGCCGGACGCGGAGCGGCAGTTCCGTGTGCCCTTCCACTTGCCGATCGCGCTCATCGCCATCGGCGGGTGTCTGTACCTGTTCATCAGCCTGCCCGAAAAGACGCAGCTGAGGTTTCTGGTCTGGAACCTGATTGGCGTCGCGGTCTATCTCGCTTATGGCATGCGCAAGAGCCTGATCGCCGCCGCCAGCCGGAAGGAAGCCTGATGTACCGCCTGTTCGTCCTCGCCAAATGCGACCTCGGCCACGCCGCGAGCGTGGGCAACCGCATCGCGGAGATGGAGGAGGTTTCCGAGGTCTATTCGGTGACGGGCGAGTACGACCTGCTTATCAAGGTGGGTTTCAGCGACCTGCCGGAGATCGAGGACTTCGTGCAGGAGAAGCTGCACGCCGTGCCCGGCCTGAAGGAGACCGTGACGATGATGTCGTACCGCGTCTACGGCGAGGACATCGGCGACTTCGTAAGCTAGCCCCCGACGACCATTTCCAGTGTCACGGCCGCGACGGCGAACTGGCCGCGCATCTTTTCGGCGATGACCGAGGCGTCATGCTCGGCCAGGCCTGGAACGACGACGCGGATCTCCAGCTTCTCGCGGATGCGGCGCGCGCGGAAGACCGAGGGCACGATGTCGCGCTGTGCGAAATAGTTGAGCATTCTCAAACTGATATGCGGGTCCACGTTCGCAATAATCTCGAAATGCGCGCTCCGGCTGACAAAGGCGAGGTGCGGACCCGAAACGGCGGGCGCGGCGGCAGCGAGAGCGGTGGACATGACATTCCTTTTCAAATTTACGCCGCACTTTTCGCACGGGCATAAAGAAAAAGGGATGCAAAGCGATTGAGCGAAACCCGATTGTGTGCATAAAAATCATCAAATCCAATTTTGCAAAGCGAAATTTATGCGCCTTGACGATTTCGACCGAAAAATCCTTCGCGTGCTGCAGGAAGATTGCAGCCTCTCCACCGCGGACGTCGCGGAGCGCGTGGGGCTGTCACAGTCGCCGTGCTGGCGGCGCATCGCGGCGATGGAGGAGGCCGGCATCATCCGCAAGCGCGTCGCGCTGCTCGACAGGCGCAAAGTGGGGCTCGGCGCGCAGGTCTTCGCCAACGTGAAGCTGTCGGCGCACGGACGGGCGCACATGGCGGAGTTCGAAGCGACGGTGCGGGACATCGAGGAAATCCAGGAATGCTACGTGCTGATGGGCACGACGGACTTCCTGCTGCGGATCGTGACGACGGACATCGAGGCTTACGAGAAGCTGTTCTTTGAGAAGCTCTCGCGGCTTCCCGGCGTGCAGGAGATCACATCCTCGATGGCGCTCTCGGAGATCAAGAGCACCACGGCGCTGCCTGTCAGAGCCGCTCCAGCCTGAGGGGAAGACCGTCGCGGGGTTTGGGCATGGGGAACATGGCGAAATCGGCCTCGTAGTCTTCGCGCAGCACGATGCGGCGCTGATCGAGCAGTTCGAACAGGAAGGCCTTCGCCTGCATGTAAGCGAAGTGGAGGCCAAGACACATGTGGCCGCCGCCGCCGAAGGGCACCCAGGCGTATTTGTGCCTACCCTTTGAATTTGCAGGAGAAAACCGAGACGGATCGAACCGATCCGGATCCGGCCAGAGTTCGGGGAGACGGTGGGTCATCATCGGGTTGATCCCGACATGCGTACCCGCAGGGATCGTATAGTTTCCAAACACGAAATCCTTGAGCGCGCGGCGCGGCAGGCCGGGCACGGGCGCGTTCAGCCGCATCGCCTCCTTGAAGGCCCACTCGCATTTTTCGAAACGGTCCAGCTCTCCATAAGGAATCCGGTCCCCGAACTCGGCGCGCGCGCCCTGCACTTCGGCGCGCAGCGCGCCCTGCCACTCCGGCGAGGTGCCCAGATAATAGACGGTGGAGGTGAGCGAGGAGGTGAGCGTGTCGTGCGCCGCCATCATCAGGAAATTCATGTGATCGATGATTTCCTGATCGGTGAGCAGGCGCGTCTGCCCGCTCGCCTCGTCCTCGTGCTCCGCATTGCAGATCTGCGTGAAGATGTCGTCCCCCGCCGCGCCGCGCCGCTTGGGGATCTCGCGCCCGAAAAACGCGCACATGAACGCCCGCCCCTTAACCCCGCGCGCCATCGCGGTGAACGGCAGGGGCTTTCGCACGATGCCGATCGACGCGGCGACCATATCGACGAAGCTGCGGTTGATCCGGTCCGCCTCCGGCCCCCAGGGGATGCCGAGGAACGAGGTGGCGGCAAGATCGAGCGTGAGCTGCTTGATCGCCGGATAGAACTTCACGTCCTGCGGCCACTTGGCGACGCGCGCGGCGATGCCTTCCTGCAGCGCGCCGAGATAATTCTGCATCGGCGCGGGCTTGAAGGCGACCGACAGCGTCTTGCGGTGAAGGCGGTGCTCCTCGAAATCCATGAGCATCAGGCCGCGCGGAAACACGCGGTCGAGGATCGGGTTCCAGCCCTGCTCCGACGAGAAGGTCTTGTCGCGATCCATGAAAACCAGCTCGTTCGCCTCCGGCCCGATCAGCGTCGCCTGCCAGCCGCCGCCGATGTTGGGCGTGCGATAAACGCGCCCGTAGCGATCCACCTGATCGCGCACCATGGTGAGCGGATCCCTGAGGAACCGCAGCGTGCGCAGAACCCCGCGCAGCCGCGAGCCCGGCAGCTCCCCCGGCAGATGCGCAAGATCGGCATAGCCCGTATCGCGCAGCCGCGCGAAACGCTGCGCCGGGGTGGAGCCGTCGTCGGTGCGAAATTCCTGCGGATGAACCGGCGCGTTCATGATGTTCCTGCTCCCAAGGCCATTCGAGGGCGTATGCATCGTGCGCCGGACGCTCTCTTCACGCCCTGCCCGCACAACGGCACCCGAACGCGCGACTCTCCCTCCCGCGTTCAAACTGCGGAGTGATGATACGCAAAATGGACCGCCGCGCAACCTAATTTACACTGAGGTAAGTGGGAGGCGCACGCCACTTGGCGAACCCAAATGAACAAATCACTTTCCTATTGATAACCTTTTTGGTTATTCATTTGAAATGAGCGACGAAGACACCGACTTCAACCTGATCTATGGCGAAACGTTCGCCCCGAACGAGCCTTTCGACCTTGAAAAGGCGACGGCATCGCTTTGGCATGTCCTCGCCGACAGTGCGGGCGGCGAGGAACAGCTTCTGGCGATGATGGAAGCGGCGGGGCTGCCGACGAACCAGGCCCCTCCCCCACCCGCGCTCGCCATGCTGCCGGGCACAGCCTCCACGCAGGGCATTTTCGAACGCGACGCGGCGGGCCGCCCGCTGCGCCACGACGGCTGGACAACGGCGCGTCAGATCGCCTTCATCGACGCGCTGCGCGAAACCGCGTGCGTGGAAACGGCGGCGCGCGCCGCAGGCAAGGCCTCCTCGGGCGCATACAAGCTGCGCGAACGATCCGAAAGTTTCCGCGCCGCATGGGACGCGGCGCTGAAATATTCGGCGCTCGACCTGGAACGCGTGGCGATGGAGCGCGCGCTCTGCGGCACCGAGGAGGACGTGTTCGACCGCGAAGGCAACAAGGTCGGCACCCGGCGCCGTTACAACGACCGCCTGCTGATGTTCCTGCTGCGCGCCACGCGTCCGGACAAATACGGGCACACGTCGGCGACCGAATATGGGCGGGCGGTTTATGTGGAGCAGCTGGAGCGCGAGCGGGAGGAGCGGAAATTGAGTGGGGGGCGGAATGGGAGGCGGGGGTGGTAATGGGTGTGGACGCCTCACATGGGAAGCTTGTAGCAAGTTGTAGTAAGCAAGCGAAGTCAGCATTCCGCTTTCGGAACCCTATAGATTGTATAGTCAAATTGAAAAATCTCTAAAAGAAAACCCCAACTAGCAATCCGACCCGAGCTGAGTGACGAAATCTGGCACTGTTAGCAAAGAGCCTTTTTTAAATGACCAAGAAGAAATCCTCTGCTTCGCCGTTCATCCCGTGACGTGACCCCCTGATTTTCCTCCACGCGTGATTAGAGTCCGGCCCTGATGGAAGGACGGACGATGAAGCGACTGAGGTTTACGGAAGAGCAG
>NZ_JACHNZ010000028.1 GCF_014199685.1 Sphingosinicella soli | reverse complement strand
ACCCCATATGAATATGTCTGCAAAATATGGTCCGAGCAGCCAAAACGGTTTATCAGAGAACCGCACCATCAAAACGAGGGACTAAACACATAGGCTTCACCTGCATTCGCGAGGACGTCAATGCCGTGGAAGCCTGGCTCGGATCGCTCCCGGGGCAGGTTTACGCCAATGTCCGGCAACCCCTCGTTCATACGCTCAACCTCGCGCATCTGATGCCGCTGTCGTCGGTGTGGGCGGGACCGGCGCGCAACGCGCATCTGGACGGCCCGCCTTTGCTCTATGCCGAGACCAGCGGGTCGACACCGTTCCGGCTCTCCACCCATGTCGGCGACGTCGGCCACATGCTCGTCGTCGGTCCGACGGGCGCGGGAAAGTCGGTTCTGCTTGCGCTGCTGGCACTGCAGTTCCGCCGCTAACCGGAAAGCGCAGATCTATATCTTCGACAAGGGATATTCCGCGCGCGCCGCCGTGCTCGCGTGTGGAGGCGCGTATCACGCGCTCGGGCTGGGCGGAGGGAGCGAGCACAACGAAGGCGGCGGCGCCGTCACCTTCCAGCCTTTGCGCCGCATCGACCGGACCGGCGAGCGGGTATGGGCGGCGGAATGGATCGGCGCGCTGCTCGCGCACGAAAAGGTACTGGTCACGCCGGAGGTCAAGGAAGCCGTCTGGTCGGCGCTCAGCAATCTCGCGACCGCCCCGATCGAAGAGCGGACGCTCACCGGCCTCTCGCTGCTGCTGCAGTTTGTACAGCTGCGATCGGCACTGGCTCCCTACACGCTCGAAGGGCCGTTCGGACGCCTGCTCGATGCCGCCGAGGACGATTTGCGCGTCGCCGATGTGCAGTGTTTCGAGACAGAAGCCCTGATGGGGCAGGCAGGCGTGGTTGCGCCGGTCCTCACCTATCTCTTTCACCGCCTGGAGGAACGATTCACGGGCAGGCCGACGCTTCTCATTCTTGATGAGGCCTGGATCTTCCTCGATCACCCGCTGTTTGCCGCGCGCATCCGCGAATGGCTGAAAGTGCTCAGGAAGAAAAATGTCAGCGTCGTGTTTGCGACGCAGAGCCTCGCGGACATTGCGGACTCGACCATCGCGCCTGCGATCATCGAGAGCTGCCCGCAGCGTATCCTGCTTCCCAACGACCGCGCGATCGAACCGCAATCCCAGGCAGCTTACGCCCGCTTCGGACTCAACGCGCGCCAGATCGAGCTCGTCAGCCGCGCGGTGCCCAAGCGGCAATATTATCTGCAATCGGCGCGCGGGCACAGGCTGTTCGAGCTCGCCCTGGGGCCGATCGCACTCGCGCTTTGCGGGGCGTCCGATCCTGAAAGCCA
Organism: Sphingosinicella soli; assembly: GCF_014199685.1. Taxonomy (GTDB): domain Bacteria; phylum Pseudomonadota; class Alphaproteobacteria; order Sphingomonadales; family Sphingomonadaceae; genus Sphingosinicella; species Sphingosinicella soli. Next base: position 52,991 of record NZ_JACHNZ010000028.1, on the reverse strand, counting down.
GGCACGCATCGACGCGGTGCTGGCCGAATACGGAGGGCGCGATTTTGCCAAGCATTTCCTGCGCGCGTCAGGCCTCGATTGGGCAGCCGACCTGCTCGCTGAATTCACTGAAACAGAAAGCCGAAGGAGTCCCTCATGAGAACAACCATTGTTCGTGCCGCTTTGTCCGCGTCGTTCGTCGCAGCAACAATTGTTGGGGCTGTGGTCGCGGTCGCGCCGGCCTATGCGATCCCGGTCTTCGACAGCACCAACTATGCGCAGAATCTGCTGATCGCGGCGCGCACGCTCAGCCAGATCAACAACCAGATCCTGTCGCTGCAGAACGAAGCGAAGATGCTTCTGAACCAGGGCAAGAACCTCTCGCGGATCGATTTCCCGCAGCTGGATGCACTTCGTGAGCGGCTCGCCGATATCGACGGGCTGATGGGCGAGGCGAAGGGAATCGACTTTCAAATCGATAGCCTCGATGAGCGCTACCGGGAGCTGTTCCCTGACAGCTTCGACAGTGTGTTCAGCCGCGACCAGCGCATCGTCCGTGCGCGCGACCAGCTGGACAGCGCCATGGCGGCGTTCCGGCAGACAATGGATCTTCAGAACCGCATCGTCCTCACTGTAAAGCGTGACGCAGAAGTGCTCGGCGAGATCGCCGGGAAAAGCCAGGACGCGGAAGGCGCGCTGCAGGTCGCCCAGGCGACCAACCAGCTTCTCGCGCTTGGCGCCAAGCAGCAATTGCAGATCCAGCAGATGATGGCCGCCGAGTATCGCAGCCAGGCGATCGAGAAGGCGCGCGCCGGGCAGATCGCGCGCGAAGCGCGCGAATCCACGCGCCGTTTCCTCGGCGACGGCAAGGCGTACACGCGCGATTGAGTTTGGGACGAGGGCAGGGCTGCTTCCCCCAAGCTCCCCCGGCCCGCCCTGGTCCCGTCGCGGGGCTCGGCAGATGTGCCGGCTGTCACCGCTGCCGGCCCCGCGGCACCATCAGGAGATGTGCAAACGTGGATGATCTAAGCGTCATTGATGGGTTCCTGGAGGCGTTCATCGCCTACATCGACAGCGGCTTCGGGCTGCTCGGCGGAGATGTCGGGTTCCTGACCTCAATCCTCATCGGCATCGACATCACGCTTGCCGGCCTCTTCTGGGCTCTGGGCGGCGAAGACAATGTCATCGGAAAATTTCTTGGCAAGATCCTCTACATCGGTGTCTTCGCGCTCATCATCAACAGTTTCTCCGTGCTCTCGGACATCATCTTTCATTCGTTCGCCGGCCTCGGCCTTACCGCAGGCGGCGGCACGATCACTCCGGACGACCTGCTGCACCCCGGGCATCTTGCCGGCACGGGCTTCGAGGCGGCGGCGCCGCTGCTTGCGCAGGCCGCAGACCTCGTCGGGCCGGTCGCGTTCTTCGAGAACTTCGTCGAAATCGCGGTGCTGATGATCGCCTGGATCATCGTCATCGCCGCCTTCTTCATCCTCGCAATCCAGCTCTTCGTCACCATCCTCGAGTTCAAGCTGACCAGCCTTGCGGGGTTCATCCTCGTGCCCTTCGCGCTCTGGACCCGGACGGCGTTCCTCGCCGAGCGCGTGCTCGGCCATGTCGTGAGTTCGGGCGTCAAGGTGATGGTGCTCGCCGTCATTGTCGGCATCGGTTCGGGCTATTTTGCGGATTTCACGGGCGCGCTCACCGGCGATACCGTCAATATCGAACAGGCGATGTCGCTGATGCTCGCAAGCCTTGCGATGTTCGGTCTCGCGATCTTCGGTCCGGGCATCGCGTCAGGGCTTGTTGCAGGCGCCCCACAGCTTGGTGCGGGTTCAGCGATCACGACGACGGCGCTTGCCGCCGGCGGTCTTGCTGCGGGCGGCGCGGGCGCTGTCGCGGGCGCGCGCGGCGTGGCGAGCGCCGGTCTCGGCGCTGTCCGTGCGGGTACGTCCATGGGCGCAGCGGCGCACGCTTCCTACAGGCTCGGCCAGGAAACGTCTGGCGCAAGTACCGTTCGCGCGGGTCTCGGCGGTGTCGGCACGGCGCTCAAAGGTGGGGCACTCCAAGGCGCCGACAATGCGCTCGGCCTCAGGTCCGCAGTGGCGGAGGGCAGAACGGCGGCATGGCAAGCCGGCGCGGGCCTATCGCGTCCGCCGGCAAACTCTCAATCCGCCGAGCCCATGCCCGCCTGGGCGCAGAAGCTTCAGAGCGCGCAGTCCGCCCGCCACCGGCGTCAGATGGCGATCCACGCGATCCGAGATGGCGACCGCGGCGGCGGCGGGATCACGCCGGACATCAAGGAAAGGGACTGAGCCATGCGATTCAGACGTGCTGTTCAGCGTTACGGCAAGACACCCGAGCCGGAGACGCCGTACCAGAGGGCGGGACAACTCTGGGACGACCGGATCGGTGCCGCGCGTGTCCAGGCGCGCAGCTGGCGATGGATGGCGTTCGGCGGACTATTTCTCACCGCAGGCCTGTCCGCCGCGCTCGTCTGGCAATCGCTGCAGAGCCGTATCGTTCCCTACGTGGTCGAGGTCGACCGGGTCGGCGAGGCGCGCAGCGTCGCGCCTGCGGCGGCCGACTTCGATCCCACCGATCCCCAGATCGCCTGGCACCTCGGGCGTTTCATCAGCAATGTCCGCAGCCGGTCACTCGACTCGGTGCTGATGCGCGAAAATTGGCTCTCGGCCTATGACTTCGCAGGCGAGCGCGCGGTGCGCTTCCTTGGCGAATACGCCCGCGACGCAAGTCCGTTCGCCGAGGTCGGACGCCGCACCGTGTCGGTGCAGGTGACGAGCATCGTCCGCGCGTCAGACGACAGCTTCCGCGTCAACTGGACCGAGAGCGAATATGAGAGGGGCAGCCTTGCCGGCACCTCGCAGTGGACGGCGATGGTCACAGTCAGGATCCAAACGCCCCGCTCCGCCGAGGTGTTGCGCAAGAATCCTCTCGGTCTCTACGTCGAGGCAATCGACTGGAGCCGCGAACTCGACGCCGGGGATCTTCGCGAAGCACGCCCGACCGCAACGCATCCGGCGGTCTCCGCAGACCATGACATGCTCGATGAAAGGAGTGCCCGATGATCCGTACGTTCATTGCGTCGGCGAGCCTTATGGTGCTCGCCGGACCTGTCGCCGCCGAACCTGCTGCCCACGTCAAGGCGGCGAACGCGGCGGCACTCCGTGAACCCTCGCGCGCCGGTTACGTCGATGCCGTGCAAGTCTATCCCTATAGCGAAGGCGCGCTCTACCGACTCTATGCCGCGCCCGAGCGCGTCACCGACATCGCGTTGCAGCCGGGAGAAACCATCACGTCCGTTGCCGCCGGCGACACCGTGCGCTGGACCGTGGGCGACACCACGAGCGGAAACGGCGAGGCGAAGCGCGCGCACATCCTTGTGAAGCCGTTCAGCGCAGGGCTTTCCACCAATCTCGTCATCACCACCGACCGCCGCGTCTACCGTCTGCAACTCGCGAGCACCGCCGCGACAAGCATGGCGGCGATCAGCTGGACGTATCCTGCCGATGCGCTGCTCGCGATCAAGCGCAGGCAGGAGCAGACGGAAGCGGCAAAGCCCGCGGCTGCAGGCATTGCGGTCGAACACCTCAATTTCGATTATGTCATTACCGGCGACAACCCGGCATGGCGGCCGCTCCGCGCGTTCGACGATGGGCGGCAAACCTTTGTCGCGTTTTCACCCGATATTGCCGTCGGCGAGGCGCCGCCGCTGTTCGTGCTTGGTCCAGACGGCGATGCGCAGCTCGTCAACTACCGCGTCTCCGGCCTTTATTATATCGTCGATCGGCTCTTCGGCGCCGCCGAACTCCGTCTGGGCGAGAAGACGCAGCAGATCGTGCGCATCACGCGCACCGAATCCGGGCGACGTAAAGACCGGAGGGCGTCGTGACCGAAGGTGACAATACAAAGGCTGCTCCCGCCGAGGCCGCTCCAACCAAGGCCGCTCCAACCAGGTCCGCTCCGCCGAAGGCTGATCCCGAGGCTTTGGCCCTACGCGCACGTCCAGTGCGTGTGACCCGGTTTCGGCGCGGCGTGGTCATCGCCGTGGCCGCTGTCGGTTCAACGGCTATCGTTGGTGTGGCCTGGTTTGCGCTCAAACCGTCGTCGCTCGAGTTCTCCTCGGAGCGTGAGTGGCCGGAACGTGTCGCAAAGGCACCTGTCGATGCGCTCGCGGGTGCGCCCACAAGCTACGCCGATGTGCCGGAACTTGGCGAGCCGTTGCCCGGTGACCTTGGGAGGCCCATTCTTAATCGGCGGCGTGAACTGGGAATGACATCTCCGGAAATGACCGATGAGGCAGCAAGAGCCGCCGCGCAGAAGGCTGAGGCCGAGCGTCAGCGCCTGGAGGCCGAGGAACGCGCGGCACGCATTTCGAGCGTCATGCTGCAGACGGGGCGCTCAGCTACGCTCAATGCGACTATGCCCAGCCTGGCGGTAGCGGCTGGGGACGGCGGCGGAGGGGCTCCGGAGGATAATAGCCTGGCGCCGGATACTGCTCGCGATCCGAGCGGTCAGCAGCGCAAGAACGCCCTTGTCGGGCGCGCGGACAATGGCGACGACATCAACCCGCACACGTTGGTACAGCCCGTCTCGCCCTGGACGCTCCATGCCGGCAGCATCATATCGGCGAGCCTGATCACCGGCCTGAACTCTGACCTCCCCGGTTTTGTGACGGCGCAGGTCACCGAGAATGTTTACGACAGCGTGACCGGGCGGACCTTGCTCATCCCGCAGGGATCGAGGCTCATCGGCAGCTACGACAGTGTCGTTGCGTTCGGGCAGAGCCGCGCGCTCGTCGTATGGCAGCGCATCATCCTGCCGGACGGGGCCTCGATCCGGATCGACAACGTGCCGGGCACGGATACCGAGGGCTATGCCGGGCTGTCGGATCGGATCGACCGACATACGTGGCAGCTGCTGAAGGGTGTCGCGCTTTCGACGCTGCTCGGGGTCGGAACGGAACTCGGCTGGGGCAGCAGCGAAAGCGACCTTGTCCGCGCGATCCGTGACTCCACGCAGCAGGCGGGAAGCCGGGCAGGGGACGAGCTTGTCCGGCAGAGCCTCGACGTGCAGCCGACCTTGCGTGTGCGGCCGGGCTGGCCGCTCCGTGTGGTTCTTCACAAGGATCTGATATTGCGAGAATGGAAGCCGGGAGGTGTTCATGGCTGATCTTGCGCTACCGAAACTGCCGGATCGGACACCTGTTAAGATCACGATCGTCATCACGCCCGAGCTGCGGCAGACGTTGGAGGATTATGCGGCGGTGTATCAAAATGCCTACGGCGTTGATGAACCCATCACTGAACTCATTCCTCAGATGTTGACCCACTTCTTGTCGAAAGACCGGGCGTTCAATCGCGCGCGCGCCGGGCGGGTGCGATCCTAGTCGTCATGACTGAATCCGAGACCAAGCCCGACCGCCTCCTGCGGCTCAAAGAGGTGAGCCGCAGGGTCGGCCTCGGGAAGACGATGATCTACAACTTGATCGGTCAGGGCAGGTTTCCAGCGCCTTACAAGCTTACTCCCGCCGCAGCCCGCTGGAGTGAGCAGGAAATTGTTGCCTGGATCGGGCTCGTAAAAGACGGGTTTGAGGGCAAGAAACGCCGCGTCTGACCGTTTGAGCTAGCCCGACAGGAACGGAAAGCGGAAATCGGCAGGAACGGGACCGGGTATTCTCCTACGTGAATGGGCTCCGATATCCCGGGCAGGACGCTCCAGGAGAACGATCGGAGAGGGAAGCTGGGCTGAGAGCATGTCGGCCCAAATCTGTGACAATTCCCGTCGTCTCGGCAAATAGGCGGCCCGATTATAAGCGGACTCAATCTTTTCCTTGGGAACATGCGCCAGCATGAGATCGATGATCTTGCGATCATGTTCCTTTCCGTGCTGCTCGGCCCACTCGTTCATAATGGTCGAAAAGGCTGCGCGAAATCCGTGAGGCACGTGGCGCCCGTGATAACCGGCGCGGTTGAGCAAATAGCCGATGGCGTTCTCGCTCATCGGATGGTGGGCATGGCGGGAACTGGGGAACACAAGCGTGCCCGCACCGGTCAGTGGCCATATTGCCCTAAGAACGGCTACCGACTGATGTGCCAGCGGTACGAGGTGATCGCCGCCGATTTCTTCCTTTCGGTCCTGACCACCTTTCATACGGGCAGCAGGAATCCGCCAGAGCGGGTTCTTCCCGTCCAGGTCTTCAAACTCGATCCAGCGGGCGCCTCTGATCTCATTCGGACGCACGGCCGTGAGCGCAATAAATCGCAAAGCGAGGCGTGTGATCGGACGCGCATGATCTTCTTCAGCGGCATTGAGCATGCGTTGCAGCTCGGCAAGGTCGGTAATGGCCGGCTGACGACCTTTCCGGAGCGGTTTCAGGACGACGCCAAGCCGTTCCGATGGATCATGCTGCGCAAGTCCCTGGGCGATCGCATAGACGAAGGCGGCGGATATGCGTTGCCGTACGCGTTTCGCCGTCTCCAGGGCGCCCCGACCCTCGATCGTGCGCGCAAGACGTCAAGGACGAGCGGTGCGGGTATTTCTGAGACCGGGAGCGGACCAAGGACGGGGAAGACGTCTCGCTCCAGGCTGCGGAGAACGTCGTCAGCATGCACGCGGGCCCACTGCGCTTTGGTAACTTCATGCCACTTTCTGGCGATACGCTCGAACGTGTTTTGGGCAGCCGCCAGATTCTCGTGAATCAGGAGCTTCTTGGCAATGACGGGATCTTTCCCCTGGGCAAGAATCGCGCGCGCTTCATCCCGCTTCTCGCGGGCTTCAAGCAGGCTGACCACGGGGTAGGCGCCGAACGCCATGGTCTTTTGCTTGCCGCCGAACTGGTAGCTCCAGCGCCAGAGCTTTCCACCCGAAGGCGTGACGAGAAGATAAAGTCGATTGCTGTCGGTGAGCTTGTACGCGTTCGCGCGCGGCTTTGCCGCCCGCAGTTTTGCGTCACTTAGCATGGTCTACCTCCGTACCACGTTTTCCTCGCGCCCGTACCACGTTTCGTACCACGCTCCGGGTCGGAGGCGTGCGAACGGCTACGGTTCGATCGACTCGCTAAGTATTCGATTTCAGAGGAAAATTCGCAATCCTGGTGGACTGCTACGGTGTGCTACGGAAGGGGGTCTGGCGGAGAGGGTGGGATTCGAACCCACGGTACGGTTGCCCGCACAACGGTTTTCGAGACCGTCCCAATCGACCACTCTGGCACCTCTCCGCACCGGGCGGCGCTGTCCCGGAGGCAAGCGCTGGATCGACGAAAGGGGGCTATAGGCGAGGTGTCGGTGTCTTGCCAAGCCTGCAAATGCCCGGATTTCAGATCAATACGACAGTTTGGTTGCCGTTGCCCAGAATTCGGTGCTCCGCGTGCCAGCGGACGGCGCGGGAAAGGACGGAGGCTTCGACTTCGCGGCCGATCGCGACCATCTCGTCTGCGGTGGTGGCATGGGTCACGCGGCGGACGTCCTGCTCGATGATCGGCCCTTCGTCGAGGTCTGCGGTGACGTAGTGTGCCGTGGCGCCGATCAGCTTCACCCCGCGGGTTTTCGCCTGATGATAGGGTTTCGCGCCCTTGAAGCTCGGCAGGAAGCTGTGGTGGATGTTGATGCAGCGTCCGTCGAGCCTTTCGGCGAAGTTGTCCGAGAGGATCTGCATGTAGCGTGCGAGCACGGTGAGTTCGGCGCCGCTTTCCTCGATGATCTCAAGGAAGCGCCGTTCCTGCGCGGCCTTGTCGGTGCGGTCGACGGGGAGGTGATGGTAGGGGATGCCGTGCCATTCGACGCGGCTGCGTTCCTGCTCGTGGTTCGAGACGACCGAGACGATGCGTATGGGGAGGGCGCCGATTTCCACCTTGTGCAGGAGGTCGACGAGGCAGTGGTTGAACTTCGAGACGGCGATGAGGACGGGCATCGGTTCCGCGATGTCGTGAACCTCCCAATCCAGCTGCAATGCCGCGACGGCGGGGGCGATCTGCCGGGGCAGGTCTGCGATTTTGGCGCGATCGCTTGCGAGTTCCATGCGCGTGAAGAAGGTGGCTGTGTCCGGATCGCCGTAGATGGTGGCTTCGCGGATATCCCAGCCGTTTTCGGTGAGGAGCGGCGTCAGGCCGGCGAGAATGCCGGGTTGGTCGGGAGAGCGGAAGCGGAGCACGCAGCGCGCGCGGCTTGGTACGTTCATGGTGGTCTTCCTAGGAAAGCAGATGACGCAGGTGGCTCGCGTAGCTCTGGTCGACGATCAGGAGGAACGCGGGGGCCTCGCCGGTGCGTGCGATGAAGACGCCGATGTCGGCGAGACGCGTGCGTACCGCTGCGCCGGTCGGCAAGCGTTCCGGGCGCAGATCGAGCGGGGTGAAGGCGGCAAGCCAATCGCGGCCCTCCGGCCCTTCGAGCCGCAGCGCGGTGCGCCCGTGCGTCAGATCGATTGCGAGAACGGTTGCATCCTCGATGCCTTCGGCGCGCCTCATCGCCTCGGTGACGCTCTCGCCGCTGCCGGTCAGCAGCCACTCGCCGGGCGCGATCGCGGCGAGGGCGATATCGTCGTTGCCGGTGAAGCGGTTCGGCGCGGGCGTATCGATACCGAGCGCGGCGGCCAGCCGGCCGGGCACGTCCGCGCCGCCTGTGATGTGGATTTTCGCGACGGCGAGGCCTGTATCGAAACGGCACCAGCCGGGCATGTCGGGCGCATCAGGCATCGAGCCGGGCTCCTTCCGGGTCAAGGCGGCAGAGCGCGGTGATGCGGGCTTCGCGCCACTGCCCGAGATCGAGGATGCGCACGCGCTCGCCCATGCGTTCCTGCCCGCGTTCGACGAGCGCGAGCGCGAGCGGCGTCTCCAGCGTGGGCGACCAGGTGCTCGATGTCACCCAGCCCTGGCTCGGCTGCGACGGCGCAGGCGTTTCGGGAAACACATGCGCGCCTACAACGAGGGGCGCCGGTTTGCCGTCGGTCACTTCGAGCCCGACGAGGCTGCGCCGATCATCCCGCATCCCGTCGGGACGGAGCGCGGAGCGGCGGCCGACGAAATCCTGTTTCTTCTTCTGCATGATGCCGCCGAAGCCGACGTCCTGCGGCAGAGTCGTGCCGTCGGTGTCGGAGCCGACGTGCAGGAAGCCTTTTTCGATGCGCAGCGTCATCAAGGTCTCGACACCGAAGGGTGTCAGCCCGTGGGGCTTTCCGGCTTCGACCAGCAGCGTCCAGAGGCGCTGCGCTTCGCGCCACGGAACGGCGATCTCGTAGGAAAGCTCCCCCGAGAAGCTGACGCGCATGATACGCGTGGGGATACCGGCCAGATGCCCGGAGCGCGCGGTCATGTGCGGGAAGGCCGCGCCGGAGATATCCATGTCGGGCTCAAGCGCGGCAAGGATATCGCGCGCCCTGGGGCCGGCGATGTTGGCGACCGCCCAGCACGTGGTGACGTCTTCGACGAGCACCTGCATCTGCGTCCATTCGCATTGCAGCCACTCGCGGAACGCCTCGGTCACCGCTGCGGCATGGCCGCTGGTCGTGCCGACGAGGAAGTGATCGTCGCTGAACCGCGTGACGACACCGTCGTCGAACACGATGCCGTTTTCCGACAGCATGATCGCATAGCGGCAGCGCCCGACCTTCAGCGTGCTGATCGTGTTCACGTAAAGCCGATCGAGGAACGCGGCGGCGTCGGGGCCTTTCACCTCCACCTTGCCGAGCGGCGAGGCTTCGAAGATCCCCGCGCCGCTGCGGATGGCCAGCACTTCGCGGCGAACGGCATCGGCTTCCGTCTCGCCCGGCTGCGGATAGGCGGCGGGGCGCATCCAGCCGCCATATTCGTCGAGGAGGGCGCCTTGCGCGACGTGCCAGTCGTGAAGCGCGAGAAAGCGGCGCGCGCGCAGCCCTTCGCCGACGCGGTGGCCCGCGAGCACGCCGAAGGGGATAGGATCATAAGGCGGGCGGAACTTGGTGGTGCCGATCGCGTCCATCGGCTTGTCGATGAGCGTGCCGAGAATGCCGATACCGCTGACGTTCGATGTCTTGCCCTGGTCGGACGCCATGCCAAGCGTGGTGTACCGCTTCAGGTGCTCGACGGACCGGAAGTTCTCGCGCGCCGCGAGCGCAACATCTCCGGCGGTCACGTCGTTCTGGAAATCGACCCAGGCTTCGGGGTGCGGCTCTCCGGTTTCGGAAATCGACCAAAGCGCCGGGATCGGGGATACCGTGCGGGGCGCGTCGCTTCCGCGCGCGGAAGCGAGCGTGCCCTCGATCGCGAAATCGCCGGCCGCAGCGCCCACGCTCCGGTCTGCGGCGGCGACAGGAACGAAGCTGTGGAGATCGGTATCGAGCGCCAGACGTCCTCCGCCCTGCGAGTGGAGATGGACGGCGGGGTTCCAGCCGCCCGAGACGAGCAGCGTGTCGCAGCGCAGCGTCTGCGTGGCGCCCTCGATACGGCCTGTGCCGGTCACGCGGCCGATCCGCACGCCGCGCAGGGTCCGTCCGCCGATCGCGGCTGCGGGCGCCATGCCGGTGTGGACGGCGATGCCAAGGACGCGGGCATGGTCGGTCAGCGCTGAAGGCGGAACCGGGCGTGCATCGACGATGCCCACGATGTTCGCTCCGGCGTCCGCCAGATCGAATGCCGCCTGCCACGCGCTGTCGTTGTTGGCGGCGACGACGATCGCCTGCCCGGCAACGACGCCGTAGCGATGCAGATAGGCGCGCGCCGCGCCCGCCAGCAGCACGCCGGGGCGGTCGTTGCCCGGAAACACGAGTGGGCGTTCGAAGGCGCCGGTCGCCAGAATCAGCGCATCGGCGCGCACGCGCCACAGCCGCTGGCGTGGCCCGCTGCGTGCAGCGAGCGGCAGATGATCGGTCAGCCGCTCGCACAGCGCAACCATGCCGTGATCGTAATGTCCCGTGGCGAGCGTGCGCGTTTTCAGCGTGACGTTCGGCATGGCGGCGAGCGCGCGGAGCGCATCGTCGATCCAGATCCGCGCGGGCTTGCCTTCCACCACGTCGGCGGTTCCGGCGAGCCTGCCGCCCCAGTGCGCGCCGCCCGTGACCAGCATCACCGATTTGCCCGACTGCCCTGCATGCAGCGCGGCGGCAAGACCGGCGATGCCGCCGCCCACGACGAGAACGTCGGTATGCGCGGACGCCTGTGCGTACACATCGGTATCGGGCAGCCGGGGCGACTTGCCCAGGCCCGCCGCCTTGCGGATCGAGGGTTCGAACAGAAGCCAGTTCGGCCACATGAAGGTTTTGTAGTAGAACGCGGCGGGAATGAAGCGTTTGACGAGCCCGTTCACCGCAAGCAGATCGAAGCCGAGACGCGGCCACGCGTTCACCGGATCGGCGTTCAGCCCGTCGTAAAGCTCCACATAGGGGGCCTTGAGATTGGGGATCGTCTGCGCGCCGCGTTCCAGCTGAACGATGAAATTGGGTTCGTCGAGGCCCGCTGCGATCAGCCCGCGCGGCCGGTGGTATTTGAAGCTGCGCCCCACCATACGCACGCCGCTCGCGAGCAGGGCGGAGGCGAGCGTGTCGCCCGCGAAGCCCGCGTAGCTTTTGCCTTCCCAGATGAAATTCACGGCGCGGCTGCGATCGATATCGCCGCCTGCCGCGAGGCGGTAGCCGCTCATGCCTCGCTCTCCAGCGCCGGGCGGGGATCGGTCATGCCGTAGACCGCGAGGACACGGTGCGAAACGGTATCGCGCGCGATGTTGAACCAGAGCCCGCAGCCGAAGCGGTGGTGCCAGCGCTCGAAGCCCAGACCCTTCGCATTGTCGCGGTAGAACATGTATTGCGCCCAGGCTTCGTCATCAGTCGTCGCCGGATCGGTGGGGCGGACGATCGGGCTTTCACCGCCGCAGCGGAATTCGTTTTCGGCGCGAGGGCCACACCAGGGACATTCGATCAGCAGCATAAGGGCCTCAGTGGGCAATGCCGGAGGCGGACGCTTCATCGATGAGCGCGCCGGTCCGGAAACGGTCGAGGGAGAAAGCCGCGGCGAGCGTGTGCGCTTCGCCCGTTGCCATATGGTGGGCAAAACAGAAGCCGCCGGCGGGAATCGCCTTGAAGCCGCCGGTGCCCCATCCGCAATTGAGGTACAGGCCCTTCACCGGGCTTTCGCCGAGGATGGGCGTGGAATCGTGGACGACATCGACGATGCCCGCCCATTGCCGCAGCAGGCGCACGCGCGAGAATTGCGGGAACAGATCGATAAGCCCTGCCGCCGTGGATTCGAGCACGGGCAGGCTGCCGCGCTGGGCATAGGATGGGAACAGATCGAGCGCGCTTCCCACGACGATCTCGCCCTTGTCGGACTGACTGAGATAGGTGCCGGTGGACGGTGCCAGCACGACGGTGTCGAGCACCGGCTTCATCGGTTCCGATACGAACGCCTGCAGCGCGTAGGACGTGATCGGCAGGCGGAAACCCGCGCGGCGCGCCATCACGCTGCTGTGCCCGGCAACCGCGATGCCCACGCGATCGGCGGCGATATCGCCGAGCGTTGTCTGAACGCCCGCGATGCGGCCTTCGCGGATATCGAAGCCGGTGACTTCGCAGTTCTGGATGATATCGACGCCGAGGGCATCGGCGGCGCGCGCATAGCCCCAGGCGACGGCGTCGTGGCGGGCGGTGCCGCCGCGCGGCTGGTTGAGACCGGCGAGGATCGGGAAGCGCGGGGAGGGGTTCAGGCCGGGGATACGGCGCAGGACTTCATCGGCCTCGTGATACTCGGCGTCGGCGCCGTTGATTTGCATCGCATTTACCGAACGGCGCAGCATCTCCACACCGTGGCGGTCGTGCGCGAAGCTCCACATGCCGCGCTGCGAGAACATGATGTTGTAATTGAGTTCGCGCGACAGGTTTTCGTAGAGCGAAAGCGAGAAATCGTAGAAGCGCGCGCTTTCGGGGAAGAAATAGTTGGACCGGATCACGGTGGTGTTGCGCCCCGTGTTGCCGCCGCCGATCCAGCCCCGCTCGATCACCGCGATGTCGCGCAGGCCATGCTTGCTCGCGAGATAATACGCCGTCGCAAGCCCGTGCCCGCCGCCGCCGATAATGACGGCCTGATAGCGCTTTTTGGGTTTCGCGTCCCGCCAGGCCGGGGTCCATGTCCGCTGCCCGGAGAGACCTGCGCGCAGCAGCGACCACGCCGAATATCGTGTCACTCGCCCGTTCCCTGCCTTTCGATTCCCGCACTCTCTTTCAAACAATAATAGATACACTAGTGTTTGGAAGCAAGCCTGCGAAATGCGGCAGGGACAAAAGATTTTTCGTTCCGGGAAGCTCTGCTTCCCGGATCACGATACAGGCTTGCACTGTGGCAGGTCAGCCTGCGGCCTTGCGCCCCTTGCGCTTGGGGGCGGGCATCTCGCGGACCAGATCGTCGAGCTTTTTGAGCAGGTTCGCCCCGGCCTCGTGTCCGGTCAGGACGCGGTAGTAGAGCGGCACCAGACGAAGCCGCTCGGCGGTCGGCTCCCGAAAGCCGAGCGCGTAATAGCCGATCTGGTGGAAATGCGTGATCCGCGCCCGGACGAGGCTTTCGTCCGCGTCGAAACCGCTCTTTTCGAAGAGTTCCTGCAGCAGGGCGATCCATGCGGCATCGGAGCGCTCCACGGCCTCGGCGACATCGGTGCTCTTGCGCGCCCAGGCCCTTACGGCAACGTCGAACGAGGGGAAGGCGGGATCGGATTCCAGCCAGCTCGCCACGACCTCGGTGAGATCGGGCGCGTTTTTCGCCCAGCGCGCGCGAATCTGGGCGATCTCGTAGTAATTGCGGGCTTCCCAGTCGGTCAGCAGCGTATCCAGAAGGTCGCGGCGATGCTGGAAATGCCAGTAGAAACTGCCGCGCGTGACGCGCATCTGCTTGGCCAGCCGATCGACCTTCACATCGTCCACGCCGCGCTCAACGAGTGTCTTGCGCGCGCTTGCGACCCAGTCTTCTCGGGTGAAACGGCGCGTCGCGGGCGCCTTAGGCTTAGCAGTCATGGGCCAGAGCGATGCGCGCTGACGCCCGGATTGTCCAGTGCTTCCTTGCAGACGCGACCGCGTATCATACCCAGCCCGCCGTCTGCGCCGTCACCCACAGGCCGATCACGAGAAACAGCAGCGCGGCGGCGATATGAACGGCACGCATCGGCACGCGGCGGATCAGCGCATCGCCGAGGAAGACGGCGGGTATGTTTGCGATCATCATGCCAAGTGTGGTGCCGATCGTCACCGGAATCACGTTCTCGAAACGCGCGCCGAGCGCGACTGTGGCGATCTGCGTCTTGTCGCCCATCTCGACGAGGAAGAAGGCAAACAGCGTCGTGAGGAAGGCGCCGAAACGCGCGGGCTTGTCCTCCACGCCGTCGAGCGTGTCGGGAATGAGCGTCCAGATCGCCATGGCGATGAACGACGCGCCGACTGCATAGCGGAACCATACGCCTTCAAGGATCGAAGCGACCTGGCTGCCCACGAGCGCGGCAAGGAAATGGTTGGCGATCGTGGCGACGAAGATGCCCGCGATGATCGGCCACGGACGCTTGAATCGGGCGGCAAGGACGATGGCGAGCAGCTGGGTCTTGTCGCCGATTTCGGCGAGGGCGACCACGGCGGTCGAGACGAGCAGGGCTTCCAAGGAGCATCTCCGGGGTCGGGCAGTGCGAAAATCCAACGACATCGCTTCCCCCGCCCGACCGGACAAGGAAACGATGTCATTGGTCTCGCCCGAACGGTGATCCCGTTCCCCTCGCACCATGGCCTCTCGACCAAGTATGTTGACGCGAAGGCCCGTCCGAAGACGGCTGGCTACTCCCCAGATGACAGGGCGCTGCTACCCCGGTTTGCGCCAGGACGCAAGCCGGTTCGCCTTACTGGGCGGTGGGCGCGGCTGCAGCCGGGGTCGGCGTGCGGTAGAGCAGGGTCACGCTGATGCGCCGGTTGCGCGGATCGTAGGGATTGGCGCTGTTGAAAGGCTCGCGGTCGGCGACGCCTTCGAGGCGCGAAAAGCGCGTCGGATCGACGCCGCTCGCAGCAAGCGCGGCGCGCGTGGCTTCGGCGCGCTGGGCGGAAAGCACCCAGTTGTTCATGCCGCCGGGCGCTGCGCCGAGCGAACCGCCCGCAAACGGAAGGCTGTCGGTGTGGCCGCGCATCGCGATCGGGTTCGGCATCGTCTGCACAGCCGACGAGACGGCGCGCACGAGATCCTGCGCCTGCCGGGACATTCGGTCGGTGCCGAGCGCGAACATGGCGAAATCGGCCTCGTCGAGGATATCGATGCGCAGCCCCTCCGGCGTGACCGAGAGGCGGAGCTGATCGCGGAGCTGGGCGAGGTTCCGGTCGCTTGCCATGCGCTTTTCCAAGGCCTCGGCAGCCGCTTCGAAGCGCGCGACGTCTTCCTTGCGCAGCTGGTCCGCCTGCGCGCGCTCCTCGGGCGTCGGCGGGGCGACGCGCGCGAAGCTGGTGACGGGCATCAGGCGCTGCGAACCCTTGGGCGTGGCGTTGGGCGCATTGCCGTCGGGCGACATCATGGCGCGGCCGCCCATCACGCCGTTCGATCCGCCCGCCTTGGTGTGCTGGACGAGCGTGGGCGAGAAATAGTCGGCGATGCCCTTGCGCTGATCCTCGTTGGTGGCGCCGACGATCCACAGCAGAAGGAAGAACGCCATCATCGCGGTCACGAAGTCGGCATAGGCCACCTTCCACGCGCCGCCGTGGTGGCCGGCATGCGCTTCGATGGTGATCTTCTTGATGATGATCGGCGGCGGGACTTCCGCAGCGGCGACGAGCGGCTTGATCGGTACTGCGCTCATCGGGCGCGAAGCCCGTCGAACACTTCGGCGAAGCCGGGCTGGTTCTTGCTGCTGATGCTGGTGCGCGCCGCCTCGATCACCATCGCGGGGGCGTTGCCGTGCAGCGACGAGATGATGATCGCCTTGGCGACGTGATAGATTTCGCCGTCTTCCTCGAGGATCTGTTCAAGCCGGTTCGAAATCGGCGACACGATTCCGTAAGCGAGGAACACGCCGAGGAAGGTGCCGACAAGTGCCGCACCGATCATGCCGCCCAGAATTGCGGGCGGCTGGTCGATCGATCCCATGGTCTTGATGACGCCGAGAACGGCGGCGACGATGCCGAGCGCGGGCAGCGCGTCGCCGGTGGTCTGAAGCACCTTCACCGGCTTTATCGCGCTGTGGTGGTGCGTCTTCAGCGCGTTGTCCATGATCTCTTCGACCGCATGGACGTTGAGCGTACCCGAGGAGACGACCACAAGGCGGATCGCGTCGGCCATGAAATCGATGAGGAAGTGATCCTTCAGCAGCTTGGGATACTCCTGAAAGATGCTGCTCGATTTGGGATCTTCGATATGGGCTTCCATGGCGACCGGACCGTCGGTCTTCATGGTCTTCATGAGTTTCGACGTCAGAAAGATCGTGTCCAGATAGTCCTTGCGGTTGTAGCTCGGCCCCTTGAAGACCTTGGCGATACCGCCGCCGACGGCTTTCAGGATGCCGAAGTTGTTGCCGATCAGAAGCGCGCCCACCGCCGAGCCGCCGATGATGATCATTTCGTGCGGAATCGCGTTGAGAACCGGCTGGAGGTTGCCGCCCGCGAGCGCGAACCCGCCGAAGACCATCGCAAAAAGGACAACAAGGCCGATTGCCGCAAACATCTAACGCATAACTCCATGGCCGGCGGGCACTGCCGGACTTCCGCGATGCCGCGCGCCCATCAGGCTTAACGACATAAATTCACGGGCATTTAGGCATCCAAAGATTGAGAAAGACTTCCCCGGATGCTTATTTGTTGCAGTGCAGCACATAATTTCCGGGCGCCTCACAGGTAGCTGAACAGCGAGAGTTTCTTGATCTGGGCGAAACTCTGCTGCGAGGCGTCGAGCAAGGTCATCGCGCTCTTCAGCTCGACGATCGCAGCGGCGACATCCAGGCTTTCGATACTGCTCTTCGCGGTCGTCAGAGTCACTTCGAGCGACGTCAGCCGGTCGGTTTCCGTCTCGATCTGCGCCATGCGCGATCCGAAGGTCGCGCGCTGGTCGGCCAGGCGATCGACGCCCGCGCTCATGTCGCTGAGCGCCTTGTCCATGCCGCTTTGCAGCGCCGCGGCATCGAGGCCGGGCGTGTCGAGCACAGCCTTGAATTCGCTGAGCGAGGCCAGGATCGTCTGGCGTCCGCCGCTGGTTTCGATGGACAGCATGTCGAGCCCGCTGACACTCGATGCGATCGCAACGTCGCTGCTCACCGGCACCTTCGGCGGTTGGCCGCTGCCCTGCCAGACGATGGCGCCGCTGCCGTCGACCGCGAAGGGTGCGGTGCTCACCGCTGCGCCGGAGAACAGATAGTTGCCGGAGGCGTCGCGGGTGTTGGAAAGCGACAGCATCTGATCGAGGATCTGGCCGAGTTCGGTGCTGATGTTCTTGCGGTCGGTGTCGGTCAGCGTGCCGTTTGCCGCCTGAATGGCAAGTTCCTTGGCGCGCACCATCTGGTTCGACATCGATTCCGCAGCGCTGTCGGCGAGCGAAAGCTGGGTCGTCACCGTGTCCATGTTGCGGATGAACTGCTGGTTGTTGTCGATGCTGCGCTGCAGGTCGGCGATGCGGCTCGATCCCAGCGGATCGTCGGCGGGATCGAGAACGCGCTTGCCCGATGCGATCTGCGCCTCCAGGCGGGATATCGTCGATTGCAGCGAGCCCATGCGGCTGATCTGCGACTGGAAAGACTGGAAAGTGCCAACGCGCATGTTTCGGTTTCCCGTGCTCACCGGATGTCGAGGATGGTCTGGAAGATCTCGCGGGCGGCGGCGATGATCTTCGCGGAGGCCTGATAGGCCTGCTGGAAACGGATGAGGTCGGCGGCTTCCTCGTCAAGGTTGACGGCGGAGGCGGAATCGCGTGCCTCCAGCGCCTTGTCGCGCACCGCTTTCGTTGCGGAGGCCAGCGCCTGGGTGTCGTTGAGGCTGGTTGCGACCCGCGTGACCTCACGCGTGTAGCGGCTTTCGAAACCGGGATTGCCGAGGCGCGTGTCGATCATCCGCTGCATGTTGGCGTTGTCGGCCATGCCTGCGGTGGTGGGGGCGACGACGAAGCTGTCGCCTTCCTGCGCGGCGCCCGAAATCTGCACGTCGAAGCCGTTCACCGGAATCCATGCGCCGGGCGTCCAGGGTCCGCTCGCCAGCACCGTCGGCGGATCGGCGATGTCCGTCGTGTCGATGATCTCGTAGGTGTTTCCCGCGCCCATGCGGATCGTGAAGCTCGCCGGAATGGGGGCGGGCAGGGCGGCTGCGGCGGGATTGCTGCGTACCGCGACCGTGCCGGTGCCCTGATTGGCGGCCGCGATATTCGCCGACCACGGCGCGGCGGCTGCGATTTCGGCGCCGTCGGAAACGAGGACACGCATGCCCGCCGCGCCCGTGATGCCTTCCAGATTGAACCAGTCGCCGCCCTTGGGCGCGCCGCCGAGTTCGAGATGGATGCCGTCGAGGTCGAGCGAGCCGGTGCCGCTGATCGAGGCGCTGCCGTCGTTTCGCGAGAGCGTCCACTGGCTGGTGCCGCCGTCGTAGCGCAGCTCGTAACCGCCCGCGAATACCAGCGATTCGTCCGTCACCTCCATCTGGATGGTGGCCTGCCCGGTGTTGGTGCGCGAAGGCGTCGCCGCCAGCGAGCTGGCCGCGAACAGATCGCCGCCGGGGACACCGTTCAGATCGACGCCCTGGCCGTGCGCGGCGTTGACGCTGGTGACGAACTGCTGCGCCAGCGTGTCGATGGCGCGGCTGCTGTCGGCGTTCTGCGTGTAGGCGTCGGCGAGACCGGCGAGCACGCCGCTCGACGGCACTGCGATCAGTCCGGAATTGCCGAACGGATCAAGCGTCAGCTGGATGCGCCCGTTCGCTTCGGTTGCGCCGAGCAGCTTGGGGCCCATCTGATCGAGCAGCATCGGCCCGTTCGAATTGTCGAGGCGAACATCGACGGTGCCGTCGGCGCGCGTGGTCACGTCGATCCTGGTCAGCGATGCGAGTTCGTTCAGCAGCCGGTCGCGTTCGTCGGCGATGCTCGCGGCCTGCGATGTGCCGGCGGCTGTGCGCCGCATCGAAGCATTCAGAGTCGAAAGCGAATTCGTGATGTCGTTGATGCGGCCGACGGTCTGGTCGACATCCTGCTTGATGCCGATCCGCACATTGTCGAAGGATTGCGCAAGCCCCCGGAACTGCGCCGCGACTTCGCCCGCCGCCGCGACGAATGCATCGCGCGCCGACAGCGAGGTGGGGTCGGCGGCAACGTCCTGCGCGGCGTTGTAAAACGCCGTCATGCGTCCCGACAGGCCCTGCGTGTCGGTGTTCAGGAAGGACTGGATTTCGCTCAGCCAGTACTGGCGCGCCTCGGCGCGGGCATAGTCGCCGCCGGCGAGGCGCGCGTCTTCCGCCAGGAAGGCATCATAGGCGCGCGCGATGCTGCTGACGTTGACGCCGTTGCCCGCGGCTGTCTGCCGGATCAGCGGATAGCCGCTGCCTGCAGAGGGATTTTCGGTGATGACGGCGGTGCGCCGCGAATAGCCGGCGACATTGGCGTTGGCGATGTTTTCACCGACAACATCGAGCGCGGTCTGGTAGGCGCGGACGCCCGAGGCGCCAAGCGCGAGAAGGTCACTCATTTCGGTTCGCTTCCTTTTGCCTGCCGCCCGCGTTCAAGGAACGTGGTTAGCGCTTCGGCGATGCCGAGCGGGCTGTGCTTGGCCATCTCGCCGGAGAGTTGGCGATCCTGCATCTCGCGGAAGGTGTTCAGCGCATCGCTCTGGATCAGGCCGCCGTCGGGGGCCGCCTGCCGCGCCTGCTTCAGCATCAGGTTCACGAACACCGCCTCGAACTGCTGCGCGGCCTTGTCGAGGTTCGCGCGCGAGTTCTGCCGGCTGTCGTCGACTGCCGCCGTGCCGCTATTCTGGATGCCGCCGATGCCGCTCATATCACGATCAGCTCCGCCTTGAGCGCGCCGGCCTGTTTCAGGGCTTCGAGGATCGCGACAAGGTCGCCGGGCGTGGCGCCGAGCGCGTTCACCGCCGTGACGATGTCGTCGAGCGCGACGCCGGGATTGAACAGGAACATGTGCGCGCCGCCCTGCTCGACCTCGATGCCGCTGTCGGGCGTCACGGTCGTTTGGCCGCGCGAGAAGGGGCCGGGCTGGCTGACCTGCGGGTTTTCCGTCACCCTCACGACCATGCTGCCGTGGCTGACGGCGGCGGGCGAGACGCGGACGTTCGCACCGATTACGACGGTGCCGGTGCGCGAATTGATGACGACGCGCGCCGCAGGCGATGCGGGCTGCACTTCGATATTCTCGATGATCGAGACGAGGCTGATGCGCTGGTCGGCCTGCATCGGCGCCGTCACTTCAATGGAAACCGCGTCGAGAGCCGAAGCGGTGCCTGCGCCGAGCGTCCGGTTGATGGCGTCGGACACGCGCTGCGTCGTCGTGAAATCGGCTTCGCGAAGATTGAGCACGAGGCTCGGAGAGGTCGCGAAAGGCGTATCCACCATGCGCTCCACGCTGGCGCCCTGCGGGATGCGGCCGGTGGAGGGCACGTTCACCGTGACCTTCGATCCGTCCTGCCCCTCGACACCGAGACCGCCGACAGCAAGGCTGCCCTGCGACATCGCATAGACCTCGCCGTCCGCACCGACGAGCGGGGTGAGCAGCAGGTTGCCGCCGCGAAGCGACTTCGCTTTGCCGATGGCGGAAACCGTCACATCGATCTTCTGGCCGGGCTTGGCGAAGGGCGGCAGCTCGGCCGTCACCATCACGGCGGCGGCGTTCTTCAGGCTGGCCTTGACGCCCGGCGGGATCACCACGCCGAAGCGCGCGATGGCGCTGCGCATGCTCTGGATCGTGTATTCGAGATTGTCGTCGCCGGTGCCGTTCAGGCCCACGACGATGCCGTAGCCGACGAGTTGGTTCGACCGGATCCCGGCGAAATCGCCCAGATCCTTGACACGCTCCGCCGAAGCCGGCGCGGCGAGGCCAAGAACGATGGCGAAGGCGAGAAGCAAGCGGCGCATGAGCGTCCTTTGGGTCAGAAGGGTGAAATCGCGGTGAAGAAGCGCTGCAGCCAGCCCATGCGGGTCTGCTGTGCGAGTTCGCCGGTGCCGGAGTAAGCGATGCGGGCATCGGCGACGCGCGTGGAGGCGACGCGGTTTTCCGGCGTCACGTCCTGCGGGCGCACGATGCCTGATATCTGCAGATACTCCTCGCCGCGGTTGAGCTTGATGAGCTTCTGGCCGCGCACCAGCATGGTGCCGTTGGTGTAGACCTGCGCCACCGTCACGGTCATCTCGCCGGTCAGCTGGTTGGATTGCGCGGCGGAACCCTGGCCTGAAAAGCTCTGTCCGCTGCCGCCCGAAAGCAGCCCGCTCGGCACCCACGAGAAGGGCTTCGCGTCCGGCAGCGTCAGCGCCATGTCGCTGTTGCGCGCGCTGGCGCTCGATACCGATTTCGCGGCCTGCGTCTTCTCGACGAGCACGATGGTCAGCACATCGCCGACGCGACGCGCGCGATTGTCCTCGACCAGGCTCGCAAAGCGCCCGGCCTGATAGATCGCGCCCGTCGCCTGCACCGGCTTTACCGGCTCCGGCGCATGGCTTGCCGCGAATTCCGCCATCGGCCGCTCGTATGGCGCGGCGCAAGCTGCGGTGGCGGCAAGCAGCGACAGCGCCGCGAGCCTGTGCATCTTCATTCCGGTCAGGCTGAGCCGAAAAGGGTGGCTTTTGAGAACCGGAGCGCAGCGGACATCAGGTCCGTGAGCACCGGAAGCGCAGAAAGCCGCCCTTTGCAGGCCAGCCTCACCGGAATGCCTAAAGGTTCTGCGTGACATATTGCATCATCCCGTCGACGGTTGAGATCACCTTCGAGTTCACCTCGTAGGCGCGCTGGGTCTCGATCATGTTGACCATTTCCTCGACCATGTTGACGTTCGAGGTTTCCAGCATGTTCTGGTTGATTTCGCCGAGGCCATCGACGCCCGGCGTACCGAGCAGCGGCGCGCCGCTCGATGCGGTTTCGGCGAACAGGTTGTCGCCCATCGGCTGGAGGCCGGCGGGATTGAGGAAGTTCACCGTCTGCACCTGGCCGATCTGGCTGGGCAGCGTGTCACCGGCGTTGACGATGCTCACCGTGCCGTCCTTGCCGATGGTCAGCGACCGCGCGCCTTCGGGAATGTTGATGTCGGGCTGCAAGGCGTAGCCGTCGTTGGTGACGAGCAGGCCCTCCGCGCTCACCGTGAACGATCCGTCGCGCGTGTACTGGATGGTGCCGTCCGGCTTCAGAACCTGGAAGAAGCCTGCGCCGTTGATCGCCATGTCGGTGGGGTTGTCGGTGGATTGCATCGAACCCTGCGTGTTGATGCGCTCGGTGCCCACAACGCGCACGCCCGTGCCGATGTTGAGGCCGGTGGCGTACTGCGTCGATTGCTCGCTGTTGGCGCCTGCCTGCCGGTAATTCTGGTACATCAGGCTCTGGAATTCGGCGCGGTCGCGCTTGAAGCCCGTCGTGTTGACGTTGGCGAGGTTGTTGGAGATGACCCGCATGCGCATGTCCTGCGCGTCGAGGCCGCTCCGTGCGGTGTGCAGTGCCGAACTCATCTGCCGGGCTCCTTCTTTTCTATTCCAGACGCAGCAGCGATGTGCTGCTCATGTCCATGTCGCGAACGCTGGTCACGAGCTGCACCTGCACCTCGTACGCGCGCGCCTGCTCGATCATGTCGACCATCGAGGCCATCATGTTGACGTTCGATCCTTCAAGCCCGCCGGTCTGCAGACGGGCCGTATCGTCCTGCGCGATCTCGCCGCCATTTGCGGCGCGCATCAGGTTGTCGAGGCCCTTCTTCAGTTCGTCCGCCTCGGGGGAGACCAGCTTGATGCGGCCGATCTCGGACATTTCGTTCAGCTGCCCGCCCTGCGGCCGGATGCTGATCGTGCCGTCGGCGCCGATTTCCACCGTGTTCGCGGGCGGCACCGTGATCGGCCCGCCTTCGCCGACGACCGCAAGGCCGTCGCCGGTCTCGAGCACGCCCGTTGCGCTGATGCGCAGGTCGCCGCGCCGCGTGTAGGCTTCGGTGCCGTCGGGCGCGAGGACCGCCATCATCGCGTCGCCGTCGAGCGCGATGTCGAGCGAACGGCCGGTCTGGTTGATCGTGCCGGGTGCCTGATCGGCGGAAAGCGTGCCTTCCGCCGCCTGGATGCGGCTTGCGAACGACTGTCCGCCGACAAGATACCGGCTCTGCGCCTCGCTGACGTCGCGCTTGAAGCCGATCGTGCTGGCGTTGGCGATGTTGTGCGCCGTCACGTCCTGCGCAGACATTGCGCTGCGCAGGCCGGAGAGGGCGGTGTAAACGAGGCGGTCCATGTCGGCGTCCGGTCAGTCTGTCCGCTTAGCTGCGGATGTTGATGATGGCGGTGGTCATGGCGCTGTCGGTTTCGATCGCCTTGGCGTTCGCCTGGAAATTCCGCTGCGCGGTAATCAGGTTGACCAGCTCTTCGGTGATGTCGACGTTCGCCATTTCGAGCGCGCCCGAACGGATCGTGCCGATGCCGCTCGCGCCCGCCTCGCCGAGGATCGGTTCGCCCGAAATGCCCGTGGAGGTGTAGTGCGCGTCGCCGGTCTGCTTCAGGCCGTTGGCGTTGGCGAAGGTCGCCACCGCCACCTTGCCCAGCGCCTGCGTCTGGCCGTTTGTGAAGCTGGCGCGAACGACGCCGTTGTTGTCCACCGTCACGCTGTCGAGACGCCCGGAAGGGTAACCGTCCTGCGTCATCGAGACGATCGAGAACGGGTCCGAATACTGCGTCGTCGACGTGCCGTGGTCGAGCGAGACCAGCAGCGGATCACCGCCCGGAATGGCGAGCGGATCGAAGCCGACGCCGGTCGTGGGGGTGAGCAGCTGACCTGCGGAGTCGAAGCTGAGTTCCATCGGCGACGGACCCGACGACGGCGTCAGTTCGGTGCCGTCGACCACGACATGGACGTTCCAGTCGTTGGTGGTCGCCAAGGAGTTCGAGCTCGACGTGCGGACGTAATAGATTTCCGCCGCCATCGGATTGCCGAGCGAATCGTAGACCGTCGTGGAGGTCGACCGGTTGAACGTCGTGGGATCGCTGGGATCGAAGGCATAGGGATTCGCGGGCGTGTAGATCGGGTTGCTCGGGATAACCTCAGCGTCCGACGGCAGGTTGAGCGAGAGGTTGATGCCGGTCGTCGCGCGCGGCTGGCCAGAGGTCAGCGGCAGGCGCAGCGCGCGCGTGTCGTTGATGCTCGTGGAGATCACCGTGCCCGAATCGTTGACCGGATAGACCTGCAGCGCCTGGCCGCCGCTATCCACGACGAAACGCTCGTTGTTCACGGAGAACGATCCGTTGCGCGTGAACTGCATGTCGGTGGTGCCGGAGGTGGACTTCACCATGAAGAAGCCTTCGCCCATCATCGCGAGGTCCATCACGTTGAGACTCGACTGGATCGCGCCCTGCGTGAACTGCTGCTTGATCGTTTTGAGCGCGGTGCCCGATCCGGCGACGCGGCCGGCGCTCTGCAGCGCGGAGCTGGAGATGATGTCGCCGAATTCGGCGCGCGAGCGCTTGAAGCCGACGGTGCCGACGTTCGCGATGTTGTTCGAGGTCGTCGAGAGGTCGGTCTGCGCGGCGTTGAGGCCGGTGAGCGAGGTGTACATGGCCATGAGTAGGGTCTCCTGTCGAAACGGTGAAAACTAGCTGCTGATCTTTTGAACCTTGTCGAACGTCACGGAGCCGATGCCGAGCAGATCGAGCGTCATCGGCGTGTTCACGGTTGCCGTGCTGACCGACTGAACGAGGGCGTAAACCGAGGTTGAAAGCGCCTCGCGCTTGCCGCCGACGTTTGCCGTCGTCTCGATGGTCACGGGCCCCGGTTCGACGGCTTCACCCGCATCGTTCTTGCCGTCCCAGGCAAACTCGTGGGTGCCGGCCTCGACCGCGCCGAGCTTCAGTGTGCGGATCGTCGCGCCGCCGGAATCCTTGATGGCGATCGTCGTGTCGGTCGCGCCTTCGGGAATGGTGATGGCGCCGTAGACCGCGCCGGTGCCGTCGGGCACCGCCTTGTTGCCGGACGTCAGCACGTATTTCCCGACAAGGCCGGTGGCGGTCGAAAGCTGATTGTTGTTCAGCGAATCGAGAATGCTGCCGAGCTTTGTATTCATCTCGGAAATGCCCGCGAGCGACGAGAACTGCGCCATCTGCGCAACGAACGCCTCGTTCTCGACCGGATTGAGCGGATCCTGGTTCTTCAGCTGCGTGGTCAGCAGCTTCAGGAAATCGCTCTGGTCGAGCTGGCTCTTCTGGGAAACCGTGGTGCTCGTTTCGTAGCCGCTCAGACCGAGCGCATTGAGATCAAGACCGCTTGTGCTGGTCATACCGGCCTCACTGTCCGAGTTTCAGGGTGTTGAGCATCAGCGACTTGGCGGTCTGGATGACCTCCACGTTGTTCTGATACTGGCGAGAGGCTTCCAGCAACTCGACCATCTCCTGGGTCTGGTCGACTGCGGCCTCGTAGATATACCCGTCCTTGTCGGCCATCGGGTGGCCGGGGTAGTAGCGCTTCACCGGCGTGCCGCCCGCCGAGACGATCTCGGCGATGTCCACGGTGGCCGCCGCGCCGCCGCTCGCCTGGTCGAAATAGGTTTCGAACACGGGCTTGCGTGCCCGAAAGGCTTCCGCCTCGCTGCGCGCGACCGATCCGGCGTTGGCAAGGTTGCTCGCGGTGGTGTTCAGCCGCACGAGCTGCGCCGACATGGCGCGGCCCGAAATGTCGAAGATGGAAAGACCGGCCATCGTCATTCGCCTTTCAGCGCGCGCGTCAGCGTCGAGATGCGGCCGTTCAGGAATGCCAGCGTCGTCTGGTACTGAACGGCGTTCTCGCCGAAGCGCGTCTGCTCGGTGGAAAGCTCGACCGTATTGCCGTCGAGCGAGCTCTGGTTCGGAATGCGGTAGAGAGCGCCGCCGGCGGCTGCCGGTCCGCCCATCCCGATGTGGCCGGTGCTGGTCGCGGCGAGCGCGGTGCCGCTCTGGGCCTGCTTCAGCTGCGACGCGAAATCGATGTCGCGCGCCTTGTAGCCGGGCGTCGCGGCATTCGCGATGTTCGAGGCGAGCAGCTCGAGCCGCTTCGAACGCAATTCAAGCGCCTGCCCGTGCACACCGAAATAATTGTCGAGTACGTCCATGTCGGTACGTCCTGATGCTTTTGTCCGCTGACGCTCCAGCAAGTGGCGTGCCAGATACGTAATGTACTGATTTGAATGATTTAATTTCGATGGTCTGGGACGCTTGTCGGTGCCTTGACGGTCCTCCGTCGGTTTCCCGACGCTGCGGGACGCCCACTTAATCTTAACCGGCACCTGTCGTTATTCAGACCATGAGACTCATGACGATCCGAACCGTCCTTGCGGCGATTGCTCTGCTTGGTGCGCCCGCAACGGCGCAGGAAGCGGCGCCCGCCGTGCTCACCGGCGTCGGTTTCGCCCCGATTTCGTCGCAGCCTGCGAAAACGGACGAGGAGCGGCGCCTGCTCGCGATCCGCGCCTCGCACCTTGCCGCGCTGCGAAACCTTGCCGAGCAGGTCTACGGCGTGAAGCTGCAGTCGCAGTCCTCGGCATCGAACACGTCGCTTCAATCGGATTCGATCCGCGCGAGCGTGAGCGGCACCGTGTCGGGCGCGCGCATCGTCAAGATCACGCCCAAGGGTGACGACACCTACGAAACCATCGTCGAGATGCGGCGTCCGGCAAGTGGCGCCGACTGATGCGACACGCCGCTGCCCTGCTCTCTCTTGTCGCTCTGCTCGCGGTCTTTCCCGCGTCAGCGGACACGCGCGTCGCTGTGGAAGGCGCCGCGCCGCTCGGCGCCGACGCGGCGCGCGCGCGGCGCGCGGCGATCGGGGATGCGCTGCGGCAGGCGGTCGCGGCCGGGGGCATGGATGTCGAGGCGCGCACCATCATCGACCGCAACATCGTGCGCTCCGATACGCTCTGGGCGACCGCGCGCGCGAAGGTGACGGCGTTCGAGGTGACGGACGAGTGGCGCGAAAACGGCCTGCTGCGGGTTGCTGTATCCGCAACGCTGGCGCCGCTCGACGCCAATGTCTGCAACGCCGCGCGCCCGGCGATGCATGTGGGCGCGCTGCGGGTGGATATCGATCCGGCGATCGATCCCGCGATCGCAGAGCCGGTGCGCGCTGACGCCGAGCGCACGTTCCGTGCCGCTTACGGCGAAGCCGCCGCCCCGCCGCTTGCCGCCGCGCAGCGGTCTTCCGATCGTTATGCGGCGATCGCGCACGGCGGCGCGCCCGGATACGGGCTGTTCGTGCAGCCGTTCATCGAAATCCGCGCGCACCGGGTCGAAGGCGCCGGGCTGGTTTCAGGCAAGCGCGCCGAGGCGGTGCTCGGGGTCGAGGTGTTCGACGCCGTGCGCGGCACGCTGCTCGGGCGGATCACGCGCGACAGCGACTGGACGCTTTCGGCGCGGTCCTGGGAGTATCTGCCCGCAGACTACCGCCCTTCGCGCCGCGCGGCTGCGCCGGATTTCGGCAGGAAATTCGCCGATCTTGTCGAGGACGCCGGCGCGTTTGCGCGCTGCCGACCGCTGGAAGTGGCCGTGAACGGCGCTTCGGGCGATGAGCTGCTGATTTCAGCGGCGCGCGGCGATCTCGTTGTCGGCGACTTGCTCGGGCTCGGCGACACGCGGGTGGCGGCAGGGGCCGGACCGGGCTGGACGTTCGCCGAGGTGGTTTCGGTTTCGGGCAGCGCGGCGAGGGCGCGCGTGCTCGGCGACGGCGTGCCGCCCGGCACACGAACGGCAACGCGTCTGCGCTGATGTCCCCGCCTTGGCATGGACATTGCTTTGAAACGTGTCATGCAAGGCTGGATGAACAAAACGACGGTTTCCCGACGCTGGGCCTTGGCGGCGATGATCGCCGCCGCCTCGCCTGCGGGGGCGCAACCGGTCGTCTTCGAAAATCTCGATCGTCTTGAAGCGCACATCGGTGACTTCGCGGGCCCGCACCGCGCGCCGCGCGTGGATCGCCGCCTGAAGCTCGGCGCGTGCGCGATGCGGCCCGAACTGGTTTGGTACGGCGCGGGGCAGACGACGGTGCTCGTGCGCTGCGGCGCGCCGGACGGCTGGCAGATCTATGTGCCGGTGGACATGAAACCGGCGGGGCAGGGGGCTGTTCAGGACGGCAGCGGCGCTGTCGTTGTCGTTCGTCCGGTTCCGCGCGGCGGTACGATCACGGCGGGCGACGTGGATTTCCGGCCCGATACCTATGTGCCCGGCGGCGCGACCGCGATCGACCAGGTGGTCGGCAAGGTGGTGATCCGCGCGCTCAGCCCCGGCGAGACGGTGCGCACCAACGTGGTGATCGCGCCCAATGCCGTGAAACGCGGCGACCCTGTACAGATCAGGAGCGGGGGGACGGGGATCGAGGTCGCGGTGGAGGGCGTCGCCGAACAGGATGCGCCCGTGGGCGGCCGCGTTCGCGTTCGCGTTCGCAACGTGGCTTCAGGCAGCCGGATTCAAACGATTGTGGTCAGCCCGGGAATTGTTGCACTGCCGGGCTATAAGAATCCGGAAACCGGTCGTGAATGAATTTATAATAGGCTTGTGCGCCGCTGCGGCGATGATGAGGCGATAATATGGTAGACGGAATTTCGGGCCGACCGGCCGGGCTGAACGGAGCATCGGTGCTGCTGGATCCGGCTGCCGCGAAAGCGGCCGGGGCTGCAAAGACCGCCACGGCCGAAGCCGCGCCGACGCCTGCGCGCGCCGAGCTTTCCGCCCTCGCAAGCGCCGCGCGAGATGCCGCCGCTGCGCCGGTGGATAACGCGCGCGTTGCCGAGCTTCGCGCCGCCATCGCAAGCGGCAGCTACACGGTCGACCCCGAGCAGATCGCCCGCAAGATGGTCGATCTCGATCTCGGCTGGGCGTCTCAATGATGGATGCCCCTGCCTACCGGCAGACCCTGAAGACCCTGAACGAAACGCTGCGCGCAGAGCTTGCGGCTTTGGAAAGCGGGGACATCAGCGTCCTCGAATCCTCAACGCCCGCGAAGCTCGCTGCCATTTCTGCGCTCCAGCTTTCGCCGATCGTCGAAAGCGATGCCGAAACAGATGCGCTGATCCGCGAAGGCGCGGAGCTTTGCGAGCAGGCCGCGCTGCGCGTGAACCTGCTGCTTGCTGGCGTCGAGCGCCGCCTCGCCGTGCTCTCGCGCGCGGCCGGGCATGCCCCGCAAAGCCGCTATGGCCGCAACGGCCGCATGGACGGCGGCTACCGTTCGCTGGACCTCGACTGCGCCTGAGCGCGCTGATTTTCTGACACTGGCACGGCCCTTGCTTCATCTCCCTCAAAGGAGACGAAGCCGTCATGAATCCGACGCCCATTTCTACGATCGCTGCAGGCGCCGACCGCGTCCGCACGGCGATTGCCGAAGCGAGCCGGCGAACCGGCGTCGATTTCGATTATCTTTATAATCAGGCGAAGGTCGAAA
Source organism: Sphingosinicella soli (assembly GCF_014199685.1). Taxonomy (GTDB): domain Bacteria; phylum Pseudomonadota; class Alphaproteobacteria; order Sphingomonadales; family Sphingomonadaceae; genus Sphingosinicella; species Sphingosinicella soli. Next base: position 23,473 of record NZ_JACHNZ010000028.1, on the reverse strand, counting down.
GCGGCCTGCGGCCCGACGCAAAGGCGAAGACAAGCAGCGCCACCGGCCTCTATCAGTTCATCGACCAGAGCTGGCTCGGCGCGCTGAAGCGTCACGGCGCCGACCACGGCCTCGGCTGGGCGGCGAACGCCATCAGAACCGACGCGCGCGGGCGACTTTCCGTCGCGGATTCCGGCCTGCGCACGGCGATCATGAACCTCCGCAACCAGCCCGAAGCCTCCGCGCTGATGGCCGCCGAAACCGCGCGCGACAATCAAAGCGCCATCGAGGGGACAACGGGCCGCACGGCAAATGCGACCGATCTCTACATGGGCCATTTCCTCGGCCCGCGCGGCGCATCGAAATTCCTCGGCGCCATGGCATCGAACCCCGATCAGCGCGCCGATCAGGTGATGCCCGCCGCAGCCGCCGCGAACCGCGCGGTGTTCTATGCGGCAAACGGCACGCCGCGCTCGCTCGCCGACGTTTACGAGCGTTTCGGGGCCAAGATGGGCGACAAAGCGCCCGGTCAGGCGCTTGCCGCGGCGGCACCGCAATCCGCACCGCCGCTGCCGATGAGCCTCGCGCTCGCGCTCGCTGGCGAGGATGCCGCATCTTTCGACGGTCTGCTCATGGCCACGAAACCGGAAGCCGCACGGCTTGCCTATCTCACGCTCGCCAGCCTCGGCTGAGCGCTTTTACACGGAGTTTGAAGCCTTGAAGACCAGCGCCCGGAGCCGTTCGTGACCACAGCAGCGCTCCAGATGAACCGCTCGATCTGGGCAGGCGCGGGCCGCGCGGCCGTGCTGCCGATCGGCATCCTGCTGCTCGTCGTGCTGATGGTGGTGCCGATCCCGCCGTTCCTGCTCGACACGTTCTTCATCTTCAACATCATGATCTCGCTCGCCGTGCTCATGGTGGCGCTGAACACGCAGAAGCCGCTCGATTTCTCGTCGTTCCCCACCGTGCTGCTGTTCGCGACGCTGCTCCGCCTCGCGCTCAACGTCGCCTCCACGCGCGTCGTGCTGGTCAACGGCCACGAAGGGCCGCATGCCGCCGGCAAGGTGATCGAGGCGTTCGGCAACTTCCTGATCGGCGGCGACTATATCGTCGGCATTTTCGTCTTCGCGATCCTGATGATTATCAACCTGGTGGTGATCACGAAGGGCGCGGGCCGCGTTTCGGAAGTGTCCGCACGCTTCACGCTCGATGCTTTGCCCGGCAAGCAGATGGCGATCGACGCCGATCTCAACGCGGGCCTGCTGACGCCCGACGAAGCCAAGGCCCGCCGACAGGAAGTCGCGACCGAGGCGGATTTCTACGGTTCGATGGACGGTGCCTCGAAGTTCGTGAAGGGCGATGCCGTCGCGGGCATCCTTATCCTGTTCGTCAACATCGTAGGCGGCCTCATTCTCGGCACGGTGCAGCATGGTCTGACACTGGCGGAGGCGGGCTCGAACTACATCCTGCTCGCGATCGGCGACGGCCTCGTCGCGCAGATCCCGGCGCTGCTGCTTTCGATCGCAGCGGCGATCATCGTGACGCGCGTGTCGTCGCCGCTCGATCTCACCGGCCAGGTTTCCAGCCAGTTCGGCTCGGCGGGCGCGTGGACGCCCGTTGCGGTCATCCTCACGCTGCTCGGCGTCGTTCCGGGCATGCCGCACGGCATGATCCTTACCGCCGCCGCCATCGCGGGTGTCGTCGCGTGGCGTCTGAAGCGGGCCAAGACCATCGCCGAGGCCGTGCCTCTCGTCGAGACGCCGCTCGCCGATCCGAATGCGGAATCCCAGATCAGCTGGGAGGATGTGACCGACAACGTCCAGATCAGCGTGGAGATCGGCTACGGCCTCATCGGTCTTGTCAACGAGAAGCTCGGCGCGCCGCTGATGGGCCGCCTCACAGGCATCCGCCGTCAGCTGTCGCGCGAACTCGGCTTCGTCATCCCGATGATCCGGGTGCGCGACAACATGGCGCTGCCGCCTCATGCTTACCGCGTGCTCGTTTCGGGCGTCGTTTACGGCGAGGACGAAGTGGCGCCGCAGGAGATGCTCGCGCTCGATTCCGGTCTCGTCCATGCGTCGGTTTCCGGACGCGCCGTCAAGGATCCGACGTTCGGGCTCGATGCGCTCTGGATCCCGCCGGAAGAAAAAGATCAGGCGGTCGCGAACGGCTACACGGTCGTCGATCCCTCGACGGTGATGGCGACGCACGTCAACCAGATCCTCACAGGCGAAGCGCGCCAGCTGCTCGGGCAGGACGAGGTGCAGAAGCTGCTCGATACGTTGCAGAACGCGGCGCCGCAGCTTGTCGGTGCGGTCACCAAGTCGCTGTCGTTGCAGACGATCACACATGTCTTGCAGACCTTGCTCGACGAGGCCGTGCCGGTCCGCGATTTCCGGCGGATTATCGAGGCTTTGTCGGGCGTTTCGCACCGCACGCAGGACGCCGCGGAGCTGACCGAACTCGTGCGCCCGGCCCTCGGCGGGCTGATCGTGCAGCGGCTTTGCGGCATGCGCGATCAGCTGAAGATCATCACGCTCGACGGCGAGCTGGAGCAGCTTCTGGTCGCGTCCGTCCGCGCCGATCCGGCGGGGGCCTATCCGCTCGATCCGGCGCTGTCGCAGCGCATCCTCACCGCGCTCGGCGAGGCGGCGCGTCCGCTGCTGTCGGATGGCACGACATTTGCAGTTGTCACGACACCGCTCGTGCGCAGGCCGCTGTTCCAGCTTCTGCGCCAGCATCTGCCGGATGTGACGGTACTGTCCTTCTACGAGATTCCGGACAGTCGTCAGGTTCAGGTGGTGGCCGTCGTCGGCCGCGGCAACGAACACTAGGGAGTTGAAGTCGCATCATGCAGACCACGACCATCGTAGCACCGAGCAGCCGCATCGCGCTTGAACGTGTCGCCGAAATGTTCGGCCCCGACGCCGTCGTTTACGAGACCCGCACCACGCGCCACGGTGTGGAGGTTGTCGCGGGCGGCATCGAGCGGCAGATGAAGAGGCCTGTCTCCGCCCCCGCTCCGAAGGGCAAGGATCCGATGGTGCGCTTTATCGCGCAGGCGCGCGCGGTCGGCATCGATCCCGAATTCCTCACCGGCGAGATGGCGGCGGCCGGAACCGACCTTGCCGATGCCTGGTCCCGCTTTCTGATCCGCGTCGAACGCGGCGTGACGATCGCGCCGCCGCCGCACACAGACCTCGCGCACGTCTGCGTGGTGGGCGACAGCGGCAGCGCCAAGACGACAACGCTGGCGCAGCTCGCCGCGATGGCGCGCGCGGTGCGCCCCGGCGAACGCATCACCTTCCTTTCCGGAGACCGTCGCCCCGGCGCGCGCGAGCAGCTTCGCGTGATCGGCGCCATTCTGAAAATTCCCGTGGCCGAACCGGCGCGCGGAGAGAGCCTTGCCGACGCGGCGCGGCGTCTTTCCCGCAAGGAGCGGCTGTTCATCGATATGCCGAGCGATCCGCGCCTTGCCGCGTGCGAAGTGGATGAACTGCGCGCGGCACTGGAGCGCGCGGGCACGCTCACCGTGCTCTGCACGATACCGCTCAGCGGCCAGCTCGCGCGGCACCGCCAGATCGCGGAGATGTTTTCGCAAGGTTTCGATGCCTATGTTCTTACCCATGCGGGTGAAACCCTGCCGCCCGGGGCGGTGCTGACCATGCTGCTGTCGAGCGGAGTGCCCCTGGCGGGGATCGGACGTTCCGCCGATTTCGGCAGCGGCTACGATGCTGCGCGGGCGACCGGCCTTTGCCGGATGGTCGCGGCGGCACTTTCCCACGGCGCGACGGCGACGCTGCAATGATCGCTGCTCTCAATCGTGTGCCAACGGAAGGCTTGTACCGAATGACCTCGCCCGCGCCGACCGGCCAGGATATCCGCAACCGCCCCGTCGTCGTGGCGGTCGCCAGCGGCAAGGGCGGTGTCGGCAAGACGCACATCTCGGTCAACCTCTCGGTCGCGCTCGCGAAATCGGGCAAGCGCGTGATGCTGTTCGATGCCGATCTCGGGCTCGCGAACGCGGGGGTCATGCTCGGGCGTCCTGCGGGTCGCACGGTACGCGATGCCCTGAAGGACGGCGTTCCGCTCACCGAGATCGTGCAGCCGGGTCCGGCGGGGATCGGGCTTGTGAGCGGCGGTTCCGGGGATGCCGGCCTTGCCGTGATCGAGGATGGCGTGCTCGATGGATTCTGCCGCGAGTTTCGCGTCTTCGAGGACGATCTCGACTATCTCGTCATCGACACGGCGGCGGGCATCGCGCCGAGCGTCACGAGCCTTGTCGAGAAGAGCGATTTCGCGGTTATCGTGCTCACCGACGAGCCGGCCTCGTTCATCGATGCCTACGGTATTCTCAAGGTGCTCGCACAGCGCGGGCGTTGCCGCGAGGTGCTGGTCGTCACCAACATGGTGCCGAACGCGCTTGCGGGCCGCAGGCTCTTCGCGCGCTTCAAGCAGGTGGCGGGCACGTTCCTTGATATCAATCTCGAACACCTGGGCTCGATCCCGCACGACAACCATGTGCACAGCGCCGCGATGCGCAAGCGCTGTCTCGTGGAAGCCTTTCCGCTGTCGGCGGCGGGGCAGGCGTTCAACAGCCTCGCGCTCGACATCGCGAAGCGGACGCGCACGGACATTCTCGCGACGCCGAACACCGCCTTCTTCGGAGAGGGATGCGATGCACGCGCGGGCTGAGCTTGCCGGAGGTCTTGTTTATGGTCGGCGTCAGGCAGCGCCGACGCCGCAGCAGCTTGTCGAGGCCAATCTGGGCCTCGTCCGCAAGATCGCGTGGCATGTCTTCGGGCGCATGAGTTCGGCGATCGAGATCGGTGATCTCGTTCAGATCGGCACGATCGCCCTGCTGGAAGCGGCGCGCAACTTCGAGGAGCGCGGCACTGCCGCCTTCTCCACCTATGCCACCACGCGCATCCGCGGCGCGATGATCGATCAGCTTCGGCGGCAGGCGAACATGTGCCGCAGCGCGCTCGTGCGCCGCAAGCAGCTTAACGATGCGCGCCGCGAGGCGGAACGCGCACTCGGGCGCCCGCCGACACAGATGGAACTCGCCGCGCGCATGGGCATCACGCTCGAAGCGCTGCAGGTGGAAATCGATGCGACGCAGGGCGTCCGCTACGAGAATATCGACGAGGTCTATTCAGACCATTCGCAGTGGTTCGCGGACGAGGGCGAGGCGCCCGACGAAACGCTCGAACGCAAGGATCTCGAACGCGCGCTCGCCGAAGGCATACGCACGCTGCCCGAACGCGAGGCGATGGTGCTCCAGCTTTATTATGTCGAGGAACTGAACCTCGAAGAAATCGGTGCCGTGCTCGGCGTCGGCGCCGCGCGCGTCTGCCAGATCAAGAAAGCCGCGCTCGACCGGATGCGCGGCGGCCTTTCAGAATGGGCGGCCTGACATTCCGCGTCACTAAGGATAGCTGATCTCTTCCCCGGCGGGCCGCTTCTTTTCGGCAGCCGCCGCAACGATCGGCGTGCTCAGAACCTTTGCGGCCTCGGCGGTGCGTTCCGGGCGTTTCGGCGCCGTGCTGCGCTGAACGGCGGGGCGGGCGGCTTGCGGCCGGGCGTTTGCCGGGGCAGCCGCGCGGCGAGGCTCGGTGCGCGCGAGGCGGGCATTGACCTGCTTCATCACCACCGATGGAAGCTGCTCGGTCATCTGCTGATTGGCTTTCACCGCTGCAGCGAGCGCGTTGATCTGGCCGTCCACCGATTGCGGCGATGCCGCTGCGGCGAGGCCGGGGCGTGTCGACAGTTCGTCGATGGCGTCGCGCTGCTGTTCCATCAACGTCTGCAGCGCATTGAGCTTGGCGATCACGTCTTTCGTCGAACCGGCGCTGCTCGCCTCCGCGGCGATGCTCGCGGCGCGCCACGATTGCACGGCCGCAAGCGTTGAGGTGAGGACGCAAACACCGAGACAGGCGGCAATCGCCATGCCCGAGCGCGACGGTTTGCGCGAGGCCGGAGCGGCGGGCTCGGCAGGCTCGGCGGGCTTCGATTCTGCGGCAGGTGCTGCTGAGGCCTCCGGTTTCGGATCGGTCGCCGGGGTTTCGGCTTGCGCCTTCGGGGGCGCCGGCTGCGCCTGCGGCGCTTCCGCGTCGAAGGTCAATTCCTCGTCGTCTTCTTCGGTTGCCACGAAAACCCCCAACGTCTCTCGTCTTCAAGAAAAAGCGGCCCCGGCGTTCGGATGAGCGCCGGGGCCGAGCCCGTACTACTTTAAGGCGCTAACCCTTAACGAAGCAGCGACAGCACGTTCTGCTGCGTCTGGTTCGCCTGAGCGAGCATGGCGGTCGCCGCCTGGCTGAGAACCTGCGAGCGGGCGAGATTGGTGCTCTCCGCCGAGAAGTCCGCGTCTTCGATACGCGAGCGGGCTTCGGTCAGGTTGGTCGATGTCGTCGTCAGGTTGCTGACGGTCGATTCGAGGCGGTTCTGAAGCGCACCGAGATCGCCGCGGGTCGATGCGACCGAGTCGATCGCTTCGTCGAGCACGCTGAGCGCCGCAACCGCAGACTCCTGGCTGCTGATATCGAGCGTCGAGGTCATGTAGGCGGTGCCGCCCTGAGCCACGAAGCCGATCGCCGCCGCACCGGCGCCCTCGACGCGGATGCCGCTGCCGTCGGTGGAGGTCAGCACGAGGCTCGTGCCGCTCACCGTGGCCGCAACGCCCGTGTTGTCGCTCGCCGCGTTGATCGCCGCTGCCTTGTCTGCCGCCGACGCCGTCGCCGAAGCGCCGATCTCGACACCGTTGATGACCAGCGCATCGGCTGCGAGAGCCGCACCGGAAACCGCGCCGCCCATGAAGGACACGCCGTCCGAAGCGACGTTCAGGCCCATCAGCTGCACGTCGGCGATCGCGGTAGCCGGCGTCGTGTCGGTGCCGACAACCTTGATGTCGCTGCCGTCGCTGCTCTGCAGGCTCACGAAGCCCTGGTAGGTGGCCGCCGTGAAGCCGCCGGCAGCGGTGCCGCCCACGGTGATCGCTTTGCCGTCCGTGTTCGACAGGCTGATCGTCTTGTCGGCGTTCAGCGTCGCGGTGACGCCGAAGTCGTTGCGGTTGATGTTCGAGACCAGTTCCTCGACGCTGGCGGCCGCACCGACGGACACGCCGCCGATGGTGATGTCGCCCACGGCGAAGCTCTCGGCCGTGATCTTGGCGCTGGTGACGTTGTTGGAGGCTGTCGCCTTTACGCCGTGCTTGTCGCTGTTCTCGTTGATCGCGGCGGCAAGCGCTTCAGCGGTGGCTGCGGTCGGCACGCTGCCGAGCGCATCGACGCCGTTGAACGTCACGTCGCCGACGGCAAGACCGGTGACGGCGCCGACGCGGCCCGTCGTGATCTGGCCAGGTGCGCCGCCGCTGGTGAGGCCCAGCGCATTCGACGAGACGTTCGCCATCGAGATGCTGACGCTGTCGCCGGCATTGACGCCGGTCTGCAGCTTCAGGTTCGTGACCGAACCGTCGAGCAGCTTCAGGCCGTTGAAGTTCGCCGTTTTCGAGATGTTGTTGACCTCGGCGAGCAGCTGGTTGGTTTCGTCCTGCAGGCTCGAGCGGTTCTGTGCGCTGAACGTGCCGTTCGCCGACTGCACGGTCAGCTCGCGGATACGCTGCAGAATGTTGGTGACTTCGCCGAGTGCGCCTTCAGCCGTCTGCGCCATCGAGATGCCGTCGTTGGCGTTGCGGATGGCGACGGCCATGCCGCGGATGTTGGCGGTCATGCGCTGCGAAATGGCGAGGCCGGCGGCGTCGTCCTTCGCGGAGTTGATGCGCTTGCCGGTGGACAGACGTTCCATCGCCTTCGACAGCGATGATTCAGCAGCAGCGCTGCCGCTCTGGGCGCGCAGGGCCGAAATATTCGTGTTGATAACAGTCATGGCTCTCTCTCTTTTTCCCGCTCTAAAAGCCGGCTCAGCCATGCGCCTCAGTGGCGAAGCATCTGCCGTAATCCTGTTCACGACCAGCCTGCGCCAAAGTTTAACACCGAAAATTTCGTCGCCGCTTTCCGTCGGGTTTCCGACGCTCTCCTGCGGGGCGGGGCGTCCGGTTTTCGACAGGGCCGCCGCCGCGCCCTTGTTTTCCGCGATTGGCACGGCCGTTGCATTGAGATGCGGACTATGACGATTGATGCAAAAGGCCTTCTCGCGATCCGCTCCCAGATTCTGGAGCGGAACGACGTGCTTTCCCGCGCCGGCACCCCGCAGGCCGCGACGAAGCCGGATTTCGGCAACGTGATGGAAAGCGCGATGCAGGCTGTGAACACACAGCAGTCGCGCGCCTCCCAGGCCTCCGCCGCCTACGAGCGCGGCGAGACGACGGATATCGCGGCGGTGATGTTGCAGCGCCAGAAGGCATCGATCGGCTTCGAGGCGACCATGCAGGTGAGAAACCGCCTGCTGACCGCCTACAAGGACATCATGAACATGCCCGTCTGATCCCGCCTTCTGACCCCGTCCAATCTCCAGACAAAGACTGACGAGCCCCATTCATGAGTGACGCCGCTTCATCGCCAGCCATATCCGCGCCGCCATCCGCACCGTTTGGTCCGGGTGTCGGTCGTCTTCAGGCGCAGCTGAAGGCGATGCTCGCGCAGCCCGCCGTCCGCCGCAGCCTGCCGATGGTGATCGGCACGCTCGCGATCGCCGCGGTGGCGATGGCGTACATCCTCACCCGCACGCCCGAGATGCGGACCTTGTTCCCCGGGCTTGCGGAGGCGGACAAGGCCGCTGTCGTCGAAGCGCTGCAATCGGCGGGCATTTCGCCCGGCATGGACAATATGACCGGTAGCGTTCAGGTGCCCGCAGGCGACTATCACCGCGCCCGGATGCTGCTTGCGGGGCAGGGGCTGCCGAAGGCTGCGGCCGAAGGGTATGCACTGCTCGACGACATGCCGCTCGGCACCAGCCGCGCGATCGAACAGGCCCGCCTCAAGCAGAGCCAGGAAAGCGAACTTGCCCGAAGCGTCGCCGAGATCGCCTCGGTCGAATCCGCGCGCGTGCATCTGGCGCTTCCCGAACAGTCCGTGTTCGTGCGCGATCAGGCGCAGCCGACCGCGTCGGTGTTCGTCAAACTGTCGCCGGGCCGCGCGCTCGGCGAGGCGCAGGTGCGTTCCATCGTCAACCTCATCGCGTCGTCGGTGCCGTCTCTTCCCGCCGACCGCGTGTCGGTGATCGATCAGATGGGCACGCTGCTCACCCCCGATTCGGGCGGTGACGAATTCGGTGAAAGCCGCCGCCGCATCGCCTTCCAGTCCAAGATGGAAAGCATGTACCGCGAGCGGCTGCTCGCGCTGCTGACGCCCATTATCGGCAGCGACAATTTCACCGCCGAGGTGCATCTGGATCTCGATTTCACCGAAACCCAGCAGACGAACGAAGCGTGGGACAAGGACAACGCCGTCGTCCGCAGCGAGCAGGGCTCGTCGCAGTCGAGCAGCGGCGAACTCGGTCCGCGCGGCATCCCGGGCGCGCTTTCCAACATCGCGCCGCCCGCCGCAACCGTCGGGACGCCGGAGCAGGCGCAGGCCCCGAACACGGCCGATCCCGCCGCGCCCGCCGCGCCGCCCTCAGGCCCGCGCAGCGAAACCTACACGCGCAACTACGAGATTGGTAAGCAGGTTTCCGTCACGAAGGCGCCGATAGGCGAGATTCGCCGCGTCTCCGCTGCCGTCGTGCTGCGCGAAAACGGCAAGGCGATGACCGAAGCCGAGACGAAAGCCATCGAGAAACTCGTGCAGAGCAGCATCGGCTTCAACGCGGAGCGGGGCGATATCGTCGCCGTCACGGCCCGGCCCTTCGTCGATCCGGAGGCGACAACGCAGGCCTGGTATCAGTTCGACTTCCAGAGCAACGCCTGGATCGGAGACGTGCTCAAGATCCTCGCGGCGCTGCTCATCTTCATCGTCGTGTTCTTCATGGTGCTGCGGCCGTTCCTGAAGAAGGCGCTCGCAGCGGCCGATGCCGTGCCCGTGGGCGGCATCCTCGGCGCGCCGCGCTCCATCGTTCTGGACGGCGGCGACCTGCAGACGATGGAAGCGCTCAAGGCCCGCCTGAAACCGCGCGGCGGCCTGCCGCCCGAGGTGCTGACGATGGCGAACAGCTACGACGACAAGGTCGCCGTGGTCCGCATGTTCGTCGCCGAAGACACGGCCCGCGCCTCAAATGTCGTCCGCCAGTTGATCCGCACGGAAACCGCAGCCCAGGGAAATTCCAATGAGTGAGGAACTCACGCTCGCGCCGCGGCATCTGTCCGGCACCCAGAAAAGCGCCATCCTGATGCTGCTGCTGGGTGAGGACGAAGCGGCCGATCTTCTGAAGCACATGGGCCCGCGCGAGGTGCAGAACCTCGGCCAGGCGATGTATTCGGTGGCCGATGTCGATCAGGATACCGTGAATGTCGTTCTCGACGAATTCATCCTCGCCGCGCGCGAACAGACCAGCCTTGGTCTCGGCACCGGGCCGTATGTGAAGAACGTCTTCGTGAAGGCGCTGGGTGAGGAGAAGGCGGGCAGCGTGCTCGGCCGCATGAGTTCCTCGGCGCCGCAGAAGGGCATCGAGATTCTCGACTGGATGGATGCCCGCTCGATCGCCGCCACGATTTCCATGGAGCATCCGCAGGTCATCGCCGCCGTGCTCTGTCATCTGGAGCCGGGGCTTGCTGCGGAAGTTCTGCAACTGCTTCCCGAAGAGATGCAGCCCGACATGATGCTGCGCGTGGCGACGCTCGATTCGATCCAGCCCGATGCGCTCGCCGAACTCGAACGCGTGATGCAGAAGCAGATCAAGACGAATGCCGCCGTGCGCTCGGCGACAGCCGGGGGAACGACCACGGCGGCGCGCATCATGAACTATGTGCGCGGCGGTGCGGATCGCCGGATCATCGAACAGTTGACCACGCTCAACGAGAATATCGGCCAGAGCATTCAGGATCAGATGTTCGTGTTCGAGAACCTGCTCGCGCTCGACGACCGCAGCATGCAGACGCTGCTCCGCTCGGTGGACAACACGCTGCTCGTCGCCGCGCTCAAGGGTTCGGACGAGCGGATGCGGACCAAGATGTTCGCCGCCATGTCGCAGCGCGCTGCGCAGAGCGTGCAGGACGAGATCGAATCGCGCGGCCCCATGAAGGTGAGCGAGGTGCAGGACGCGCAGAAGCGCATCCTCGCGATCGCGCGCCAGCTCGGGGAAAGCGGCGCCATCATGCTCGGTGGTTCGGGAGATGATTATGTCTAGTGTTTTCGGTGCAGATGCCCGCCCAGTGGCTCTTGCCGATATGTTCGCAACCAGCCGCGGCGACTTCGTTCCGATGTTCGCTTCCCGGCCGGTCGGCGACTTTGTGCCGCGCGCGGATTTCGCTCACCCCTCGTCGGAATTCTCGCGCGGCACGATACACGTTGAAACCATCGAAACGACGGAAGCCGAGCTTGCCGCCGCGCTTGCCGAAGCCGAAGCGCAGGGCCATGCCGCCGGGCTCGAGGCCGGACGCGCCGAAGTGCGCGCCGAGGCGGAGCGGGCGCGGGAGGAATGCCGCTCGCTGCTGCGCAGTCTCGATGAGACGCGGGCCATCGACAAGGCGGCGCTGGGGCCGAAGCTGCGCCGTGCCGTGCTTGATCTGGTGGAGCGCATCGTCGGGGCGCATGTCGCGGTGGAGCCGGCGTTCGTGAACGGCTGTGTCACGCGGGCGCTTGAGACGCTGAAAGAGACGACCGAGACGGCGCGTCTGTTCCTTCATCCCGAGGACTTTGCTGTCATCGAAGACGAGAATGTCAATGAATACAAGAACCTCACGCTTGCCGTCGATCCCGAATTGCAACGCGGCAGCGTGAGGCTCGAAGCCGGGGGCGGCGAGGTGGAGGACGGCGTTCGTCCTCGCCTCGCCAAACTGGAACAGGCACTGCGCGCCGCAGGCATCGCCGCGTGAACACCGCGACCGACGAGATCGCGCAAATGCTAGGCGGCATCGGCCGAACACCGATCGACACCGCGCCGCTCCAGATCGGGCGCCTTACCAGCTACGACGGCATGCTCCTGGAAGCCTCCGGCCTCGCCGCGCCGGTGGGCACCGTCTGCCGCATCGAAACCGCCAGCGAGGAAACTGCGGAGGCCGAGGTCATCGGCTTTCGCAACGGCCGCTGCATCCTGATGTCGCTCGGCCAGCGCGCCGACGTGCTTCCCGATGCGCGGGTCTTCCCGCAAAGCAACCAGTCGCGCGTCGATGTGGGCGACGGCCTTCTCGGGCGCGTCATCGACGGCTCCGGCCTGCCGCTCGACGGGCTCGGCGCAATCGAGACGCAGCAGGATTGGCCGCTCGTCGGGCGGCTGCAAAATCCTCTCGAACGCGGCCGCGTCACTGAAGCCTTCGACGTGGGCGTGCGCGCACTGAACGGCCTCTTCACCTTCGGGCGGGGCCAGCGGGTCGGCATCATCGCCGGGTCGGGCGTCGGCAAATCCGTGCTGCTCGGCATGATGACGCGCTATTCGAAAGCCGACGTCGTCGTCGTCGGCCTGATCGGGGAGCGCAGCCGCGAAGTCACCGATTTCCTTGCGACCAAACTCCACGGCCCTGCGCGGCAGCGTTCCGTTGTCGTCGCGGTTCCGGCCAATCATTCGCCGATCATGCGCATCCGGGCCGCGCACCGCGCCACCGCGATCGCCGAATATTATCGCGGGCAGGGCAAGAGCGTTCTGCTCATCATCGACAGCCTGACGCGCGTGGCGCACGCGCAGCGCGAAATCGGGCTTGCGCTCGGCGAACAGCCGACCGCGAAGGGCTATCCGCCCTCGGTCATCTCGCTGCTGCCGAACCTTATCGAACGCGCGGGCAACGATGCGACATCGGGCGGTTCGATCACCGCGTTCTACACGGTGCTTGCCGACGGCGACGATACGCTCGGCGATCCGGTCGTCGATACCGCGCGCGCGATCCTGGACGGACACATCGTGCTGTCGCGCAAGCAGGCCGAACGCGGCGTCTATCCGGCGGTGGACATCGCCGCGTCGATCAGCCGCGTGATGAGCGACGTTGCCGATCGCGGTCATATCCGCGCCGCGCAGATGCTGAAGCGCCTGTTCTCGCTTTACGAGGAAAACCGCGATCTCATCCTGATGGGCGCCTACAGCCGAGGCAGCGATCCCGCGCTCGATGCCGCCATCGCGGCGCAGGCGAGCATTACCGATTTCATCACGCAGGGCGAGGACGCCCCTGTCGATTTCGCGGCATCCGTCGCGGCGCTGATCGCGCAGTTCGGCGAGCATTGATATGGCGGGGAAGGCGGATCGTCTCGCGCGCGTGGCGCGCATCCGCACGCTTCAGAAACAGCATGCGCTTGCCCAGGAGGCGAATGCCGCCGCCGATCTCGATCAGGTGCGCCACATGCACAGCCGCATCGAAACGCTCCGCGATTCCTACACGCCCGTCGCCGACGACGAGGCTGCCTTCGCGCTCAAATCGATGGCGCATCAGTACGACCGGCTCGGCAAGGCGCTTGCCGCCACGCGCGACCGCGCGGCGCGGGCCGAGCTGCGGCTGGAAGATGCCCGTCAGGTGACGCTCGGCGCACATCGTCGCAAGCGCGCCGCCGAGGAACTCGCGGACCGTGCCGGGGCGGCCGAAGCCCGCGAGGCAGAGGCGCGGCGCGAACGCGCCGCTCCGCCGAGGCGCATTCCGCGCGCCTGAAGCGGCGCCTGTCGATCCGCCCCAAAATGGCACGCTTATTGCTGAGTGTTCGGCTGAAAGAGCGAAGGGGTTCAAATGTCTGTCAACGCGACTGGTCTTGGAGAGCTTCCGGCACTGCCGGAGCTGTCGCTGCAGACCGCGGCCCGCCCCGGAATTCCGGCCTCCGCGCCCGATTTTCTGTCGATCATGGCGCTGAAAACCGCGCCTCCCGCCAAAGCCGGCGGACCCGGCCCCGCCGTCGGGCTGCCGTCGGCAGGCGACGGAAACCCGACGTCGGCCAAAGCGCAGCCCGCCGTCCCGGCGGTCGCCGTTCCCGCCGTTCCCGCCGCTTCTGATGAAACCGCCGAAAGCGACCGGGATATGGCCATCGATCTTCCGCTTCCCGCCATGCCGTCGCGCCGGTCCGTGCCGTCCGAACCGAAAGCGCCGGGCGGACGTTTCGCGGCTGTCGCGGCCCGCTATCCGGCACCCGCCGAGCCCGCGACGGTTCCGAAATCCGCAACCGGCGCAGACAGTGACGCCGATGCAGAAGCTGGGGATGAAGACACGCCCGCCGTGATTACGCCGGAGGCGCGCATCGTTCCGCAGGCTGCCCAGCCTGCCGTTCCCATCGCGGCCCCGTTTACAGCGCCCGTACCGCCGCCGCCCGCAGAGACCGCTGTTTCGGATTCCGACCAGACAAGCCCGGCACCAACACCGGCACCGACCTTTCCGACGCCCGAGCCTTCGCGCGCCGATCAGCAGGGCGTGCCCGCACGCAGCGACGGGCCGCCGCCGTTTGCACAAACCGGCGGCGATACGCCTGCCGCCGATGCGCAGGCCGATACGGCGATGCCGCTGACCGTGGCCGGCCCGGCGATGCAGCGCCCGCCGATATCTGAGCGCCCGGCCAATCTTGAGGCCACGGAGGCTGCCGACACGGCGGCTCTGACGCCCGGAACCCTTGCAGGCGCGGGCACTGAGTCCGAAGCCGTAACCCTGCCAGCACCGCTGCGCGACGCCGTTCCGGCATCGCAGACGCCGCAAGCGGTGCAGACGCCGCAGATGGGGCAGGCCGTGCTTGCCGCGATCCATGATGCCGCACCCGGCCTGCATGCGCCCGAACGCGGCGACGTGTCGCCGGGCCAGGCGGCGCAGGCCGAAGCGCTGCTCGACGATCTGTTCATCGGCGCCGCCGGCGACGAGGCGTGGGTCGATCAGCTCGCCGCCGATGTCGAAACGCTGGTGAGAGGCGACAGGCGCGAGGCGCAGTTGCATCTCAAGCCGCGCGAACTCGGCGATCTTTTCATCCGGCTCGAAACAAACGGCAACCAGGCCAGGGTGCATTTCACGGTGGAAACCGCCGCCGCGCAGGGCTTCATCACCGATGCCGCGCCGCGTCTTCACTCCATGATGGAAACGCGCGGCGTCCGCCTGGAGGAAGCCTCCGTCGATGTCGGCGGCGGGCGTCAGGATCGCGGCGAGCAGCCGCGTGAAACGCCCGCTGATCCGCTGTTCGGCAGCCGTCCGCGCAGCGCCGCGTCGCAAGCCGAAACCCTTCGTACCCTTGTTCGCCAGACCGCCATCGAGCGCTTCGCCTAGGAAAGATCGACATGAGTGATACTCCCGCACCTGCCCCCAAGAAGAAGAGCGGCCTTGTCGGCAAGCTCATTCCCGTTATCGGCGCCCTTGTTCTGCTGGGCGGCGGCGCGGCGGGCGGCTGGTATGCCACGACGAGCGGCCTGATCGGTGGCGGCCACGGCCCCAAGGTGGACAAGAACAAGCCGCAACTTGTCGAACGCGCGGAAGGCGGTGACGCGCCGACGCAGACCGACGCGGACGGCGACGGCCATTACGAGACGATCTATTTCGAGATGAAGCGCGAGTTCACCGCGAACCTGACCGATCCCAACCGCTATATCCAGGTCGGGCTCGGCGTCGCGACGAACTACGACAACCGCGTGATCGAGGCGGTCGAGAAGAACGAGCCCGCGATCCGCAGCGCCATCCTCGGCGTGCTCGGAGAGCAGACCGCCGACCATGTCGCGACCGTGAAGGGCAAGGAAGAGCTGCAACGCCGCCTTCGCGCCGGGATCAACAAGACGCTTCAGGACAAAACCGGTTTCGGCGGAATTTCCCACGTCTATTTCACCAGCTTCGTAATCCAGTAGGCGCGCCATGAGTTCCGATCTCAATCTCAGCAAGGAAGAAATCGAAGCGCTGCAGGCGGGCATCGCCGACGGCAGCATCGCATCGGGTGCGGGCGTGATGCCCGACGGTGTGATCGCGCCGTGGAGCTTCGACAGCGGCGACGAACGCGAGTTCGGCGACCTGCACGCACTCCACATGCTGAACGAGCGCATCGCGCGCGGCATGCGGCAGGTGTTCCAGCCGATGCTGCGCGTTGCGCCCAAGGTGGATTGCGGTCTCACCTCGCTCGAATCCTTCGGCAGCTATTCGGAAGGCTTCGAGGATTTCCTCAGCCTCACCATCGTCCGCATGGAGCCGCTGCGCGGCAACGGCCTCGTGGTGATGAAGCCTGATCTGATCGGCACGATCGTCGACGCCTATTACGGCGGCCGGGGCGAAGCGCCTGCAACGCGCGCAAGCGAGTTCACCGCCGCCGAAGACCGCGTGCAGCAATCGCTGCTCGGCCGACTGTTCGCGCAGCTCGATGCGGCGTGGGCGGATATCTTCCACCTTCAGTTCAGCCGCATTTCAAGCGAAAGCCACCCGCAGTTCCTCTCGTTCCTCGAAACGAACGACATGGTCGTCGTTACGCGCTTTCTGCTGCACCTGCCGCGCGGCGGCACGTCGGCCATCGATGTGGTTTATCCGCTGAACGCGCTGAAACCGCTGCTGCCGCTGCTGCGCCTGCGGATCATCACCGAACAGAGCGAAACCGATCCCGGCTGGAAAGGCCGCCTGAAATCCGCGCTGCTCGATGTCGAGCTGCCGGTGCGCTCGATCCTTGCGGAGCCGACGATGTCGATGCGCGCGATCATGGCGCTGAAGGTCGGCGACGTGGTGCCCATCCATGTGCCCGAAGAGCTGCACATGCTCGTCGAGAAAACCACATTCGGTGTCGGGTCGCCCGGCGAGGCCAACGGCAACGCCGCGCTGAAGATCCGAACCATCGCGCGTCCCCGCGCCACCACCAACCGCTAGTTTCAAGGAGCCTGACATGACTGAAGCCGAAGCCGCCGAAAACGCCAGGGCCGAGGATCCCTGGAAGCCCGGATCCGCCAACCTTCGCCTGCTGCAGGAAATCGATGTCCGCCTTTCGGTCGAGGTCGGCACCAGCCAGGTGAAGATCCGCGATCTGCTCAACCTCAACGAAGGCAGCATCGTCGAGCTGGACCGCCCGGCGGGCGCCCCGCTCGACCTGTTCGCAAATGGCACACTCTTTGCGAGGGGCGAGGTGGTGACGGTCGGTGGACGCTTCGGCGTACGGATTACCGACATTGTGGCACCGGGAGAACGCGTCAAGGACATCTGACGCGTCAAGATTTTGACGGGGGTGGACCTTGATCGGGGATTATGTGTTGCGGCTGGCGATCATGCTGCCGCTGGTGTGCGGGCTGATCGTTGCCGGATTGTGGCTCGCGAAACGCTATAACCTCGGCGGACTCACGGGCGGGCTCAAATCCCGCACCGCCGTCCGCTCCGCCGCCCGGCTTTCCGGAACCGTGTTCCTCACCCCGGCGGTCAAGCTCGCCGTCGTCGATTTCGAAGGCAAGCGGCTCCTTCTCGCCGTAACGAAGCAGGGCGCGAACCTCCTCTCCGAAGTGCCCGCGATCAGCTTCACGCTCGAGGACGACGACGATGCGCGCTGATCGTCTCAAACGCTTTGCGCCGTTTCTCGTCGCCGCGCTGTTCCTGCTTGCCGCGCCCGCGCTCGCGCAGACTGCGCCCGCCGGGCCTTCGCCCGTCCAGTTCGCCGCCGATACGTTGACCGGCGCTGCCGCGCCCGGCGCGCGCCAGCCGCTCTCGCTGTCGCTGCAGGTTCTCGTCCTGATGACATTGCTGTCGGTGCTACCGGCAGTGATCCTGATGATGACGGCGTTCACGCGCATCATCATCGTGCTTTCGATCCTGCGGCAGGCGCTCGGCCTTGCGCAGACGCCGCCCAATCAGGTGCTGATCGGCCTGTCGCTGTTCCTCACCTTCTTCGTGATGAGCCCGGCGCTGACCGAGATCAACGAAACCGCCTTCAAGCCCTATGCGGCGAACGCCATGCCGATCGATACCGCCGTGGAAAAGGGCGGCACCGTGCTGCACCGCTTCATGATGGCGCAGACGCGGCAGAAGGATATCATCCTGTTCGCCAACCTGAAGAAGGACGGCGCCTATGAACAGGCTTCCGACGTGCCGTTTTCGGTGCTGCTGCCCGCGTTCGTCACGAGCGAGCTGAAGACGGCGTTCCAGATCGGATTTCTGATCTTCCTGCCGTTCCTCGTCATCGATCTGGTCGTCGCTGCGGTGCTGATGTCGCTGGGCATGATGATGCTGTCGCCGACGCTGATCTCGCTTCCCTTCAAACTGCTGCTGTTCGTTCTCGTCGACGGCTGGGCGCTCACCATGGGCTCGCTCGCCGGCAGCTTCTTCACGACTTGAGGGGACACGCGATGGATGCAGCCTATTTCACCGCCGCCGCCGGACAGGCGCTCTGGATTCTCGTTCTGGTTTCCGCGCCGGTCATCATCCCCGCGCTCGCCATCGGCGTGCTGCTCGGCATGGTGCAGGCGGCAACCTCGATCAACGAGGCGACGCTCAGCTTCGTGCCCAAATTGCTCGGCGTGCTCGTCTGCCTCGGCCTCTTCGGCGGGCTGATGATGGGGCTGCTCGTCGATTTCACGCAGGACATTTTCGAGCGGATTCCGGACCTCGTGCGATGACGGGCGGACTTGCCGTTCACCCCTCCTCTTCAGGGGAGGGGCCGGGGGTGGGGCGTCGCCCCAAACGCCATCCCCGGAAATTCCATCACTGCTCCACCCCAACCCCTCTGAAGAGGAGGGGCTTTCAGGGCCTCGTCCTTCGATGAGCGAAATCATGTCCATCGGGATCGAGGCGTGGCTGATGCAGCTGATGTTCGCCATGCTGCGCATCGGCGGCACGCTGGTGGCCGCGCCGATCTTCTCGGCGATCGGCGTGCCGCTGCAGGTGCGCATCGTGCTCGCGGGCGCGATCGGCGTGCTGGTGCTGTCGGTCTATCCGGTGAACGTGCCCCACGACATCCTGTCGCTGCAGGGGCTGGTGATCGTGATCCAGGAGCTGATGATCGGGCTTTCGGTCGGCTTCATCCTGCAGCTCGCGTTCGCCGCGCCGCTGCTGGCGGGCGAATATATCGCCAATTCGATCGGCCTCGGCTTCGCCAACATGGTCGATCCGCAGAGCGGCAACAACAGCGCGGTCGTCGGGCAGTTCCTGATGATCCTGATGACGCTGCTGTTCCTGGCGCTGAACGGCCACCTCATTCTCGTGCGCCTGATCGTGGAGAGCTACGCGCTGATGCCGCTCGGCGGGGACTGGCTGACGCGCGACCATTTCTGGGCGATCGTGAAGTTCGGCGGGTTCGTGTTCGCGGGCGGGCTCGCCATCGCGTTGCCCGTCGGCTTCGCGCTGTTCGCGCTCAACCTGCTCGTCGGTGTGCTGACGCGCACCGCGCCGCAGCTCAACATCTTCGCCGTCGGCCTGCCGCTGACGCTGATGGTGGGCTTCGTCGTGCTCGCGATCGCGTTTCCGGCGATGAGCGACCTGATGCAGTCCGCAGCGGACACGGGCCTCGACGAGGCGCAGACCTGGCTGGAAGGGCGTTAGGCGGTGGCCGACAAACCCGAAAAGGACCAGCAAACCGAAGCGCCGACCGAAAAGCGCAAGCGCGACGCGTCGAAAAAGGGCGATGTCCTGCGCTCGCGCGAACTCACCACCGCGCTCGTGATGCTCGTCGGCGCGGGGTATCTCGCGCTTGCGGGGGGCTGGATGGTCTCCAGCCTCGAAACCATGCTGAAGACCGGCCTGCTCGGGCTCAAGCACGGCGGCACGAACTTCCAGCCCGCCGCGATGACGTGGGCGCTGGGCAAGGCCGTCGCGTTCCCGCTCGCGGGGCTGCTGGGCGCCTGCTTCGTCGCGGCGATCGCCAGCCAGGCGCTCCTCGGCACGTTCCAGTTCAACATGTCGCTGATGGCGCCCAAGGCCTCGCGCATGAACCCGATGAACTATGTGAAGCGCACCTTCGGGATTCAGGGTCTCACCGAGCTGGGCAAATCCATCCTGAAGGTCGTCCTCGTCGGCGCGATCGGCTGGTGGATGCTCTCGGGCTACGCGCGCGACATGGCGGCGCTCGGCGCGGAAGACGTGATGACGGCGATCGGCCACACCGGGCACCTCGCAATCGTTTTCATGCTCGTCCTGTCGTTCGGGCTCGTCCTGGTGGCGGGGATCGATATTCCGCTTCAGGCGATCCAGCTCCTGCGCAAGCTCCGCATGTCGCGGCAGGAAATCAAGGACGAGATGAAGCAGACCGAAGGTTCGCCCGAGGTGAAGATGCAGCTTCGCCGCCGCCAGCGCGAAGCGACGCGCAACAACATGCGCGCGGGCATGCAGCAGGCGCATGTCGTGCTGACGAACCCGACGCATTTCGCCGTGGCGCTGCGCTACGACAAGACGCGCGATCTCGCGCCGATCGTCGTCGCGAAGGGCAAGGATCTCGTCGCGGAGGTGATTCGCGATCTCGCGGCGGAAAACGAAGTGCCGGTGCTGTCGTATCCGCTGCTCGCCCGCGCCGTGTTCTTCACCTCGAAGATCGGCCAGGAAATCCGCGACGATCTTTATGTCGCCGTGGCGGGCGTGCTGGCGTTCGTGTTCAGCGTGGAGCGCGACCGCCTGAGCCAGCCGGACATCGACGTGCCCGAAGGTGCGCGCTTCGACGAGACGGGGCGGGCACTGTGATGCGCGCGCCCGCGAATCTTTACCGATTATTCCCTAAATCCCGGGCAGAACCGGTCGTCAACAGTCAGAGCGGATGGCGCGCGTCCGCTGGAACAAGAAGGCAGTCTCAATGTCCATCCTGACATCGCTCGGCAGTGGATCGGGAATCGATACCACGCAGCTGATTGCGGACCTCGTCGCCGCGCAGCGTTCGGGCAGCGACACGAAGCTGACAGCGCGCCAGACGGCGGTGGACGCCAAGATTTCCAGCCTGTCCACGATCAGCTCCGCGCTTGCCGCCTTCTCGTCAGCGCTCGGTTCGCTGGTCGGCAGCGGCGCGCTCGGGCGTCAGGTCATCAGCAGCGATACGTCCTCGATCGCGCTGTCGCTGAGCGGGTCTTCGAGCCCGCCGTCGCTTTCGCATACGCTTGAAGTGACGCAGCTCGCGCAGCGCCAGACGGTCGCATCGGCAGCGGTCGCCGACCGCAATGCGCCGATCGGCGAGGGCACGCTGACGATCGATTTTGGGACGCTTTCGGGCACGTTTCCAACGCCTGCGGGCTTTTCGGCGGGCACCGCCGCGCCGCTTGCCATCACCATCGGGCCGGAAAACAACAGCCTCGTGGGGCTTCAGCAGGCGATCAACGCATCGAACGCGGGCGTCACCGCCTCGATCGTGGAGGATGCAAGCGGCGCCCGCCTTGTTCTGCGCGGCGAGACCGGCGCGGCGAGCGCCTTCACCATCGACGCCAGTGCCGGCCTCGAAGCCTTCGAATTCGGCCCCGGCACCGCCGGGATGACGTGGACGGCGCAGGCGAAGAACGCTGTCGTCGTGATCGACGGCCTTACCGTGGAACGGCCCACGAACAGCATTTCGGACCTTGTTTCCGGCCTGAAGCTCGATCTGATGAAGCTCACCGACGGGCCGGTGACGCTTTCGAGCGACTATGATGCCGCGACGCTGAAAACGGCGGTCGGCAATTACGTGGATGTTTATAACGAGCTTGTGTCCATGCTCGCGACGGAAACCCGGCCCGCGACAAGCGGGACGGAAGCCGGCGCGCTGGCGAGCGACCGCACGACGCGCGATCTCAAACGGATGCTCGCGGACCTCAGCACCCGGATGCTGCTGACCGACGGCGGCGGCCCTTCCAGCCTTGCCGAAATCGGCATCAAGACCAACCGCGACGGCACGCTCAGCATCGACGACGCGGCGCTCACGAAGGCCGTGACCGACCATCCCGGGCGTGTCCACGACATGTTCGTACCGGGCCAGACGAGCAGTTCGCCGCTGGTCGAGATCGCCAGCAGCCTCGGCGCGGCGAAGCCCGGAACCTACGCCGTCACCGATATCGTGGCGGCGACGTCCGGCACGCTGAGCGGCGCGGCGGCGGCTTCGGCCTTTGACGTGCCCGTCGTGATCGATGCGACGAACAAGAGCTTCACCGTCACGCTCGACGGCCGCACCTCGCTCGCGATCAGCCTGCCCGAAGGCAGCTACGCGACCGGCGCGGCGCTCGCTGCGGCGTTCGAGACCGCAATCAACGACGATTCGGTGCTGAAATCGTTCGGCCTGTCGCTGAGCGCGGCGTGGGACGGGTCTAGCTTCACCTTCACCTCGCGCGGCGTGGGCAGCACATCGGGCATTACGCTGGTGGGGCTGGACGGCACGCTCGCCGGCACGCTCGGGCTCGACGTGCCGAGCGCGATGGCGGGCACCAATGTTTCGGGCAAGATCGGCGGGGTCGATGCCATCGGCATCGGCAATCGCCTGATCGCCGCGTCCTCGTCTTCCGCATCGGGGCTCGCGGTTAATATTCTGGGCAACGCCACGTCCTCCACGATTGTCGTGCGGTCGACCGTTTCGGGCCTCATCAGCGACATCCAGAAGCAGCTCTCGGCCGCAGGCGGCGGGTTCACGACGGCCTCCGAAAGGCTGGCCAAGGAAGCCCAGTCGATCGCCGAGGAGCAGGAGCGGGTCGAGGCCCGCAGCCTTGCGCTCGAAGACCGGCTCACCATCCAGTTCGCCGCGATGGAACGCGCCATCGCGGCCTTCAACAGCACGCAGGAGTATATGAAGCAGCAAATCGACTTGTGGACGCGGGACGCCGGCTGATGACGCACGCCCTGCGCGCGCGGCAGCAGTACGCCGCAATCGACACCGCCACCCGCACCGAGCAGGCAAGCCCGCACCGCCTGATCGAGATGCTGTACGACGAACTGCTGTCCGCGCTTCGGCAGGCCGGTATCGCGATCGAACGGCAGGATTTTTCGCTGAAAAGCAGCCGCATCAGCCGCGCGCTTTCGATCCTGCACGGGCTCGAATCGGGTCTCGATTTCAATCGCGGCGGCGCGGTCGCGCAGTCGCTGGCGGCCGCCTACAACGATCTGCGTCAGGAGGCGTTCGCGGCCGGGCGCGATAACGACGCGCGCCGCCTCGCGGCGGTGACGGACGCCGCTGCTGCGCTCGCCGAAGCCTGGCGGCAGATTCGCCCGTGACGGCCATTCCGGCGCTTCTGGGCGATCTCGAATCGCTGTCCGGCATGGCGGCGCACGCCGCTGCCGGCGGCGACTGGACTGCGGTTGAGCGATATGAAACGGTGCGAATCGCGATTCTGAAGACGCTTTCCGGGCTCGCCGCCGATCCGGCGCTGCGTGCCGAGGCGCTCGGTGCGCTGCGCAAGGCCGATTCGCATTCCGTGACGATCGGCCATGCCATCGACGTGGGCCGCCGCGCGCATGAGCGCAGCACAAGGGCGCTGCGCCAATCCGGCACCGCGCGCAGGCTCTATGGAAAGGCGAGAACGGCCTAGCCCGTCTTATTCACCGGGAGCATGGGATGGGGTTGGCGGACGTGGTGTAAGTTACTGATCTGGAATAGAGAACGGGTGCTTACGCCATCCC